>JBILRW010000001.1:0-124465 GCA_044372405.1 Alphaproteobacteria bacterium
TCGCCACCCTCCGATCCCTCCTCTCCACCGCTGCCAAACAAAACCTCAACCTCCTCCAAACCATCAAAAATGCCTTCGCAGGTCACCCGCCCCCCATCCCCGTTTAAAGGGGAGGTAGGGAGTTACTGTTGTTGACACATTTCTGCTGGATGCTTTTAAAAATCCTAATACCCATGGTATTATCGCCGAGCATTTTTCTGAAAAAGAGGTCCTGTGTATTGCTGTGCTATCGTGTTGCACTCGGGTGGTAGGCGAATTGCCTTATATTGAGGAGCCAAAAGCAATAGAAAGCCGGGTGGCTAATATTTATCAAATTTTGGAATCCGATGATGTTAGTGTTGGAGAACTCATCAATCCTTTAAGCGAACTTTCAACGCTTTTAGAAGGATTGCCTTCAGAAGAGGTATTTGAAGAGGAAGAAGAGTTGGAAGAGCCTTTGCGTAGTACCGTTGATGATTGTCGTCAATTTCTGGATTCAATCGTTTTAAAAAATATGGGCAATCAAACCCAAAATGATTAGGCGGCGATAAATCCTCACCGCCGAACCCACCCCCCCGCCGTTCCCAGGGGGGCGGTGGGTTCCGGCAGCTGCCAGGTGGTTTTTTGTAAGGTCAGGGACGGGGTGAAAAACAGGGGGATAAAGCGGGGCTCCGCGGCCAGGTGGGCCTGGATCTGATCCCATAGTGAGCGTTCACTTTCAATGGACGGGTTCTGGTTCAGGGCCTCCAGCAGGGCGGGGACGCTGGGGTCGGCGCCGGGGACGCTGTAAACGGAGCGCAGCCAGTTGATGAGGGGATCGCCTGTGGTGGGCACGATATACAGGGCCAATCCGTCAAAGGTCCGCTGGGGCAGTTGCTCCCCATAAAAAATCCCCTGGCTGACGGTTTGCAGCGTCACGGGAATGCCCTGTTTTTTCAGCGCGTTGGCCAATACCTGTTGCAAGGCCAGCAGGGTGGGTTGGCCCGATAGCGTCGTGATGGAAAAAGAAAGTGAACGATCACTTTTTTGAAAGACGGTGTCTTTCTGGGTCCAGCCTTCCTTGGCAAGAACGGTTTTCAGGGCCGTTTCATCGGGCAGCGGTCGGTCGGTTGCCGCAAAGCGCACATCATCGTCACGAAACACACTGCTGGCGGGGATCAAATGACCATCGAACAGGGGCTTGGCGGCCTTTTCCCAGTCAACGCTTTGGCCCAGAGCCTGGCGCAGGGCAGGGGAGGCCTCCCCCATCACATCCAGAACGATGAGATAGGGCTCAGCCTGCCAGGAAACGGTATAGGTATTGGTGGGGAGGGCTTGGAGCAGGGCCCTTTGGTCGGCATCATTCAGGTTTTGATAGCGTAGAACGCGGTCCAGGGCCCCGGTTTTTAAATCCCTGGCCAGGGCCTCGGTCTGATAGGTGCGCAATTCCAGGCTGGTGGGGGTTTTGGGAAGGACGGGATAGGCGGGATTTCGCCGAAAAAGGATATTGGTAATCCCGGGCTGGGTCACGGCAAAGGGGCCATAGCTGAGGCCCGCGTCATCGGGCTTGATCCGGTACTGCGTCTGCATCCCATAAAGCCCAGGGTCGCTATCAAAACGACCCTTTTCCAGATGGGCGGGGACCAGGGGAAAGGCGGGCATAACATCGGCCAGGCTGTGGACCTCAGGAAACAACAGAATGACCGTGTCTTTATCCACGCTGACCTGATCCAAACGGTTACGGTATTGTTTATAGGGATTTTCAGGCGGTAGCGACGCCATGACATCCAGCGTAAACGTAACATCCTGGGCCGTCACGGGATAACCGTCGCCCCAGCGCAATCCCTTTTTCAGGGCAAAACGCAACGTCAGCCCGCCGTTTTTCGTAAACGTCAGACCGCCATTATCCAGCGTGGGCAGGGTGGCACAAGCCTCACAAACAAAGCGCCCCTGGTCATTACGCGACACGATGGGGGGGGTGGTGAGGCTGAGCAACGCCTGGTTGGCGGGGCTGGTTTCATAAAGCGGATGCAATTCCTGGGGTAGCCTGGAGATAGCCACCACCAGCGGAACGTCCCCCTCAGCAACCTGGGCCTCAGCCGGGCAGGGGAGAGCCGCCAGAAAAGCAAGAGAAAGAAAAAAATAGCGAGCGTTCACTTTATAAATTCCCCAGGGTTTTTCAGGAGATTTTCTAGAAAAGTGGCCTCCTTAAAAAAAAGTGAACGATTGCTTTTTGTAAAGTCATAAACATCCTGCCATGTCACCACGCTGGCAATCTCAGGGACAGGATGGGGGGCCAGGGCCGGGGTCAGGTCAAACAAGTCATAGGAAAACACAACGGCCAAGGCCGGTACGACAGCACCGGCGGCAGTGAGGGCATCCAGAAAAACTTTTTTGCTGGTGCCAAAACTCAGGAGGTCTTCGATGAGCAGCACGCGGGCCTCAGGTGGTAGGTCCCCCTCAATCTGGCGGCCGCGACCAAAATCCTTGGGTTTTTTCCGGATATAGATCATGGGCAGATTGAGGCGATCCGCCACCATGGCCGCGTAGGGAATGCCCGCAGTTTCCCCCCCTGCCACGACATTGATGTGGTGACGGGTGATGAGGTCCTTGGCCTTTTCCGTGAGGGAGGTCATGACCAGGTCCCGGACCGCAGGATAGGACAAAATTTTCCGCCCATCCACATAAACGGGGCTGGTTTTGCCCGATGTTAAGGTATAGGGCGCATCAGGAGAAAGGCCAATACAGGCGGTGTTAAGGAGGGCTTCGGCCACACAAGAATACATAAGCTATCTCCATTCTTTCCAAAATCTGGGCATAAATAACACCAGAATGGCCAAAAATTCAAGTCGTCCGGCGATCATGGCCAAACTCATCCACAGCTTGATCCCGTCGCTGAGCGGTTTCAGGCTGCCCGAGGGGCCCGTAATATCCCCCAGGCCCATCCCCACACAAGATAGAGACGAAATGGCCATGGCCAAAGATGTCACCATGTCCAGGCCGTAAGCGGCAAAGACCAAGGAAAAAAAGCATACCACCAAAAGATGGATAAACATAAAAGACACAACGGAATCCACAACGCCTTGGGAGAGCACGCGGTTGTTATAATAGGGTAGGAAAACCCCGTGGGGCTGCAAAACCCGCTTCAGCTGAATACCAATCAGGCGCACCATAATTTGAACCCGAAAGATCTTAAATCCTGATGTGGCTGATCCGGCGCAGCCCCCCACAAACATCAGAATATAAAAAGCAACAAATGTTAACGGGGCCCAGGTCATGTAATCGCGGGAAAAAAAGCCCGTGCCCGTCATGGCTGATGTTGTATTGAAAAATGTTGTTCTAAGTATTTCTGAAAAAGGTAAATTTCCGGTTTCGCTCATGTATCGCACAAAGGAAAGTGCCAGGACAGAACCGATAAGAATTTTAAAGAAGGCCCGCACCTGGGTATCTTTATAAAAAACGAAAAAATCAAGTTTTGGCGATAGGGCCCTGAAATACAAAGTAAAAGGAAGCCCTGCCAAGGCCATAAATAAAATGCCATTCCATTCCACCAGGGGGAAATTTTGAAAATAGCGAAAGGATATGTCGTGGGTGCTGAAGCCCCCGGCGGATACGGTAGCCATGGCATGGTTAATGGCATCAAAGGCAGACATGCCCGCGTAGCGATAGCCCAGGGCGCAAAAGATGTTTAAGATAATGTATGTCATTAAGATGGTCATGGCCAGGCTGCCCACGCGGGGCATGAATTTTCCGCTGATGTCGGAAGATTCTCTTTGAAACAGTTGCATGCCCCCAACGCCCAGCATGGGCATAATGGCCACAGCCAGAACAATAATCCCCACACCCCCCAAAAAATTAAGCAGCGAGCGCCATAGCAAAATTCCGGGCTGCAAGGTGTCCAGTCCTGAAATGACGGTATAGCCGGTACCGGTGAGGCCGCTGGTGGCTTCAAAAAAAGCCTCAACAAAACCCAGGTTCAACGAAGACACCATAAAAGGAATCGCGGCAAAAGCCGGGAATAAAAACCAGGTTGCGACAACAAAAATAAACGCTTGCTTGGTTGTGATGTTGGGCAGCGGCGCCCGATTCATCAAGCCCATAAAAAAGGCAATGCCGCTGGTTAACGCGGCACTGATGAAAAAAACCGACCATCCCGGGTGTCCCGATAGATAGTCAAAGGCCGTGGGGATGAGCATCATGCCGGCCAGAGCCTGAAGGAGAAGGGAAATGACGTAAAAAAGGGGACGAAAGGCAGTCATGAGGGATGTGGGTGTTGGGCAGGGGCTTCGGCAAGGGCCTGTAAAACAGTTTCGGTAAAGCGTTCGGAAACATTATGGGTTGTGATGACGGCCAGATGGCCGGGTGTTAACTCTTCCCCGTCGTTGTCTGAGGGCGTGTGGGTAATCAAATGCAAATGGGGGAAATGCTGCCGGATCATTTCCAGAACCAGGCGTTTTAAGGCTGGCGTGGGTTGGGTCAGGGCGATGACCTGGGCGCGGTCCCCCCCCACGGCCTCCAGCACATCATGGTTGATGGAGGCCACATGAAAAGCAGGTAAAAACAACTGCTGGCCCAAAAGACAATTGGCTTTATTTGTGTCCAAAATCACAAAGGGTTTTCCCGCTTGGCTGAGGGTTTCTGTGAGGGTTTTTCCTTCCTCGGAAAAGCCAATAATAATCGCATGATGGTTAAGATCCTGGCAAGACACGGCAATATCATTGAGGGTGATGGAATCCTCGGCCGCAATGACATCCGGGTGATCAAATCGGGAAAGAATGGCATACAAAATGGGGGTCAGGGCCATACTCAGGGCCACCACCACCAAAAGGTTTGATGAAAGGACAGGATCGATAAGCCCACCGGTTCGGGCCATGGCCAGCAAAACGAAGGCAAATTCCCCCCCCTGGCACAACAAAACGGCAACCTTAAGGGCGCAGGAAGAGGAAAGGTCAAACAAACGCGTGACGCTGTAAACCAAAAGGCCTTTGCCCACCATCAGCCCCATGAGCATAATTCCAATGGAAAAAGCATTATAGGCAACGGCACTGAAATCAATGCCCATGCCCACGGTCATAAAAAATAAGCCAAGCAAAAGGCCCTGGAAAGGCAAAACATGGCGGCCGACCTCGTGACGATATTCTGTTTCGGCCAGGGTCATGCCGGCAATAAAGGCCCCCAGGGCCATGGACAGGCCAATTTTCCCCATCAAAAAACTGACGGAAAGGATCACCAGCAGGGTTGTGGCAGTAAAAATTTCCTCATTGTTCGTACTGGCCACATAACGGTACAAAGGACGCAGCGCGTAGTGTCCCAAAACAAAAATAGCCACGACTGCAATGATGGCATCTAAGAATGTTTGCCCGACTAAGAAGAGAAGGGAACTTTCGGAGTTTTGTTCTCTTGCCATCAGCATGATCAGGGTCATGAAAAAAGCGGCGCAAATATCCTGAAAAAGCAGAACAGAGAACGTGGCACGACCATGACGGGCCCGAAGTTCTTCGCGTTCACTGAGCAGTTGAATCCCCATGGCGGTGGAGGACAGGGCCAGACTGGCCCCGATAATAATCGCAGTATTCATGGGCAGGTTAAAAAAAAGACACACGGCGGCAATGAGAAATCCTGTGGCCAGCACCTGCAGGGTTCCCAGGCCAAAAACCAGGGTCCGCATGACCTTAAGCCGTCCCAGGGGCAGTTCCAACCCCACCATAAACATCAGAAAAATAATGCCCAGCTCAGAAACGTGCTGGATGCGTTCAATGTCCTGAACATACCCCATGGCATAGGGACCAATGGCCGCCCCGGCCACCAAATATCCCAGAACGGGGCTGAGTTTCATATGTTTGAAAATAGGGGCAATGGTCAGTGCTGATGCCAAAAGGATCATCATTTCGGTGAAATAAGGAATAGCCATGGGCAGGAAGACTCACATTTTCATTGCAGTTTTTTACAGTCGTCCAAAGACTGTAACCACCATGGCTGCAATTGACAAGAAGAAGAGGGGAGTAGAGGAAGTTTTTTGCCTGAAAAAACCATTGTCGCTGCCCGTGTCAGCGTGGTAAAGATGCAGGCCTTATCATCCCTAGGGATACTTTATGCTCTCTGCTTTTCTGCGTCGTTTCTTCGGTAGTCACAGTGACCGCTATGTCAAAAAACAACAGCGCGTGATCCAGGCGGCGCGGGCCAAAGAAGACCACTATGCCGCCATGGACGATGCCACATTGCGGGGCCAAACAGCCCTGTTTCGGGAGCGTCTGGCCAGCGGCGAGTCCCTGGAAGCCCTGATGCCTAATGTTTTTGCCGCTGTGCGCGAGGCCGCCACGCGGGCCCTGGGCCTGCGCCCGTTTGATGTGCAGTTGATCGGGGGCACGGTCCTTTTTAATGGTATGATTGCCGAAATGCGCACGGGGGAGGGGAAAACCCTGGTGGCGACCCTGCCGGCGTATCTGGTGGCGCTGGAGGGCAAAGGGGTCCACGTGATTACCGTTAACGATTATCTGGCCCGCCGAGATGCCGGATGGATGGGGAAAGTGTTTGAATTTCTGGGCATGACCGTGGGCTGCGTCACGGGGGGCATGGACGATATGTCTCGCCAGCGGGCCTATGGTTCCGACATTACCTATGTCACCAACAACGAGCTGGGGTTTGATTATCTGCGGGATAACATGAAGGTGAAGGCCGAGGATTTGGTGCTGCGGGATCTACATTATGCCCTGATTGATGAGGTTGACAGTATTCTGGTGGATGAGGCCCGCACGCCGCTGATTATTTCGGGGCCGGCGACGACATCCTCTGAATTATACCGAAAAATTTATGCCGTTGTGAAAACGGTGCCCCCTGAAGGGTATGAAAAGGACGAAAAACACCGCACCGTAACCCTGACCGAAGAGGGCCAGGAATTTTTGGAACAGGCCCTGATTGCGGCGGGTCTGGTTCGGCAAGGGGAAAACCTGTATGATGTTGAATATAATGAGGTTCTGCATTTAAGCCTGCAATCCCTGCGGGCTGCCCAATTGTTTCACAAGGATCAGGAATATATTGTCAAAGATGGCAAGGTCATGATCGTGGATGAATTTACGGGTCGGATCATGGATGGGCGGCGCTTTTCCGATGGCCTGCACCAGGCGTTAGAAGCCAAGGAAGGGGTGGCCATCGAGCGTGAAAATATCATGCTGGCGTCCATTACGTATCAGAATCTTTTCCGCAGTTACAATAAATTGGCCGGTATGACAGGAACGGCCATGACAGAGGCTGCGGAGTTTGAGGAAATTTATAATCTGTCGGTGATTTCCATTCCCACACACAATCCCGTGCAGCGTATTGACGATCAGGACCGCATTTTTTGCGATGCCGAGGACAAACAGGCGGCCATTATTGCCCAAATTCAGGATTGTTTCAGTCGGAAACAGCCCATTTTGGTGGGCACCACCAGTATTGAAAAATCGGAAATGTTTTCTAAGGCCCTGAAAAAACATAACATTGCCCACCAGGTTTTGAATGCCCGGTATCACGAGCAAGAATCCGAGATTATCAAACACGCGGGAAAACCCGGCGCCGTGACCATTGCCACCAACATGGCCGGTCGAGGCACGGATATTCAGTTGGGGGGGAATCTTGAGGTTCTGCTGCATGAGGCTGGCCATGATATAACCCAGCAAAACGCCGCCCGCGCCCAGCATGCCGCCGATAAGGCCACGGTTTTGGCGGCGGGGGGCCTATTCGTTTTGGGAACGGAACGACACGAAAGCCGCCGGATTGACAACCAGCTGCGGGGCCGTTCGGGCCGCCAGGGGGATCCCGGCATTTCGCGTTTTTACATCAGTCTGGAAGACGATTTGATGCGCATTTTTGGGGGCGATCGGATGCATCAAATGGTGTCCTCCATGGGGCTGATGAAGGAAGGCGAGGAAGTCAATCATTCCATGCTCTCCCGCACCATTGAAAAGGCCCAAAAACGGGTGGAAGGTCGCAATTTTGACATGCGAAAAAACCTGCTGAAATTTGATGATGTCATGAACGAACAGCGGAAACTGATTTATGCCCAGCGCCGCGAAATCATGCACTTGGACAATGTGCGGGATCTGGTGGATGAATTCCGTCAGGATGTCGTCGATGGCTTAATGGATCGCTTTATCCCCGTCCAGGCGTATAAAGATCATTGGGATTTGCCGGGACTAACGGCGGCGGTGAAAAATGTCTTTGCTCTAGAACTCCCGCTTGAAACATGGTGCGAGCCCGAAGGATTCGGCCGGGAAGATCTGGCGGCAGGATTGGCCCAGGCGGGCGATGAGAAAATCCAAAACCTCCGGCAAACCTGGGGGGATGAGAAGGCCACGCTGGCAGAAAAGTTCCTCATCCTCAAGCAAATTGATACGTGTTGGCAGGATCATCTTCAGGCGCTGGATCATTTGCGTAGCGGTATTGGCCTGCGCGCCATGGGCCAGCGGGATCCGCTGAATGAATACAAACAAGAAGCGTTTCATTATTTTGAGGCCATGTTGGCCCGCATTCGGGAGGAAGTGACGGCGCTGTCCCTGAGAATGCAGGTGGTTCGGGCAGAGGATTTGATGCCACCGCCGAGTCTGCTGGACCATGCCTTTTACAATCAAGGCGATACCCCGCCCCCCCCGAAAGAACCGGCCCATAAACGGCATGTGTCTGGGCAAATCGATCCCAAAAATCCCGCCACCTGGGGCCGTGTCTTACGCAACGCCCCCTGTCCGTGTGGGTCAGGGAAGAAGTATAAGCAGTGTCATGGGGTGGTTTAGGGGGATTTGTTGCTTTTTTACAGGGTTTTGACAGGGTGCCTTGCCCGCCATGCCTGGGCATCCAGACGCCAAATCTCTTGCTCTGTCAGGGTGGGATCCACGAAGGATCCAGGACGAACACCCAGAAAATGGGCGCCCTGTTTTTCTTTGATGCGACGGGATCGCTCGTTACCCGCAGCGTTGGCAAAGATCAGGAATTCAAATCCCAAGGCATCAAAAGCATAATCGGTGATGGGGACCAGGGCCTCTGTCATCAACCCCTGGCCCCAAAAACGGTGGGCTAACCAAAATCCCCTATGATCGGGCCTCTCCGGCGTTGTTTCCCGCCATAATTCAACACCACCAATGGGTTCTTCTGGGTTATTTTTGAGGAACAGCCCCCAAAGCCACCGACTGTTTCCCTGCTCTGGGAAAATCTGGGTGTTGAAATAATCCCAAACGCCCTTTTCGGGATAGGGCCAAGGGACGCGATTGGACAAAAAACGCAGGACCTCATAATCAACAAAATTTTGGGAATAGGCGGGTAAATTGGACGGTTCCGGCAACTTTAGGAACAGACGAGCGGTCTGAAAAACAGGAACAGAAGACAAAAATCCCCCCCCCCCTCACGCATCAGGTATTGTTAATCGTAAAATCCAAAAAACACCCAAAAACGACACAATGGAAAAAAGGCGCGTCATAAAAAAATACGGGCGGGCACGGGGATTCAAATCTAACGCCAGTAAAATCAATGAAATAAGCCCAGCCAAGGAAGCGAGAATAAAGCTCAATGGCCAAAACCAGAACCAAAACGACCAAAGGCTAGGATCTGAAAACTGAACAACATTGGATCCCCCCTGTGTGAAAAAATAAATGAATCCGATAAAAAATAAGAGAGGAATAAAGCTCAACCATAAGGAAACCCGAACTATTTTGTCCCTTTTGGGGCTTCTCTCTAGCGTTTTTTTAAAATACTGAACGCCAAAAAAACCATTTAAGGCCATTATGCCCAAAAATCCTGCGCATACCCAATGGAACATAAAAACTCCTGCTTAAAAAGCACAACCGTTTGTTCTGAATTGTATTCAGAACAATACCTCCTCTACCGCCCCATGACCAACGTTAAATCCCGGGCCAGGTCCTCCGCCGTCTGATCGGTCGAGTATACCTTTAGAAAATTGCCCTGGGGATCCAGCAGAATAAAATGGGTGGTATGATCCACGCTGTAATCGGTGTCAGTCTGATTGGAACCATGGTGTGCCTGCCCGTGCTCGTGATGGGCATCGGGGCCGGCAGGGGGGGTATTCAGGGAAACCTTTTCCGCATAAATGGCATAACGTTTGGTGACATCAGCAATTTGGGCCTGTGTTCCTGTCAAACCGATAATTTTTGGGGAAAAAGAGTTAAGGTAAGCGGCGAGGGCCTCCGGCGTATCCCGGGCAGGGTCCACGGTAATGAAAAGAGGGACCAAACGGGAAGAAGATGGTTCTGGCAAAAGAGCCAGGGCATCGGATATTTTTTTTAGACCCAAAGGACAGGCATCAGGGCAATGGGTGAACCCAAAAAATATCAGAACGTAAGACCCAGAAACCGAGGACAAGGAAAAGGGATCGCCCGTGTGATCGGTCAGGGTAAAGGGGCCACCAAAGGGTTGGAGGGAGGTCTTTGTTTCAGTCTCTTGAGACAAAGACCAAACAAAGGCCAAAACCACTAGGGTAGCAAGGGAGGCCATTAACAAAAGAGAACGACGTCCCATGCTTACCTACCCAACAAAGGAAAAAAACTACTGTGTTTGACCAGCAGCACCAGGAACTTCAGGTCCAGGAGCCGTGTTGGTTTCTGGCGCAGGGGTGGCAGGGGTTTCTGCAGCAGGAGCAGCAGGGGTCTCAGCGGCAGGAGCCACAGCATTTTCAACGGCGTTACCCGTTGCTTCCGCAGCGCCTTCAACAGCTTCAACAGCTTGACCGGCTTGGGTGGCAGCGTTTTCAACAGCACCTTCAATCGTGGCAACCTGATCAGGCCCTTTGGCAACCGTCAAAAGAACAACCACAGCCAAAACAGCAATGGCAACAAACAATAAACTACGACGCATAGGGGAAACCTTTCTACTTTATTTTTTTCTCGACAAAATCCACGTGTTGACGGACCTTGGGATCGTACTTACGGAATTTCAGTTTTTCTGTCAATTTTTTAGGATTGCGCTTTTTGACGTAAAAAAAACCGGTTCCTGCCGTGCTTTCCAGCTTGACGAGAATTGTCGACGATTTTGCCATAACACGATTCCAAAATTTGACATGATGATGGTTTTATTCAGTCTTTCAGAACAAGTCAAGACATTCTATTTGCTTTTAACAATTTTAATTGTCTGCCAGAGTCTTTTGCAACACTTAAGATCCTAACTCTCCTTTGACGGATCGTTCTTTAAGGGAATTTTCCAGGGCCCGCATCACCGATTGCGCGTGGTGCAGCGTGGTTTCCAGCCCGGAAACCAGGTCTTTGATTTTTTGCCGGGGGCTGTTTTGCCGCTTCATCCAGTCCACAATATGGGGGCGGGCCAATTGCCACATGTTGACATCGGGATTCAAAATTTTCCCAATACCCTCTGATAACATCATATTTTTGTGTACCAGGAGCAGATCCACCTGGTTTTGCAGTTGAAAATGTTCCGTTAATTCAAAAACCTGCCCCAGCAAACGGGCCAGGGAAACATCCCGCATGGGGCGCTCCAGCATGGGCTCGCCCACCGAGCGGGCCATGGCGGCAAACAGAGCGCGGGATTTTGTTGTATCCACAATGCCCGTATCAAAATGCAAATCGGCGACTTTATCGTAATCCCCAACGATAAAGGCATGGAACAAATCTGCCAGATACTTCCGGCGCTGGGGGCTGATGGATCCCATAATCCCAAAATCCATAACGGCAATCTGCCCGCTATCCGTCACAAACACATTGCCGGGGTGAAGATCCCCATGGAAATACCCGTGTTCAAAAACCTGGGTGAAAAAAATGATGGAGGCCTTTTCTAATAACACTTTGGGATCAAGGCCTTTTTCAAGCAAGGCGGCCTTGTTATCAATCCGAACCCCGTCAATCCATGACAGCGTCAACACACGACGCGCCGTGTGGGACCAATGGACCTTGGGCACCAACAAATCAGGGTTTTTCTCAAAATTTTTGCGGAATTTTGATGCGGCCGAGCCCTCAAGCCGCAAATCCGTTTCCATGGCCAGGCATTCTTGTAAAAAAGCCACAACCTCCCGGGGCTTGAATCGATGCAAACGCGGCACGGCACGCTCAACAAAACGCACCATTTTTAAAAAAAGCGCCATGTCGCGGGCAAATGCTGCCTCAATGTTCGGGCGCAAAACCTTTACGGCAACGGTTTCGCCTGAGAGCAAACGGGCCTTGTGAACCTGGGCGATGGAGGCCGAGGCCACAGGAACAGGATCAAAATCCGCAAATAAGGTTGTTACGGCGTCCCCTAATTGCTTTTCAACAATACTGATGGCCACATCCCCGGGAAAGGGGGGCATGCGATCTTGCAGCTCTGTTAAGGCCTTGGCCACGTCTTCTGACACCACATCCGGACGGGTGGCCAGCATTTGGCCCAGTTTTACAAAGGTGGGGCCCATGTCCTTGAGGGCCGCACATAAACGCGGGCCCACAGGCGCCTGGTTTTTCTTTTTGAAAGCAAAGCGATACGGTTTTTGCGCCACGGCCTCATAAACCAACCCATGACGATTAAGAATTCTGAAAAAACGAATGCCCTCAAAAATCAACATCTAAAGACGAACCCCCTGATGAATGCGGACCAGGCCCCCGCTTAGGGGGGTGACTTTAATGGCCCCAAAACCCACCTCTGTCATCATTCCTGCCAGGGCCTCTGACGTGGGAAACGCCCGAATGCTTTCCACCAAATACCGATAAGATGCGGCGTCGCGAGCAATCACTTTCCCCATCAAGGGGATGATGCGTTCGTACATAGCGTAGGGTTTTTGCAAAACCGGCAAAATATCCGGCGAAAATTCCATGCAAAAAAAATGGCCGCCGTACACCAGCACCCGCCGCATCTCTGAAAGGGCCTGCATCAAGTGCGTCGCATTCCGTAACCCAAAACTGATGGTGCACAAATCAAAGGCGCGGTCAGGAAAGGGAAGGGCCTCCGCCGGGGCCACAACGGTTTGGCCGCGCCCGATTAAGGCTTGGTTGATCAGGCGCTCCTCAGCCTTTTCCAGCATGGGGGCCGAAGGATCTACCATCACAATGGGGGGCAAATTGTTGTATTTTTGCACCACCGAAAGAGCAATATCCCCCGTGCCGCTTGCCACATCCAGCATCCGTGTATGATTTGTAATGGGCAATTTTTGTAACAGAATTTTTTTCCACAGGCGGTGGGTGCCTAAACTCATCACGTCATTCATAATATCATAGCGTGATGCGACTGAGGCAAAGACGCCGCCCACCCGGGCACGTCGTTCGCCTGGCGTCACGGTTTCATGACCAAAGGTTTGACTATAGGCATCGGAAACCATGGGGGGCCTTAAAGAAATGTTAACATTCCTTTCATCATATCCTGATACCATGATCGAAGAAAAGGGATATAAAAACCATGGCCAAAAAGAAACTGATCCTGATCGCCCTGCCTGTTTTGTTGCTGCTTATTGGGGCAGGTGTCTTTTTTTCCGGTGTGCTGGGTAAAAAAGAAGAACACCCCACCGAGGCCGGGGAGGCTGGCCATGAAGCCGTCGCCGAGGGTGAACACGGTGAAGAGGCCGGAAAAGACGCCAAAGCCGACCCTATTTTTTTTGAACTGCCCGATGTCATTGTGAATATCCGGGGCAAGGGAAAAGCCAAAGCCACCAATTTTTTAAAAATGAAAATCAACCTGGAGCTGGGCAATCCCGAATCGGTGCCTCTGGTGGAAAAACGCCTGCCCCGTATTGTCGATCAAATGCAAACCTATTTACGGGAATTGCGGGTTGAGGATCTGGAAGGGTCCGAGGGGATGCTCAGACTTCGGGAAGAGCTGCTCAAACGCATTCAGGCCACAGCGGATGGCGCGGATGTCAAAGATGTTTTGTTCGCTGAAATGATTTTGCAATAGCCATGACCGATACAGACGATCTTTTGGCCGCTGAAGACCTGGACGAATCGGCCTTGCCCGATGAAGCGATGATGGAAGGAGGCGGCGAGGGCGAGCGCATCCTGAATCAGGATGAGATTGACTCTCTTCTGGGCTTTGGTGATGAAAGCCAGGATCAGGCCACGGGCATCGGCGCCCTGGTGAATAGCTCCATGGTGGCCTACGAACGGCTGCCGATGCTGGAGGTTGCCTTTGACCGACTGGTGCGGATGCTGTCCACCAGTATGCGGAATTTTACATCGGATAACGTTGAGGTCACACTGGAAAACATGACGTCCATCCGGTTCGGGGATTATTTGGATTCCATCCCACTGCCGGCCCTTTTGGCCGTGGTGAAGGCCGAAGAATGGGACAACATGGCCCTTATCACCGTGGAAAGCCCCCTGATTTATTCCATTGTGGATGTTCTGCTGGGGGGGCGCGGCAAACAGCAAACCATGCGCATTGAGGGCCGCCCCTATACCACCATCGAGCGCAAGCTGATTGAGCGCATGATCAGTATTATTTTGGCGGATATGTCAGAGGCCTTTGACCCCCTGTCCCCCGTGACGTTTAACTTTGAACGCCTGGAAACCAACCCCCGCTTTGCCACCATTGCCCGCCCTGCCAACGCTGCGATTTTGATTAAGCTGCGGGTGGACATGGAGGATCGGGGCGGTACGGTGGATTTCTGTTTGCCCTATGCGACCTTAGAACCTGTACGGGAAATCCTGCTTCAGATGTTCATGGGGGAAAAATTTGGGCGGGATTCTATTTGGGAAACCCACTTGGCCTCAGAGCTTCTTCAAACCGGTATTGGACTGCAGGCTGTTTTGGGCGAACAACAAATGATGCTGAATGATGCGCTGTCCTGGCAAGTCGGTAGTCAAATTCAATTTATGACCAAACCCGAACAGGCCATTGACCTGTGTTGTGGCAGCGTTCCCCTGTTTAAGGGGCACCTGGGACAAAAAAACAGCAATATCGCGGTGAAGGTCCACAAACGCCTGATCCGCCTGATGACCGCAAAGGATTAACCGCCATGCTCCCCATGTTTTTTGATGGTTTTTTGATTGTTTTGTTGCTGGCGGGGGCATTAGGAGGCTGGCGTTTGCACAAAAAAATTGTTCAGCTGCAGGACATGCACCAGGAATTTCAAAAAGCCCTGCAGGCCTTTGATCACACCAGTCGCCAGACCTCAGAAACGCTTATTGTGCTGGAATCCAAGGCCAAAGAGGCCCAAACCACCATCGAAACCGCTGTGGCCAGCGTGGGTCCCATCCGGCAAGATTTGGTGTTCCTGTGTCAGCGCGCCGAAACCTTGGCCGATGCCCTGATGCAGGCCCCCACCAAAAAAGACGTTTCCCGTCCCTCAACCGTCCCGCTCTCTACCCCCCAGGACGGAAAATCCCTGTCCCGGGTTGAGCGAGAGCTGGCGGACATGATGGCGCAACGACAGGCTTAGGGGTAGAAAATCCATGAAGCGTCTTTCTTTTTCTTTTTTGGATCAGGCTCTCAAGCCCTTAATTTTAGGATTTATAGGCTTGTGTGTTCTGACGCTGGTGCTGAGGGTTCTTTCCTTTGGGGATCCCAGCCACCGTTTGACGGCCTGGGCGGAAGAAGCGGCCAAACCTGAAGCTGCCCCTAAAGCCACCTCAACAGCCACCCCCGTCACCACAGAAATAAAACCCGATCTGGTAAAAAAACCAGAAACCAAAACCGATTTAACCGCCCGTGAAGGCCAGGCCGATTTTGTCAAACCCACCAAAACCGATGAAGATCTGGTGGACATCACCACGTTTAGCAAATCGGAAATTGAATTGCTGCAATCCCTGCGGGCACGTCGGGCTTTGCTGGATAAAAAAACCGAAGAGATGGATCAACGCGAACGCACCGTGGCCGCCCTGGAGGCCACACTGGATAGCAAACTCAAAACCATGGAAACCATCAAGGATGACATTGAGACGATTTATAAAAATATCGAAACCAAAGTCACGGAATTGCACAAAAGCCAAGACGAACAAATTGCATCCCTGGTTCGCATTTACGAAAAAATGAAACCAGAGAGTGCTGCCGCCATCATGAATAACTTGGAATTAACCATTTTGTTGGATGTTGTAAGGGGGATGAAGGAAGCGAAGCTGGCGCCCATTCTGGCCAAAATGGATGTGAAAAAGGCCACGTTTGTGACGGCTGCGCTTGCGGAAAAGACCCCCGTGCCGGAGGATGCCAAAACGCTGATGGCCAGCATGAATACCCCCAAAGCCAAGCCAGAAGGGCAACCCCAAGGACAATAAGCCAAGGAAAATAAATCATGGCCGTCACCAAAGATATGCCAATTTTGATCGTGGATGACTTTAAAACCATGCTGCGGATTACCCGTCAGATGCTTGCTCAGTTGGGCTTTATGAACGTGACGGAGGCCACCGATGGTACCGATGCCATTGAAAAAATGGGTCAGAAAGATTTTGCGCTGATCATTTCCGATTGGAACATGGAACCCATGTCGGGCTATGACCTCCTGAAACACGTGCGCGGCGTGTCAAAAACGCCCACGGTTCCCTTTGTCATGGTCACGGCGGAACGCAAACCCGAAAACGTCATCGCCGCCAAAAAGGCCGGCGTTAGCAATTATATTATCAAACCCTTTAACGCCGGTACGCTGAAAAGTAAGCTGATGGCGGTTTTGGGCCCCTTTTAACATCAAGTATTTCAGGAACCGTTATGAACCCCGAACAAAGCCTAGATGCCCTGCAATCCATTTTAGAGGCCGTCCTGCCCCAGATGGATAAAGGAAAATTTTCCAATGTTCAGCGGCATTTTATGCGGGCCCTGCTGGATCAATTTAAAAGCCACAGCCAGATTTACGCCGAGCTGAAAACCAGTGCCAAACACCTGAAAGAGGCCTTAACCGAAACGGAAAACGCCGCCAATACCATGTTGAGCCTGGCCGAAACCCTGCAACAGGATGAACGCACGGAAGATGTGGGCATGCAGCTGTCCGAGGCCTGTACCTTTCAAGATATCGTGGGCCAACGCCTAAAACAGGTTCAAAAAACCCTGGATCGTTATGGGGATTTCTTGGCCCTGATGGGCACCGCCCCCAGCATTGCCCCGGACAGCCGGATGTCCGGCCCCGGATTCGCCGGTGAAACCATCAGCCAGGATGAGGCTGATCGGTTGATGGGGTAGGGTTTTTATCCCTGGGCACCTAAAATCCCCATTTTTCGTCATTGCGAGCCTCCGTAGGAGGCGTGGCAATCCAGTTTTTCCGCTGGCCGTATTTCTGGATTGCTTCGCTGCGCTCGCAAAGACAGTTGGGCACCTTTAATAACCGTGTCCCCGCGTAGGCGGGGATTCAGTGCATTGATTTTTATGGATCCCCGCTTTCGCGGGGATGACACCGTTATTGGAGGGGCCCGGTAGTGAATAGGGGCTACCCCATAGCCCTTTTCATCTGAAAACCTTTACCCCCCCAACCCGGCACTTTTTACCCATCGGCAAAAAAGACCCGGTAAAAAGTGCCACAATGCGTGGCATTTTACACATTTTTTCTTTATTTTTCATAGCATTAGGCAGGTTTTTCCGCTTTTGTGACGCGGGGTATGGGAAAGGGGGCAAAAAAATCCCCCCTTGGCACGGTTACTGCAGACTCTTTTGCCGACCGGTATGTTTTGCCGGTTCAACCCGTCCATGTAGGACTCAACCATGCACGTAGCAAGGAGCTATCATTATGCCTAGTATCTTAACCAATATCGCCGCTGAAGGCGCCAATGCCAATATCAACATCCACTCGCGCAATGCTGCCGCCAGTGTGGGTAAATTATCGTCGGGTTCCCGGATTGTCCGTCCTGCCGATGACGCCGCGTCACTTGCCATTTCAAACAAATTAAAATCCAACATTGCCACATTGAGCCAGGCCAAAATCAACGCCGGCCAAACATCGTCTTTGCTGCAAATCGCCGGTGGGGGTGTGTCCCGGATCAGTGAAATCTTGACCCGTCTGAAAACCCTGTCCACCCAGGCCGTGAATGGAACCTTGTCTAACTCTGAACGTCTGATTTCCCAGGAAGAATTCAGCGAATTGATCAAAGAGGTCGATAACACCGTCAACCAGACCCAGTTGAACGGGATTAAACTGTTGGCGGGGAATGCCAATGCGTCATTTAGTGCAGGCACCAATGTTGATGCTTCTGGTATCGTTAACAGTGGTTTACAAACCATTACGGGAGCTCGCTTTGATGAGAGTAGTATTGCCCTTAGTAACTATACAGGTGCCGTTGAGGGTACGGTTAATGATGTTCGTGTCACCCGCAATGATGCCAACACCAATTATGTTATCGAAATTGATTTGAAAAATGGTGCTCAAACGGAAACCTTCCGGGCAGAAGTAGGCCAAACAACGGCGGCAAGTAGCATTATACAATTCAAAAGCACAACGAACGATAACAACGGATTCACCGCTGTGAACGGTGTGGCTGCACTGGTTGCCACCGCAGGTACAGAAACGGTTTTGGAAAACGAATTAAGTCAAATTCTGGGTGTGGGTACCGGTGCCAGCGAGGTTGTCTTCCGATCTGCCAACATCACAGAAAGTGCCAATGCTTTCCGGTCGGATGTTACAGCGGTATCCAGTACAGTAGGTAGCACAGAATATGCTGCGGAAACAACTGACGCTGGCACAACAACCAGCACTGATACAATAACCATTGTAGGCAGCAAAGGAACAGCCACCACTGCAACACTTTCTGGAACAGATACTGTTGGAGATATCAGAGACCTTATTAACAGCATTTCCGAACAAACGGGAGTGGCTGCGACAATCAAGGACACGGATGGTGATGGAACACTGAATTTGGTTGTGTATTCCTTAGATCCCTCAGAAACATTTACCATTAGTAACGGCGCAGGCACACCTTTGGCTGCTGTTGGGATCACAACGGGATCAACCTCCACAGCTCAAACTGCCGGTGGCTATAGTAATATCCTATCCGCATCCAGTGGCACACCCTCTGGTACGTACACTCTGACATCCAGTTTTGATTCTGCCGTGGACACAACCACGTTCCGCATTCAGGATCAAAAGGGTCAGGTGTATGAAGCGGTGGTTGAGGATGTGTCCGATCTGGCAGATGATACCAATTTAACAAAGGTATCGTTCAGTAACGGCGTTGAGTTTACCTTCACCAATGATCAGCTTCGCAAAACATCCTCCACACTTGCAGCGGACGAAACGTTCAAACAGGTTACCTTTGGATCCAACAATTACGAGTTTAGGTTTGATGTGGAAAAATCCGGCAACGTGTCCGTCACCACCCAGATCGGTCTGGATGCGTATCAGGACTTGATCACCGTGGCGCTGGATTCAGTATCGACGGAGGCCCTGAACATCACCGATGCCAATGGATCCAACCTGATTTCCATTGACACCAGTGCCAATGCGCAGGCAGCCCAGGGGGTTATTGATGATGCCATCGATATCGTCAACAAAAACACCGCGAAAATCGGGGCCCTGCAAAGCCGGTTTACCCAGATCGACACCAACCTGACCACCGTTATTGAAAACAGTAACGCGGCCAATGGTCAGTTTGTCGATGTGGACTTTGCGGCGGAATCCAGTAACTTTACCAAAAACAACACCCTGTTGCAGGCTGCCGTGGCTGTTGCCGCCCAGGCCAACCAGCAGTCCCAGCAGTTGCTGCGTCTGATTAGTTAATCCTTGGGTCCTAAGTCACGCCCCCGGAGAGGTTTTCCTTTCCGGGGGTTTTTTTATTTTCAGGCCCCCAAATGTGACATATGTCACATTTTTTTTGTCTTTTCTGGGGTAGGATGGGGATAAGGTTTGAAAAGAGGGGTTTTTTATGGCAGGTGCAACAATTCTCGATTTGATGAATAAAAAGGATTTGAATGTCCTTAGTGAGGGCGTTAAATCCGGTGATCCTGTAGCTGTCGCTTTTCTTGAAGCCTGTTTTGATCTTGAACTTGAAAACACCGTGCCCGGCACAGAAGAGGCAACCGCAGCAATGGTGTTGGCATCCTTTGAAAGAGCCCTTGGGTTAGACCAGGAAAGCCAAGCCGACACCCTGGCTGCCTTGCAAAACGCGTCTTCTCTTTCCCTCTAACAGGAACCTCTAAAAACCTCAGTTTCTCGTCATTGCGAGCCTCCGTAGGAGGCGTGGCAATCCAGTCTTTCTGGTTCTGGCATTTCTGGATTGCTTCGCTGCGCTCGCAATGACGATTGATAGGTGCTCTAACCCACCCTCCCCACCACCACCTGAATCACATCATCAATCCCCACCCCCTCCCGCACGGCCTGATGATTCAGGCCAATACGGTGACGCAGGACCGACGGGGCCAGGACCACCATATCCTCCACCGTGGGCGAAAACCGTCCGTCAATCAACGCCCGTGCCCGGGTGGCCAGCATCAAGGCCTGCCCCGCCCGAATCCCTGCGCCATACGCCACACAGCGACGCACAACCTCGGGGGCGGAGGGGCTTTCCGGGCGCGTGGCCTGGCACAGGGCGACAATGGCCTGCACCACGGCTTGACCCAGTGGCATGGCATGGACCGTGGCCTGGAGGTGACGCGTTTGATCCGCTGTTAGCACAGGGACCAGAGGGGGCTCCTCCCCCGTTGTGGTGGCAATTAAAATGGCTTCTTCGGTTTTCGGATCGGGATAATCCATCTGAATGTGGGCCAAAAAACGGTCCAGCTGGGCCTCTGGCAATGGATACGTCCCCAAATGTTCCAGGGGGTTTTGCGTGGCCAGCACATGAAACGGCGCGGGCAGGGGATACGTTTTCCCGGCCACCGTCACGGCCTTTTCCTGCATGGCCTGCAGCAAGGCCGACTGCGTCCGGGGACTGGCCCGATTGATTTCATCCACCAGCAGGATATTGGTAAAGACAGGCCCGGGGACAAACCGAAACGGCTGCGGCGCGCTCTCTTCATAAACTTCGCTGCCCAAAATGTCGGACGGCATCAAATCCGGCGTACACTGCACCCGGGCCATGGACAGCCCCAACAATTCCGCCATACACGCCGCCAGTTTGGTTTTGGCCAGCCCGGGCATCCCCACCATCAGGGCATGACCGCCGGATAAAATCGTGGTCAGCAAGTGGGACAACGTCGCATCCTGTCCCAAAATATGACGACGCATTTCAGAAAGAACCGCGCGGGCGGAGGCAGCCGCAGCCTGGATTTCGGGGACATCAACCATTGGCGAATCAAACGGGGTTATGTTAGGGTTAGGCCCAACCTATACCAGACAAGGTCCAAATGCTGAACAAAATTCTTTCCCTCCTCATCCCCCTGATTCTGCCGTGGATTCTGGCCTGGCTGGGGGATCGGCTGGTGACCTGGATCCGCGCGCGCCGCCCCGTAAAACCCGCCATGAAAATTATCGACGTTCCCATCACCCCCCGCCCCTGGTGGGCCCGAAAACGCACATTGTGGCTGAGCGCGGCCAGTTTGTTGCTGTTGCTCCTCTCGCTGGGCTACGCCGCCCAAACGGGTATGCGGTTTTAAGTATGCACCCCCTGGATTCCGCCCCCAAAATTTTTGAGGCCCTGGGTACGGACACCACCCGCATGGTGGGGGGGTGCGTTCGAAATACGTTGATGGGATACCCCGTCACCGATGTGGATTTCGCCACCACCCTAACGCCGGACCAAGTCGTTTCGAAATTGCAACATCATGGCCTAAAGGCCCAGGATCGCTACGCCCGCTATGGCACCATTGTCGCGTATACCCATGGACATACCTATGAAATCACGACGCTGCGGTCTGACCATGCCACCGATGGCCGGTATGCCGATGTCATCTTTACAATATCATGGGAACAGGACGCCCAGCGCCGGGATTTTACCATGAATGCCCTCTATCAAGACGCCGGCGGCACCGTGCATGATCCCTTGCTGGGTATGGAAGATTTGAAAGCCCGTTTTGTGCGCTTTATCGGCAATCCCGAGGAGCGCATTATCGAGGACCACCTGCGCATTCTCCGCTATATGCGTATGGCGGCCTGGTACCAGGCGGCGGATGTGCCCCTTTCCGAAGAGGCCTTGCTCGCCTGTACCCAAAACCGCCACCGCCTGGCCACCTTATCCGCCGAGCGCATCATGGCGGAAACCCTGAAACTGCTGGCCGCCCCCCACATGCCCCGGATGCTGGCTGTGATGAAGCAAGGCACCATCACCGCGCCCCATCTGCCGGCCTTTTACGCCGATGAACGGGCAGCGCGTCTGATGATGTTTTTTGATTTACCCGTGGATCCGGCCCGGGCGTCGCTGTTGGTTTTGTGCCAAGAACCTGAAAAAGTCTTAACCACCTGGCCCCTGACCCGCCCGCAACGCCGCTGGTTTCAGCATGCCTTAACCGGCGAAGATTGGGATTCATCCGAAAGCCTTCTGGCCCGGGCCCTTTCCACCGAAGCCGACGATGCCGCCGCCCGCGCTTTATTTCATCAATGGGTTAGCCGCCGCACGCCGCCCCTAAACGCCCAAGATTTACTGGCCGCAGGCGTGCCCCATGGGCCGGAGCTCTCGGGCTGTCTCAAACTGGCGCAACGCCTCTGGCAGCGTGATGCGGGGATGACGCGGGGGGATTTGCTCGCGCGGGTGCTGGGGGTTTGACAATTCGGTCTTTATCCTGGAAAATTTTCCTCACTGCCCTCTTGATCCAGGCCATTATGAATCTTAATTAACGTCTCAACTTTTTGCATTAAGTCGTTAACTTTTTGAGCAAGAGCTTGTAATTTTTTGAGCACGGCATCTTTTTCCACGTCGTGAATGCTGTGTTTTAACAAGCAAAAGGCAAAAAATGTTTTTACATGCAACCAATTGCGAATCGTTCTTGAAGCGGCATCGTTCAGTTCATTTGAGAAATCACTGTAGGAAAGATCTGCTTCTGTGTAGCGGATCACAATTTGTGCATTATACAAAAACCAGTAAATAAATTCTTTGTAATTAATGTCTGGCTCTAACTCTGCGGCCTCTTCGGAAAAAAAATCATGGATCTCTCCAAAGTCTATAAGGGCTTGAACAAACCACTGGTCTTCTAATAAGGGGGTATCTTTATTTTTCTTAGATGCCATACGAACAATTCCCTCATAAACATACAAGCCTAATGAAGATACCAAGCCCCTGTTAAAAAATCAATAATTCAAAATTTATGGGCATTTGACAAGCCCCCCCACCCTGAATTAGGATACCCCCCTTAACGGATGGGTGGCAGAGCGGTTGAATGCACCGGTCTTGAAAACCGGCAACGTCGCAAGGCGTTCGTGGGTTCAAATCCCACCCCATCCGCCAAAATGATGGGTTTTTTTCGGATGATGTCTTTTTCTTTTTCCCCGCAGCCTGTATTAACGGCCGCCCATGAAAAGCAGCTGTCGGTGGCCTATGATGATTTGCGCCACCAGATTGCCGAGGGGGCGCTGGCCTGTCTGGACATACCACGGTGCCAGGACGCCCTTAATCACCCTGATGTGGGGGATGCCAAGCATCGCTTAAGCACGGGCGAGACCTTGGTTATTGTGGGCGTGGGGGGATCCAGCCTGAGTGCGCGGTTGCTGGATCGTTTCGCATCCCTAACGTTTCCTGATGCCCGCCGCCCTGCCCTGGTGTATTGGGATCGGATTGAGCCGTATCATCTGGCGGGGCAATTGCGGCACCTGGACATGATCCAGGCGCGGTTTTTGATTGTCTCAAAATCGGGGGACACACTGGAAACCCTGGTTCTGACGGCGTTTTTAGAGGAAGCCGCGCAAAAAGCCAAGGTTTCCCTGGCAGATCGCGCGGTTGTGATTACGGAGGCGCGGCCCAACCGTCTTCGTGACTGGGCGCAGCAGCGGGGCATCCCAACCCTGCCCCATGATTCGGATATTGGCGGGCGGTTTTCGTTTTTTTCCTTGGTGGGTATGCTGCCGGCGTTGTGTTTGGGCCTTTCACCCCAGGCGATTTTTGAGGGGGCCAGGGCTTATCTCCAGACCTTAAAACCCCAGGATGATCTTTATCGTAGCGTGGCGTGGCACGTGCAGCACGAGGCCAAAAGCACCCACGTTCTGTTCACCTACGCCGAGCGTCTGTCCGATTTTGCCCGCTGGCACCGCCAGTTATGGGCGGAAAGCCTGGGCAAGGACCGCAACGGCACCACGCCCACCGTGGGCACCGGTAGCTTGGACCAGCACAGCCAGCTGCAAATGTACCTGGATGGGCGGAAGGATAAACTCTTCACGTTCCTGGTGGAATCCTACGGGCAAAGGGGCCCGACGCTGGAGGGGCCCAACCCCCTGATGGCGGGCATTGAGGCCACAGAGGCCGCCGTGATTTATCACGCCCAGCAACAGGCCACCATGGATGTGATCCACGAACGCGGGCACCCCACGCGGGTGATGACCTTTAATCCCCTGGATCAGGCCAGTTTGGGGGCCGCCGCCGCCCATTTCATCGCCGAAACCCTGCTCACCGCCGCCATGTGGAACATCCCCCCCTTTGGCCAACCCGCCGTGGAGGAGGGAAAACAGAAAACCTTGGCGTTTTTAAAGAGGTGAGGGGGGCTGCTACCCCTAACCCCACCGAATTTTACACCCCAAAATAATCAAGGACAGCAATAATGTCACGGCATTGGACGCCACCACGGGCGTGCTGCCAATTAAAATACCATACACCAGCCACGCCGCCACCCCCACACAAAACAAAACATACATGGCCAGGGAAATGGAACGGGTATCCTTGGTTTTCAGCACGTGCAAAACCTGGGGCACAAACGATAACGTCGTGCACAGGGCGGCGAAGAAGCCGAGGAGAGACGTGAGATCAAAGGTTGTCATTCTGATTTTTCTTGGGTTTGTGGGATTTGGTAGTCTGCGATGCGGTTGGAGCCGTGAGAATTGATGTTTCACCCCACACTATAAGCCTCTTTGGCCCCCTGCACCCGCTCAATCATCCGGGTGGAACTATGCCCCGCCAGGGTCGGAAACACATCCACACGGCCCCCACGGGCCAGGATTTCCGGGGCGCCGACGATGGTGTCCAGGGTGTAATCGCCACCCTTGACCAGATAATCCGGGGCGATGGTGTGAATCAGGGCGGCGGGGGTGTCTTCGCCAAACAGCACCACGGCATCCACGGATTCCAGGGCGGCCAGGATTTTTTGGCGGGTCACTTCATCGTTGATGGGGCGGGTGGGGCCTTTTAGCCGTTTAACAGAGGCATCGCTGTTCACCCCCACAATCAAGCGGTCACACCGCGCCCGGGCAAAGGCCAAAAGCTGAACATGCCCCAGATGCAAAAGATCAAAACACCCGTTGGTAAAGCCCACGGACAGCCCCTGATCCCGCCAGGTTTTCACATAATCCTGGATATCGTCGGCATCGGTAAGTTTTAAATCAGAAACCGTTTCGGGGTGCGTTTGGCGATAGGCCCGGCGCACCTCAAAGGGGGTCACGGTGGCCGTGCCCCGTTTCTGCACCACCAAACCCGCCGCCGTATTGGCCAAATCCATGGCGGTTTCCAACGATTGCCCAACAGCCAAGGCCATGGCCAGAAACGCCACCACGGTATCCCCCGCCCCCGTCACGTCATACACCGACAAAGCCCGCGTGGGCCGGTGATAAATATGATGATCCCACAGGCCGGTCATGCCCTGTTCACTGCGGGTGGCCACCATCCCTTTCAGGTTGTGCTTTTTTATCAGAGATTGACAGGCAGCAATGACCTGATCATCGGTGGTAACGGGCATATCCGAGGCCTCCGCCAGTTCCTGACGGTTCGGCGTAATCAGCGTTGCACCCCGATATTTGCTGTAATCGTTACCCTTGGGATCCACAATCACGGGAATGTTTTGGGTTTTGGCCTCGGTTATCACAAATTGACAAACGCCCGGGGTTAGCAATCCCTTCCCATAATCGGAAAGGACGACGAGAGATGCCTGGGGTATGGCCTGCTTTAAAACCGCCATCACCGCCGCTTCTGTATCCGACATTAACGGATTTGTGCGTTCCTGATCCACACGCAAAACTTGTTTCGATTGCAAAACATAGCGGGTTTTCAGGGACGTTGGCCGCCCGTCTTCGGATAAGAAGATCGGGTGAATGGTTTTATAGGGGGCCAACTGATCGGCCAGGGTTTGCGCGGCGGGATCTTCCCCCCAAAGGCTGATCAGGGTGCACTGTCCCCCCATGGCGGCAATGTTGGCCGCGACGTTGGCGGCGCCGCCCAGGGAAAAAACAGCCTGCTGGTGTTCAAAAACGGGAATGGGGGCCTCCGGCGATAACCGATGCGCCGTGCCGTAAACATATTGATCCAAAATCACATCGCCCAGGCACAAAACCCGCGCCTGAGTAAACATCTCAATGGAAAATCCGGAATCAGGCATGGGCGAGATGACGATATTTCAGGGCTTGCAGACCGGGCAGGGGTTTGCCCTCTAACCATTCCAAAAAGGCACCGCCCGCCGTGGAGACAAAGGTCAAATCCCCCATGACGCCGGCCACATTCAAAACAGACAGGGTATCGCCCCCACCGGCGATGGTGGACAGGTGGCCCTGACGGGTGCGCTCGGCCAGGGTGTGGGCGATAAACAAACTGCCGCCGGCAAAGGGCGTGACCTCAAAGGCGCCCACGGGGCCATTCCAAATCACCGTTTTACAAAAATCAAAAACATGGGACCAGGCCTGGCGCGTCAGCGGGCCAATGTCCAAAATCAGGTCCTCGGCCCCAACATCATCACAGGCCACCGTGCTGACATCGACGCCGGCCTCTAAGGACCCCGCCACCACGGCATCCACGGGCAAATGCAACGTACAGCCGCAATTGGCAGCCATGCTCATAATTTCCCGGGCCAAGGGGGCCAAATCGGGCTCAACCAAGGACCGCCCCACAGGTTTTCCCAGGGCAAACAAAAAGGTATTGGCCATGGCCCCGCCGATGCACAGGTGATCGACTTTGGTCATCAGGTTTTTCAGCAGGTCAATTTTCGTGGAAACCTTGGATCCCCCCACCACGGCGCAGGTGGGGCGGGCGGTGTGTTCCACGGTGGTTTCCAGGGCCTCCAGCTCTCTTTGCAACAACCGCCCCGCAAAGGACGGCAGCAAACGGGCCAAGGCACACGTGGACGTATGGGCGCGGTGGGAACTGGCAAAGGCATCATTGACATAGGCCTGGCCCACTTCGGCCAATTTTTGCCCAAAATCCATGCAGTTGGTTTCTTCGCCCGGGTAAAAACGGACGTTTTCCAGCAGGACCAAAGACCCTGGCGGATGCTGCTTTAACGCGCTGGCCGCCAGCTGTGTGATGTCACGGGGATCAAAAATAACGGCGTATCCTGGCAGCAAGGTTTTTAAAATCTCCGCCACGGGGGCCAGGGAGAAACGCAAATCCCACGTTCCCTTGGGCCGCCCCAAATGGGAAATCAGATAAACCGTTTTGCCGTGATCCAAAAGTTCCCGCAGCGTTGGCAGGACCGATGTCATGCGGGTGGTGTCGCTGACAATCCCATTATGCATAGGCACATTCAAATCGGCACGCACCACAATGCGTTTCAGGGATTCGGGGATGTGTTCCAGGGTTAAGATCATGACCCTTTACCTATCACGATGCCGCCCTGGGCGCAAGATTTTGCGAAAAGGGGTCCCGTGGTTTGTAAATCCAGTGACATGCCCTTAAAAATCCGTTACACCAACGGGCATGATCGTGTTTACAATGGGAGTTCATCTATGAGCCAAAAAATCGCCCTCGTCACCGGTGGCACCCGCGGTATCGGGGCCGGCATTTCACTTGCGCTAAAGGCCGCCGGTTATACGGTGGCCGCCAATTATGCCACCAACCATGACGCGGCCCAGGCGTTTTCTAAGGATACGGGCATTCCCGTTTATTCCTGGGATGTGGCAGATTTTGCGTCGTGCCAGGACGGTGTTCGCCGCCTGGTTTCGGATTTGGGGGAGGTTTCCATTCTGGTCAACAACGCCGGCATCACCCGGGACATGATGTTTCACAAAATGCCGCCAGAGGCCTGGTCCGCCGTCATCGGCACCAATTTAACATCGTGTTATAATATGTGTTCCTTGATTTACCCGGGCATGCGGGAACGCGGGTATGGCCGGATTGTTAATATCAGTTCTGTTAACGCGCAGCTGGGCCAGTTGGGCCAGGTGAATTACAGCGCGGCCAAGGCGGGGATTATCGGCCTGACCCGGGCCTTGGCCTTTGAGGGGGCCGCCAAAGGGGTGCTGGTCAACGCCATTGCCCCCGGTTACATCAACACCGATATGGTGGCGGTCATTCCCGAAACTGTGAAACAAAAAATCATCGCCCAAATCCCCGTGGGCCACCTGGGCGAGGTCAGCGACGTCGCCCGCACGGTCCTGTTTTTGGTCAGCGAAGACAACCAGTTCCTTACCGGCACCACGATTAATGTGAATGGGGGGCAGAATCGGGTTTAGGGGGGGCAGGCATCTTTACTAAAAAAGACTTTTTGTGACATTTGTCATATAAAATACGTTCCGAATTGATTACTCTGGCTTTTTTAATAAAGCATTTCGGAGTTTTTTTATGCCAACGGCGATTATTATTCTGGGGCAACCTGGCAGTGGGAAAAGCACCCTGATTCCTGAAGTGGCTGCCCGCCTTGAAAAAGAAACAGGTTTGAAGTTTCTAAACTTAGACAACGACCGTACTTGGACATCAGAAGCAAGAAATAAAAAAGCTCAAGAAGAAGGTTTTTCCAGTGCTGATGACCCAGCGTTTGTAAAAAATTGGGGTTTAAAAATTTTGCAAGCCATCATGGCGGAAAACGCCGAGGATTTAAAACAAAATCCCGAGGCAATTGGCCTGATTCACCTGCCAGACAAAAATCCATATCAAATCATCGCAGGTAAGCCCGTATTGGAATTAACGATGGATCAATATAGGAATCTAGGGGTTGAGGTTTTGGATTATGTTGTTTTGACCTTTGATGGACCTAATAATAATTTTATTGATGAATTCTGGTGCCGCTTTGAGGGACGTGGGGCGAACAATCCACAACAGGCAAAGTTGGATGAGGATAAATATTCTGAGGAAAATTTGTTGTTTCGGCGCACCTGTTGTAATAAGGCTGCAGAGCAGTTTATAGGAACGAATATTCCCCTTAAAGCCACTAAAGATGAGGCTGTATCGTCAATTGTTGGTGCGGTAGCAACGGTTTTGAAAAAACAGGGTCTGGTTTATCAAACACCGCTTGAAAAGTTATGGGACGCTATGCGGGGCAATATGGGGTATAGGCACTAATCGCCCCGCTTGGACGGGGGCAAATAGGGGGATGGAAACCTCGTAAAAGCGGTCCATGACCCCCCACCAACTCAAACCCAATAGGGCGGCCGAGGGTGATTGATCCCCCCTCTACCCCCCCCTTTCCGCCAGAACCTGAAGAATTTCCCGAAAGGCCGCGTGAATGGGGGCGGGGCCGGGGAGGGTGGCCAGGGCGGCCTCGGCAGGGTGCTCGATTCTCTGGCTGCCGTCCTACGCCCCTGATCTGAATAAAATTGAAAACTCTTGGGCCACCATCAAACATTACGCCAGAAAATTCCTCGCACGATTCGGCGCAACCCTAAAATGGGCCATCCTCAGAGCCATCGCAACCTTCCAAAAAAACTAACCTTAGTGCGGTAGGCAATATGCTGCGTGTCTTGGTAGAAAAGATTCATTTGCGATAAGGCGGTTTATGGCTGATGTCTGTGAAAAAAAGGTGGCAGCCTTTGGGGGGATTTGTTAAGGTCGCCTTCCTTTGTGCGGTCGTGGCGGAATGGTAGACGCGCAGCGTTGAGGTCGCTGTGGGGAGACCCGTGGAAGTTCGACTCTTCTCGACCGCACCACGGGTGGACATCAAAAAAAGAGGGTTTACAAGATGTTTTGAGTGACGTTTAAACCTTATACCATCCACACCGGCACGGCATCCATATCCTTTCCTAACGGCAAAACAGTGGGCGTAAAGCATAGGACAGCACCATAGCCCATGGGTTTGCCCAGGTTTTCAAGAACACCAAAGCTTTTGAGCGCGTTTTTATCAGGGGTGGACGTTTTTTTGATCTCGATGGGGTGCAGGATGCCGTTTTGTTCCAACAACAGGTCAATTTCCCGTTTTTCTTTATCGCGGTAAAAATAAAGCGGTGCAGCTTGGCCGTTGTGCCAGAACGATTTGATGATTTCCGAAACGACCCATGTTTCCAGCATTGCCCCCGCCATGGCCCCATTTTCCAGGGTTTCTGGCGATGTCCAGCGGGTCAGATAGGCACATAGACCCGTATCCATGAAATACAATTTCGGTGTTTTGATCAGCCGTTTGGTTTGGTTGGTGAAATAGGGCTCCAGCAGCGTGATAATACCAGAGCCCTTGAGTGCGTTCAGCCAGGCTTTGGCCACGGTTTCCTTAATCCCCACATCCTGAGCCATATCGGCATAATTCACCAGCTGTCCCGTACGGGCGGCGGCCACCTGCATAAATTTGTAAAAATCCTCGATGCTGGACACGTCCAGATAGGTGCGAATGTCTTGCTGGATATAGGTGCTGAGATACGATTCGTAAAAATCCCCCCAAAGGTCCGCGTCCGCCCCCACCATAGCGGGATAAGAGCCACGCCAAATGCGGTAATAAACCTCGGCACGGGTCAAAGGTGTCGCCGTTTTTTGGCGTTCCCGATGCAGCGCGAGTGAGGGCACATAGGGTGGACTTTCCGGCCTGCCGGTTTCCTCGGCCAAGGAGATCCCCTGCAACTTGCGTATGCCCACGCGACCCGCCAGGGATTCCGTGACATTCTTCATCATTTCAAAATGCTGGGATCCCGTCAGCCAGAATAACCCGGGCTTTCCCGCCTTATCCACCGCCATTTTGATATAGGGGAACAGCTCCGGTGCGTATTGCACTTCATCAATCAGTACGGGTAGGTCCAGCCGTTCAATAAACGCCGCCGGATCTTCCTTGGCAGCGGCGCGTATGCCCAGATGATCCAGGGTGATGGTGGAACGTATGCCGTGCTCCAGCGTTTCCAGCAGCGTTGTTTTGCCCACTTGGCGCGGCCCCGTCAGCAGCACAGCACCGAAATGTTGGCTGGCTTTCAAGAGACTCCGCACAAGTGTCCGGGGTATATGGGCTTTTTCCACGTGCTGACCAATCTGTTATTTTTTATAAGATTAGTCGAAAATGGTTAACGGTTCAATGCCAGAGTGGTTTAACAGAACGCAAAATGTTCAAGGGCAACATTTTTTATGGGATCAAAAATCCGTCACCACCATACGCCCATCGGATTTTCGAACAATCCATTCGGTGGGTGGGGTTTCGGTCGGTAAGTCATTTTCTTTTTTTTGCGTGGGTGGCTGTGTTTCCTCGGCAGGTGTGTTAGTGTCGGTGGTCATATCAATCCTTTGATCATTTCATACATAGATAAAGTACCATAATGTCCGCCCCCAAACCACCCCGATTTGCTGTGGATCACAGCGTCACCCTTCGTCGGTTGGTGCTGGAGATTTACGGTGATGTCCTAAAACGCAAACAAACGCTGGAGGACACCTGCGCCCAGCATCCCAGTTTCGCCCGCTACACCCCCCAAGATCGGGGCTTTGTCATGTTGCGCTTAAAAACCCTGTTTCGGTATCGGGGGGCGTTTATGGCCATGATTCGAGCATTTTCGCCCAAAACGACGGATCATGAGACCATTTTACATTTGGCCCTGACGGAGGCTCTGTGCCTGGATACGCCCGTATATGCCATTTCTCAGTGGGCCAAGGGGGCATCGAAACCCTACGCCCGGGGCTATGTCCATGCCCTGATCCAGCGGGCGGTGCGTTTGGGGGAGGGTTGGCGTGATCTTTATTTAACAGCCCAAACCCTGATGCCCACCTGGCTCTATGATCGGTTGAGCGTTCAGTATGACGAGGCCACGCTGGATGCTATGGCCCGGGTATGTTTAAGAATGCCGCCGCTGGACATCACGTTGGCGGCTCCTGGCGGGGTAGGGGAGGGGGGGGATCCCTTTCTGGTGCCCTGGTCGTACCGTTATTCTGAGTCGCCGGCTGTGACGACACTTCCCGGGTATGACCAAGGATTGTGGTGGGTTCAGGATGTGGCGGCCAGTTTCCCCGTCATGGCCCTGGGCGATGTAACGGGAAAAACCGTTTTGGATATGGGCGCGGCCCCGGGCGGAAAGACCATGCAGTTAGCGTCCCGGGGGGCGGCTGTCACTTCCCTGGATTATGCGCCGGATCGGATGAAACTGCTAAAGGAAAACCTGGGGCGAACGGGATTAACGGCGGAGGTTGTCTGCGCCGATGCCTTGACATGGAATCCGCCTCAGCTTTTCGATGCTGTGCTGCTGGATGCGCCGTGTTCGGCCACGGGGACGCTGCGCCGCCATCCGGAATTGCCGTGGATTCGGGATGGATCCCAGATCGGGGCGTTACAGGCAGGGCAGGGGGCTTTGCTTCATCGCGCCCTGGATGCCGTTAAACCTGGCGGTAAGGTTGTATACGCTGTGTGCTCACTACTCAGGGAAGAAGGGCCCGATGTGATCCAGGCGTTTCTGGCGGGGCGGCCGGATTGCCTCTTGCAGCCCATAACAAACCAAGATAGCATGATCCCTGATTTTGCCCTGAAAGACGGCTATCTGCAGACCCATCCCCGTCAGGCTGCTGATGCGGGGGGTATGGATGGTTTTTTTGCGGCATGTCTTTTGAAAACATCCTGATGATTTGTGATTGTGTGGTTTGTGATTGTGGTTCGTCTGGCGCCGTCTTTGTTATCCGCTGATTTTGCCAACCTGGCCCGGGATATTGCGGCGTTGGCGGCCGCGGGGGCGGATTCTTTACACCTGGATGTGATGGATGGGCATTTTGTGCCCAATATGACCTTTGGCCCGCCGGTGATTGCGGCGCTGCGGCCCTTAACCTCGCTGCCGCTGGATGCCCATTTGATGATCACAAATGCCGAAGAAACGGTGGAATCCTACATCGCTGCTGGTGTTAATCATATTACGGTCCACGCAGAGGCCTGCACGCATCTGGATCGTTTGCTTACGGTGATAAAATCTCGGGGAGTGACCGCGGGCGTGGCGCTGAATCCCGGGACATCGCCGGAGGTTTTACGGTATCTGCCCCAGGTGGATTTGGTGCTGGTGATGACGGTGAATCCGGGCTTTGGCGGGCAGAGTTTTCTGGAATCTCAAATGGAAAAAATCGCGTGGGTTCGGGATTTTCGCACCAAGAGGGGGCTGTCTTTTGATATTCAGGTTGACGGCGGCATTACGCATCAAAACATCGGCCGCGTGGTGGCCGCGGGGGCCGATGTGATTGTGGCGGGCAGTGCGGTTTTTAAGGGGGGAATCACCCAAATTCCCCACAATATCGCCCGGTTGCGCCATGGTTGAGACGGTTCAGCACTTTGATGCCCACATTACGCTGCCGGATTTTGAGGTCAGCCCTGTGCGCGCGCATCTGATGCAATCGGCGTTGCACCTATCCCCGTATCGTTGGATGCTCCGGCGGGGGGGGATGCCGGAGGTTATAGGCTCCCCCCCTGATTTATGGTCCGGGAGTGCTGAGGATGGCCAGGCCTTAATCGATGGCATTTACAAACTGCGCGGCCAGGATTTTGCGGTGGGGGCGTCCCCCTGGCGTCGCGGTGGGCTGCCGCTGGAGGCCTCAAATTTCATTTGGCTGCGGGATTTGCATGCGGTGGGGGGGGATGAGGCCCGTCAGGTGGCCCGCCGTTTGACAGAATCCTGGATGCGGGAACATTCGGGATTAACGGGGCTCCCTTGGAAGTCCTACATCGCGGCGGAGCGGGCCGTTCTGTGGCTGCAGCATTATTCTTTTTTTGCCGCCGGGTCCGATGAGGCGTTTCAAGAGTCCCTGAGTCAATTCCTGATTTTCCACCTTTACCGCCTGCGGGCCCATTATTATGCGCGGTATGCCGATGATGATCCTTTGCTGATGATCAAGGCCATGATGACCATCACAGGATGTCTGAAGGGATACGAAACCTGGTTTGAAACCCTGGAATCCTGCCTGGAGGAATACCTGTCCCAAAATGTTGATGAACGGTTCGAGGGTCGCCGCATGAGTCCCTCCGCCCAGTTGGAAACGGTAATTCATCTTTTGGATATCCGGCTGCTTTATCAGGCCAAAAAGCAGCGAGCCCCCGTGTATCTGAAAGACATGCTGTGCCAAATGGCGGCGGTGTTAAAGCGGGCCCAGATGGGGACGGGGACCTTGCCGGCGTTTCATGCGACGCCGCGCTATGATCGTTCGTGGTTGCAAAGTTTGCTCACCATGGCGGGGCAGTCGTGCCAGGTGGTGCAGCCGTATCAGGGTCGTGTGATGGGGCTCGAAAAAATCGTTTGCAAAAATACCTGCGTCATTATGGATTGCCGCCTGCCCGAAACGGGCCAGCGGTATCATGCCAGCCCGCTGGCGTTTGAACTCAGCATCGGAAAAAATCTGCTGATCACCAACTGCGGCTATAGCGCCACGTTGTCGCCGGAATGGAAGCAGGGCCTGCGCGGCACGGCGGCCCACAGCACGCTGTCTATGGATGATGCCGATGCCTTTGATTACGGCGCCTCGGGGGAAAAGACCCTGTCCCGCATTGAAACGGACGTTTCCGAGGACACCGGCCGCATCACCTTAAAAGCCCGCCACGATGGGTATTTCGGCCGTTTTGGCGTGTTGCATGAACGCACGTTGACATTATCCCGCAACGGAGACCATCTCACGGGGCATGATGGGCTAAAGGGGGCCCAGGGTCATGCCTTTTGCGTGCGTTTTCACCTGCCCCCGCACATTCGGCCGCTGCTGGAGGCTGGGAAAAACCGCGTTTACCTGGATGCCGTCAACCAGGACATCTGGACCCTGACCTGTCCCGTCCTGCCCATTGCGCTGGAGGAAAGCGTCTTCATCGATACCGAGGGCGCCATCCGCCCCACCACCCAAGTCGTCATCCGCGGCACCACCGGCGCCGGACAGACGGATATTCATTGGGTATTGCAGAAGGCGTGAGGGGGGATTGATACGACAGGCAGTCCCTGTGATACTCGGGGGAAGGGGGGGGTGAAAAAGGCCTCTTATGCAAACGATGTAGATTGATAAGGGCACTTTCAAAGCACTTTCAAAGCATGTCACTTTCAAAGCATTGACATTTTTATCAATTTATGGCATAAAGAGTGCTATTGACGGACAACCTTAATGAAAACCATACGCCCTATTTCTTGGGTATCGGCGGCTCGAAAATCTTTTTGTGATTTTCCTTTGGGGGCGCAAGAGATCATTCTCTCTTCTCTCACCATGGCTGCTGAGGGAGGCATGCCCCCTTTGGCCAAGCCTTTTAAAGGTATGGGTTCTGGGGTTTTTGAAATTGCTCTTCCTTATCAAGGGGATGCGTACCGATGTGTTTATGCGGTCAAGCTGGCGGATGCGGTTTGGGTGGTTCATGCCTTCCAAAAAAAGTCTAAAACAGGCATCAAAACGCCGCAACAAGAGGTTGATCTGATACGAAAACGACTGAAATTGTTAAAAGAGGCACTATCATGACCCCAGAAGAACCTTTGGACCTCATCCACGGCAGCGGCAATGTGTTTCAGGATTTTGGCTATTCCGATGCGGATATTCGCCAGGCCAAGGCCTTGCTGGCGGCAAAAATTCTGATCCGTATGGAACAGCAAGGGCTGTCTCTGCATCAGGCAGAATCCTTAACAGGGGTTCCCCGACTGGAATTTTCCCGTATCGTCAAAGCCGATCTTTCCCGCTTGACCCTGGACCGATTGCTGTATATCTGCAACCGCTTGGGTACCCAGGTGGGATTTAGTTTGAGGGAAGAGGGTCACGCGGCCCACTGATTTCAATCCGTATGATAAAAAGGGGGAGAAGGGGTAAAAATCCAAAAAAAATCAAATGGCCTTCCTACTATGCTCCCCAAGGGGTAGTAAGAAGGCCGAAAAATGACGGTCTACAGCGATGCAGAATACGCTGGATAGTGTGGACCGAAACTACCGCAAACCTCCGAGATCTCGGAGGTTAGGTATGAAATGGAAAAGGCAATAATCTCTGCCTTCGAAGAGAAGTTCTTCGAAGAGAAGTTCTTCGAAGGGTGGGTAGTCAAAAACTCTACAAATCCACGGACATCCTGGTCCGTGAAAGTGATTTGTGTGCTTCTGCCTCCTCCTATCCGTTTCCAAAGAACGCCTTGGGGGAGCTGTTCCCAATCCTCCAATCCCAAGGCGTCTTTAGTGCCGAAAAAAGATTTTCTCGTATTAACGAAAAATTTGATAATCATGATAGTAACCTCAAAAACGACAACGAACGTTAACAAGGTGGTCAAGTGCAATAAAATCAAGGGGATAATATGCACTAGGCTAGTATGAATTTAGCCTAATATATATATATGTCAAGAATTTTATGCGTATTTTCGTGCCGTTTTTTATCTTTTGTTTAAGGGGAAAACTGCTATAGTTTTTGTCCCTTTCGTCAAAAAATAATGTGATTATGACGCAGCCTTCTTCCCTTGCCTTTTTGTCCAATGCCAATCCGGCGTTTTTGCAGTCGCTGTATGAAAATTATGCGAAAAATCCGGATTCTGTGGATGCGTCGTGGCGCGCGCTGTTTGATGATTTGCGGGATGAAGTCGCCGCCAACAACAATCTCTCACCATCCTGGGGTAGCAAACTGACCCTGAAAGATGACGATCTGGACGTCCCCGGCCCCGTCACTGCGAAAAAAGACAATAAAGACAAAGGCGCCCCCGCAGATAAAAATGCCCCCATCTTGCCCGCCGATGCCGTGGCGCGTGCGGACGCTGAGGCCATGGTGCACGATTCCATCCGCGCCCTGATGTTGATTCGGGCCTACCGGGCGTGCGGGCACTTTTTGGCCAAGCTGGATCCCCTGGGGCTGACCGAAACCGCCAACCATCCTGAGCTGGACTATCGGACCTATGGCTTTTCTGAGGCCGACTTGGACCGCACTATCTATATAGACAATGTGCTGGGTCTGACCAAACCCACCCTGCGCCAGATTTTATCGGTGTTGCAGCAAAGTTACAGCGGCACCATTGGCTTTGAATTTATGCACGTTCAGGATCCAGCGGCGAAATCGTGGTTGCAGGAACGGATTGAGGGCACGCGTCCCCAAAATCTGTTTTCGGCTGAGGAGAAAAAAGAGATTTTGCGCGACCTGACCCGCGCCGAAGGCTTTGAGAAATACCTGCACTTAAAATACACGGGCACGAAACGTTTCGGCCTGGACGGGGGCGAAAGTGTCATTGCGGCGCTGGAGGCGTGTCTTAAAGCCTCGGCCAAACTGGGCACAAAAGAGGTTGTGTTGGGTATGGCACACCGCGGCCGTCTGAACGTGCTGGCCAACATCATGGATAAACCCATGGTGAAGATTTTTTCGGAATTTCAGGGCAATGCTGCCCATCCCGATGATGTTCAGGGTTCGGGGGATGTGAAATATCACCTGGGAACCTCCGTGGATCGCCAAATTGCGGGGCAGACGGTCCATTTATCCCTGACCGCCAACCCGTCCCACCTGGAGGCCGTGAATCCCGTGGTGGTCGGCAAAGTCCGGGCCAAGCAAGCCCTGCGTGGTGATAAAGAGCGCAAGCAAGTCCTGGCCATTTTGCTGCACGGCGATGCGGCGTTTGCGGGTCAGGGATTGGTGCCCGAAACCATTGGATTGTCCGAGCTCAAAGGCTATCGCACCGGCGGGACCATGCATTTTATTGTGAACAATCAGATTGGGTTTACGACCTCGCCCAGCTATGCGCGCTCGACCCCCTATTCCACCGATGTGGCGCAAATGGTGAAAAGCCCCATTTTCCACGTCAACGGCGATGACCCAGAGGCCGTGGTGTGGGTGTCCCAGCTGGCCGAAGAATTCCGCCAGACTTTCGCCAAAGATGTCGTGGTGGATGTCCTGTGTTACCGGCGTTTTGGGCACAACGAAAGCGACGAGCCCGCCTTTACCCAGCCCAAAATGTACAACAAAATTGCCAAACAGCCCTCAACGCGCACCCTGTACGCGGAACAACTCATCGCGCAGGGCGTTTTGAATCAGGCCGAAGCTGATGGCATGACAGCCGCCTATAACGCCCAGATGGACGCGGCCTTTGATCAAAGCAAAACCTTTAAAACCAGCAAAGCCGATTGGCTGGAAGGCGCCTGGTCCGGCATGGATACCGCCAAAGACGAAGAAGACCGCAAGGGCAACACCGATGTATCGTTGGATGTTTTAAAGCAGGTAGGCAAAGCCCTGGCTTCTGTCCCTGCCACCTTTGACCTAAACCCCAAAATCAAACGCCAGCTGCAGGCCAAAGCCGCCATGTTTGAGAGCGGCGAGGGCTTTGACTGGGCGACCGCCGAGGCTCTGGCGTTTGGCACGCTGTTGCTGGAGGGATACAACGTCCGTTTGTCCGGGCAAGATTGTGGGCGCGGCACGTTTTCCCAGCGTCATGCCGTGTTGCATGATCAAACCAATGAAGACCGCTATCTGCCCCTGAATGGTATCCGAGAGGGCCAGGTCCAGGCGGAAATTATTGACAGCCCGCTGGCGGAGGCCTCTGTTCTGGGCTTTGACTACGGCTACTCCCTGGCGGACCCCAAAACGCTGGTCCTTTGGGAGGCGCAATTTGGCGATTTCGTCAACGGTGCCCAGGTGATTATTGATCAGTTTATTTCGTCTGCCGAATCCAAATGGCTGCGGATGTGCGGCCTGGTCATGCTGCTGCCCCATGGGTTTGAGGGGCAAGGGCCCGAGCATTCTTCGGCCCGGCTGGAGCGTTTTCTTCAGGCCTGCGCCGAGGACAACATGCAGGTGGCCAATTGCAGCACGCCTGCCAACTATTTCCATATCCTGCGCCGTCAGATGCGCCGGAATTTCCGGAAGCCGTTGATTATCATGACACCCAAGTCGCTGCTGCGGCATAAATTGTGTGTCTCCAGCTTGGCGGACATGGGGCCAAACACGTCCTTTCACCGCGTGTTGCCGGAAACAGATAAGGGGTTGGTCCCCGATGCGAAAATCCGCCGTGTGGTCCTGTGCAGTGGCAAGGTGTATTATGATTTGTATGAGGCCCGCGCCGCCCAAAAAATCAATGATGTGGCCATTGTGCGTGTGGAGCAGTTTTATCCCTTCCCCCACAACAGTCTGAAAACGACCCTAACCCGTTATCCAAACGCTGAGGTTATTTGGTGCCAGGAAGAGCCCGAAAACATGGGCGCCTGGACGTTCCTGGATCGCCGGATTGAGGGGGTTTTGACGGACCTCAATCACAAAACAAAACGCCCCCGCTATGTGGGTCGCCCGGCGGCGGCGTCCCCGGCGGTGGGCACCATTACCCAACACAATCAACAGCAACAGGCGCTGGTGGCGGAGGCTTTGGGGAAGTGATAACTGTATTTTTATACATTGTTGTCATTTTTTTTGGAATATGGTCATTTTTGCTTTACAGAAAAGCACCTCTCACTAAAGAGCTGAGACGACGAAAAATCATCATCGCTCTGTTTTTGATAGGTGTATTTTTGGTTTCTACGTTTATATACTTTGTAAGTATTGACCCTGTTCCTAAGAGAACCGAAGAGCAGGAAAAAAAACTTCAGGAAGAATGGAAGCAATATCTTCAAAAAGTTGAAACAATACGCCGTCAAAAAGAGGCCGCCGTTGAAAAAGACGGTATCGAAAAGAACTTTCTTGCTGCCGTAGACCTCAAAGAAAAACCTTGGATCAGTGTTTTTGTTTGGGAAGATGTGGCTGTTTTATATCCCAAAACTGTTTTTGATAAGAACTGTGTGTTTCAAGTTTTTTATAACAAAAATGAATTTGTATGGGACTCCAGCGGTGTTTACACGTCAAACGAACATCCTGAGAAAAAGATAGAATGGGGAAAATTTGTTGAAATCGAAACCTATCCCTCTAAAGCCTTCGATCTTCTTAAAAAGGACATCCATCATCTAAATCTACGTGTAAAAGGCTTGCCCCTCTGTGTTGAGGAAATAGATTACATTAAAATAGAAACTCGTTCATCAAAATGAAAGCCCATCTTCCCCTTCGTTGGCAGCAGCAGTTATCGTCCTTTGAGCAGGCTTACCAAGCCTTTTTGCGTCGCTTTCAGGGTTATGGGGAAATGCCAAACGATGAGGCGCAACAAATGGCCCTGGTTCAGGCCTTTGAGGTTGTGTTTGAAACCGCGTGGAAAACCCTGAAATCCCGATTGGAACATGAGGGCTTCACCGATGTGGCCACCCCGCGCCGGGCCCTGCGCCAGGCGTTTCAACTGGGGTGGATCACGGGAGGAGCAATCTGGCTGCGCGCCCTGGAATACCGGAATCTTTCGGTTCATACCTATCATCAGGATGTTCTGGATCAACTGACCGCCTTCATCAGCCAGGAATTTTCCCCTGTTTTGCAGGGTTTTCATGACCATTTTCCGCGCTCATGATAAATCAGCCTTACCCTTATGGCCTGTCCTCCGATGCACGAAAACAATGGTTTGCCCTGCTTGAGCAGGTTCAGGACGAGCCTTGCTTGATTAAGGGTAAAAGCCCTCACCACGCCGTCCTGGTTTCCCAAGACGATTGGGAATCCATCCAAGAAACCCTTTACCTGCTCTCCATTCCCGGTATGAGGGATTCTTTGATTCAGGGCCGGGAGATACCGCTTTCTTTGTGTGTAGAGCTGAAACCATGACGTGGCGGATTGTTTTGACCAAAGATGCCGAAAAAATCCAAAAGTCCCGTGTTTATTTATGATTATTTTTCCATCCAACTTATGGCGAAACTCTATTCGTGTTCTTGTTCCCGTGAGGTGGCGTAAATCCCTACACATATTTCAATGCCGAACTGTCCCGCACGTTCAACAAGCTTTGAAGGCAAGCACAGAAAAAACGCGACCGTATCCTCGTACCACCAGCCACCGAACCGCAACTCTATTTCTTGAACACCGGGAAAACACCGTAATCGACGAAGTTCCTCCTCTTGTTCTTCCAAAAAAATGATTGCCCTTTCGATTTGAACTGTAATCGTGTCTTCATCGTCGGATATATCCAAGTGCAAACCCTGGATTGGCTTTTCTTGTCCAGGACAGTTTTTGTTGTAAAAAGTCGATGCATATTTACGCCATACAAAAGATGTTTTCAAAAAAGATTCAACGTCAAAACTTTCTCCGGAAACAGATAAAAAACAACCAGCCATAATTTTAATTCCATAGTTTTTTATTATATGACTTACGCAAATGAACCACAAGTTATTAAAAAAATGGATAAACCATTTATGCCCTCACACCGGATCCTGATGCACCATAACATCGGCGTGGGGATACAGGGTTTCCAGTTTGTTTTCCAGGCTATCTGCAATGGCGTGGGCCTGAAACAGGGTTTGGTGACCGTTCAGGTCCAGGTGAACCTGAATAAAAATTTTACTGCCAGAGGCCCGGGTTTGCAGGCGGTGATACCCCTGAACCCCCGGGTGGTTTTGGATGATGTGAATGATTTCAGCCTCTTCATGGGGGGGCAGGGCGTGGTCCATCAGGCGGTGATAGGCGGGTTTGACGACGTGCGTGATGACGTGCCATAACACATACAGCGCAATCCCAATCCCCAGCAGCCCATCAACGGCCACCCATCCCGTAACGGATGCGACGAGAATAGCGGCAATCACCCCGGCATTAGTCAAAACATCACTAAGATAATGCGCATGATCCGCCCGCAAAATGACAGACCGCGTGCGTTTCATCATGATTTTCTGATAAAGGATCAGGCTGAGGGTCATAACAATGGACACCCCCATAACAGCCAGCGCCCACCCATCGTTTTGTAGTGGCGTGGGGCGAATCAGCTGTTCCATCCCCTGAAAAAGAACAAAAACCGCAATCCCACTGATGAAGGCCCCTTGCAACAGGCCCATAATGTCCTCAATACTATGGTGTCCAAAACGATGGTCGTCGTCGGCGGGCTTGGCCGCATACCCCGCCGCCAGGGCATTGCCCAGGGACATCAGCGCATCCATCAACGAATCCAGCATGGACGCAAACACACTGACGGACCCCGACACGCTCCAGGCGGTAATTTTCAGGGCGACCAAGCTTAACGCCATGGCCATGGCCACCAAACTGGTACGCCGGGCGATATGGCTGTGTTCACAAGACTTCATAAAATCTCATAATACAAATGCGTGGCAAAAATCGTTTTTACGCACCCGCGATGCGCAAGGGCAGGGTCTTTGACAGGGGGCAGGGATGCCTTGCGTCGCAAAAGGTTCTGTTTCGACCACAGGCTGTCGGGAATAGTATTTTTGACGTTCAGCGCGTGGTTGAGGCTTTGGCAAACATCAGCCGGCAAGCCATCCAGAAAAAAAACAATCCGTCCGTCGGCCCATCCCATTTGCCAGGCCAGGGGTGGAATCTTCGGAAAAACGGGGGGCACCAGAGGCCACAGATCCTTATAAATTTGGGACAGGCTGGTGGGTTTCTGGCCCTCCCACGACAAATCTTCCCGGGTAATGCCCAGAACTGCAGTGCGGGAGGCCATTTTGGTTAAGGCACTGGATTGCTGGATAATGACACTTTCCCCAGACGGCGCGGGCAGTGCCTTGGGTTTTTGCAACCACCAGGCCACCAGGCCCAGCCCCACAATCCCCGTCAGAACAATCGCCACGATAATAAGTTTGGAGAGCCTACGCATCCGGCATCCCCCGCAGCGCCTGAACAGCTGCCCGCACCAGGGGCCAGCGATTCAGCGTGTAAAAATGAAAATCCCGAACACCGCGACGATATAATGTCTCGCATTGCGCAATCAACAGATGGGCGGCCAGGTGGTGCGTGGCGGGGTCTTCATCAAAGCCCGAAAATCGGCGCTGGGCCCAGTCGGGAACAGAGGTACCACAAAAGGCGGCAAAGGCCTTGGCCTGGGGAAAGCTGTGCATGGCCAGTAACCCGGGGACAATGGGAATCGTGACGCCTGCCCTTTGGGCGCGTTCCACAAAACGGCTATACACATCGACATCAAAGAAAAATTGCGTAATGGCCCGGGTGGCCCCGATATCCTGCTTGCGCTTTAAAAGATCAATGTCCTGATCCAAAGAGACAGACTCCGGATGTTTTTCCGGATAGGCGGAAACGTTCATGGTAAACGGGTGACGCGCCAACAATCCCGTCATTAAATCCGTGGCGTAGGTATAGCCCTCTGGATGAGGCTGATAAGCCATGCCTCTTTCAGGCATATCCCCCCGTAGCGCCACGAGAGCACGAACACCGTGCTGCCAATAATCCTCGGCAATGGCATGAATATCGTCCTTAGCAAGGCCCACACAGGTCAAATGCGGCGTGACGTTTTTGGCCCCTTTTTTGATCATTTCCAGTACAATATCCCGGGTTTTTTCCCGGGTGCTGCCGCCTGCGCCAAAGGTTACGGACACAAAATCGGGGGACAGGGGCAACAGATGATCCACGGCGTCCCATAGCTGGTCCGTTTGCGCCTCAGTTTTGGGGGGGAAAAATTCAAAAGAATATCGTAAAAACGCTGGCATGATCGCTATCAAAGTGTTAAGAAACAACCTTTAGCACACCCTTTCCCCCGATGCAAAGCTCATCAGTCCTATGAAACGCTTCTTTTTTCTTTTGTTCTTTTTGGGTTTCTTGGCACCTGCCCGGGCAGAAACGGCCGTTCCTGATGCTGTGCCCGAACCTGTGGTGGCCGATATTTGTCAGGATATGGACGCCTTTGACCCGTGGGAGGGCTGGAACCGCAACATTTTTGCCTTTAACCTGTTCATGGATGATTATTTGATTAAGCCCTTGGCGCAGGGCTATGATTTTGTGCGGCCTGGTTTTATGAAGAATCCCATTGATAATTTTCTTGGGAATTTGAATGAGCCTTTGAATTTTCTTAATAACCTCCTTCAGGGGGAATTTACGCGGGCCGGGGATTCCTGGGCGCGATTTTTTGTGAATTCAACGTTTGGCCTTCTCGGTATCTTTGACGTGGCTGGCTATGAAAACGTCGAGGAAGCCCCCGAAGACTTCGGCCAAACCCTGGCTGTTTGGGGTGTTGGCCATGGGGCCTATTTTATCATTCCTTTCTATAAACCCAGCACGGTACGGGATGCCTTTGGGGAAATCGTGGTGGATGGATTTCTTTTGGATCCCTGGCGTTATGTCGCCGATAATAACGATGCCATGGCTTGGTATTACGCACGTATGGGCGTTGAAATTTTAGAGGCCCGCGTGGACAATCTGGAACTTTTCGATAATTTACGAGAAACAGCCGCGGATGATGAAAGTTTCTATGCGTTGATTCGCTCTATCTCTTGCCAAAAACGCCAAGCTGAGATAAACAACGGAAGGTTTGAGGCGGATACCTCGGCCTCCTTTGAACAAGATCTTTTGAGTGATCAACCGTAACCCCAATTGTTTTTTTGAGTCGTTGTTCTATGCGTTCTGTTTTTTTTCTTTTTCTTTGTTTGGTGCTTGCGTCTTCGGGGGCTTGGGCAGAAACTTTTGATAAAAAACAAAGCATGGACTACATTGCTGGGTTGGCCAAAAAGGTGGTGGTGATTGCCAAGGAAGACACGGATAAAAAAATTCAGGATGAAAAGGTTGCAACGTTACTGAATGAAAATTTAGCCTATGAACGCATCGCCCGTTTTGTTTTGGGCAAATATTGGCGTACGGCGCGTGAGGAACAAAAAAAAGAGTTTATTGATCTTTACGCAAAATCCCTTCGTCTGGCCTATTCCCGTCAGGTTTTGTCTGTGGATTTAAAGGATGTGGACGTTTATGACGCTCTCCTTTCGCCTCAGGGTGAGTTGGTGACCGTGAAAACAAAGGTGGTGGATCCCAATTCTGGGCAGCCTGTGGCCATTGACTGGCGTTTGCTTTCTTTTCCGGAAGGCTATAAAATTGTGGATGTACTCATTGAGGGCATCAGCGTGGCGTCGTCTCAGCGGTCTGAGTACGCGTCCATCATCCAACGTGGGGGGGGCAACGTCGAGGCTGTTTTGGCTAAGCTACGTCAGGATACCCAGGCCGTCCCTGAAAATCAGTGAAAACCTTTAGCCTGCGCCGCCTTTCCCATGCTGTAATTGTGGTCGTGTTTGTCTTTCTGATCGGGTGTTCAACGTTTATTATTTTGAGTTTAAACAGCCTCAGCCGAATGGCGGAGCATGCCCGTTTTGAGGCCATACCCCAAGCTTTGGATCAACATCAAAAAGCCCGTATTGTCGAGCAAATGCGGGCGCTTCTGGATGTTATGTTGACAACGGGTGATTTGAAAAAAATTGACATTGTTCAGGAAAAGCTTGTTTTTTTGAGTGCGCAGATGACGGATCGCTATCTCGATCCCTCTCTTCGCGCCCTTATGCTGCATATTCCGACAGAGACGCGTCGTTTGGCCTCAAAAGCGCGAACCATTGTGGCCAAGAACAATGAAATTATTAATCAAAAACAAAAAATTGGCGAAAAAATTGATAGGCTTCGCCCGTTAATAGAGCAAACACAGGCAGAATTGTGGCTGCAAATGAAAAATAATCCCCATCAAAGGTCGGATGATTCCTTCAGGCTTTATAAGCGCATGGAAACGCTGATGTCGACCTTCGATAAAATGGCCATCTCTTTGACCCAACTGATGATTTTGGCCAACCCCAGAGCGATAGAAATCGAACAAAGCCATTATCGGGCTATGACGGATTTGCTTTTGTATCTCAAGCCGAAACTTCCTCCGCTTTCTTACCAAAAAGACCTTGATATTTTAATCGAACATTTGGGTGGAGTTGTCTACTTATTTGATTTAAAGCAAGAAAACATAAGTTTTTTGGTCCAGCTTTCCAAGGAACATAGGGCCCTGAACCAAAACTTATCGTCGCTGCAGACCCAATTAACCCAAACGGGGGTTGATTTGGCCAAACGGGTCACGGATTCCTTGGAATATCAGGCCCGTGAGGGCTTTTTGGCATCCATGGTTATCTTTTTTATTTTGGCAGCGTTGTTTTGTCTGATTGCCCTGACGCTCTTATATGGCATTGTCAAGCCCATGGGGCGGGCCAGTTATGTTTTGCGCAACCTTAATACGTTTAATCCCCAGCAGGATTTAATGCATTCAGACTTAACAGAGATCGAATCGATCAATCAGGGGGTGATTCAGCTGGCTTCGGCCCTGAAAACAACGGAAGAGGCCAACGAGCGCCTTGTCACCATGGCCCAGCTACAAAGTACGTTTACGGCCACCGTTTCCCACGAATTGCGCACGCCCCTAACATCGATTCGTGGTTTTGTTCATATTATTCAAAAAGATCTTAAAAATATTTTGGGGGAGGTCAAACCGTCAAAATACACATCCCGCATCGCTTCTAATTTAGGGGTGATTCAGGCAGAAAGCGAGCGGTTAAGTCTGCTCATCAATGATGTTTTGGATATGACCAGTCTTTCTTCTGGTCGTATGGCCTGGCGCGACGAAGAAACCCAGCCTGCTGAGGTCATTCGCTATACGCTGGCGGCCATGAATGGGCAAAAATTACAGCATCCGCATATCGTTTTGGATCAGGAGATCGAGGAACTTCTACCCATGATCATAGTGGATCCGCATCGGCTGCAGCAGGTATTGATGAATCTTTTGCACAACGCCTATAAATTTACGGAACAGGGGCGCATTGTTTTGCGGTGTTGGGCAGAAAAACAACGGGTTTATTTTTCCGTTCAGGATACGGGTATGGGGATTCCCAAAGAAGATTTTTCAAGAATTTTTGAGCAATTTCAACAAAGTGGATCTCTTAGAGATAAGCCCCGTGGGACAGGGCTGGGACTGGCCATTTGTCGGCAGATCGTTGAGCACTATGGAGGGACGCTCACCGTTTCCTCTAACGTGGGGCAGGGGAGTACCTTTACGTTTTTTATTGGACAAAACACCCGAAAATAATGTATATTTATCAAGTTTTTTAGATGACGATCTTTTATGCCTTTGAATCGAACTCTGGATGCTATTGATATTTTTGCTGCCTTAACTCCCGAAGATCGGGGCCGTATTGCTGCGTTATGCCAATGGCGGACTTTTGAAGAAGATCACTATATTTTGGATAAAAACGATCAGGAAACGGATATTTATTTTATTACCGAGGGCAGTATTCGGATTTTGAATTATTCATTGGCGGGTCGCGAGGTCAGCTATGCCGATGTTGGTGTGGGTGCTTGTTTTGGGGAGCTTTCAGCCCTGGATGGACAGCCACGTTCAGCGGCCGTGATTGCCAAAACAACAACCCAGGTGGCGGTATTATCGGCAGCCCAGTTTCATGGTATTTTAGAGGCCTATCCTAGCATTACTCTGGCTCTCCTTAAAAAATTGGCGTCTTTTTTGCGGTTTGCGTCGCTCAGGATTTTTGAAATGAGTACCCAGCAATCCCAACACCGGGTGGCTTTGGAATTGCTCCGTTTGATGGAAATGGTGGGCCACAAAGGGGAACAGGATGGGCTGATGGTGCTGTCCCCCGCCCCCAAACAAATGGATTTGGCCAACCGCATCGGGGCCACACGGGAAACGGTGGCCCGGGCGTTTCGGAAATTCACCGAAGAGGGCATTGTGGCCCGTGTACCTCGGGGGTTAAGGATTACGAATGAACCCGCGTTACGGGCCCTGGCGGAAAGCGTTGAATAACGGGTTCAAAGGGTATACACTTAAGAAGGCTGGCGTGTTCGAGGCCCATCACGTTCCTCGGTCCATATGTATAAGAATGGGAGCTGTCCCTGTCTTAACCGTGGTTAAGGTATTACGGCGCCCCCCTGGTCATCGGCACCAGGCAACACGATGGCCACGGCACGCTGGCTCTAAAGCGTTTAAATGTATTGTTTTTTTTATGGAAATCTTATTCTGTAACCCTCGTGCGAGCGCAGCGAAGCAATCTAGAAATACCGTCACTGCAAAGACTGGATTGCCACGCCTCCTACGGAGGCTCGCAATGACGTTGTCCGTAAGTTTTAAAACAAACTATCAATTTCCTGGCCGCGACCGTTGTCTTGGTCGCTGACCTGAAATTCGTCGGTGCGCCAGTGGGGGCTGTCTTTGCGCGTTTTGCGCTGGACGGCCTCCCGATGGGTCCCTTTGTCATTTTTTGTGGGGTTGGCCCCCTTTAGGTTAGAAACCGGCACCACCAACGCAGACGCGAGGGAGGGGATGATGAGCATAATGTCCTATTGTGGCGCGAAAGGGTTAACGGGTGGTAAAAGAAGACCTTCGGGATCTACCCCTTCTTCCCCCGTGTATCGAAGGGATTGTCCCGCGTGCGAAGGATAATCCGCAGCGGAATGGGCCCTAGTTTCAGGTTTTCGGCCAGGCTTTTGCGCAGGTAACGCAGGTAATCGGGGGGGACCTCGTCGCTGCGTGTCGTGAAAATCACAAACGTGGGGGGACGGGTTGATGCCTGAGTGGCGTATTTCAGGCGAATGCGGCGGCTTTTGACCACCGGCGGCGGGTGATGCGTGGTGGCATAACCCAGCCATTGATTCAGCAGCGCGGTGGGCACGCGTTTATTCCATAAATCGTATAAAGTGCGGCTTTTTTGAAACAGTTGGGCCACGCCTTCCCCCTGTTTGGCCGATAAATACACAACTGGCAGTTCGGCCACATCGTGAAACAAAATAGAAGATTGTTTTTTTAAATACTGCGTGATCTGCTTTTTTTGATCGTCCGGCACCAAATCCCACTTGTTCAGCGCCATGATGACGGGGCGGCCCTCGCTCAGCGCATCCGAAACGATGGACAAATCCTGCTTTTCAATCCCCTGAACGGCATCCACCACGACAATGGCGATGTGGCAGAAATCCATGGCGTGTTTGGTTTCGCTGGCCGCTTTGTGTTCGATGACATCCCGGTGGGCTTTTTTCTTACGTAGGCCTGCTGTGTCGCTCAAACGAAACGTATTGCCTGATATGACCTTGGTTGCGTGAATGGTATCCCGGGTCATTCCTGGCAATTCTCCGGTCAATGTGCGCTCGTACCCTAGCAGGGCATTGAGAAGGGTAGACTTACCGGCATTGGGGCGACCCAGAAGGGCGATTTTCAGGGTATCTTCTGGCTTTTGTATTTCTAAGATATCCTTAGTATTTCTTTTAAGTATGTCTTCTTTTAGCGCAGCAATACCATGGCCGGTTCGGGCAGAGAGGGACAAAATCAGGTCAGCATCATGAATGTCATCTGAAGTATTGCCTCGAATGTCCGCCTTATTTTTGATAAGAAAAACAGGTTTTTGCTCTTTTTTCAGGCGGCGAAAGCATTCCTTGTCTTCCTCAGAAATACCTTCAGCGGCATCGACGATAAAAATGACCAAATCAGACTCAGCAATACCATTAAGTGTGGCGCGCATCATGTCCTTGGCTAAGGTTGTTTTGCTGTAAAGATCCATGCCGGGGGTATCAATCAGGCAGATATCTTGCCCATCCCAGGTGGTATAAACATCCTTCCAATCCCGTGTCACGCCAGGTTCGTCGTGAACAATGGCGACAGGACGTCCGATCAGGCGGTTAATCAGCGTGGATTTGCCCACATTCGGGCGTCCCACCAGGGCAACAGTTATCATAATAATGAAATCACATTAAAAAATCAAGGAATGAGCGCGTTAAAAAGAGGATTTTTTTCTTGACGGGCCACGGGGTCGCCTTCGTTAAGGGGCTTTTTAGCCTCTTTCAGGGCCTTCAGGCGTTCATATTCGCCTTTGGGGACAATCACTTTATCTGCATTCGGCAAATTCAGCGTTTCGCTGACGAGGTCTTTGTTTTCCGTTTCATCGGTTTTCAGGCGTTCCCGAATCATGGGGTCAGGCACGGTTAGGGCGGTTGCTTTGTCCAAAAGCGCCTGCTCGCCCCCGTCCAACATGGCCACGGATCGCATGGTTTTGGGTTCAGGCTGGGATGGTATGCCGGTAATCACGGAAGCACCCCGACTTTGGGACGAGGTCGGTCCCGAAGCCAGGCTTCCCGGGGAAGGGAGGGTCTGAGGGTCTTTTACATTTTCAGGGACGGCCAACGGTTCCCGTTTTAAAATGGCAAACTCATCGGGTTTATTGCGGGCAATGCCGAGCATCGAGGCACGGTCTTCGCCGGCGCACGCCGTCAAACCCAGGATTAGCATAACGGCAGGAAGGAATCGCATGTTAAGCCTTTTTGTCTTGGATGATTTGACTATAAAGCAACAAACCGACGCCGACAACAATAGAACTATCGGCTAAATTAAAGGCTGGCCAATGGTGTTTTCCGACATAAAGGTCTAAAAAATCAAAGACGGCGCCGTACAACAGCCGATCCCGCATGTTCCCCAATGCCCCCCCGATGATCAGGGATAGGGCCCAGCGCTCCAGCTTTTTTTCGGTTTTATAAAGCCAGACCCCCAGCCCCGTCACCAAACCCCCCGTAATGCCCAGCAAAAGCTCAGGGTGAGAGTCCCGAAAAATACCAAAGCTAACGCCCGTATTCCAGACAACATTCAGATTAAATCCCGGGATGATGGGGTAAAACGATGTCTCTCGCGAAAAAAGAAAGTTCATGACCTGGGTTTTTAACAACACATCTGCCACCGCAATGACCAAAGCCAGACCCAGATGCAGGGCAAAACGCTGGAAGCGATAACGCTCCATCATACAGATTCCTGTATGACAGAAGCGCAACGGGGACATAGACCCGGCGTGGCATGATTTTCGGGGGTGAGATCATCGTGACGCCAGCATCGCGCGCATTTCTTTTTTGCTGATTTTGATATCGAAACAATCGGGGTCCCTTTTGTTTCGATTTCGATATAATCAATATGAGAAACGATGGTAACTTCGGTGAGGTCAAAAAGTTTGGCCAGTGTATGATCCTGAGGAGACAGCGTCAAGGTCACCTGGCCTTCTAAATTGGCTTTAATTTCACCATTTTTTCTTGACTGTTCAAGGGATTGAAGCACGGAGCCGCGCAGCCTTAAGAGGGCCTCCCCTTGTTCGGCCAAGGAAGGGTTGTGCCAATCCTGGGGCAGGGGAGGAGTGTCTAGCAGATGCACGCTGCCTTCTTGGTGATCAAGCAGGTAGAGTTCCTCCGTCGTAAAGCAGAGGAGGGGGGCCAACCAACGAAGAAGAGTATTATACAAATGGCGCAAAACGGTGCGTGTCGCCCGACGTTTGGGGCTTTGTGTGGACTCACAATACAAAACGTCTTTGCGAATATCAAAATAAAAGGACGACAACGTCCAGCTGCAAAAGGTATGAAGTTTCTGATAAAATTCAGAAAAAGCGAATGTCGTTTGTAGCGCCTGCCAGTCATTGTCCAGGTCTTTCAGCTGATGCAAAACCCATTGCTCAAGCGGCGGCATCGCATCAGCCTTAATCGTTTCGGTGTCGCACCAAGATTTCAGATTACCGTGCAGAAAGCGCATGGTGTTTCGGAAACGCCGATAAATATCCGCGTAGTGATCAAACAGGGCCTTTTGCACGTGCACATCGTTGCTGCTGTCTGAAAACACCGCCCATAACCTGAGAATATCCGCGCCGTAGTCCTTCACAATATCTTGGGGGGCGACGACATTTCCCAGGGATTTGGACATTTTCCGCCCCTGATGGTCCAAAACAAAGCCATGGGTGATAAGGTTTTTATAAGGGGCCTGGCCCAACAGTGCCGATCCCACCAGCAAAGACGACTGAAACCAGCCCCGATGTTGGTCCGAGCCTTCCAGATACACGTCCGCCGGAATTTGGTTGTCCTCAAGGGCAAAGGTAAAGGTGGTCCCGCTGTCAAACCACACGTCCAAGATATCATGGGATTTTTCGTAGTCGCCTGGGTTCAAATTCAGGCCCTCACAAAATTTTTCCAGGGGGGTCTCAAACCACACATCACATCCTTTTTTGGCAATGGCCTTCGCCACGCGATCAATAAAGGTGTTGATCAGCGCGGGATCTTTAGGAATTTCTCCTGTTTCTTTGTGCCGTAAAATGGTGACGGGAACGCCCCACAGTCGCTGACGGGACAGACACCAATCGGGGCGCGAGGCCACCATGGATGTTAAGCGTGTGCGACTCTTTGAGGGAAAAAAGCCCACGCGGTGCAAGCTGCGTAGCGCGGTTTCCCGCAAACTGAGGCCCTGATCCATGGGCTGATCCATGGTGACAAACCACTGGGGGGTTAACAAGGTGATCAAGGGAGCTTTGGAGCGCCACGAATGGGGGTACGTATGGCGAAAATCCTTGGCCGCGAGGAGGCGGTTTTTGGCCGTGAGCTCTTCAAGCACAGAAGGCGTGACTTTAAAGACGTGTTGACCGGCAAAATTGGGGACATTCTGGGTATAAAACCCCTCCCGCGTCACAATTTGGGGGAAATGGTCCCGCAAATGGGCAATGGATTCCAGGCGATGCTGGAGGTTAGGATCAGATTCCAGCGGGGAGCGCATCAATAAAAAATCGTCTTCTCCATGAGCAGGAGCAATGTGGACGATGCCGGTGCCTTGGTCTTCAGTAATAAACGTGGCAGGGTAGACGCAGGAATACTCAGAGTGCCATTCGTTGTTTTCTAAAGGAAAAGGCCGCTCACAAAGGGTGCCGACCAAAGAATGACCAGGAATTTCTTGTAGGGCTTTCAGGGTGAGGCTGCAGCTTTCAGAAAAAGCGGCCGCGCGCGTCGTTAACACCACAAAATGACATCCGTCATCATTCTGGAGCAAAGTATAGGATAAATCGGGATGCACGGCCAGTCCGGCATTGGCGGGCAGTGTCCACGGCGTTGTGGTCCAGGCCACCAGGGATGTTTCGGGCGGCAGGGCTCCCTCGATAATGGGAAACGTGACGTACACTTCTGTGGATGTTTTTTCGTGGTATTCAATTTCGGCCTCGGCCAGGGCCGTCTGTTCCACGGTGGACCACCAAACGGGGCGAACACCTTGAACCACCAGGCCTTTTTCCCATAGCTTACCAAAGGCGCGCACGATGGCGGCCTCGTTTCTAAAATCCATGGTTAAATAGGCTTCATCCCAGGCCGCATCAATGCCCAGGCGTTGAAATTCCTGTTTTTGGTGGGTAAACCACTGCTCGGCATAGGCGCGACATTCCCCGCGAAACTCTTGCACGGAAACATCCGCTTTTTTCTTTTTTTTGGCCTGGTACTGCTCCTCAATCTTCCATTCAATGGGCAGGCCGTGGCAATCCCACCCCGGGCGAAAATTGACCTGACGCCCCATCATTCGGTGGTATCGATTGGTGGTATCCTTTAAAATTTTTCCCATGGCATGGCCCAGATGAATGGGTCCATTGGCGTAAGGGGGCCCATCGTGCAGGACAAAAGGCCGTTCCCCTGCATTGTGCTGGCTGAGGGTATGATACAGGTTTTGGGACTGCCAGCGCTCAAGCAGTTCCGCCTCTTTGCTGGGCAGGCCGGCCTTCATGGGCAGCGGTGTTTCCGGTAAAAAAAGGGTATGACGATAATCCATTGCCATTGCGTGCATCTTAAGATCTGGCGAGTAACTGTCGGGCTTGCTGACAATCCCTCTCTATACACGTTTTCAGATCGTGAAGCGACGGAAATTTCTTTTCGGGGCGTAAAAAGTGGTGAAAGGAAACCGTCAAGGTTTCCCCGTACAAATCATTTCGAAAGTCAAACAAATGGACCTCCAGCAATTCCTGCTTCCCAGCAACGGTGGGTCGGAAGCCAATGTTGGCCACACCATTATAAGTGTTTTGATGCCACTGGACGCGAACGGCGTAAACCCCGGAAAGAGGGCGCAGAAATGATCCCATATCGATGTTTACCGTGGGAAAGCCCAAAGTGCGGCCCCGCTGGTCGCCCGGAATGACGGTGCCTGTGATGGCGTAAGGGCGACCTAGCAACGCGTTGGCTTTTTCGATCAGGCCGTCATGGAGAAAGCGGCGAATGGTGGTGGAGGCGCAAAGAACGCCGTTTTTATCGGTCCAGGGGGCGGCAACGGTGACGCCAAAACCCAGGCGCTCCCCCAGGTTTTTCAGGGTTTGAGTATTACCAGAGCGTTGATGACCAAAGACAAAATCGGGTCCCACAACAACATGCCCTACGTGCAGACCCTGAACGAGAAAATTCTGTGCAAAACGTTCAGGGGATTGCTGTGCGAAGGTGGTGTCAAACCGTTGACACCACAAAAAGTCCAAGCCCATATCGCCAAGATATTGGTTTTTTTGATTTTTTGAGGTAAGGTGAAACGGCGTCTGGGGATTTTGAAAAAAATCACGGGGGTGAGGGTCAAAGGTTATTGCGCCAAAGAAACGAAAATGATCAAATTGTTTTGATATAGAAATGATATGGGCGTGACCCTTGTGCACACCATCAAAATTGCCCAGGGCCACGCTGGCACCAGGATGCTGAAAATCGGGAAAACCAGACTCTTGATAAATTTTCATGCTGAAGATAGAAAAAAGTTGTTAAATAACAAGGTGTGAAAGAGGGTTTACGTGGCTTTGGGAACTATGTTAGAAAGGGAATGGTTTTACCATAACATACTTTTTGAAGAGAGATCTTTGGCGCATGAGCAATAAAAAACAACAAGATTCCGAAGAAATCAAGGATTTGCTGCGTGAGGTTGAGGATGACATGGCCCTTGAATCACTCAAGGATTGGGTCAAGCGAAATGCGGGCACGGTTGTGGCCGTTGTTTTGGCGGTGATTTTGGTTGTCGGGGGTGGCTCGTGGTATCGAACGTCTCAAGACGGTAAGGCTTTAAAAGCCGAGGAAACCTTCACAGACCTGGTTTATCCTGAGACGAACCCCAAGAAAGGCCCCATCAATGAGGCGGCCCTTCCCTCTTCCACGGGGTATCAAACGTTGGTATCCCTGGCTGAAGCCAAACGCCACCTGGACCATGATCGCCCTTCAGAGACGGTGGATGTCTGGCAAAAGGCCCTAAAAACAGCCCCCCTGCCCTTGCGCAATCTTTTGGTGGTGGCGCTCGGGAATGCTCAAAGATCTGAACAGACCAAGGGTGTTCCGGAAGAAAGTCTGGCGGCTTTGGCCCAAAGTAAAGTTTCTCCCTGGCGTTTTTTGGCGCAGGAGCGTTTTGCCTTTGAGCGCTATGCCGCAGGTGATTTGACCGCCGCTAAAAAATCCTGGGAGGCTCTTTCAAAAGCGGAAGAAGCCACCCCTGGCGTTCGCGATCGTGCCCAAACCATGCTGAAGAGTTTTCTATGAATCGCCGTTGTCCCTGGGGTTTTCCCCTAAGCCTGGTTTTGGGTTTATCGCTGTTTTTGGGGGCCTGCGCTTCGTCGGAGGAGCCGGAAAAAAAACATGAAGGCGAGCGCATTCCGGTTTTTGAGTCTCGTCAGGATACCTTAAAGACCGAGGAAGGGGCCCGTGTTTCGCTGCCCGATCCTTCAGATAAAACGTCATGGCCCATGGTGTCTGGCAATGCCACCCATGTCACGGGTCATGGGGCGTTGACCGATGTCCCCAAGCGTTTGTGGGATCGTGCTTTGGATGGTTTTGAAGCGGGAGACGAGGCAAGTCTCTCCCAACCCGTTGTGGACAATGGCCGTTTGATGGTCATGGATGCGGCTGCCACGGTTTTTGCCTTGGATTTGAAAACCGGCAACCCCCTGTGGAAGACCTCCTTGGCCCCTGAGGCCCAAATGGATGTCGTTTTAGAAGGTGGCGGGGTGGCCATTATGGGATCAACGGTGTTGGCCACAACGGCATATGGTGAAATTCTGGCGCTTAGCGCCGAAACGGGTGAGATTCTTTGGCGCCTGGCTTTGCCAGCGGCGGCAGCCTCTCCACCAACGCTTCAGGATAGTTATGCTTATTTGACCACAAAATCCAATCAAGTCGTGGCCGTTTCTGTGGCGTCTAAAACGATAGCTTGGGTTTATAGCGGTTTGCAGCAGTCAACGGGAATTGCGGGGGGGGCAGCTCCGGCGGTGTTTGATCAGACGGTGGTAGCGGCCCTTTCTTCGGGTGAGGTTGTGGCCATTCATAGGGATACAGGGCGGTCCTTATGGTTTGATACGTTGACAGAGGAAGCGACCCTGGGTCTTTCCGATATCATTGCGGATCCGGTTCTGGCCTATAATCTTGTTTTTGCTGCCCCTGTGGGGGGCGGGCATTTGACGGCGCTGAGTCTGGCCACGGGCGCCCGCGTTTGGCAGCATTCCTTGGGGCTTGTTTACCCCCCCGCTGTTGCGGGGAATGGACTTTTCCTGACAACTTCAGATCAAAAGGCGCTGGCCTTAACCTTAAAGGGCGAGGTTGTCTGGAAAGTCTCTCTTCCCATCGAAGAAGACCAAACGTGGTTTGGCCCCCTGCTTGCGGGATCCAAGGTTTTGGTGGTGAGCAACCGGGGCGATATTCAGGTCCTCAGCCCCTTTACGGGGGAAACGTTGGGCAGTTTGTCTTTGGGGAAGGACATTGCGGCGTCTCCCCTGATTGTGCAAAAAACCCTGTTTGTTCTTACAAAAGACGGCCGTGTTTTGGCCTATGGCTCCTGACGTTTTGATCCAAAAAAGGCGCAGTCGTCACGAATCAGGCAACGCTGACAAAGGGGCGTTCTGGCTTTACAGGTATACCGACCGTGAAGAATCAGCCAATGATGGGCATTTTTCTTGTATGACTCGGGTATAACTTTTAAAAGTATGTCCTCAACAGACTGGGGATTTCTCCCTGGGGCCAATCCCGTGCGCTGGCAAACCCGAAAAATATGGGTGTCCACAGCAATGGTGGGCTGGCCAAAGGCTGTATTCAAAATAACGTTGGCGGTTTTTCGTCCCACACCGGGGAGGCCCTCCAGGGCTTCCCGGTGATCAGGGACTTGTCCCTGATATTGCTCGCATAAAAGGTGACATGTTTGCAAAAGATGTTTGGTCTTGCTGCGAAACAGTCCCAGCGTTTTTAAAAACGAGGTCAGCGTCTCTTCTCCCAGAGCCAAAATAGCCTCCGGCGTGTTAGCCGCAGCAAACAGGGGCTTTGTGACGATGTTGACCTGCTTATCGGTGCTTTGGGCTGACAGCATAACAGCCACCAGCAGGGTAAACGGCGAATCATAAACAAGTTCAGTCTTGGGATCAGGACAGGATATTTGAAAACGCTCAAAAATCCTGCCAATGGCCTCAGGCGTCATAATTAAACGGCGAGCAGAAGGCGCTCGGGATCCTCCAGGATTTCTTTGATTTTGACCAGGAAGGTGACGGCTTCTTTGCCGTCAATAATGCGGTGATCATAGGACAGGGCCACATACATCATGGGGCGAATAACAATCTGGTTATTCACCACCACCGGGCGTTGTTCTACCTTGTGAAGGCCCAAAATACCGGATTGTGGTGTATTCAAAATGGGGGTGGATAGTAAAGATCCATAAACACCACCATTGGTGATGGTAAAGGTTCCCCCGCTCATGTCGTCGATGGACAGCTTACCATTACGGGCTTTGAGGGCCAAGTCGGCAATGGTTTTTTCAATGCCGTCCAGGCTGAGGGCATCTGCATCCCGCACCACAGGGACCACCAGGCCCGCATCGGTGCCCACGGCAACCCCAATATCATAGTGGTTTTTGTAAATAATTTCATCGCCCTCAATCTGGGCATTGACGGAAGGGATGTCTTGCAGGGCAGCAATGGCGGCCTTGACGAAAAAGCCCATAAACCCAAGCTTAATGCCGTGTTTCTTTTCAAAAACATCCTTATGACGGGCGCGTAGGTCCATGACTCGGGTCATGTCAATTTCGTTAAAGGTGGTCAGTATGGCTGCGGTATTTTGGGCTTCCTTCAGGCGTTCGGCAATGCGAGCGCGAAGGCGGGTCATGCGACGGCGCTCTTCCCGGGGGGCCGATGGCGTGGCAGCCGCAGAAGGCTGGGCCAAGTGGGCCAAAACATCGGATTTTAAAATTTGGTTGTTTTTCCCTGTTCCCGATACATTGGCAGGGGAGAGGTTGTTTTCCGCCATGATTTTTGCGGGGGCAGGGGGAACAGCGGGGGCAGGGGATGGGGAAACGGCGGGGGTGGCGGCTGTTTTGGGGGGGCTGGCAGTGGCACCGGCCTCAATGGTGCCCAGGGTGGCTCCAATGGCCACGGTATCACCAGCTTTAAAGACGCAGGAGGATAAAACACCCGCCGCAGGGGCAAAAACCTCAACGGTCACCTTGTCGGTTTCCAGCTCGGCCAGGGCTTCGTCCAGGGCAACGGCATCACCAACATTCTTAAACCACTTAGCGATGGTTGCTTCGGTAATGGATTCGCCGAGGGCAGGAACAACAACAGGGGTCGTCATAATGGTGTATCCTTAGTTACTGAGGGCACGAATCATCGCAGAAAAAAGCATCTTGTCAAGAACCAGAGCCGTGAATAAAGCAAACAAATAAAGCAAGGAGTACCCAAACAAACGACGGGCGGCTTTGTTTTGCTCCTCAAGATTGGTGGTGATTAAAGGATGGGCCAAGGATAAAAAACGAAGGCCGAGAAGTAAGGCGATGGCGCCGTATCCCCAGGAAACGTATCCCAGTAAGGCAGGCATCAACGAAATACCAGTTAGCAGAATAGTATAAACAATAATGTGGGTCACTGTAGAGGGTCTTCCCTTGACCACAGGCAGCATAGGAACGCCAACACGGGCATAATCATCGGCCCGATAAAGAGAAAGCGCCCAAAAATGGGGCGGTGTCCAGAAAAAGACAATTAAAAATAAAGACCAGGGCAATAGGCTATCCACGTTTCCCATGAGTGCCGCCCACAAAATCACGGGGGGAAGGGCCCCTGCCGCGCCGCCAATCACAATGTTTTGGCTGGTGGAGCGTTTTAAAACAACAGTGTAAAGACCGGCATAAAAAACAATCGAAAAGGCCAACCACAGGGCCCCGTACCATCCCACAGACAGCCCCATCAGGCCCACAGAAAAAAACGCCAGACTGACTGAAAAAAAGAGGGCATCATCAAGGTGAACTTTGCCCGAGGGAATGGGGCGCTCCGCCGTTCGTTGCATTTGCGCATCAATATCGCGGTCATACCACATATTAAAAGCTCCCGCCGCGCCGCTGCCCAAGGCAATGCAAAAAAGGGCCATAAGACAAGAAAAGAGATCAACCTCACTTAAAAACGGTACTGTGCAAACCGCTGTAAAAACAACAAGCTGAATGACCCTGGGCTTTAACAGCTGGCCGTAAGGAGAAAGCGTGGCCAGGGAAAGGCGGAGCTCGGTAAAAAATGGATTTTGCGTGGTTTTCAGGGTAATCATACGGGCAAAATTCCCAAAAGCGATGCGACGCCTAAAACAATAGCCGCAGTGATGCATACAATAGAGACCATAAACGGTACCATTCTTCGGGAGGGCTGAGAAGAGGTGTACCCTAAAACATAAAAGAGACGCGCGGCAAACCAAAACCATCCCAAAGCAGCTGCGGCGAAGCCCTGGCCCTGTCCAGACAAAATCCATAAAAGCGGCAAAAAAACAACGGAGGATTCGATGGTGTTTTGCTGGGCACGAAAAATAGCCTCAAACCGGGGGTGGCCACGCGTTTCAGGAGGAATAACACCGAATTTATGGCGGGCGCGCCCCACCCAAAAAGCCAAAGCGATGATAAACGCGCAGGTGAGAAGCGTGATGAGTGTGGGATGAAAGGGCATAAGAAACCTTTAGTGTGATTCATGTGCAATGTGTGGCAAATCTTCAAAAGTGTGAAACGGTGGTGGTGAAGAAACGGTCCATTCCAGTGTTGTCGCGCCAGCGCCCCAGGGGTTTGCGGGTACGGGTTTTTTTCGGATAAAGGTGATCGCCACCACAACCAAAAACAATAACGTTGCGCCAAAGGAAATATAAGACCCGATAGAGGAAACATAATTCCATCCCGCAAACGCATCAGGATAGTCAGGATAACGACGCGGCATACCTTGTAATCCCAGGAAGTGCTGAGGGAAAAAGGTCAGGTTGACACCAAGGAAAAATAACCAAAAGTGTATTTTTCCTAAAAGCTCAGGATATTGATACCCACTCATTTTGCCCAGCCAGTAATAAAAGGCGGCAAAAATGGCAAACACAGCCCCCAAAGACAAGACATAGTGAAAGTGTGCGACGACATAATAGGTATCGTGGAAAACAGCGGTTAAGCCCCCGTTGGCCAAAACAACGCCGGTCACCCCGCCCAAGGTAAACAGAAAAATAAACCCAATGGCAAACAGCATGGGCGTGGGGAAGGCCAAGGATCCGCCCCACATGGTGGCAATCCAGGAAAAAATCTTAATCCCCGTGGGTACAGCGATGATCAGGGTGGCAGCAGTGAAATAAGCACGAGTGTTGATATCCAAACCAACGGTATACATATGGTGGGCCCAGACCACAAAGCCAATAAACCCAATGCTCACCATGGCATAAACCATGCCGAGGTAGCCAAAAATGGGTTTTTTTGAGAAGGTGGAGATAATGTGACTGATGATACCAAAAGCCGGTAAAATCATGATGTAAACTTCGGGGTGGCCAAAAAACCAAAAAAGATGTTGGAAGAGAACAGGATCTCCTCCACCGGCAGGATCAAAAAACGACGTGCCAAAATGACGGTCGGTCAGCAGCATGGTGATAGCACCCCCCAAAACAGGGACAGCCAGCAACAACAAAAAAGCCGTAATCAACATGGACCAGGCGAACAAAGGCATTTTGTGCAGGGTCATGCCTGGCGCGCGCATGTTCAAAATGGTGGTAATAAAATTAATAGCCCCCAAAATAGAAGAAGCCCCCGCCAGATGAAGGGAAAAAATGGCCATATCCACGGCAAGGCTGGGATGACCCAGGTTGGCACTCAAAGGGGGATAGATCGTCCAGCCCGTTCCTGCCCCGCCGTCCACAAAAGCCGACCCCAAAAGAAGAAGGAAAGCGGGAACAATCAGCCAAAAACTGATGTTATTCAGGCGTGGAAACGCCATATCCGGCGCCCCAATCATCAGGGGCACAAACCAGTTGCCAAATCCCCCAATCAGGGCCGGCATCACCACAAAAAACACCATGATGAGGCCATGGGCCGTAATGAGCACGTTATAAAGTTGATTGTCGCCGCCGAGAATTTGAAGGCCAGGCTCTTGAAGTTCCATCCGCATCAATACCGAAAAAAGACCCCCAATCAGACCAGCGAAGACGGAAAAAAACAAGTAAAGCGTGCCAATATCTTTATGGTTCGTCGATAAAAACCAACGGGAAAAAAAGGAAGGCTTATGGTGATGTTGGCTCATGCCTTGATCCTTGGTCTTGTTTTAAAGGGGTTTTGAGGAGAGTTTTTCAGTCACTTTGCCGCCTTTTTCTTTGATCCAGGCGTCAAAGGCAGCGGGTGAAACGGCCTTAATAGCAATGGGCATAAAGGCGTGACCGACACCGCAGATTTCTGAGCACTGGCCGTAGTACATGCCCTCTTTTTCAATCAACGTCCAGGTTTCATTCAGACGGCCGGGAACGGTATCAGTTTTCACGGCCAAAGACGGCATGGCCCAGCTGTGAATGACATCCGCAGATGTTAAAATGAACTTTATTTTGGTACCCACGGGCAAAACCAAGGGGTTATCCACATCCAAAAGGCGTTTTTGCCCGGGTTTTAAGTCTTTTTCTTCAATCATGTAAGAATCAAACGTAAACCCCCCATGATCAGGGTAACCGTATTGCCAGTACCATTGATGACCTGTGACTTTAACGGTAAAGGCCGCGTCAGGGGCAACATCCGTAAAATAAAGGAGCCGCATAGACGGGACGATAATCGCCACCAAAATCAGGACAGGAATGCCAGTCCAAATCACTTCCAGTAAGGTATTATGGGATGTTTTTGACGGAACGGGGTTTTTAGAGGCCCTAAAACGAAACGTGACATAAACCAACAAAAGCAAAACAAAAATCGCAATGGCAAAAATAAGATAGGTCATGGCCCCATGAAACTCATGAACACGATGGGCAACAGGCGATAAAGGGGGCTGAAAAGACAGGCCCCAGGGTTGAGGTTCAGCAGAAAAAGAAGGGGTTGGCCCAAAACCTATTAAGCTCAAGATAAAAACAAGAAGACAACGCATGGACAAGGAATCTCCTTAATCACGACAGGGGCAAGGGGACCTGAAATCCTCTTTATTGTTGTAACGGCAGGCCATTTAGGGCGCAAGCCTTTTTATTTCAATGACTTTTTCTTTGTCGAGGGATCCGTCAAGGACAGCTTAATGATTTTATCAGGTTGGCTAACGGCACCATTATTAAAGGGATCACCTTTTTTAATGGTATCAACAAAATTCATGCCGTCTACAACTTCACCCCACACAGTGTATTGACCGTCAAGGTGGGGGGCCGGTGCCAGAACGATAAAAAACTGGCTGTCGGCACTGTCGGGACTCATGGCGCGCGCCATGGAAACGGTGCCACGCAAATGAGGCGCACTGGAAAATTCCGCCGCTAAATTTTGTCCCGAACCCCCTGTGCCGTCGCCTTTGGGATCCCCTGTTTGGGCCATAAAGCCCTCAATAACACGGTGAAAGATCAGGCCGTCATAAAAACCTTTGGCGGTTAATTCTTTGATGCGGGCCACGTGATGGGGGGCCAGATCCGGACGCAGACGGATTTTAACAACCCCGTCCTTAAGTTGCATATAAACAAATTCCTGGCCTTGGGGAGACGCTTTAGGGGTTTCGGCCGATGCTTTGGTCACAAAAAAAGCTCCACATAAAAACAAACAAAAAAGAAAAAAGCGCATCGCGGTCGACCCTCTATTAGGCTTTGGAATAGAACTCCACCACTAGGCTGGGCTCCATCCGTACAGGATAAGGAACATCGGCCAGTTTCGGCGCGGCCACAAAACGACAGGAACAGGTGGTTTTGTTGACCTCTAAATAGCTGGGAACATCGCGTTCCGTATTTTGCAGGGCCTCAAGAATGCGGATGTTTTCGCGGCGACTCTCACGGATGGCAATCACATCGCCCTCCTGAACTTGGTAGGAGGCAATGTTGACAACCTTACCATTCACCGTGACGTGTTTGTGGCTGACCAGCTGCCGGGCGGCAAAGATCGTTACGGCAAAACAGGCGCGGTAAACAACAGCGTCCAAGCGGCTTTCCAGCAAACCAATCAGATTTTCGCTGGTGTCACCCTTGCGGCGGACGGCTTCGTCAAACAAACGGCGGAATTGGCGCTCGTTAATGCGACCGTAATAGCCTTTCAGCTTTTGTTTGGCCATCAGCTGGATACCGTAATCGGTGGGCTTGCTGCGGCGCTGTCCGTGTTGGCCAGGACCATAGGCACGGGCGTTAAAGGGGCTTTTGGGGCGTCCCCATAAATTAATGCCCAAACGGCGGTCGATTTTGTACTTTGTCGTGACAATTTTTGTCATGCGCGCGCATCCTAAAAAGTTAAAACAAGGAAAGCACTATAAAACCTGGGTTCTATTTGTCAAATGCTTTTCCATCCCCTTTTCCATCCCCCATCAACAATGACCGAAACACCCCGTGCAGCGTCTGAAGTTCCTGATACGAAAACTGGCCGCGCATCAGCATGGTACGGAGATTCCGGATCATAATCCCCCGTTTTTCGGGGACGTGGAGGAATCCCGTTTGGGTCAAAACGGCCTCCCACGTTTCAAAAAAATAAACCCAATCTTTTTTGGGGGCGGGGGTGTGGGGATTTTCCGGGGGGGCAGGGGGGATGTTCCGAAGACCCCATAGCGCATAAGCAAATACAAAAACAGCCTGGGCCAGATTCAGCGACGCAAACGCGGGATTTAAATCCAGTGTCACCGTGGCATCGGCCAGGGCCACATCATCGTTGGTCAGGCCGGCCTTTTCCGGGCCAAACATCAGGCCCACGGGGTGATTTTGGGCTTTGGCGGTAAGAATTTCGCACGCTTCCTGCTGGCTAAGGGACGGTTTTGCCAGCGTGCGCGGGCGGGCGGTGGTGGCGATGACGTAGGAAAGATCGGCCAGGGCGTCCTCCAGCGTTGGAAAAACGGAAACGGAAACGTAGTCTATGCCGCCGGCGCTGGCGCTTTGGGCGGCTTCGCTGGGCCATCCATCCCGGGGGGCCACCAGGCGCAGATATGTTAAACCGCAGTTGACCATAGCCCGTATGGCCATGCCGATGTTTTCGCCCATTTGGGGGCGCACCAGAATGATAGTCATATTCGGCGTGAGCAGGGCAGGGGACAAGAGGGAGGACGTACCGGCCATGGGCTCTATGTTAATGAGCAGCGTTGGCGGCGAGGTTTTTGCGAATCTGGTCTTCCCAGCGGTCGCCATTATCCAGGAGTTTTTCTTTGGTATAATAAAGCTCTTCCCGGGCTTCCACGGCGAATTCAAAGTTTGGCCCCTCAACAATGGCATCCACGGGACAGGCTTCCTGGCAAAAGCCGCAGTAAATGCATTTGGTCATGTCAATGTCATAGCGCGTGGTGCGGCGGCTGCCGTCGGGGCGGGGTTCGGCCTCAATGGTGATGGCCTGGGCGGGGCAGACGGCCTCGCACAGTTTGCAGGCGATGCAGCGTTCTTCACCGTTTTCATAGCGGCGCAGGGCGTGCTCGCCCCGGAAACGGGGGCTTAAGGGCCCCTTTTCGTTGGGATAGCTCAGCGTCACCTTGGGCTTAAAGAAATAAGACAGGGACAGGGCCATACCCTGAACCAGTTCCCATAAAAACCATGTGCGTGCTGTGCGGTGAAGGAGAGACATAATCGACTTTACAATGCCATGACAGAAAACATATAGTCTATTTCTTTTCAGGTACGCAAGCCCTTATGGACCCCAACCTTCACACACGACGTAAAAATCGGGCCGTTTTGATTCTTTTGATTTTTGTTATTGTATTGTTTTATTTTATGACGCTGCATCGGATGAGTCATGGGACCTAAGCATTCTAGAACGGTGGGGCCCCTTGTGGCTTTGGTGGTGGTCATGGTGGGCCTGACCTTTGCCTCGGCCCCCCTTTACCGTTTGTTTTGTCAGGTGACGGGATTTGCGGGGACACCCAAAATCGGGGGCCAGCCGTCCTTTACCGAAACAGACGTTGCTCAAGACAAAAGTCGTGCCCTGACCATTCAATTTAATGCCGATGTCAGCCCCGATTTATCCTGGCAATTCCATCCGGATCAACGCGGTATATCTGTTCATGTGGGGCGTCCGTTTTTGATTTATTATGATGCTAAAAATATCGGGGATCGCCCCATAACAGGGACAGCGACGTTTAATGTCACCCCCTTAAAAGTCGCGAAATACTTTCACAAAGTAGAATGTTTTTGTTTTAAAGAACAAATGATCAATCCCGGGGCGTCAAAAAAATTTCCTGTGAGTTTTTATGTGGATCCCGCCCTGTTAAAAGATTCTTTTATGGATGATCTCACCACCATCACATTGTCCTATACCTTTTTTGAGAAAAAAAAGGGTTCATGATGTCGGGTTACGTTTTGGCAACGCCCTTGGGACCCCTCAGTCTTCATTGGAATGCCGTTGGGTTTTCTAGGATTTTTTTTGATGATGCGCTTTCTATCAGCCCTGAAAGTCTCCCACTGGACAACGACGATCAAGCCCTTTGGCTTCAAAAGTTACAGAATTTTTTGACCGGGCAGGGTCCCTGGCCAAAATTGCCCTATAGCCTGCCCCAGGCGACATCGCTGCAACACCAGGTTTGGCGAGCTTTGACCACGATTCCGGCGGGCCAGACGCGAACGTACGGCGAAGTGGCGGCCATGATTGGCTATGGCCATGCGGTGCGGGCGGTGGCCCAGGCGTGCGCGGCGAACCCCTGCGCTGTCGTGGTGCCCTGTCATCGGGTGGTGCCCCGGGCCGGGGGCGTTGGGGGCTATCGCTGGGGAGAGCATCGGAAAAAGGGCCTTTTGGCCCTGGAAAGTGTTGTTTTTTAGAGGTTTAGACCAACTCCCCCTCCCGCGCGATAATCCCCTCAACCTCCGCCACATCCCCGGGATGATCGATGGAGGCATGGGTTCGACCCCGGTAGTCCACCAAAACCACCTGAATGGGCACGCCGGTTTCCAGCAGGCGCAGCTGTTCCAGCTGTTCCACCTGTTCCAGCGGCGTGGGGGGCGTTTCCAGCCAGGCTTTCAGGGCGCCTCGGCTGTATCCATAAAGTCCAATGTGGCGATACACAGGCAAATCCCCAGAGGTTGGCACCGTGCGTAAAAAGGGAATGATCTGTTTGGAAAAATAAAGGGCGCGATGGTTTTGATCAAAGATCACCAGCGTCCCGCTGCTGGGCTTTGTTTTTTTGCTGTCTTGCAGGGCCTGGTACTGGGCCGTATTCAACTGAACGGCCGGCGTCACCACGGGATAGGTCCCCAATTGATCCACCAGGGCCTGCATCACCCAGGGCGGCGTTAACACCGCATCCCCCTGAACATTCAGGGCGGAATCTACGGCAATGCCTTGGCTTTCCAGTGTTTTCAGGCCGGCCTCTACCCGCGCTGTGCCGTTTTCACAGGCGGGATCCGTCATGACCACCTGGCCCCCAAAGGCCCGCACGTGATCCGCAATTCGCTCATCATCCGTGGCCACAACGCAATGCTGAACACCCGTGACCTGGGTGGCGCTGCGCCAGACGCGCTGAATCATGCTGACGCCGGCCACGGGCACCAGGGGCTTTCCCGGGAATCGCTGGGATCCATAGCGGGCGGGAATGACAATGGCTTTAATCATGGGGCAAAACCTCCGTAAGAACACAATTGTTAAAAATATCCAGGGCCTGGCGCAAGAGAGGATCGTCTTTCAGGCTTTCCCGTTGATCCAGGGCCTGATGCTGATAACGCTGGGCCAGCGTGGGGGCGGCTTCGGCGGTATCCTCGGTGATTATAACCTCCCACTCTGGCCCGCAAAGTTGGGCCACCAGGGATCGTAATGTGGGCAAAAGAGACTTTTGTTTGGTGTTTTTTAAGCTGACCCCCATTTTTCCCTGCCCATAATCGGTGATCACCCAATCATTCAGCAGCGCATCGGCCAAAAGGCCCTCTTTCCGGTCCCGTACAGCCGTGACAAAGGCATCAACATCCGGTGGCGGCGTTGGTTTTGGGGGACGAACAGGCGCGGGAGGGGGTGATAAAAACCCTATGAGGTCATCAGAACTTTTTTTTTTGAGTCTTCGGAAACCTCGGGGGCGCTCAGAACCTGAGAAACATAGCCCAGCCGGATAATCAGCATTTCCATGGCGCGTTCGGGATGGGGGCTCAGCGAGAGCTCACTTTGACCCTTTAGCAAAATTTGCCAGGCGCGGGTGAGGGTGGGCACCGACAGGCGTGGGCCGAAGGTTTCAAAAAAGGTGGCTTCTTGCTCGCTCATAACCTCCGCCTGGCGACAGGTGGCGCGGGAAAGTAAATGAACCAGACGCAGCATTTCCTCCAGCAACATCAGGGGGTCCATCCCTTTGGCATAAAGCCCCGCAAAGGCATCCAGGGCATCAGGCACCTCGCCCGCAAACAAGTGCCCCATCAAATTCAGCAGCGGCTGCGCATCGCACAGGCCCAGCATGTTTGTGACGAGATCCTCAGAAACACCGGCACTATCGGCCATGGCGATGGCCTGATCCAGCAAAGACAGACTGTCCCGCACGGACCCTTCCGCCGCATGGGCCAACATCTGACTGGCCGAATCTGTGAGCGGGATCTCTTCTCTACCGGCAATGGTCTGTAAAAAGGGGGAAAGCACAGAAACGGGAACACGGGGCAAATCAATACGTTGACAGCGGGACCGCACCGTCACGGGAATTTTATGCACATCCGTGGTGGCAAAAATAAACAAAACGCTGGGGGGCGGCTCTTCCAGGGTTTTCAGCAGCGCATTAAACGCATTGCGGGTGAGCATATGCACCTCATCCACAATATAAACCTTGGTCCGGCTGCGCATGGGGCGGTATTTGACGCTGTCAATCAGTTCCCGAATGTCATCCACGGACGTCCGACTGGCGGCATCCATTTCCAGGACATCCAGATGTTTATCGGCCAAAATATCCCGGCAATGCTCGCAAACCCCGCACGGTTCCAGGGCGGGTTCGGTTCCCTGTCCATCGGGTCCAACACAGTTGACCGCCCGGGCCAAAATCCGCGCTGTTGTGGTTTTTCCCACCCCCCGAACGCCGGTTAATAAGACAGCGTGGGGAATCCGTTTTAACCGAATGGCATTTTGCAACAGGGTGACCAAAGCATCCTGTCCCACCAGATCGGCAAAAATCTGGGGCCGGTATTTTCGGGCCAAAACACGGTAAAAAGGTTCCATACTGTGCCCATTATGCCATACCTTGCGCCCCAGGCCAAGAAGAGAGTTGTCTCGAAGAGAGAAGAGAGTTGTCTCGCGCGTTCTTTAAAGCGTGTTCTTAAATCAGCAGGTCCTGCCTTTACAAGTCCTTCATTCTGTGGGACTAAAAGGGAGTCTCTGCCACGTTCTAAAAAAAACCAAGGAGCCCCCATCATGGCCAAGCAAAACCACCCCTATCATCTCGTGGACCCCAGTCCCTGGCCGTTGCTTTCTTCATGGGCGGCGGGTGGTCTGGCTGTGGGTGCCCTTTTGTTTTTCAAAGGAATCACGGCCTATGGCCTGTGGCTGGGCCTTTTTTTACTTTTGGCTTGTATGTACGGCTGGTGGCGCAGTGTGGTGAAGGAGGCCAATACCCCCGGCACCCACACGTCGGTGGTTCAAACGGGCCTTCGTTACGGCGTTGTGCTGTTTATTGCCTCTGAGGTCATGTTTTTTGTGGCGTTTTTCTGGGCTTATTTTAACGCCCGGTTGTTTCCTGTGGGGGGTGTCTGGCCGCCCGAGGGCATTGTTCCCCTGGATCCCATGTCGTTGCCTTTTCTGAATACACTGATTTTACTTCTTTCCGGGACAACCGTCACCTGGGCGCATCATGCCCTGATTCACGGAGACCGCCAGGGATTGCGTCAGGGATTGCTCTATTCGGTTCTTTTGGGGGTTTTATTTTTGGGCCTTCAGGCCTATGAGTACACCCATGCCACGTTTGGGTTCCGTGACGGCATTTATGCGTCAACGTTTTATATGGCCACGGGGTTTCACGGGTTTCACGTATTGATTGGGACGATTTTCTTGCTGGTCTGTTATTTGCGGGCGCGCTCGGGCCACTTCACGGCAAAACATCATGTCGGGTTCGAGGCTGCGGCCTGGTACTGGCACTTTGTGGATGTCGTATGGTTATTTTTGTTTGTCTCGGTGTATTTGGGTGGTTAAAGAGAGGGCTTCTTTTTTCCGTACCGTATGTCGGGGGACCTGCCCCCGATGTGGCCAGGGACATGTTTATGAAGGGTTTTTTCGCCTAAAGCCCCAGTGCCCCCACTGTCATTTAGATCTGCGGGGCCATGATATGGGGGATGGTCCGATTTATATTCTTCTGTCCCTTTTGTGTGTGATTGTCCCCCTCAGCGCGCTGTTTGTGGAGTTTCGGTACGATCCGCCCTTTTGGGTTCATATCGTGCTCTGGCCGTTTATGGTTGTGGGCTTGATTCTGGCGCTTCTCAGGCCTGTAAAATCAGTATATTTGCACCAGCAGTACCTGCATCGCTCCCTTAAAGAGGACGATTAACACCATGAACCGACTGAAATCTATTCTGTTTTGGGGATTCTTTTTGGGGGTTCAGGGGGTGTTGCTGAGTTTGAGCCAATGGCAATGGGATCGTCTGGACCAAAAAGAAAAAGCCATAGAACTCAGAGATAAACGATGGTCATCCCAGGCCATGCCAGTAGAACAAGCGATTTTGCAAGGCGGTATGACCCCCGAATGGTCCCACGTCATGGTGTGTGGCCAGGTCAAACCGGAACTGTATGCTAAGGTCAGCTATCTGGCAGGGCTGCCCAAGGCCGCCTTTTCGTTGGCCGTTCCCATGCTGGCGGATTTAGGGTCGTTAGGAAATCGAAACATTATTTTGGACGTCGGCTATTTTTATTTTGATCAAGAAACGAATTTTGAATCCCTTCGGACTTCAGAGCAGGCGCCTGAAAAGCAATGTTTTTCAGGGAATATTATGCCGATGCCCCCTCGGTCCCGGTGGAATTTTGGGGGAAGCAGCGCTAAAGACACCTACTCTTATTTCGATGTCGATATGATGGCCAGCCGCTGGTCCCTAAAGCCCTATGTGCCCCTGGTGGTGCGTCTGGATCAGGTTTTGCCGCTTTATCAGGGACAGATTATGTCCTACGCTTCAACCCCGCCTGAAATCAACAATCCCCACCGGGGCTATGCCCTCACATGGTTGGCGTTGGCGGTGCTTTGGCCGGTGATCATGGGGCTGCGTTTTTGGCGGCGATGAACAAAGTGGGTGAAAAAACGCTTGTCAAATCCCCGCCGCTGCTGTTATGTCAACCCCTGATGCGGAGAGGTGGCCGAGTGGTCGAAGGCGCACGCCTGGAAAGTGTGTATATGCCAAAAGCGTATCAAGGGTTCGAATCCCTTTCTCTCCGCCAGGTTTTTTGGTGGGTGTAAAAACCGTAACTCCCCAGCCCCCTATGCCGGCATAAAATACGGATGTTAAATGACTTTGTTTTTTCTAAGCGCCATTTTCGTGTTTGGGAGGTCAAAAACAGCGTTTTTGTCTCTAATTTGGTAAAATGCTAAAAATAAAACCATTGAAAATCAATAGCTTCAAGGTTTTTTCAGGAGGGCTGGGTAGTTATTTTCTGCGGGCTTTAATGATGCCTTTGGTTTGCGGGACAGGCTTTTCTTGTGTCGATTTACGCCGAGTTTTTTTGGGCTTTGCTGTGGCTTTTTCAGGTTTTTCGGGTGTTGCTGCTGCTGTGCTGTTTTTCGGCGGACGTCCGGGCTTTTTGGGGGCGGGGCTGAGGAGTGTTTTAAGGGATGGTTTGGTTTTTTTGACGCTTTTTGTGATGGTTTTCTTTTTGGGTGTGGGCGCGGCAACAACCGTATCGTCAATGTCTATACCAAACAGCGCCGCCATATCATCGTCGGCCATAATACGGTCGGTATCCGGTTTGGCCGTACCCGTCATCGGGATGTTTTTGCCTGCGGCGGAGATTAATTCATTTTCATTCACGGCGCGTAGGGTAAAGAGCAGCTCTGGCTGTTTATCCAACCGTGCCCCAACACCATACAGCGCCGCTGCCACGTGTTTGCACATATCCGCCCAATCGGGGCAACTGCACGACAGGCTGATCTCTTTGGGGGAAGGAAACAGACCGTCACCCTTGCGGCACACCCGTTCCATGACGTTTTGCGATAGTTTTCCTTGCAGCAATTCCACCAATGATCCGACCGAACCTGCCGCGTCTTTACAGATTTCTTCCCAATCTTCTTTTTTTAATTCCTTGATTTTTATTGTTATTTTGTATATTTCCGATCCGATAACCAGCGCTGTAACCTCGCCCTTACTCACCTGTAAATCGGCCACCGATCCGTTACGGACATAGGTGCGCCCACGGGGCAGGCGGCTTTCATAATCACTGTAATGTTCAAGATTTTCACACCACGATTTGCCCCAGAAACTTTTGGCAATGGTGCGACCCTCAATCACGACGGGGGTGATTTTTTGTCCCTGCTGGCGCAGCTTTTCCAGTTTTTTCTGCCCCTCGGCGCGGCGCTGTGCCACGGATACGTATGGCCCCCATTGTCTTCCCCAACTCATCGCTTAAGCCTCCTTCAGGGCAGCGCTTAGATCCAGCGCCACCAGGTTTAACAGTTCAGTATTGCTCATCTCGGTCAGGTTGATTTCACCGCCGCCGCCGCCTTCTAAAAACGCACCCGCCAATTGTTTTTTCGATTCAATCATCTCATCTATTTTATCTTCAATTGTGCCTTTGCAAACAAATTTATGTACCAGAACATTTCTTTTTTGGCCAATACGAAAGGCACGATCGGTGGCCTGGTTTTCCACTGCCGGATTCCACCAGCGGTCAAAGTGGATCACGTGGGATGCGGCGGTGAGGTTTAAGCCCGCGCCGCCGGCTTTGATGGAAAGCACAAAAAACGGTACGGTTTCATCTTCCTGAAATTGACGCACCAGGTCTTTGCGCTTGGCAACGGCGGTTTCGCCGTGCAGCACCAATCCTGGGCGGCCAAAAATACCACTCAGGAACGCGGCCAGCGGTGCCGTGGTTTCCTTAAACTGGGTGAACACCAGTACCTTTTCCTGTTTTTCGGCGATGGTTTCGGCAATATCCCGCAGACGCGCCAGCTTGCCGCTGTCATTCTCCCGCCACAAGCCATCGCCCAACCACTGCGACGGATGATTGCAAATCTGCTTGAAACGCATCAGGAATGACAGCACGAGGCCTTTGCGGGCAATGCCGTCGTGGGCTTTTTCCAGCTGCTCGACCATATCGTCCACAGCCTGCTGGTACAGCGCCGCCTGCGCCCGGCTGAGGGAACAGAACGCTTTCACCTCTGTTTTATCGGGTAGATCGGCAATGATACTTTTATCGGTTTTCAGGCGGCGCAGAATATAGGGACGCACCAGATTGCGTAACGGGGCGTACGAGGGTTGCGGCAGGTTATCGAGGTGCTTAACAAAGCCATTAAAATCCTTGGCACCGCCCAGCAGCCCTGGGTTAGCAAAATCAAAGATCGACCACAAATCGCTGAGGCGGTTTTCAATGGGCGTACCGGTCAGCGCAATACGGGATTGAGCTTTCAGGGCTTTCACGGCCTTGGTTTGCTTGGTGCCGGGGTTTTTAATGGTCTGGGCCTCATCCAGCACCGCCAGCCTCCAGGACATTTCCATCAGCCACGGCAGACGCAGCAGCGTGCCATAACTGGTGATCACCAGATCGATTTCGCGCAACAGCTGTTCTGGTTTTGTTTTTAAATCCTCTGCCGATAAGGCGGAAGGGTGGGCAATTAGGGTGCGCAGCGACGGCGCAAATTTTGCCGCCTCTGCTTCCCAGTTTCCAAGGAGCGAGGCCGGTGCAACGAGAATGCTGGGCTTATGCTCTTTGGCTTTTTGCTGTTTTAACACCAGCAGCAGGGATAAGACCTGTATCGTTTTCCCTAAACCCATATCATCGGCCAGACACGCCCCAAGGCCCAGTTGCGAGAGTAAATGCAGCCACGCTACCCCCGCCTGCTGATACGGACGCAAGGTGGCGTTTAGGGCTTTGCCGGGATTCACCTGTCCCCGTGCATCAGGACTGCGCAGCTGCGCCAGCGTTTCATCCAGCCATTTTCCGGCGTTTACCTCGGCCCAGGATACCGTGTCCGCCGTGTCCGCCTGACCGGTGATGCTGGCACCGGATAACAGGCGCATGGCTTCGGCAAACGATAGTCCTTCTTCAGCAGCGGCGTTTTGCACCGCCTGAAATTTATCCAGTGTGGCTTGCAGGGCGGCGCGATCGACCTCTATCCACTTGCCGCGCACCAGGGCCAAACCATCCGACTGCGAGAGAATTTCCTTGATTTCCCTGCGGGTGAGTGTTTCCCCCTCCAGCGTCACCTCCATATCAAAATCCAAAAGCGCGTCCATGCCCACGGTTGAGGGGGATTTACTGCCCACAGTGGCTTTTACTTTCGGGCGCGGTGGTTTGTTCATGCGCCAATTGGCGGGCATCCTCACAATCACCCCGGCCTCTTCCAACGAAGCAGCGTCTTTCAAAAATTGAAGGGCATCTTGGGGTTTCCAGCGCAGCGGATGGAAAATCTCGCTGCTGCTTACAATGGCTTTCAGCCACGCACACGCTTCCGCGGCCCGCTGTACTGGCAATAGCAAAGTTAGCAGACTGGCTTTGTTTTCAAGGCCAGCGTATTCTTTGAGTGCCTGCCCTAATGGCACATGCCGCGCCTGCCCGCCGGCGGATAGTCCTGTGGTATAGGTGGCCATAAAGGCAAAGGGCCAGTTTTCATCTTTGCGGTTTTCCGCCAAATTAAAATGCACCCGGCCAACGGTATGCCAGGCAGGATTGCGCTGTTTCAAAAAATCGGCCACCGATAATCCGGCAGCAGTGCGTTCAACCAGCAGCGCCGCGTTCATATCGGCCCATAACGTCGCCAACACATCGGGGGTCAGGTATTCACCGCCCTTCATGGGCGGGGCATCGTCGATGAACTGGCTGAGTACCCCCGGCGCCGGCGTTGATACCAAGGTAATTTCGCTTTCGGGCAGGGCCCGCAGGGCGTCGATATAGCGCGTTCCCAGTTCCCGCCACCAAGCAAACAGCGGCGGCAGGATCGTTGCACCCTCGGTGGTGGCAAGGTGCAGCAATCCATGACCGCACCCTTTGGTAAATGCCGCCTCCAGCCGCTCAGCAACAGCTGCTTCAAATGGCGCGGCATTTTCCGCTCGCTCTAGCAATACATGCCCGTGCGGGGTTACAAGGGGTACGAAGGCTATAGGTTTCAAACGCGCAACCCTTGAAGATACGTCCGTAATGAATAAAACGTGTTTCTCGTTTTTGTACATCCCAAGATTATCAGCCTGGGAAAGTTTCCCGAAAAACAAAAACATAAGATAACGCATCGGGTTGTTCAATACAAAAAATAAAAAATCCTTTAAAGGCAAAAAGTTAACAACTGCGAGCCTCCGTAGGCGGCGTAGCAATCCAGTTTTCCCCCTGGCAGCCTTTCTGGATTGTGTCGCTGCGCTCGCATGACGAAGGTTCTGGGTAAGTCTTGTTTTGTTGTAATGCCTCCACCCTCGGGGACAAGGGCTGGGGAGAGGGGTCTGGCCCGTACCCATATTCTGAAAGATCGAAAAAAATCCCGCCGTACCTTTTGGGCGGGCGGGATTTTAAGAGAAAGTGAGCCTAACACTCTCTTTCTCTTGATGAGGCTCTTTCTATCTCAATCAAAAAGGCCTCGACGTCGTCCAGGAGACTTTCGTTCCCGCGGCCACGTTGTTCGCCTCCTTGGTCTAAATCCGAAAATTTAATGGAAAATTCTCGAATTTTTCTTGCCGGAAGACTGGCAAGCTTGGCCTTGCAGACTCCGAGCATGATTTCCCTTACTTCATAATAATCAATCATTGAATTTAAAGGCCTTGACGGCTTTATGACAGAATGCCCCCATTATGCGCTGCGCTGCGCTGCGCTGCTTTGCAAGCATTTTGTTCACAATTGCCAAAAAATTTTTGGGTTGCCAAAGGAGTGGGGTGCGCTATACCTGAACGTCTGTTGTGGAGACGATGAAGGCCCATGCCCCAAAAACCACCGCTAACGCTGCTGATGGCCAGTCCCCGGGGGTTTTGCGCGGGGGTGGATCGCGCTATTTTAATTGTGGAGCGGGCGCTGGAAAAATACGGCCCGCCTGTGTATGTGCGTCATGAAATTGTCCACAATCGCCACGTGGTCCAGTCGCTACGGGACAAAGGCGCCGTGTTTGTGGATGATCTGGCTGCCGTGCCCCCGGATCGCCCCGTGGTTTTTTCCGCCCATGGTGTGTCAAAGGCGGTGGTGTCGGAGGCCGACACCAAAAACCTCTTCACCCTGGATGCCACCTGTCCCCTGGTTTCCAAGGTTCATCATGAGGTCATCCGTTGGCATACCAAGGGTTGCCATCTCATTTTTATCGGCCATCGCGGCCATCCAGAGGTTGAGGGCACCATGGGCCAGCTGCCCCCCGGGGCCATGACCCTGGTGGAGACGCTGGCAGATGTGGGGCAACTGACGTTTGTCCCGGAGACGCCCCTGGCCTATGCCACCCAGACGACCTTATCCCTGGATGAAACGGCGGCCATTGTGGCGGCGCTGCGGGATCGTTTTCCCCAGGTTCAAGGTCCCAAAAAAGAAGACATTTGTTACGCAACCACCAATCGGCAAGAGGCCGTGAAGCAACTGGCCCCCCGCTGTGATGCCTTTATCGTGGTGGGGTCAGAGAATTCGTCAAATTCCCGTCAGCTGGTCCAGGTGGCGTTGGATTATGGCTGCCCCCGCGCGGTGCTGATGGACAGTCCCCATCAACTGCCCTCTTTATCCTTGGGTAGCGGTATGACGGTGGGACTCAGCGCCGGGGCGTCGGCGCCGGAAACCTTGGTTCAGGCCATCGTGGCGTCTCTCCAGGATTATTTCGATGTCAAGATAGACGAAGGCAGTCATACTGATGAAAGGGTATCCTTTCGCCTTCCGGTCATACTTGAGCAGGATGCCTAAGTATGGCAGTATTTACAAGTCTTTCTAGGGCAGACTTTGACCAGGTATCACAAGTATGGCCCATAGGAAAGATAGAGAAATACCAAGGAACGACCTCCGGCGTGGAGAACACCACCTACGTTGTATTTCTAAATAATTCTAAGTATGTCCTCACCTTGATTGAAAAAAGAACCCAGAAAGAAGATCTTGAGTATTTCTCAGAACTTCAAAAGTATTTCTTTTTAAGAGGTATACCGTGCCCTACCGTTGTTTTGGCCCACGGGCAAAGGATATGCCAAGAAATACTTGGAAAGACCGCTGTCATGACAACGTTTTTACCGGGCCGTTCTCCCGAAATGATCACAACGGAGGCCTGCGCGCAGATGGGGGCTCTTTTGGGTCGGATGCATGGGGCTCAAAGGGATTTTCCCTTGCGTAAGAATAACCCTGTCTCCCTAGCCTCTTTGGAAGAGATTTGGAATCAATGCAACCGGACGGATGCTTCGGTTGAGGCATCATGGGGCTTACTGAAAGAAGAATTAAGACTACAAAAACAAAAATCTTTTGGCCATCTAAGGCAAGGAACGATTCACGCCGATGCCTTTCCGGATAATGTGTTTTTTGACGATCAGGGGCACATCTCTGGGATTATTGACTGGTATTTTGCGTGTTATGATTTTTTGCTTTATGATGTGGCGTTAACCCTGGTGGGGTGGTGTTATGATGAGGCCCGTCAATGGCGGCCAGAGCGGGCAGGGGCCTTTTTACGGGCGTATCTGCAGGCTTTTCCGGAAGGCGCTTTTGAAGACGCCGATTTGCGCGGGATGCTGCGCCGTGCGTGTTTGCGCATTACCATGACCCGTCTTTACGATCAAGTGCATCCCCGTTTGGACGGTCTGGTGGTGCCCAAAAGCCCCTTGGATTTTCTAAATTTTTTGCAGGAACATCGCGCGGCCCCCGTGCTGCATGACGGGTTATCCTGATGATGCCCCAGGTTACTCTTTATACCGATGGGGCTTGTTCTGGGAATCCAGGGCCTGGGGGCTGGGGGGCTTTATTGCGCATGGGGGATCACGAAAAAGAACTCTCGGGCGCCGAGGCGAACACCACCAACAATCGCATGGAAATGATGGCCGCCATTGAGGGGCTGAGATCCTTAAAAAAGCCCTGTACTGTGGACATTTATACAGACAGCCAATACGTTCGCCAGGGCATCACTACGTGGATTCTGGGGTGGAAAAAAAACGGCTGGAAAACCGCCGATAAAAAACCTGTGAAAAACGAAGAGTTATGGCGTGTCTTGGATGATCTCACTCAGACGCATAACGTACAGTGGCATTGGGTGAAGGGCCACAGTGGACATCCTGAGAATGACCGGGTGGATCTTTTGGCGCGAAACGCAATTTTAAGTTTAAAATCATGACATTAAAGCATTGGGCATACTTAGGAATACTTGGTTTTTCCAGTGGTTTGCCCCTTATGGTGACAGGCATGTCCCTGTCTGCACGGCTGACGGATGCTGGTTTTTCTCTTGAAACCCTGGGTCTGTTTGCCTTGGTGGGGCTGCCCTATGCGTTTAAAGTTTTATGGGCGCCCCTGATTGAAACCTTACCTCTGCCTTTTTTGACGGAAAAACTGGGACAACGGCGTGCCTGGGCTGTTTTGGCCCAGATAGGCTTGCTGTTCAGCTATGCGGGGATGGCGTTTGTGGGGCCGGAGTCTCATATTGTGCGGTTTGCTATTCTTTGCCTGATTCTGTCCTTTTTTTCGGCGACGCAGGATGTGGCGTTGGATGGGTACCGGATTGCCTGGCTGGAAAAAAATCAGCAGGCTTTTGGCGCGGGCCTGTTTGTGAATTGCTACCGTTTGGCGCTGATGGTTTCGGGGGCGGGGGCCGTGATTGTTTCAGATTATATTGGATGGTCTTCGGTGATGCTGGGATTGATGGGGTTTCAGGGATTGGGTGTTTTGGCTGTTTTAAGCCTTCCCTTTCAATCAATTACGGTTAATAAGAATGATCATTCCTGGTTTTTTCGGGCCTTTCTTCGTCCGTTGCAGGGGCTGAAAAACCACAGAGGGTGGCTGGGATTTTTGGCGATTGTGTTAACGTTTCGGTTGCCGGATGCCTATCTGGCGTCCATGAATTATCGGTTTTTGTATGATACGGGGTTTTCAAAAGCCGAGATTGCCAGCGTTGTACAAATTTATGGTTTGTCGGCGGCTTTTGTGGGGGGGCTCCTCGGGGGGTGGTTGATGCAGCGCTTGGGGCTTTATCGGGCTTTGATTGTGGCGGCGGTCCTGCAAATGCTGTCTAATTTTAGTTATGCCTGGATTGATGGGCCATTATTATCGCAACTGGTGCCTGTTATGACGCTGGAGGAACTGGCCAGCGGTATTGCCACGGCCTCTTTTTTGGGGTTTTTGGCCCTTTTGTGTCAAAAAGAAATGGCGGCTACGCAGTACGCTCTATTGACATCGCTCATGGCGTTGACCCGGATGCTGGTGTCGTCAACATCGGGTATCGTCTCGTCGGCTTTGGGGTGGGATCTTTTTTTTGTAATGTCCGCAATGCTGGGCTTTGTGGGGTTGGGACTGGTGCTTGTCATGCGTCCTTTTTTCAAGGATTTGATGAGGGATTGACCGGCCAAAGACGGTGCGTTACAGTGCGCCATGACCACAATTCATCGCTTTCTTCCTAAAACTGTTACCAAAGCCGTCATTTTTTTGCATGGTGTTGGGGCCAATGGGCCTGATTTATTGGGGCTTTCTTCTTTTTTAAAGTCGGCTTTACCGGAAACCGTGGCCTATATTGCGCCGGATGGATTTGATCCCTACGATATGCTTCCACTAGGCATGATGCCAGAAAGCTATCAGTGGTTTTCCCTGAAAGATCGCTCTGAGGCGGCCTTAGCCTCGGAACTCAACCGCGCAGCTTCCCGTTTTTTGCGGTTGTTTGAAGACATCCGGGCGGATCTTAACCTTAGTTATTCGGACATCGCTCTTGTGGGGTTTTCTCAGGGGACTATGCTGGCCATAAATAGTGCCCTTCAGTTGCCCTCACCCATTGCGGGTGTTGTCGGCTTTTCAGGGGCGTTTATACCGCCAGAGCGCGTGGTTAGTCATCCCCCCTTTTGTCTAATCCACGGAAAAGATGATGAGGTCATACCCAGTCAAGCTACCCAGCAGGCAGCGCAGGATTTAAAACAATTGGGGTGCTCCGTCAATAGTTTCATCGATGATCATCTCGTTCATTCCATCGATGAAAAAGGCATACAAAGGATGATAGGGTATGTCTCTAGATGGTTTGATGGTCATCCCTCTTAAACATTAACGGAGACCGTGGTTAATAATGTGCTTGTGGGTATTTTTTAATGAAAAATTTACCAAAAACTGTTGTTTTTAGCCTTCATTTGCTGTATGGTATTTCTTGTGTTGTCCTCATGAGGCTTCCCCAGAATTCCGGGAATCTCAAAAAAAATTTGCTTTTTTTTGTTTTTTTATTAAAAATAAAAAAACATCACAGTAAAAAGCAAAAAATTTTTAGCTTTTTATTAACGTTAAAAACCCCCCAGGGGCTTTGCGTTAACGTAAGCTCAACGTTCCAATGCCGAAATAAAATAGGGTTTTTATGCGTTATGTAAGCACGCGTGGCCTTGCGCCAACATTATCGTTTTCTGAGGTTGTTTTTGCCGGCCTTGCCGAGGATGGCGGTCTTTATGTCCCCGAATCATACCCTGTTTTTTCCGGTGATGCCTGGCGACGCCTTCAGGGAAGGCCCTATCGTGAGGTGGCCTTTCATATCATGAGGCCTTACATGTACGAGGCTTTTGGGGATGAGGAATTGCGGGGCATGATTGATCGGGCCTATGCCGGGTTTTCTCAGCCTGACAATATTGCGCCTTTGGTTCAGGTGGGGCCGCAGGATTGGATTCTCGAGTTATTTCACGGTCCAACGCTGGCGTTTAAGGACTATGCCATGCAGATGCTGGCGCAAGTGTTTGAGGGGCTTTTGAAAAAACAAAAGCGTCCCTTGACCATCGTGGGGGCAACATCGGGGGACACCGGTTCGGCCGCTTTGCAGGCCTGTCGCTCAATTGAGGGGGCTAATGTTTTTATTTTGCATCCTCACGGACGTATATCCGACGTTCAGCGCAAACAAATGACAACGGTGATTGCCCCGCATATTCATAACATTGCTTTGCAGGGAACCTTCGATGATTGCCAGACGTTTGTAAAGCAATTGTTTCAGGATCCACAGGCTCGAAATACCTGGGGGTTGACTGCGGTTAACTCTATCAATTGGGCACGTATTTTGCCCCAAGTTGTCTATTATGCCTATGCAGCCTTGGCATTGGGGGCGCCGGATCGAAATGTTTCCTTTTCTGTTCCTACAGGGAATTTTGGGAATATGTTTGCGTGCTTTGTGGCGCAAAAAATGGGCCTCCCTTTGGGAAAATGCGTTGTGGCCAGCAACAGAAACAATATCTTGACCCGATTTTTTCATACGGGGGTCATGGAAGCGCGGGAAGTAGAGCCCTCCGTCAGCCCAAGTATGGATATTCAAATTTCCAGTAATTTTGAGAGGATGCTGTTTGAACTTCAATTCAGAGACGCAACGATCGTGAAAAAACAAATGGATGATTTCAAAAAAACAGGAAGATTTTCGGTTGATTCGGCTGTTCTGACCGATTTTCATACTAAGTTTGACGCTTTCGATATAAGTGACTCTGAAACCACCAATATGATTTCGGTTATGGAACAAAAAAGGGGATATGTGTGCGATCCGCATACATCCGTAGGTTGCGCTTCTGGACATCAGTGGCGTCTTGGGGGGGGCGAAGGACCTATGGTTGCATTGGCATGTGCTCACCCGTCAAAGTTTATGGATGTTGTGGAGCAGGCGACTGGGTATTCCCCAATGATACCCAATCGTCTTAAGGCAACACTTTTGGCACCAGAAAAGGTTAATGTTTTGCCCAATAATTTTAGCGTTATTCGTGACTTTATTGTTTCAAAAAGCAGCAAATGAAGAGGAGCAATTTTATTGTTAGCCTCTTGTTCGCAATGAAAAAGTAATAGTCTTTGTCGTATAGTGTAAGGGTGTGTTCGGACGATAAAAACTGGTTTTTTTTTAAAGCTGCTGTATGAAAAAAATGATCCTTATTATCGAAGATAATCGCTTGAACTATAAGCTTTTGGCGGATTTTCTGGGGGCTCAAGGTTATGCGACCCAAAACCTTGACAACGGTCGGGATGTGATATCCTTTGTTCAAAAAAATAATACATCACTGATTTTGCTTGATATTCAGTTGCCCGATATTTCTGGGTTTGATGTTATGGATCTTTTGAAAAACGATCCCGTGGCCAGGTGTATTCCTGTTATTGCGGTAACGGCTTGCGCCCATGCCGAGGAACAGCATCTTGCGAAAATAAAAGGTTTTCAAGCCTATGTCACAAAGCCTGTTCAGATGAATGAAATGTTGACCCTTATTCAAGGGTATATACCATAATTTTTCGTAACGGCGGGGAACCAAAAAATGACGGGTCGTATTTTAATCGTAGATGATCGTCCTGCAAACCTGGGGGTTCTTGAAGCCAAGCTGGTTTCTGAATATTTTGATGTTATGACGGCCACATCAGGACAAGAGGCCCTGGATTTGGTGAATCGTCAGCTGCCGGATATTGTCCTTTTGGATGTCATGATGCCAGACATGGATGGGTATCAAGTTTGTGAGATTTTGAAAAAAAATCCTAAAACGGCTTATATCCCTGTGGTTATGGTGACGGCCCTCAATGATGTTAAAGACAGGATTCGTGGCCTGGAAGCCGGGGCCGATGAGTTTTTAACCAAGCCCATCCATGACATGCAAATGCTCTCTCGGGTGCGTTCTTTAATTCGATTAAAAGTGTTAGTGGACAGCCTCAGACTTCAACGGACAGCCTCATCGGGCTTGGGCATTCCTGAAGATCAGCTTGTGGTCTTTCCCACAGATGAGCAAATTCATGGTGTGCGTATTGCCTGTCTGATTGACGATCCGTTGGTAAGGGAAAAGGCAGAGCTTTTTTTAAAGCAAGACAAACATTCCCTTTCTTTTTTCTCTAATCCTGAGTCGTTTTTGGAAAATCTGAGCAGTAAAAAATATGATTTGGCCCTGGTTTCTTTGATGTTTCAAGGGGAAGAAACGCTGCGATTATGTTCGCAGGTGCGTAGCAGCGTTGAAACACGTCATTTGCCGATTATTATGATTTCTGAAGACTTTCAAGAGCGCTTGCTTGCCAAAGCCCTCGATATCGGGGTTAATGATTATATTGTAGAGCCCCTTGATTCCAATGAACTGCGTTTGCGTGTTCGGACTCAGGTGAAGCGACTCCTTTATCAAAAATTGCTCAGGCTTTCTCACGAAAAATCCATCAATCTTTCTTTGACGGATGAATTAACAAAACTTTACAATCGGCGTTATTTTAATGCCCATCTTGACGCCTTGCTTCAGGCAGATAAGTCTCAGATACGCGCTGCCTGTCTTATGATTTTGGATATTGATCATTTTAAATCGATTAATGACACCTTTGGTCATGATCAGGGGGATCGCGTTTTGGTTGAGGTGGCCCGTCTGTTACAGGCCAGCACCCGGGATAGCGATTTGGTGGCCAGGCTCGGCGGCGAAGAGTTTGTGGTGGTGATGGACAATGCCACCTTGGGTACAGGGCTTCGGGTGGCGGAACGCTTACGTCGATCCATTGAAAGTAAATCTTTTCCCCTGATCCGAGGTGGCCAGATAAACATCAGTATCAGTATTGGCATTACGGTTTCGGATGCCACAAAAGCTCCTTTAAATCGGGATCAGATGCTTAAAGCGGCGGATCTTGCCCTGTATCAGGCTAAGCATGCAGGACGTAATCGTACGGTTGTGGGTTATGTAGATGACCAGGAGGCTTTGGTTTTATAGGGGCAATAATCTGGGGGTGCTTAAATTTGACCCGAAAAAGTCGCTCTCTCCCCTTGTCAAGGGCGGGGGAATCGTCTAGAGATATGGGTCATTATGGTTTTTTTTGAGGTTAATGATTTCTATGACAACCCAACAGACTCTTTCTATTATTAAACCTGACGCTGTGCGTCGCAATGTGACGGGTGAAATTAATGCCCGCATTGAAAAATCGGGTTTAAGAATTGTCGCGCAAAAACGCACGATTTTAAGTCATGCTCAGGTGGAGGCGTTTTATGCGGCTCATAAAGACCGCGCGTTTTTCACCGATCTGTGTGCCTTTATGATTTCCGGTCCTGTTGTTATTCAAGTTTTGGAAGGCCCAGACGCCGTAAAACGGTACCGCACCTTAATGGGGGCAACCAACCCCAGTCAAGCCGATGCGGGAACCCTAAGACGGGATTTTGCCGAGTCTATAGAGGCCAACGCCGTTCACGGAAGTGATTCAGAGGAAGCAGCGGAAGAAGAAATTGCCTTTTTCTTTGCCAAAATTGAGATCGTTGGGTAGGCTACACTGTTGGCCGCGCACGTCGTGCGTGTCTAAACCCCAATCACAAGGATTTCCGCATCGGTAAGGGCCTCAAAAACCAATGCCGTTTCACCGGTTATTTCGGCGCCATCGCCTTCTTTGATGGGGGTTTGGTTAATCAAAATCTCTCCAGAGGCCACCAGAACATAGGCCCCGTGCCCTTCTTTCCATAACGGATGGGTCAGACCATCGCCTTTGTTGATGCGCCCCCCGTGAATCGTGGCGTCCTGGTGGATGGTTAGGGCCCCCTCTTCCCCAAATCCCGACACCAGCAGCGGCAGAACATCGCCTACGGGATCCGTGGGAAATGACTTCATGTCCCAACGGGGGGCAAGACCCTGAATTTTCGGCATGATCCATATTTGATAAAGGCGCGTGACCCCATCTTCATGATTATGCTCGGAATGCCGAATGCCTGTCCCCGCCGACATGACCTGAACCTGTCCCGCCACGATACGGCCTGAATGTCCCAGGCTATCCTGGTGCGTTACGGCGCCGGAACGCACATAGGTAATGATTTCCATATCGCGATGACCATGGGTTCCAAACCCCTGATGAGGGGCAATGGCATCGTCATTAATAACCCTGATGTCCCCAAACCCCATGCGATGGGGATTATGGTACGCGCCAAAAGTGAAATGATACCGAGCCTTCAGCCACCCAAAATCAGCGGTCCCGAGGGTTTCTTTTGGATAAACCGTGATCATGGCGCCCCAATCAAATCAATCCGAAACATGACACTGTTGCCTGCCGTTGCATTGGGATCGTTGGTGTAATCCTTACGATATTCCAACGAAAAACGCGCACAATCCATAGTATACGTCAATTGCGTTTGCGCCAGACGATTTTCATCTTTTTCTAAATCTCGAATGGCCGTGTTGCTCCACACCCATTGCTCGGTTAGGGGTATTCCCAAAGTTCCTGAAATTTCTTCGCGCTTTTCAGGGGTTTCCTGATCGATGTCTTGGTCACGATCCAGCAAAAAATGGGTGAGGCTTGTGGTAAATCCGCCAAATTCTGTACTCAGGTTGGCCATACTCCGGGCAATGCGCCCATCATTTTCATGCAAGCGCACGCTGTGGTCAAAAGAGAAAAGCCCAGGAAAAGACAGCTGCCAACGGGCCACAGGATCCGAGAAATGTTTTCCCTCTCCGCCGGCTAATAAGTCTTGGGTTGAGGGTTCGTCAAATTGAAAGCTTTGCCCTAAAAAAAGATCCGCCAGATAGATATCGCCCTGATAGGCATATGTTCCCCCGTAATCGACCCGACTGCCCTCGCTGGTTAAATCGTACCCCGTGGGGCGATTCACCAAAAACAAATTATCTGCATCCAATTCAAAGGCCTGGCTGTCCTCATTATCAATTTTATCACTGTTGACGTTGGTGGGAATAAACACAACCTGGGTCACGGGGGACAACTGATGAAAGCCGCTTTCACCCGATTTATAAAAAGGCTTTTTATATCCCGCTTGTAACGCGGGCAAAAAACGGGTTTTTGTATCTGTTTCCGTTGTTGTATTTAACTCTTTAGAAAATACATCCCGGTGAAAAACATCCTGCCGTAACAGAGCTGAGGTTTCAAAAACGCTTCCGTCTGAGGCAAAAAATTGGCGTTGCCAGGTGTTTAAAAGGCTGGCCCGCTGATTGTCATTTCCCTTATCACGCTCAAGAACACGACCCGAAATGCCACTGTTGAGGGCCCCCTTCGCCCATTCCGGGGGTTGCCAGAAATGAGACAGGCTTGTATCGGGCAGCACCCAGGGCACGGTGTCGCTGTCCTCAACAGGGCGCAAATCCTGATACGTGCGGGCATCGGTCACAAACGTTGTCGGTCCATCGTGATAGAGCGTTCTGGCCCCACTGGAAAGAATATCCCGCTGATCAAAGTCAAACTGACGCAGGTACCCTTTGCGGCTGGCCCGCTCCAAATCCCCGTCCACCTGCCAGAAAGGGGCGGGTTGCCAATTTAGGGCTGAATCAATATGCCCTGCGGTATTTTTATTATCCAGAAGCGTGCTGTCTTGCACCTGATTAACATTCCCCGCCGATCCTGATGAGGTAACGCCAAACGTTTCCCCCAAATACCGGTGTTCTAACCCCAGGATTTCACCCCCGTTCTGTGTCCAGATGGGCGTCACCGTCACATCCTGATTGGGGGCCATGGTGTAGTAATAGGGGGCGCGAATCAATAAGCCCTCTTCCGCACGCTGCTCAAGAGATCCCCGCAAAAATCCACTGGATCTCTTCACCGTGGGATCATCCTGCTCATAATAGGGCAAATAAAAAATAGGAACGTCAAAGATTTGAAAATAGGCGTTGTAATAGCGAATGACCTTGGATTCCGTATCGTGCTTGACCTCATCCGCGGCCACAGACCAGAGAGGGGACTCCCCTGCGCACACTTTACACGGCGTAAAACTGGCATCCTTCAAATCATGGTCTTTTCCCGACCGGCGCGTTCCTGAAGCGGCCGTAAGGGTTCCCCGATCCTGAAACAACAATTGCATCTTTTCCAACGTTACGGAGCGGAAAGCCCCATCCAAAACCACGTGATCCGTTTTCAGGGTTGTGTTTTGTTTTTTATCCACCAAAACAACCTGGCCACTGGCGGTAATTTCCCCCGTTTTTTCGTTATAGGTGATTTTGTCGGAGGTTAAGCGGTGATCGGCGCTTTCCAAAACAACGTTTCCTGTCCCCTCGATGGTGCGCCCAGCATAATCCAGGGTGAGAACATCAGCCCTAAGCGCCACGTCCTTAACTTGGATGGAGTCCGCAGCAGCAGGAAGGGCCAAAAACCATAAAAAAAGCAGCAGCCAAAAAAAGTCATACCGAGCCATATGCGCGACGCATTAAAAACAAAAAAGAAGAGAAAAGCAAGAGAACCGACGTCCACAAAGAGGCATACCAAAACGGCAGCAATCCTTGTGTTGCCCAGTGCATTGTCGCATTATGGCCCAAATGAAGTACAAACATCAAAAAAGCCGCCCCCAAAAAAGGCATAAACGATCGTGTCCGATGGTGACTGGTTAACAGGGCAACGGAGGCCAAAACAGCCAGGGCCATATAATTCAGGGGACGTACAGCGCCCTGCCATAGCACCTGCGCACTGTCATCTTGGGCCTTTAAAAGGGATACAGGGTGATGAAAAAACGCCACCAGCGTGGATAAAAATGTTTTGGCCAAAGGCTGCTCCGTTAAAAGCGTTTCCCAGGAAGGGCCATACCACGACAAACGCATACCCTCTTGGGGTAAAGGGATAGGGGAGCCCGAGGCCCAAGAAAGCCCGTTTTTTAAAATAAGCGTTTGTCCCGTTAGCTCAGCTTTTTGAACCTCTAAACGGTCCTTTAGCCCGTTATTTTGATCCAAGACAACAAGAGTAACCCCTTGCAGGGCTCCTTCACGAAAGGCTTTTGCCTGTAAAAACAGGGTTTCTGATGGCGATGTTGATGTTAACAAAATATCTTTCCCCTTAAAGGGACTCACAGGGTAATCGCCATGGGCAGACAAGAGATTTTGATAGGACGCATTGGCTCTGGCCCGAATTTCATCAAACACCAGCGCATGAAATAAGCCCAAAACCAACGCAAAAAAAACAGCCACGCGCATAATATGACGCCAGGAATACCCAGAAGAGCGCATAACATCAAAAACATTCGCATTCTGAAGGCCAGAAAAGGTAAAAAAAACAGTCAAAAAAGCAATATAAGGCAGTGCCGTATCCAAAAGAATGGGCAGACGATACACGATCATCTGCGCCACATCCAGCACGGGCCAACGGTCGTATTCACGAATTTGCGCCAAAAAATCAATGGCATACAAAATAACCAAAACCACACCCAGCAGCAACAGCCATCGATGCCATAACCGAGACCATAGATAATCATCCAGAATCATGGTCGCCTCGCGAGAGAAAATCTGAAAAACGGGAAGGCCAAAAAAACAAATCCAGAAAAAACAAGGCCATATAAAGGATAAACCAAGAGGGGAGAGGACTCTGCCCACTGGCTAAGCAAAATAAACATCCCGAAAAAAACCAGAATCACGGGCATGATGCGCAGAAACGGTCGCATAATGCCCGATGTTCGGGAAAAAGAAAGCGTTGCAAAAACCAACGATGGATAAACGGCAAACAAAAGGGCCAGGGCAGGATACAATAGACGGACATGGCCCACTACCCAACGCTTGGCCCCCTGAGCATCCGAAGCGGGATCTGAACTGAGTAAGTTCACGGGGGAAAATTCCAGAAGGCTGCGTCGTTGATAAACCTCAGGCGGCTGTTGATCAAAGCGCAACTGATATTGATCAAAATTCAGGCGCGACATGACGTTATGCCCATCAATGATACTTTGATAGCCTTGCTTTAGGATCAAAAAGGATTCTTCTTCCCCCTGCACCAGACGACCGGCTTGGGCGTAAATGAAGGATTTTGCGCCTTCTTGCTCCGCCCAAACAAAGATATTTTTCATGCCTCCGTCCTGGGCGATGGTTTCAATATAAAAAGTTTTTTCGCCGTAACTAAAAAAATGCTGGGGTTGAATCAGATTCATGGCCTGTTGTTGGCGGAACGTGTTTTGCTTAACTTTGAAAGTGTGATAGCTGGCCGGCAAAGCGTAAACCGAAATCAACAGGCTCGCCGTCCCGCAGGCCAAACCAAAATACCACGCAGGGCGCATCCGACCGGAAACGGAAAGACCCACGCCGCCTAAAATCGTTAGAATATGGTTTTGATAACAATAGTTATACACCAAAAAGGTGGTCACAACGGCCACCAAAGGCAAAATCATGTACACAACATAGGGCAACAAAAGGCTCACCCATGAAAAAAACAAGGATAGCGGGATGGCGGCATCCTGTAAAACATCCCTGTATTGAATCACCCGCCCCATCCAGGCCAAAGCCATCAGGGCAAAAAAAACAGAAAGAAAAACAAGCCCCAGACGTTTAAGAATCAGGCGCACATAAAGGGTCATAATCCCTTCCCAGGAAAAAGGAGATAAGATCGGTAAGAACACACGCCCATGGATTGAGCGTCATAAGGTCAGACAACGGGGGGATGCTATCAAAAGAGGTTTTCTCTTTCAAGGGCTTCAACAGCGCTTGAAAAGCCCGGGTCCTAGCGACGCTGAGGGGCTGACGATGGGGGTTTAGGACATCTGCCGGAGATTTCTTGTCGTTTTCGTTCAATACGGGTGGTAATGGCGCATGAGATTTGTAGGATGCGTGGATTCATGGTGTAGGTTGGATTTTGGGTATAGTAATCCAAAAATTGTTTGGCTTTGGCGGCGTAGGCCCTGGCGAAACCAATTTCTGCGTCCAGGACGCGGGGGGTTTCATAGGGCTGATTGTCGGCGGCGGGGATATAGGCGGCGGCTTTTTGCTTCAGGTTGGCTTTTCGCTGGGCCAGAGACAACGGGGTTGGGGACAGGCCCTCAAGCCCCGCCTGGCTGAGGGTCATGAAAAACGTTGCCATTTTTTCCCGCTGGGCTTCGGCCTTGGCCACAGAAGGGGGAACCATTTTATCATAATCCGCCTGCATGGTTTTCAGGTTTTTTGTGGCTTTTTTAACGGATTGACGTTGACTGTTCAGGGCCGACATAAAAAACGTATTGTTTTTTAGGGATGGATTTTGGGCCAGGGCGGCCTCCCCCCGGGCCAGGGATCGTTGCTGGCGACGCAGGGCATAATCCTGGCGCTGTATTTTTTGCTGAAAAACCATCCAGTTGCGGGTGGTTGCATCATACATTTGGCTGTGTTGTTTTAAAACGCTTTGGGCCAGGGCCGCGCGGTTTTCCGGCAACAACCAGTCTGTATTTTGAATGCCGGCCTGGCAGCCGACGGTTTTAAACACGCCGCTGCTGTCAAACGGCAGGGGCCGTTTCAGTAGCGCGCTCACCCCAAGGGAGAATTTTTCCGAAAAAACAGATCCCTTATCCGGTGTTTTTGTGGGAAAGCAGGTGGGGACTTGTTTTTGCATGGCATCCAGGGTCAGGCCGGCCTCACTGAGGCTTTGCAGGCTCTCCGTCACACCGGAAGAGATCGTGTTCATCAGGGATGTCAGCGTCGCCCCCGCCTGCGCCCGAATCATGGCCGCCTGGTCCGCCGCATAAACACGGGCCAAAAGTTCATTGAGTAGTTTCGGATCCACCGGAATGCCGCCGCCCTCTGTGGGGGTGGTTTTTAGGGGGCCTAAATACTCAGGGTTTTTTTGCAAAATCTGCTGCATGGCTGTGACAGAAGACAGCGGTTTAACGGTATCCGGTGGGGGGGAGATATTGTCAGGAAGAGGCGGCGGCGTCACGGGCGCCTGGCGGTTACAGCCCTGGACCTGGCGGTCATAACGGTTCAGGTCCTGAAAAAATTTCTCGTACGCTTGATCCGGTTTTAAAAAATAGGGGCGCAGTGCCTCAAAAACAATCTTGTGCTGTTCGTTCAGGGCGATCAGGGCATTTTCATGGCGGATGGCGGCCTCAAACGTGGTGCGAAAGGTCAGGGCCAGGGCATCCCCCCGGATTAATGTTTCCGTGGGCCGCCACTGGGCGGCGGCATTGGACAATTGCCGCTCCTCCGCCATGCTGCGCAAGCACGAGAGGGTAGGGGAGGGAGAAGAGGGGGCCGCCGCCAGGGCCGAGGTCGAACCAAAAATGATAAAAAGGAGGATCCCGTAGCGCATTTATAGGGGGTTCTGCCAGATACGATAGCTTGGGTCATGGCAGATGGTATTTAGGGAATCGCTCATGGTTTTTAGTTTTTCCAGGTGGTTTTTGTATTGCAGCAGCAGGGTACGGTCGGCTTCCAGCTGTTGAATCAGGGTCATGTTGCGGTTGACGCATCCCATGACGGGCATTTCCATTTCACTCAGACGCAGGGAAAATGCCGCGCCAAAAACCCCCAGATTCGCCCCAAAGGTCTCCGCCAAGTTGGCAATTTCCCCCAAAACCTTCAGCGGATCGCGTTTGGAAAAAACCGACATATCATCCACACAGGGGGTATAGAGGATTTCAGGCAGCTTGGTAAACAATAACTGCCGCATACGGGCGTGAATCCGCAGCAGATCCGAAAGGGCATTCATGCTATAGGCGGCGTGGGTCAACGTGGCCTCTTGACACGTGACCATAAAGCACTGTTTTTGCGCGGCGAAGGTGGTGTTATCCCGACCATCTTTGTTCAGGTCCATGAACGCTTCCAGGTTTTTTTGGGCGCATTGCATGATATATTGGACCTTTTGGGCATCGGTGATTTTTTTTTCTTTAATGGCCAATTCCGCCAAACTGTCACACGCCAGACAGCCAAAATCCGTCAGGCCCTCCCCCTTTTGCACGGATGCCTGGATCATGGCCGAAATGTCTTTATCCGGCACACCCAGGGCGTTGTTGATACCGCTGAGGAGATAATATTGCTCACTTTTTTGGGTCAACAGATAACCCATTTGGGCAGAGGCAGCATTAAATTCATATAACCGCTGGGTTTCATAAAATTGCCGGCTGCCGGGGAGCATATTCAGATCACTGACGCGAAAGGAGCCGCTCGTCACATCAAAAGGCGCATGACACGGAATATACGATGGGCATGTCATGGTGATACCAAAGCGATCGCAGAAATTGCAAAGCCAAGGGTTCGCCCGTGGGTGTGCACTGACGGTGCATGTTGGCAATTGACAAATCGTAGGGGGGCTGGCGGGGAGTATGATGGGGGATGGCACATATGCAGGGGGCCCCGCCAGCCCCAACAAATTGCTGCTGGCCCCGGCCCCTGCGGGCACACAAAGCAGCAGCAAAAACAGGATCAGCCTGCGCATGGTTATTCGCTGGTATCAGCTGAGGCCACATCCGATGGGGTCACATTCTGAATCATATCCCCCATACTGGCACAGACGTTTTGCAAAATGACCTGTTCGGTGTTGATGTTGGTCATGACCAGATTGTACATGGACAGGCCAATCAGGACGTTCATCTGGCTCATCACCGAGCGCTCCGCCAGGGAAGATGCCTGAAGCAGGGCGATGGAGGGGCAGAGTTCCTTGCCGCTTTTGGTGTCATAAAAACTGACTTTTTCACACCTTTTTTGATTGCCCGTGCCGGTGAACAGTTCCTGGAACATTTTCGCGGGGACCTGCTGTTGGCTCATGGCCATGGCGGCGCAGCGACCTTTTAGCGTGCCTTGTAACTTGCGTTTAATACGGGCCTTGTCTTGCTCACACTGGGTGGCATTTCGGACTTTTTTTCGGTTACAATCGATGATGGAAAGCAGAAAATCGGCATTTTCTTGGGTTGTTGAGGTATTGTTTCTGTTGGTATAGTTGGCCCCCGCACGCGGGCTGTCCCTGTACAGCGTTCCTGTCTTGTTTTTTGTATCGCTCTTGTTTTCGCCCTTGAGTTCTCCTAGCTTGCTATAATTATTGAGTGCGGAAATCCATGCCGATGCATTGGTATCCCTCAGGGCATAAAGTCCCGCAAATCCAAAGATCGTTGTAGAATTGCTCAGGATGCGTAACGTTTTTGATTCATCGTCATTATCCATGACCAGGCCACCCTTGGCCAGACTGGCAAACAAAATATTTTGCTGCATGCCATTGATGAATTCCAATAATTTTCCCACATCAAAACCGCCGCTGAACAAATCCACCACCAAACTTATGACGCTGAGTCCAGCCCCGATATATCCCAAGGTTTTTTGAAATTCAGGTGATATTTTGATATTAAATGTTTTTAAAATACCTGTGACCGTGTTGAATCCTTTGCTTAAACAATTCACGGGGTTCCGACAATTGGACAGTTTGTTCAGATTATCATAGGTTGTTACCAAATTACCGGTCCATTTTACGACCTGATCGGTAAAATTGGCGAAATCGCCCAGGGGGTCGGCGGGTTTTCTATCGGGGCGCCCCTGATCAGCGTCGTAATAACCGTCTGGGTTCCATTGTCCTTCGCCGGATCCTATGGTTATGCTGCCATAACCGTCAGGATCAGCGGGGTCGTAGGTAAATGTGGGTTCTGTGCTGGGATTATAACCATCAGGGTCATTGGGGTCGTAGGTAAATGTGGGTTCTTTTCCTGTTGTCCCCCCCCGTCGTGGTCCCCCCAGAATCTTTTCTGGTTGTCCCCCCCCCCGTCGTGGTCCCCCAGAAAATGTACCATTTCGTTTGGCGGCGGATGCCTCTCTTAAAACATTATACGCATAGGATTCGCTGGTATAGGCGGCATAGAGCGTACTGGCAAATTCAATCAGGACATTGTCGGTGGTGGGGAACCCCGTTCCGGAATCGGTATTTGAGGGCGGTGTGTATTTAATGGCCGCCAGGATTTGATCTAATTTTTTGTTGGTTTCACTTTGGGCATTGTTCAGGGTCAGCAGCTGTTGATTCATCGCTAACAGGGTGCCCACTTGCGTTGCTAAAAAACCATTGGCAACGGTATCGATTACGGGTACGGGCTGCGCCAACGCAGGATACAGCGGCATAACCACCATCTGCATCACAATCACATAACACAACGACCGGCGAAGGAGGGACAGCATAGGGGGGCCTGCGAAATTAAGACTTTATTTAAAATTTATCATATCTTAAGAATCGCTGTCAAGGTAGATGTTCAGCCATTCCGATTGATAATTTTCCATCAGACGCTCCGCCAACGCGCGGGAGGGTTCATCCGAATAATAAATCCGCATCAGCCGCCCCAGGGCCGATAAATCGGTGTCTAAAATAATGGATTCCCCGCTGGCCCGTTTCATCAGGACGGATCGTTTCATTTTCTTGGCGGCGGGCAGTTTGCCGCTGATATACAGCCATTCGCGTTCGGTCAGGCCCCAATCCTGATATTCCCGCGCCTGGCCCTGGGGGTTGGGAAAGAAAAACGTGGTTTGGGCCTGGCCCCGGATGGCTTCGCCCAGGCCGGCCTGGGTGATGGCCTCGGGCCGTTGGAATGCGGAAATCACCGCCCCGCGACGTTTCCGGTATTCCTGAAGCATCTGCAGGAAATAATTCCGGAAAATCGGGTGCTTTACCACAGGTTCCGTTTCATCAATAAAAATCAGGGCGGGGGCTTTTAATTCCGAAATGGTATCCTGAATCCGGTGCATCAGGTACAAAATCACCGCCCGGGCCAGGTCATCGTGTTCATAAATCCGCGTAAAATCCAGGGCGACAATGCGGGAGGTCTTTAAATCCAACGTATCCTGCTTGGCATTAAAAATCTTCCCATAAACGGCGGGGTCCACCCATTTGTGCAGGTTTTTGCGCACCATGCCGCCCTTGCTGTACACCGCATCATAAATGTTCGCCAGCGAGCGCCGTTCATAGGGCAGACCCGGTGTGTCATAGGCAGCCTCGATGGAAAACCCAATTTCTTCAATGGCGTCGGCATCTTGACAGTCGGAGATGGCCTGCAAAAACGCCCTCAGAAAAGAGCGGTTGGACGGATTATCTTTTAGCTGGAACGGATTCATGGACGATTGAATCCCGGGAATGTTGGACCCCTCAAACGTGACATAGCTGCCGGAGGCCGCGCAGGTAAACAAATATCCCCCCCCGTGGCGGTCCACCATATAATAGCGCAGATCCTCATGCCGCATGGCCATGCCGGCCAAAAAGTTAATCAGCGTGGTTTTTCCGCCCCCCGTGGGGCCAATGGTGACGGCGTGGGCCACGGCGGCTTTTTCCTCAGAAATATGAAACTGAAACGCATAGGGCGTGCCGGAAATGGTCCGGAAATTCGCAATGGGTCCTTTGCCCCAGTCAGAGGAGGTCAGGCCCGGAAACGGACGCTCAAACGTCAAATGCGTGGCGATGTTTTTGGAAAACAGCTTATAGGGGCGGGGCCACATCTTAAAGCTGGGAAATTGCAAAAACCAACTGGCCTGGGCGACGGAGGCCTCCCGCACCACGGAAATCCCGTAGGTGCTGGCGATGCGTTTGACTTCGGCTTCCGTGGCTTCCATTTCCTCCACCGTTTTGCCGTAACAAAAAACCATCATTGTGTATTGGGACAGGACGTTGGTGCCGCCCGTGTTGCCCTCCACCGCATCCAGCGCGGTTTCAAACTGGGCCGCGGTTCCGGGGCTGAACCGTTGCGCCAGGGAAAGTTTATATTGGTGGGTGATGTGAATGGCGGCCTTGGTTTTGGTCCAGGGTTCAATAACATGCGAAACAATGATTTCCCCGTTGACGCTGTTGAGCGAATTCACATAGGCTTCATAGGTAAAATCGCCCAGCGCGCGCAGCCCAATGCAACAACTATAGAGTTTTTTGTGGCCGGAGGTAAACGTAATGCCCCCATCATCGCCGCCAAATTCCACCTGATCCCCACAAATGGCATCGGACGCCCCATCGCCCACCCCCCCGGGAACGGGCTGGGAAATGGGGCTGACAATGCGGGAAAAGACATACAGCGGCCGCTTTTTGGCGTCGGCATTGCCTTGGGTCATGACCGATGGTCCGTATTTATGCAAAATGTTGCCCGTAATATCCACAACGGAGTTTAAACTTTTTTGACTGCTTTCGTTTTTGTGGGGCAGGGAAAACACAATAAACTGCCGGTTGCTATAGGCGCGGGCAAAGGTAGTATTCCAACGCCGGGCAATTTCCCGTAATACGGGGTTGCTGTGGGTGGTGGGTGGGGCGACATCCACGCGCTCCCGTATGGTAAAGGCCCTTATCGTGACGTGATAGTCCTGCAGGGCGTCAATCCAGTCCTTTCGGGCCAGCAGCAGCATTTCCCGATCATGATCACTCAGGAATGTATCATCAAACCCCACCATTTCAACGCACTGGACCAAATCCCCGTTTTTACAGGCAATGGTTTTGCCGTCACTGAGGACCTTTTCAAAGGGCAGCACATCCGCCAGGCGGTCTTCCCGGGGATAGGGCAACAAAACCCGCGCCGTGCTGGGAATTAAAATCGCGGCAAACGCCGCCCCCGCCGCAATGACGCCCACCAGGGTGAGGATAATGGAGGGCAGGCTGAGCGCCTCAGAAAACGCCGCCACCACGTCGGGGGATAGGGAATCAGGGAACATATTTGCGGATACCCGGCTTTCCCTTAATCAAATTGTGGGTGCGGCGTTTGCTATAGGCCCAGGCGGGCAGTAACGTCGCCATATGGGGCTCCCTCGCGCCCTGGGCGGCCAAAAACAAATGACACAAAATTAAGGAAACAATGATCAACAGGGGGCTGACCTTAAACAACCCCCACGCATACACAATCCCCAGGGCATGAAAACCCATGTTGATAATCGCCGGCATCATGGGGGCCCAAAACAACGTGGCCGGACTGGCGACAGCGCGCATGACTCTTTCTGGCATGGTAAAACCTCTCGATGCAGGAAAAAGTGTATTAGCTATTGGTTAAATAACTCACAATCCCTGTGGCCGCCGTGATAATAGCAAGTCCAGCGGTTAAGGCAAACAACCAGCGAAACGGAAATTTGCCAAACAATCCCATAATTCCAATGGCGGCGGCGGCTACACCGCCCAGGCCGAACATGACATCTCGAGTATCGACAAAAAGACGCTCTCCTGTGGCGCCGATGACTTCGGCAGTTTCTTTATAGGTCGCAACGCTTTGGTTGGGCATGATGACCTCCGTATACAGCCACTTACACATGACAGGGACCATGGTGGCAATGACCAAGGCCGCCATAACGGTAAACAGCCAGCCCCAGGGCATTTGTCCCCCATACATGGCGCGGATACCAATACCCAGCATGGCCAGCGTGCCCAGGGCATAGATAATAGGTTTGGAATTGTTGATAATTTCGCTGCCCTTAATAATGGCATCGGAAAAGGGATTGTCGGGTCCCGTGGTCACGCCACAGGTCTGTGCCCAAGCCTGCCCACCCACCCCAAAGGCCATCAAAAACATCACAAAAAAAATAAGACGTTGAATCATAAAAAATGTTCCCATGGCTGTCCTATGGCGTGGCAAACTGTATGGGCGTTAGGTTGCCACTAATATCGGCGTAGGGATTGGCAAAGTTTGCGCCGCCCACAGTATCACCGCCCATGACACCCACCACATCGGCCAGTTGCGCGGTAAAGGTAAAGCCCCCCAAAATCGCCATCATCCATCCCCAGCGGAATCGGCCCGATAAAAACGACACGGCGGCCACACCAATGGCCCCGAAGGCCCCGGCGCCGTACAGGACTTTTTTCAAGCTAACCGCCACGGTGTCCGCCAGATTTTCGGTTGTTTTAAACAGGCCATTGCCACTGGCATTATAGGCGGAGTACCCCTGATACTGCTGCTGAATGGATCCATAAAAATCGGGCATAATGGACAAAAAGGCCAATGACCCCACATAGGCGAAGAAATAGCCCCAGGGCCACCGCCCCATCAGGGACATAATAATCAGCCCAATGGCCCCCAGTCCGGCCAAACCAAAGGCAACACCCCCCATATTATCGGCAATGCTGTTGGCGGGTGCCGCTAAATCCCCGATGGGTGATTTTGGGGGAACGGTTGCAGCCATGGCCGTGTCATAAAAGGCCAGCACAAAAAACAGAGCCAAAACCCCCCACCGCAGCCCGCCGCCCAAGAATCGGATGAAACGGGGGGTGGCGGACATGGTGGGGGGGCTCCTCGTAGTTTAAAAAAATTATTATTTAACCAGGGCTGTTTATTTGAATGGAGTTTCAGTATCGCCAGCAACGGACTGTACACCAACATTGTAAAGAGTAATGAGAACCAGACCTCCGATCAGACCAAAGAACCAACCCCACTGAAAGCGTCCAAAGAAGGCCAGGGCTCCTAGAGCCACAGCCCCAAGACCGCCGGCACCATAGGCAACCTTTCTAGATGTGCTAGCCGTTTCCGCAACATAGTTGTTTAATACCCCGGTTATCTTGTTTCCATCCCCAAGCTTAGTTTGCCAACCAGCCGCTTGAGAAGAATGGTTACCAAAAGCCAGAATCATGAGGAATGAAAGCGTAGATAAGAGCAAAAAGTTTTTAAAAGAGATCATAGAGAGTACCTTTCTTTAGTGTAGCTGAAGATTAAATTAAGTTAATTTAAAGTTTGTCCCGTTAAAGAGTTTAGACCTACATTGTATAAGGTTACTAAAGATAGCCCTCCAAACAAGCTAAACAACCATGTCCAGTTGAACCGTCCAAACATCGCCAAGGCACCCAAGGCGACGGCGCCTAATCCTCCCAGCCCATAGGCCACACTGCGACTTGAATTTGCTCCATCATCCACAAAATTTTCCATTTTTCCAATAACCTGGTCGGGTTTTTTGAAAGCCCCACTCTGTGTTGGCCAGGCGGCATGGGCCGAACCTGTGGACAAAGAAACGAACATGATGGTCAACGCCAGCACGCCAACGAGGTGGCCACAGACATCTGAAAAAGACAGACGAAGGTGTGACATGGTTTGGGACTCCTTACACTTTTTTTCTATCAGAATGTGACATATGTCACATTTTTTACATTAAGACATTTTTAACTATGTGTCAAAACTTTTTTTAAATTATTTTGCTTTTTATTTATATGGTCGCCAGAAGGTACATTTTACGGTTGTTTTTTATCACATTTGGGCTAGGGTAGGGTTTCTTAAAAAAACCACACAGACCCTACGCTATGCAGCCATTTCAAGTCCTTCAGGGCCTTGCCGCCCCCTTTCAACGGGTTAATATCGACACGGATCTGATTATCCCCAAACAATTTTTAAAAACCATTCAGCGCACGGGTCTGGGCAAACATTTGTTTGAAGAGGTCCGGTATTTTGATAACGGCCAGGAAAATCCGTCGTTTGTCCTGAATCAGCCCGATTTTCGCCCCGCCACGATTTTAATTGCCGGGGATAATTTTGGCTGTGGGTCATCCCGGGAACACGCCCCCTGGGCGCTGCTGGATTACGGCATTCGCTGCATTATCGCCCCCAGTTTTGCCGATATTTTTTATAACAACTGCTTTAAAAATGGCATTTTGCCCATCGTGTTGCCGGAAGCGGCCGTTCAAAGCCTGATGAAGGACGCCGACACCCATCGCGGCCAGACCTTTACGGTGGATTTGCCGCGCCAGACGGTGATTTCGGCTTCGGGTGGCACGTATACCTTTGATATTGAAGGGGGTCGGAAAACTTGTTTGCTAGAGGGGCTGGATGATATCGCCCTGACCCTGAAAAAAAACGACGCCATTGCGGCCTTTGAACAGCGCGATCAGATCAAACGTCCCTGGGTCCATTTTTTGGGAAAGGTGGCGTAGTATGGCTGGCCCCACGTTATTAATTTTGGCCGGTGATGGCATTGGGCCAGAGGTCATGGCCGCCACAGAAATCCTCATTCAGGCCCTGAAAACCAAAGCTGGTTTTGCCATAACGCTGGATCACGACCTGGTGGGCGGGATTGCCATTGACACCCACGGAGTTCCCGTCACCGATGCAGTGATTGAAAAGGCCAAAGCCGCCGATGCGGTCCTCTTGGGGGCCGTAGGTGGGCCGAAATGGGATCCTTTGCCCACGGATGTGCGCCCGGAAAAGGGTCTGCTTCGTTTGCGTAAGGATCTGGATTTGTTTGCGAATTTGCGTCCGGCGTTTGTGTTTCCCTCGCTGGTGGGGGCGTCCAGCTTAAAGCCCGATCTGGTTTCTGGCCTGGATTTACTGATTGTCCGCGAACTGACCAGCGGCGTGTACTTCGGGGAGCCCCGGGGCATAACAACCCAACCCAGCGGCGAAAAAATCGCCATTAACACCCAAAGTTACACCGAATCCGAAATTGCCCGCGTGGTGGATGTGGCCTTTGACGCCGCCCGTGTGCGCGGCAAACGCCTGTGCGCCGTGGACAAAGCCAATGTTATGGAAACGGGCGTCCTGTGGCGCGAAGTGACAAACCGCGTGCACCAGGAACGCCACGCGGACATCGCATTATCCTTTATGTACGCCGATAACTGCGCCATGCAGCTGGTCCGTCAGCCCAAGCAGTTTGATGTGATTGTCACCGACAATTTGTTTGGCGATTTGCTTTCCGATTGCGCGGCGATGTTGACGGGATCCCTGGGGATGCTGCCCAGTGCGTCCTTGGGGGCCAAAATCAACAATCGACAAATGGCCATGTATGAACCCGTCCACGGCAGCGCCCCCGACATTGCGGGCCAGAATAAGGCCAACCCCATCGCCACCATCCTCAGCTTTTCCATGGCCTTGCGCTACAGCCTGAACCGTCCGGATCTGTCCCATCGCCTGGACCAGGCGGTGGCGAAGACCCTGGAATCGGGTTACGTCACGGCGGATCTGACGTTGCAAACCCCACCCAAAGGGGTTTTGGGCACCCGGGAGATGGCCCAAAAAATTGCAGATTTTCTGTAATCCCCCCCTTGAAATCTGGGCGTTTGCTGATACTATGCGTGTCGTCTTGGGGCGTAGCCAAGCGGTAAGGCAACGGTTTTTGGTACCGTCATCGTAGGTTCGAATCCTTCCGCCCCAGCCATTTGTCAAAAAAACATTTTTTTGACAACGACGGCAACGGGTTTTACGGCTGTTATCATGATTCCCTAGCGTCGTCCCCCTGGGTTCTGATACCAATTCACAGTCAAAACAAGACCTTCACATTTCGTCATGCCGGACAAGTGAAGCGTAGCGAACGCAGATCCGGTAGCCCGAACCAATGTCAAAAGGCGCAGCCTTTTGCCGATATATTTTTTAAAAACAAAGAACAAAACGCTTCGCGTTTTGGCATATATGCTGGATCCCGGATCAGCACTCGCTACGCTCTTTTGTCCGGGATGACGACGACGGGATTCGCATCTCCCCGACTCTTCCACAGAGAATAACAAATACCCGATGCGAGCAAGATCACTGTGACGCTGAGGCTAATAACGGCGGGAATTTTTTCAATGCCTAAGAAATCCGCGGCCAGGACTTTCCCTCCAATGAAAATAAGCACGACCGCTAGGCTGTATTTGAGATAATGGAAACGGTGAATAATAGCGGCCAAGGCAAAATACAGGGCTCGTAGCCCCAAAATGGCAAAGATGTTGCTGGTATAAATAATGTACGGGTCGTTGGTAATAGCAAAAATCGCCGGAATGCTGTCGACAGCAAAGATAATATCCGCGAATTCCACCAAAATCAGGGCCAGGAAAAGGGGGGTGACAAATTTTTTGAGCTTTCCGGGTTTTTTAGGGTCTGGCAATTTGACAAAAAAATCATGGCCGTGAAAGGTTTCCGTCACCGGCAGATGTTTTCGTAACCATTTCAGCAAAAAGTTATCGGATAAATCGGTCTCTTTATCCTTTGTAAACAGCATCTTGATTCCAGTTCCCACCAGAAAGACGGCAAAAATCAGTAAAATCCACTCAAAACGGGCCACCAGCGCGGCTCCTACGCCAATCATGATCCCCCGAAGAATCACCACCCCCAAAATCCCCCAAAACAAAACGCGATGCTGATATTTCCGGGGAATGGAAAAAAAGGCAAAAATCATGGAAATGACAAAAATGTTATCCAGGGCCAGGGTTTTTTCAATCAGAAATCCCGTCAGATATTCTTTACCGGCCTGGGGCCCAAATTCAAACCAGACCCAGCCCCCAAAACACAGGGCCAGTCCAATGTAAAAGGCACTGAGCAAAAGACTTTCCCTTACCCCAATATCATGATCTTTCTTGTTCAGAACCCCCAGGTCAAAAATAAGAAGGCCCAAAACTATTCCAAAAAAAACAAGCCACATCCAAACAGCTTTCCCCATCCAAACAGCGGTTAAAAAATCCATGAGAGTGTCCTTTTGGGCATGAGGCTGTCTTTAGGAAAGCGTTGAAAGGCGATAGGCCGCCGTTGCAATGACCATGAGCAGGCTGAGCGGCAGGAAAATTTTCCAGCCCAGTCGCATAAGTTGATCATAACGGTAACGCGGGAACGTGGCGCGCACCCAGATAAAGCAAAACAGGATAAAAATCACCTTCAGCGCAAACCAGATAATGCCCGGAATGGCATTGAATAACGGAATATCCAGCGGCGGCAGCCACCCCCCCATAAACAAAAGGGTGGTTATGCCCGCCATCAAAATCATATTGGCATATTCGCCCAGGAAAAACAGGGCGAAACTCATGGAGGAGTATTCGACAAAATAACCGGCCACCAGTTCCGATTCGCCCTCCGGCAAATCGAACGGGGCGCGGTTGGTTTCCGCCAGGGTGGAAATAAAAAACACGACAAACATGGGAAACAGGGGAAACATGAACCAGCCGTCTTTTTGGGCCAGCACAATATCCGTCAAATTCATGGACCCCACCATCAACAGGACGGTGACAATGACAAAGCCCATGGACACTTCGTAGCTGACCATTTGGGCGGCGGAGCGCAGCGCCCCCAGAAAGGCATATTTTGAGTTACTGGCCCAACCCGCCACAATAATGCCATACACCCCCAGGGAAGAAATGGCGAAGAGATACAAAACGCCCACATTAATGTTGGCCAAAACCAGGGGCTTTCCATCCGAAGACACACCAAAGGGAATCACAGCCCAGGCCACCAGGGCCAGAATAAATGTCAGCATGGGGGCGCCAATAAACAGCAAACGGTTGGCCCCCGCCGGAAAAATGGTTTCTTTGGTGAACAATTTTAATCCGTCGGCCAAGGGTTGCAGCAAGCCAAACGGGCCCACTACGTTGGGGCCCTTGCGCAGCTGCATCGCCCCGATGACTTTTCTTTCAAAATAGGTCAGGTACGCCACCGCCACCAACAAGGGCACGGTAATGGCCAGGGCCCCCAGGACCATATACAAAACATCCCAAAAAACAGGATTCTCCAACATCAGGCCACCGCTTTTTCATCTTTGGGCGGGTGCACAAAAACACGGCTGCACTCCGCCATGGTTTTTGAGGCCCGGGAAAGGGGGTCCGTCTGGTAAAAGTTCGCGATAGGGTAAACCAGGGGTGTTTTATCCAGCGTTTTGGGGCTTTGGGGAAAGCGCGTCCACGTTGGCGCAGGGCATTGATCCAGGACAGACAAAAAGGGATACGCCGCAAACAATGCCGATCGAACATCAGGCAAAGTCCGATAGGTCAATGACACCCCCGGAACATGATCCGCCAGGGCGCGGAAAATTTTCCAGTCTTCCTTGCCCAGATGGGGCGGCGTGACGGCGGCCAGGGCCTCTTGCACGCGACCTTCCGTGTTGACATAGAGGGCTTGTTTTTCGGTATAGGCGGCGCCGGGCAAAATGATGTCTGCATAATGGGCGGCCTTATCACCATGATGACCTTGATAAATGACAAAGGCCTTTTCCAAAACATCCGTGGGCACGTCATCGGCCCCGTAAAGGTACAGCGTGGTCACGGCACCGGAACGTACAGCCTCAAAAATGGCTGCCTGTCCGCCCTCTGTCACAAAGCCCAAATCCAACGCGGCCAGGGTTCCCACGTCACGGTGCAATACATTAAACCCAAGGAAATCCGGCGTGATCATGCCCATTTGTTCGGCCAGATCCGCGGCGTAGGCGTAAATCGCCTCCGCATCTGGGCGCGCAAAAACACCCGATCCCAAAATCAGGGCGGGGCGCTGAGCTTTTTTCAAAATCGCCCCAAAGGCACCGGTTCCCTTGGCCAGGGTCCGCAGCGCATCGGGTGTATTGCCCAAATTGTGATGGGGATAGGTCAAATCCACCGCATCCCCGATAACCCCCACAGGTAAACCATTTTGCAAATACCGTTTGCGGATGCGGGCATTGATCAGGGGGGCTTCCCACCGGGGGTTTGTGCCCACCAGCAGCAACGCATCCACCGATTCCAGATCTGCAATGGTTGTATTCATCAGATAACGGGACCGGCTATCCCGGGGGAAAATCCCCCCGGCTGCCCCGTCATAACGGGACACTTTGGCGTTGTCCAAAAGCGTTTTAAGCACAAACAGGGATTCCAGGTCCGTGAGCGGTCCACCCAGCGCCGCCAATGCTGATGGGTTTTCAAACCGGGCCGCTGTGGCCTTCAGGGCCTGATCCCAAGAGGCTTCGCGCAAGGATCCCTGTTCACGAAGATAAGGACGATCCAGCCGCTGATATTTCAGCCCATCACAGGCGTACCGGGTTTTATCCGCAATCCATTCTTCGTTGATGTCTTCATGCAGACGGGGCAGAATCCGCAAAACCTCAGATCCCCGAACATCGATTCGGATGTTGCTGCCCACGGCGTCCAGGACGTCGATGGATTGGGTTTTTTCCAGCTCCCACGGGCGCGCGTGAAAGGCATAGGGCTTGCTGGTGAGGGCCCCCACGGGACAAAGGTCAATAATATTGCCCGAAAGCTCGCTGGCCACGGCGCGGCCCAGGGTGGTGATTTCCATGGATTCGCCGCGTCCCACAGCGCCCAGGGCGGGTACGCCGGCAATATCCTCAGAAAACCTCACGCAGCGGGTGCAGTGAATACATCGCGTCATGACGGTTTTAATCAGGGGGCCCATGTCCTTTTCAGAAACAGCGCGTTTTTCTTCGTGATAACGGCTTTTGTCCATGCCGTAAGCCATGGCTTGATCCTGCAAATCACACTCGCCGCCCTGGTCACAGATGGGGCAATCCAGGGGGTGGTTAATCAGCAGAAATTCCATCACGCCGCGGCGGGCCTTTTGCACGCGTTCGTTATTCGTATGAATCACCATGCCCTCGGCCACAGGCATGGCGCAGGAGGCTATGGGCTTGGGCGCCTTTTCCATATCCACCAGACACATGCGACAGTTCCCCGCAATTTCCAGACGGTCATGGTAACAAAAACGGGGAACTTCAACACCGGCCAGTTCACAGGCCTGAAGGACGGTAAGGCCCGCAGGCACCTCCAGCGTTTGGCTATCAATGGTCAGTGTGGGCATGGAAAAGACCGCAACATATTTATTCTTAACTTTGTGTAGGACAAAGGCGCCCAAAGGGCAAGAGGGTTTTGTGGGTGGGGGTGAAGGGGCCTTGCCGTAAACCGTGTCAAGGTTTTGTGTTGAAATACCATCTTGACAGAAATACCTATGATTGTATTCATAGGGGAATAAATCTCTACAGGATTGCCTGCATTCCATCATGATGATAGCAAAGTCTCAGATTTTTTTGGACCACATCCCTGGGGGTGTTTATCACCTTTCCGGTGATTGCCTGGTGGGGTCCTTTGATCGGGCATTAGCGGTGGGCAGTCAGGTTTGTGTTGATATTGTTTTTCGTCGCAAAAAACTAAAACTTCAGGGCAGTGTGGATTCGTTGCGCCGCCATCACCAAAAATACATCGGTACTATTGTGTGGCAAGATCGGCTCCAGCAAGAAGCGCTCAACCACGTTTTGCACGGGCACCCGTACCAGGCCCATAACTATAATCCCGCTCAAGATAATCCTGTGAATCACGCAGGGAATCGGGAAAACCCGTCACCTTCACCCGCAGAAACCCTGTCCGACGCTTTTTTAAAACGCAAGCGCCGTGGGTATGCGTTGCTGGCCTGCGTGGGGGCTTTCCTTGTTTTCGGCATGGTTGTGGGATTGTGGCAAACCTTTTTTCGGATTTATGCTGACGCGCCGTTTGCTGCGGTGACGGTGCCTTTGCGCGCGGTGACGGCATCCGAGTCCGGTCAACTCACGTGGACGGCTTCCGTGGGGGCCTCCGATCGCATAAAAAAGGGACAGGTTTTGGGGAGGATTGTTTCCCCGAAAATTCAAGAGGATGCCGATCGCCTGCAAAGCGATTTATCGTTTTTGCAAACCCAAATCGATTTGCTCAGGGAAAAAAAGCGCGATGCGACGTTGATTTCGTCCTATCGCCAGCAATCCGCCCAGGATTTTATTCGTCAAAAAGAAGAACGTCTTCGGGGATCCAAGGCTGACTACGATCAAGCCCTTAGCCACAAAAAGCGTATGGAGCCCCTGTATCATAAAGGATACATCAGTCGGGTCAAATGGGATGTCATCACCGCCGCTGTCAGTAAAGCCAAGGCCCTGGTGGATGAGGACGAGGCTGTCCTGAGTCAGGCAAAGACAGAAGGCCAGATGACCCAGCAGTTTTCTGTATCCTCCGGCAATTCTCTGCAAGGAACACCGCAGGATTTGGACCGGGAGATTTCCGAAAAGCTGGCCCAGTATGAAAATTTGATGAGAGAGCGTCGCTTTTTGGATGGACGGGCCCAGAGCCTAACCCTGATCAGCCCCTGTGATTGTCGTGTGATTTCTGCCCAAAACAACAAAACATGGGTGAATCAGGGATCGACTGTGATGCGTTTGCAGGAAAGTGACCGTGACACCATTGTGGTAGAGGCCCGCTTGCCAGCCTATGTTGCAGACCGTGTTCAGGTGGGGGATGTCGCGCGCGTTTCCATGGGGGATCAAGGACGTTACCTGTCCGCCCACGTGGTGGATGTTCGCCCTGTGGTTGCCGGAGATCGTTACGGCCTTTCCCCCCAAGTGATGCAGGATCCAGCCCTGACCTCGGTGTATTTGAAGCCCCTTCATCAGGGTTTTTCAGGCCAAGAGGCCGGCATGCATGCCGATGTTTCCATTCATACCTACAAACGATCAGGACTTTATCGCTTGCTTCCTCCCTGGCCGTGGGGTGGTTCCGCGCAGGCCTCTTCTGATTTTCACCCGCACTAAAGGGATTGCCGCCCGTGGGAATTGGTCGTATAAAGTCTTTCCTGATTCATCATACACACGGGGGATAGTAACGTGACAAAAGGCTTGATGCACGGCAAGCGTGGTCTGATTATGGGGGTTGCCAATGATAAATCCATTGCTTGGGGCATTGCTTCGGCCCTTCATCAGGCGGGGGCCCATATCGCGCTGAGTTATCAGGGGGAAGCCCTGAAAAAACGCGTGCTTCCTTTGGCAGAGCGTTTAGACACCACGCTTGTCTTTTCCTGTGATGTTGGCGATGAAGACAGCATGGCAACGCTGGCGCAAAATTTGTCCCAGGTATGGCCCGAGGGTATTGATTTTTTTGTTCATGCCATTGCTTATTCGGACAAAAATGAGCTTAAGGGAAACTACTACGATGTGACCCGGGAGAATTTTCGTCAAACCATGGATATTTCCTGCTATTCCTTTACCGCCATGATGCGACATTTGGCGCCTGCCCTTCGGGAATCCGCCACCTGTGTAACCCTCACGTATTACGGCGCTGAAAAAGTCATGCCCCATTATAATGTGATGGGCGTGGCCAAGGCCGCCTTAGAGGCCAGTGTACGTTATTTGGCCTGTGATTTCGGTCCCCGGGGGATTCGGGTGAATGCCATTTCTGCGGGGCCCATTCGGACACTGGCGGCCTCTGGCATTGGGGATTTTCGGTATATTCTGAAATGGAATGAACAAAATGCCCCCATGCGCCGCAATGTCACCATCGAAGATGTGGGGGGCAGCGCGCTGTACCTGCTCAGCCCCCTGAGTTCTGGTGTTACGGGGGTTGTTCATCACGTCGATGCGGGCTATCACACGGTGGGCATGTGCAGCGTCGAGGTGGCCCAGCGTTATTTTAAGGGCGATGACGCCTAATTCCTATGGCAGGCAACAGTTTCGGTGATTTGTTCAGAATAACAACCTTCGGGGAGAGCCACGGCCCAGCCATTGGCTGTATTGTGGATGGGGTTCCCTCAAAAATGGCCCTAACAGAGGCCGACATACAGTATTATTTGGATTTTCGTCGCCCAGGAACATCCCGTTTTGTGACCCAGCGCCAGGAAGAAGACAAGGTTGAAATTCTCTCCGGCGTTTTTCAGGGCTTAACCACAGGAACCCCCATCGGCCTGTTGATTCATAATCAAGATCAAAAATCCAAGGATTATGAGGACATTAAGGACCGTTTTCGCCCGGGTCATGCCGATTATACGTATTTCATGAAATACGGTCATCGGGATTATCGGGGGGGGGGCAGGTCCTCCGCCCGGGAAACAGCCATGCGCGTGGCAGCGGGGGCGGTGGCCCGAAAGGCTTTAGAAGCGCTACTCCCCCACCGTTTGGAGATTCAGGGGGCGGTTGTTCAAATCGGAACCCTTCCTGCCGCCTCTCAAGACGCGTGGGACCCCCTGTTCATCAAGGCCAATCCCTTTTTTGCGGCGGATGCGGCCATTGTCCCTGTGTGGCAACAGGCTGTTGATCATGCCCGCCATGAGGGGAGTTCCCTCGGGGCCCTGGTAGAGGTGCGGGTTTCCGGCATGCCCGTGGGCCTGGGGGATCCTGTGTATGATAAGTTAGACGCCGATTTGGCCAAGGCCCTGATGAGCATCAACGCCGTAAAAGGGGTTGAAATCGGCGATGGGTTTGGGTGTGTGTCGCGGGATGGGCGCGTGGCCTCCGATGAAATGGCGATGCAGGACGGACACGTGCGGTTTTTAACGAATCACGCTGGCGGGATTCTGGGCGGTATTTCCACAGGACAGGATTTGATTGTCCGTATGGCCGTAAAACCCACCAGCTCTATCCTGACGGAACGACACAGCATTACCGAATCCGGGGATAATGTTATGATGCGCACAAAGGGCCGTCATGACCCCTGCGTCGGCATTCGAGCGGTGCCCGTGGCGGAGGCCATGGTGGCTTGCGTTCTGCTGGATCATCTGTTAAAACACAGGGCAACATTCGTCAAAGGAGACACGTTATGAAGACCATTTTAAAATGGCTGCTGCGGACTGTAAAAGCCGTTTTGATCTTCTTTGGACTCAGCTTTGTGTTCCTTTTGGTGGGAATTTCCCTTTTGGTGAGCAAAATCTCTGAGGGGGGCTTTGACGGAAAATCATTCGGCGGCACTCAAGCCCATCGACAAGTCGCCGATGTGCCGGATAATAGCATTTTATTTGTTGATTTTTCCGAACCCCTGGCCGACCGCAAGGTGGATGATCGCTTGGGCCGTCTTTTGGGGGATTCGTTTATGGATGCCCACGCTCTGACCCAGCGGATCCAACATGCGGCGCTGGATAATCGGGTAAAGGGCTTGGTTGTGGACCTGCGGGATGCGGATCTTTCCTTGGCGGACCGCGATGCCTTCGTGGGGGCCGTCAAACAGTTCCGTGATCAGGGCAAAAAAACAACGGTGTATCTCGATACCTTTGACTTCGGTGCCAGGGGTCTGGTGGACTATATGACCGTTTCGGCCTTTGACCGCATCGTCATGCACAGTGGGGGCACGGTTTCCTTTACGGGACTGGGGGCAGAGGCACCCTTCTTTAAAACCGCGCTCAAAGATCATTTGGGGATTGAGCCCCAATTTTTCCGCTTCAGCGAAAACAAAACCGGTGCCAACAACGTCACCGAAGATGGCTTTACGCCGGAGCACCGCGCGACCCTTCAGGCCTATTTAACCTCGCTTTCCACCATTTTGACAGACCGTATTATGGCGGCGCGGGGCTGGGACAAGGCGACGATGGACAGCCTGTTTGAAAAGGCCCTGATCCCGGCGGAAGAAGCCGAAACCCTGGGCGTTGTGGATGAAACGTCTTCTTTTGAATCTTTCCTGGAAACCTCAAAAACATGGGTTGTTCGTGGTGATCACGAGGGCGAATCCGCCCAAAACGGCACCTATGTGGATATTCACGACTATCCCTTTGATAAACCTCAGTCCTCTGAGGCCACCGTTTCGGCCAAGCCCACAAAGCCAGACGGCGTGGCCCTGACCAAAGACAAAAAAGCCCCTCAGGATATTGCGCTGATTTATGCCGAGGGTCCCATTATGGATGGTTATGATCCGGATAACGGTCCTTTTGGGGGCAATAGTTCCCGCGTTTATGCGCTGACGTTGGCCCAGCGTATTCAAGAGGCCGTGGATGATGGTGTCAAAGCCATTGTTTTGCGTGTGGACAGCCCCGGCGGGTCCTATACGGCGTCCCATGTTCTGCGTGATGCGGTTTTATTCGCCAAGGCCCAGGGCATTCCCGTGGTGATTAGTATTAAGGACATGGCGGCCTCCGGCGGTTATTTCCTGTCCATGGATGCCAATGCCATTGTGGCGCCGGAAACGTCTTTGGTGGGCTCCATTGGGGTGTTCGGGGGTAAATTTGTCACGGCGGGTTTGTCCCAAAAATTGGATGTGAAGTGGGACCGCGTTCAGATTCAACCCCATGCCTTTATGTGGAGTTCTGAGGCCCCGTTTACCGATGCCGAGCGCCCCATTGTTTCAGCCAACCTGAAATTGGCCTATGATACCTTTGGGGGCCTGGTGAAATCTGGCCGCAAACTGACTGATGAACAAGCGACCAAAGCCATCGGCGGACAGTTTTTCACCGGCCGCGACGCCCTGTCCCTGCATTTGATTGACCAGATGGGAGGATTGGAAGAGGCCATTGTCCAGGCCGCCAAGCTGGCCCGCCTGGAACGTACGGCCGTGAACCTGGTGGTTTACCCCAAAATGGAGGACCTGTTCAGCGGCTTTGTGCGTTTCTTAATGGCGGGTCTGGGGTCTCGTTCTTCGGCGGCCGTTCTGGGTTTCAGTCCCTGGATGGTGGAGCAGGGCGCTTTGTACACCACCATGCTGGACGTTTACCAACAGCCCTCCCCCCTGATTCTGGTGCCCCCCGTTCGCGTGGCCGGTCATTGGATGGGCTGGTCGACGAAGTAGGGTTTTTGCCCTAAGAGCCTGTTCACAATCCCATGAATTCCCTCTCCCTTTCAGGACAAGGGTTAGGGAGAGGCTCCAACAATTCAATGGTTCCCGTTGCAGGCCCCTCTCCCCGACCCTCTCCCCAGGGGGGAGAGGGGGCACATGGGGCCAGATTATGAGATCGTGAACAGGCTCTAACTAAAACCCCAACGTTTCCCGAACAAACGGAATGGAAATTTCCTTTTGATAGGAAAGGGACGCCTGATCCAGGCGGTCTACAACATCGTAAAGTCCCTGAAAACTGCGGTGAATGCGGGGGTGGAGGTACGCCAGGACCTCATGGCCCACATGCAGCCCCCGGGCTGAAAAATGGCTGGCCAGGGTTTTTTGCAGCAAATCATCGTCCGGTTCCAACATGGCCACGTTGGGCAAGGCCCGCAATCGGGACGTGAGATCCGGCAACGTGAACGGCAGTTGCGTGGGGGAAGAGGTATCGGTGAGCAGAAAAAAGACGTTTTTTTGAGATAAACTATTGAGAAGATGAAACAAACGGGATTCTTGAGCCACCTGATGCACATTATCCACAACAAAAGCCTTTTCGGGGCTGTGGGGTAGGCGCGCAAGAAAGTCTTCATCCACGTCACGACCTGTTATCCAAAAAGCCCCTGATTTTTGGGCCCATTGCCCCGCCAGATGGGTTTTGCCGCACGAAGCAGGGCCATACAAATACAGCCCCCGCTGGGGCCAATGGGGCCAACGATGAATCCAGGAAACGGCCACTTCATTGGCCGCCCCCACGCAAAAGGGCTTTTCCGCCAGGGGCTGAGAAAACGCCAGCGAAAAAGGTTGGGGCTGCATGGGGCCTAAGACGCCATTTTTTCGTAAAGCCGGCTGGCTTTGTATTTTTCAATGCCAAAGCGTACCAAAACCCCCAAAACAGCCGCCGTAGGCACGGCAATGAGAACCCCCAAAAATCCGGCCAAACTGGCCCCAGCAAACAACGCAAAAATAATCCACACAGGATGCAAATTCACCCGATCCCCCACCAATTTGGGGCTGAGGATATTGCCCTCAATAAACTGACCAATCAAAAAAATCAGGGCGATGGTGCCCACGCGCCCCATATCTTCGGATCCAAACTGCAACAGCGCCACCCCCAGACTTAAAAGTCCCCCAAGGAGCGTGCCCACATAGGGAATAAACGACACAATGCCACTGAAAAAACCAATGACCAGCCCAAAATCCAGCCCCGCCAGGGTTAAAAAGAAGGCATAAAACGTTCCCAAGCTGAGGCACACCAGCGTTTGCCCCCGAATAAAGCCGGATAACGCCCCATCAATGCGGGCTTGAAGGCCCAGGAGCTCGGCCCGCATATCAATGGGGTAGAGGGATTCAATTTTCGCCACAAAAACAGGCCAATCCCGCAGCATGTAAAATGTTAAAATGGGGGTTAACACAACCAGCGATAAAAAATCCACCAGCACAAACCCCTTCAGCACAACGCCCCGGGCCAGGTCTCCGGCAAAGGCCAGGGCCTGATCCCCCTTACTGGCCACCCATGTTTTCAGGGCATCGGGGGAAAGCTGATCTGCCGCCCCCTGCCAATGAATCCCCAGGGTGGTTTCCAGCCATGTCCGCAGCGATAACAGACTTGCCTCAAACGAATAATCCAGCTCTGATAATTGGTGGACCAACGTGGCCCCCTGAACCGACAATACGGGCACAATGGAGCCCACAAACAGAATAACAAGGGTGATACTGGCAACCAAAGTCAAGGCCGTCCCCAACCACCGAGGGACCCTTCTTTTTTCCAAAATCCGGACCAGAGGATTCAACAAATAAGCAAGAATTGTTGATAAAACAAAGGGCAAAAGCATGCCCCGCAAAACGTAGATCAGAAAGATCAAGGCCAGAGCAAAGCCCAAAAACCATAAAACACGGGCGGTTGTTGTCATGGGGAAGCTCTCCTAACGCATCGACAAAGAAATCAAAATGTGTCACACCCTATCAAAAAGGGGATTCTTTCACAATGCCTAAGCCAAAATCCACCGTATCCATTGTTTGCACTCAGGCCAGTTCTCTGCAGAACATTCTTTTAGAAGGTGCGGATGATATAATCCTTGTTTTTGTTGAAAATTTACAAAATACAGCAGACATCATCGCGGCTGTTCAAAAAAGTGACAGTCCGTGGATTGTCTTGGCCCCGGATGAGGCCACGGAGGCAGATATACGCGCCCTGTGGTTGGCGGCGGAGCACGAAAGTTTTGCCGAATTTCCCGTGATGGCCATGGGGCGGGAACATCCGTCCTCTTCGCCTGTTTCTCGCCTGTTTTCTTACGTCCTTGGGTCATTGCGCCGGGTGCTGCTGGGGGACCGCGTGGGGCAGGGGCGTTTGATCCTGATTGCCAAACAGGATTTTCAGGCTCTACCCCCCTATCAAGGTTTTTTGGATTTTATCAGCGTTTTGGCGCGATATGCCGGCATTCGTGTGGTTTCTGTCCCTGTATCCTTCACAGCGCCAGACCTTTCTTTGAGAGAAGCCCTCAGACTTTTTGTGAACCTTTGGGGCACGTTTTGGTTAAAAGGTCGCTGGCTCTATCTCCGGACGGGCCACAGCACACCCCCAGGCGTTCAGGACCGTTTTTAACGCCGGCGCAGATTCTTTAACGTCTTCAGGTCCCACCTCTCCCTCATACCAGGGAAGCGTGGCAAGGACGGGAACATACCCGAAATCCTCAATGGCGTTGACATTATGGGGGGCTGAGGGGCCCACCATGACCACACCCAAACACGAAAGGTCCCTTTCTTTTAGGGCCCTTAACGTCAATAAGGTATGATTGATCGTACCCAAAGTACTCCGCGCTACCACCAGAACCCTCGATTTCCAACGTGCCATCAGGTCCATCATCAAAAAATCAGGCGTTATGGGCACCATGACACCGCCGGCACCCTCGATGATCAGGGGATTTTCCAGGGAATTTCTATGGGGTAGAGGCAGACTCTCAGGGTCCAAAAGAACGCCTTCTCTTTCCGCCGCGTGCAGGGGGGATAGGGGCGCAGCCAAAGAAACATAGGGCCTATGGATACGCTGTGCCTCACAGCCTGCAAGTCGTTGAACTGTGCGTGTATCATCATCGGGGCCTGTTTGAAAGGGCTTCCAATAGTGGGCTTGGCTTAACTGCATCAAGCACGCCGAAACAAAGGTTTTGCCCACCCCCGTATCGGTTCCCGTTATAAATAAAGGGGAAAGTTCCTGGTGTATCATAGAATTCCCCCCAGGTTTTGAATGTGTCTAAATTCATTTTCTGTTAGGGGAGACACCGACAAACGGGATTGTTTCACCATTTGAATCTGCGCCAGCGCAGGATCCGCCTTTAGCATCGCCAAGGTGACACGGCGGGGTAGGGGGGTGCAAGCCGTAACATCGACATTGCCAAAGTTGGGATCATCCGATGCAGGAGTATAGGACCGAACCACGGAAACCACACCCATAATGCAGCGTTCCTGGCCTGAATGGTAAAAAAAGGCCAAATCCCCCACCGCCATGGTTTTCATAAAATTACGGGCCTGATAATTGCGGACCCCATCCCAACAGGTTATTTTATCCAAAACCATCTGGTCCCAGGGATAAACATTGGGCTCTGATTTTAAAATCCAGTAAGCCATAATGTAAAGATCGCCTCTCATGAGGAATGGCGGGAGTGACGGGACTCGAACCCGCGACCTCTGCCGTGACAGGGCAGCGCTCTAACCGACTGAGCTACACCCCCGTAGTCAACGATGGGGAAAAACCGCCCCTGTTTATAACGGAGTCCCGTGTCTTTAGCCGCATTTCCAAAACCTGTCAAGGACATAACGCACTTTTTTGGCGTTCAGATTCTGTTGAAAGAGCTTGCAGCGAGGGGAAAAAGCCATTATACCTGATCCGTTTTAACCCTTTCCAAAAAGGATAAAAGAGTATGGCGTCATCATCCGGGTCCGATCGTGGAGTTTTTGGCTTTGCCCTCTGGAAAGAGGTTTTGGCGGGCCTTGTTCTGGGTGTTTTGGCGGGCCTTTTTTTAAAAGAGAACGCAGAAGATTTAAAAATTCTGGGTAAGATTTTCATCAACCTGATTAAAATGGTGGTGACCCCTCTTATTTTTCTGGCCTTGGTTTCGGGGATTACCAGCTTAAGTGGCGCCGGTAGCGCGGCCCGTGTCGGCACCAAAGGGGTTTTGGCTTACTTGTCCACGTCTTTATTGGCCGTGGTTTTGGGTCTGGTTTTGGCGAATATCTTTAATCCTGGGGCGGGGGTGTCCATTGACCCCAGCTTATTTGGCAGCGCGGGCACCAGTGCCCAAAACGTTCCCGGTTTAGGCGATTTTTTTATGTCCTTGGTTCCCACCAACGCGGTGCGGATGTTTACTGAGGATCATTATCTGCAAATTGTTCTCTTTTCCGTTTTTACCGGCATTGTCATTAACTTATTGGGCCCCAAGGGCCATCATGCCCGGGATGTTTTGCAGGGGTTTTCCGCCGTCACCTTTAAAATGATTGAACTGATTGTTCGCCTGGCGCCCATCGCCGTGTTTGGTTTTATTGCCTGGATGGTGGGCACCCAAGGGCTCGATATTATCAAAACGTTGTTTTGGCTTGTGGTTTGTTTTCTGGTGGCTTGCACGCTGCAAATGGTTGTGTTTGGTGTTTTGATCACTGTTTTTGGGCGTGTTTCTCCCGTGCCGTTTTTCAAAAAAATGGGATCCACGCAGCTTTTGGCCTTTTCCACCAGCAGCAGCAAGGCCACCCTGGCCACCGCCATGAACAATGTGGAAACCAAGTTGGGCGTTTCCGAACAGACGGTTAAATTCATGATGCCCCTCGGCGCGTCCATGAACATGGATGGCACGGCCATTTATCTGGGGATTTGCGCGGTGTTTTTTGCCCAGGTTTTTGGGGTTCATCTGGGTCTTCATGAATATATGGTTTTGATGTTAACCTGCACCCTGGGGTCCATCGGGGCGGCGGGGATTCCCAGTGGCTCCATTATTTTTATGGGCATGGTGCTAAATTCTGTGGGGCTTCCTCTGGAGGGCATCGGGATTTTGCTGGGCATTGATCGTGTTTTGGATATGGTGCGCACCACCGTGAATATCACCGGGGATGCGGCCATTACCCTGATTGTGGATGCCAGCGAAGGTACGTTGGATCACACCACGTACAACGCTTAACCATAAAAAAAAGAAACGTCCTTCAGGGCCTGGGGTTATTCTTATGTTACGGTCAATCGGGCGGGCTCTTCTTTCCTTTTTTGAAAAGACAGGCCATTTTTCTCTTTTTGCCTTAACCGCCTTGTCCCATGTTGTTCGCCCCCCCTTTTATCCCCGGAAAGTGGGCCAATTGTTTTTGGACATTGGGTTTTATTCGTTGCCAGTTGTGGGGTTGACGGCGGCATTTTCGGGGATGGTGCTGGCCCTTCAGAGTTATTCTGGCTTTTCAGCCTTTAATTCAGAATCCACCATTGCGGCCATTGTGGTTTTGTCCATTACCCGGGAACTGGGCCCTGTGATGGCGGGGTTGATGGTGGCGGGACGTGTGGGGGCGGCCATTGCGGCGGAGCTGGGCACCATGCGGGTGACGGAACAGATTGACGCGCTTCAGATGCTGTCCACCCATCCCATGAAATATCTGGTGGCGCCCCGGGTTCTGGCGGCCACGTTGATGATGCCGCTATTGGTTCTGATCGCTGATATTATTGGGGTTATGGGCGGTTTTGTGATTGGTGTGTCTCAGCTGGGCTTTAATGCGGGATCGTATTTAAAAAGCACGTTTGATACTCTGGCGTTCATGGATGTGTTTTCGGGATTGGTTAAGGCCGCCGCGTTCGGCCTGATCATTGCCATTTGCGGCTGTTATAATGGGTATTATTCCCGCGGCGGTGCCCAGGGTGTCGGTGCGGCCACCACCAACGCCGTTGTGTCGGCCTCTATGCTGATTTTGGTGGCGAATTTTGTCATCACAGCGCTGTTTTTTGGGGTTTAGGGGCCATGACTTCTCGCACGCCGCCACGCATCACCGTTCGGGGCCTGTCCAAGGCCTTTGGGAAAAATGTTGTTCTTTCCGGCGTTGATTTGGACATTGCCCCCAGGGAATCCTTGGTCATCATCGGGGGGTCGGGTACGGGAAAATCGGTTTTGATTAAAACCATGTGTACGCTGTTGTCCCCGGATGCGGGATCCATTCTGGTGGATGGGCAGGATTTGTTTGGACTGTCCCGCCGGGATCAACAGGCGATGCTCAGCCGTTTTGGCATGTTGTTTCAGGGGGCGGCGCTTTTTGATAGTTTAACGATTTGGGAAAACATTGCGTTTGGCTTGATCTATGGCCAAAAAAGGGACCGAAAGGCCGCCCGTCGCATCGCCCTGGAAAAACTGGAGGACGTGGGCCTTTCTGAACGCATCGCCAATGCCTATCCGGCGGAATTATCCGGGGGCATGAAAAAACGTGTGGGGTTGGCCCGGGCCATTGCCGGTGATCCCGAGGTCATTTTTTTCGACGAACCCACAACGGGCCTGGACCCCATTATGTCCAACGTCATTAATGATTTGATTGTTTCCTGCGTTCAAAAGGTGGGGGCCACGGCCATTACCATCACCCACGATATGATCTCCGCCCGCCATATCGCCAGCCGCGTGGCCATGCTGAATCAGGGCAAAGTCATCTGGCAGGGGGGTGTGAAGGAGATGGACTATACCGACAACGCCTATGTTCAGCAGTTTGTTCATGGACTCATTAAGGGCCCCATGACGTCTGAAAAACCGCTAGAAAAGTCTCTATGATCCGTCTTTCTAAAGACTTGATTGCCGAAGATTTAATTTCCGAATCTTTGGCCCTGTGTGATCTTTTGGATCCCCCGTACCTTTCCAACAGTCACCAGCCGCGTCCTTGGCAGGGGGCGGCATCTCGCAGGCGACGGGGGCAGGGGACAGAATTCTGGCAATTTCGGCCCTATACCCCCGGGGATGATGCGGCGCGCATTGCCTGGCGCCCGTCCGCCCGTTACCGGCAGCCCCTGACCAAAGAGCATGAAGACGCCGTGCCCAGCAGCCTGACCCTTTGGGTGGATCGGCGACCCACCATGAAATTTACCACCACATCCCGCACAAAGCAGCATCAGGCGGATGTCATGGCCCTGGCCTGGGGCTGGCTGATGGCCCGTCAGGGTGACTGGTTGATCAGTGTTCAAGGCGGCCCCCACCGCCGGTATCACGACATTCTGGCCCTGGCGAGGGACCTGGAAACGCCGATTTTTTTTGATCAGGGCCCCGTTCCTGAGGCCGATATGACCCTCTTGTGTTCGGATTTTTTATACTCAACAGAGGCCCTTTTAACGCTGTTTTCAGGGATAACGGGGGATAATGTTCGTCTGTGCGCCCTGTATGATCCGGCAGAGGCCACCTTTCCCTATCAGGGATCCATTCGGTTTCAGGATTTAGGCGGGGGAGAACAGTGTTTGGTTGAGGATGCTGAGGCCCTGCGTCCCCTGTATCAAAGCCGCTACGACGGGCATGTTGCGTTCCTGGAAACCGCTTCCCATCAGCGGGGTTGGGCGGTTTCCCGTGACAGCACAGCAAACGCTCTGGCCCATGGATCATCGGCAAAAAAGATGTGACTTTTGTCACAAATTTTATTATAATAGCTCTGCAGGACTTACGTAGAGCCTTCGTCATTGCGAGCGTAGCGAAGCAATCCAGAAATGCCGCCACCGGAAAGACTGGATTGCCACGCCTCCTACGGAGGCTCGCAATGACGTTCTGCGTAAGTCCTGCCCATAAGGATCATGCATGACAACACGGCTACGGTTTTTGCGGCGTGTTTGCGTCCTGGCGTTATGCGCCGGGGTGATGATGATGGCTGGCGTCCAGGGGGCGTGGGCTAGAATTACAGGCCCCGTGGGTCCGTGTGTTCCGGCGGCTGAAATTGTCGATGCTCTTTACAGTACAGGAGGCGGTGCGGGAAGAAACGGCATCCCCGCAGATTATAAACCTCCTTGTCGGTTAGCACCGGGAAGAATTATGGCTATCCAGGCTTCGGAAACGGAAGATTTTCGGGATAATAGTATTGTCAATAGCGGGGGATATGTGGGTTGTGGACAATTAGGGCCATGGTATCACGAAAACCCCACATATCCTCGTGGCTCTTCATCCCCATTGACCATCCGTGGGGCGGGTAACGAAGTTCACAACCTGCTGCGTGCGGGGGAATACCTATGTTATATTCAAAGCGTTTTAAAAACAGATCGTTGCGAGGTTGTTGCGGCTGCCTATAATGCGGGTGAAAATGCTGTTAAGGCTGGACTCCCAACATCAGGAGGTGTGCAAGGCGATATTGAATTGATTATCAATAATTCCTCTACGGGGACAGCTAAAAAAAAGGAAATGAGGGAATATGTTGGCTGTAGTTGTGGTGGTCCCTTGCTTGAAAAATATACCAAATCTTCTAATCCAAACCGCTATTGTCGCCCCAACGGCGGTGGCGTGGCGGGCATCGGTGACATCGACACAGACGTTCTGGTCCTGGATAAAATCGCCGATGTGGGCACGGGGGTGATTCAGGCCCTGGCCAGTGTGGTTGGTACCGCTGTGATTTTGTTTGATAAGCACCTGGGTCCTGCGCTGCTGAGTTTGGTCATGACGGTGTATAGCATCATGGCGCTGTGGGCCATTGCGAAATTGCTGATGCCCTTTGGGAAGCCCGGTAATGCGGGGCAGACCATGAATGGCCTTCTGACCCTGACGGGAACGGTGGGGATTGTGGCGTTGATTTTGAATAACTTAAGCTTGCTGACCTCCCTGGTCTTTTTTCCCATTATGTCCATGATGACAGAGCTGGGGGATTTGAGTGCCAGCAGCTGTCCGAACAACAGCCCCCTGCAACCCAAATGCACGGCGGCCAGCGCGCAATCGTTATCCGGTGATGTGGGAAAGGACGCGAAACTGCTGGCCACCCGTATGACCTGTACCGTGGATCAGGCCATTCAGCCCCTGAAACAAACGCTGCGCGTGTCCATGGCGTCCCTGAAACGGATGGAGTCCCGTCAGGGGCTTTCGGGTGGCTCGAACGTCTTGGCGTTCCTTACCAGAGGGAGCATTCTGGGTCTGGCGTTGGAAGATTTTTCCGAAAAACAAGTTCTGGCCATGCGCTTGATGATTCTGGCCAGTGCCCTGCCGCTGGCGGTGATGTCGGCGACATCCATTTTGGGGATTATTGCCACCACGGCCCAGGCGTTTTGGAAAATTGCCTTTGAGTTTTTTAAACTGGCCCCCGCCGTGGCGGCCTTTGCCTTTCGTCCCACCCGGGGGGTGTTTAGCAGCAGTGTGAAATCCTGGATCAGCCCCATCATGACCTTTGCGGTGATTTACAGCATGCTCGGGCTATCCTCAACCATCGTGTGTGGTGCGAATTTGGGGGATACAAGTTCTGGCCCCCTCACCATGGCCACGGACGGCGAGGGTTATTTAAAGGGTGTCAGCCAGGCCCCCTATAGCCTGGGCGCCGAACTCCGCAACCAAAAACCGGGAGAGGCCGTGTTTCCCGTCTTTACCAAAACCATCTGGCTCACCCTGGCCTTTTTTACGGTCTTTATGAACAGCTCGCTGCGGCTGGCCGCCAAAATGGATTGGGTGGGCGGCGGTGGTCTGGCCGATGGATTGTCAAAACTGGTCAGCAATACCCTGGGGAATTTGGATCATTACAAATCCATGGCAGATAAAACGCTGGGTATGGGTGCCCGTGCCCTTCAAAATGCAGCCATGGAGTCGGGGAAAACCGATAAGGATGATAAGGACAAGGACGACAAAGACAACAAAAAAGAAGGTTCGGGTTCGCAAGCAGACGAAAACAGTGATGATCCCAGAAGCCCCAAAGCTGAAAAACAAGGATTAGGACAACAGTCAGTCGACCAAAACGCGCCACCAGAAAGGACCGCCGTATGACCCGTCTTTTCCTGGTTTTGGCGATTGTGCTTGGGTGTGCCTGGGGGCCGGTGTCCCAGGCGGCAATGCTTGGGGGTGGCGACGATACACAGACAGCTGTTCCTGACGTTAGTGTACCTGGAATACCGGTGATCCCCTCAACGCCACCACAACAATCAACCACTGGGGCGCCTTCGGGGATAGATCCAAATTTTGGGAAAATTGACGTAAAGGGTGTGGGGCAGATTGATGCCTTTAAAAAAACACAAAAACGCCTGGCGGAAACCTGTCAGGATTATAACAGTATTAACGGCGATGTCACCGGCAACAATCCCGCCGCCAGCTTAACGCAAAATTTTTTGCGGGCCTTTGCCACCCTGCAAAAGGAATTTAATACCAAAATTGCGGGTGCGTCGGTGGGGCTCGGATTGGTTATTTTGGTTTTGTTTTCGCTGTTTTATGTTTTGCGGATGTTGTTTCCCTTTACCCCATTTGGGCAGATTGCTGAAACCTATAACCAGATTTTCAATTTGTGGGGCGTTGCTATTGTGGTGTTTGTCATTGTGATGAATCCCAACTTTATTCCCAATAACATTGTGTATCCGATTTTCAAAAGTTTGTTGAATGCCAATTTCAGTTTGCTGCAAATTTCCTCAACCATGGCCTATGATGCGACGGGGGGGGCGGCCAAAACAGACCCAGGCTGTTTGGGGAAATCGGGGAACACCCCTTTAGAGCGCATCATTCGCGGCATTGTGGAACAAACCACATATGCCCAGGGGGTGAGCATGAGCAATCTGTGCATCAGCCTGAGCATCATCGGCTTTGCCAACCCCCAGGACGGCGACCGATGTTTCCAGGCCAATAAGCAAAGAGGCGCCATCGAGGCCTGTAAAGACGAAAATATCGCCAAAGGGTATTGGAATGCCCAAGCCTGTAATATCCAAGTCGCCGGTGGCTTCCTTTTGGGCCTACTTCAGGGGGGATGGGGTATGCTGAGAGGAACCATAGAGCTCATCGGGAATAAATTTAACGGCGATAACATCGGTCTCATGTTATTGAATATCGTGATCGCCCTGATTTTCGGGTTTGGTCTTTTTATGATTAACCTTTATAAATACCTGATGATCGGGCTGTATATGCTGGAGGCCGCCATGCTGCCCTTTATCCTGTCGGCCTTTTGGAGTTTAATTGCCATCATCGGCATCATTCCCGCGGGGCGGGGCGTGATCAAAACAGCGTTTTTTGCGGTTTTACAGGGGGGGGCGACGATTATTTTTCTGGGGTTGGGCCTGTCGGTCATTGCCGCCATGGATACCTATGTTTGGTATCAATTTACCCAGGATAAAGATATGATTCAAACAACGCTGGTGAGTGGGGAAAACTTTATGTACGCCTGGCCGCTGTGGATGATTTTAATTACCAGTTTTGCCGGGATTAATGCCCTGAAGCAGGCCCGTTCCATGGCCGAATCCATCTTCAAAACAGGACTGAGTTTAAACATTGCCGACAGTATGTTCAACACCTTTAAAAATATGGTCTATTTTGCCATAGACGTTGTGGGCGATCTGGCCAGTTCGGGTGCCTTCAGCAAAGTGCGCCGTGTGGTGTTGCGCTGATGTATTTGATCTATTGCCCGTGTCCCCACCAAAAGGTTGCCAAAGAACTGGCGCAAGGTTTGCTTACGCAGGGTTTGGCGGTGTGTGTAACCATTCTCCCTTCCATAACCTCCCTTTATCTGTGGCAAGGGAAAATCGTGGAGGAAGGCGAGGCCCTAATGCTGATAAAAACCCTGAAGGCCGAGGCGGTATCCACCTACCTAACCCAGCACCATCCCTATGACGTTCCCGCCATTGTCACCATTCCCGTGGGGGTCAATGAAGCGTTTAAGCGGTGGGCAGAGGGGTTATGAGCATCGAAACCCTCCCCCCGCTGCGCGAAATCATCGCCCAGCATGACCTGGTGGCCCGGAAAAGCCACGGCCAAAATTTTCTGTTTGATTTGAATATCCTAAAAAAAATCGTCCGTTTTTCAGGGGCCAACACAACCGATACCATCATTGAAATTGGCCCCGGCCCTGGGGGATTGACCCGGGCTTTGTTTTTAGAGGGGTATAGTAACGTCATCGTCATTGAAAAAGACCCCCAGTTTCTCAGTGCCTTAGAAGACATTCGCGCCGCCGCCCCATCGTTACAGATTGTCATGGGCGATGCCCTGGCGGTGGATTTTTCATCGTTGGGGATCGCCCCCCGCCATATCGTTGCCAATTTACCGTATAATATCAGCACGCCTATCCTCACCAACCTGCTGCATCATGGATCCGACATTGCCAGCATCACGGTGTTGCTGCAAAAAGAAGTGACTGAGCGCATCGCCGCCCCCCATGGCAGTAAGGTCTACGGACGCCTCAGCATTCTGGCCCAGGCCTTATGTGATGTATCCTTGGGGCCCGTGATCCCGGGCCAGGCCTTTGTCCCGCCCCCCAAGGTCACATCCCAGGTCATTCGCCTGATCCCCAAACCCACCACCGTTTGTCCGAAAACCCTGGAACGGGTGACGGCCGCTGCGTTTCAGGCCCGCCGCAAGATGATCAAAAGCACCTTGATGAAGATTTTACCCCTGACAGAACAGGACCTACAGCCCCTGAACATCGCCCCCACCCATCGTCCTGAGCAAATCAGCATCGCGGGATATGTGGCGTTGGCCCACCTTTTGCAACCGCGTTTACATTTCGGCAATGTTTCTTTGTCATAGATTGTAAGAAGACCCTTTAAAAAAACATAAAAACATGACCACCCTTCGCACCGGTTTACAGACGGGGTTGCAACAATCCCTGGTGATGACACCTAAATTGCAACAGGCCATTAAGCTGTTGCAGCTCTCGGCCCTGGACCTGTCTGTTGAAATCGGCCCCTATATCCTGGAAAACCCCCTGCTGGAGGTCGATGATGGCCTGGCTGAGGGCCAAGGCTTACCCCGCGAAGAATCCCACGATCTGGACATGAGTGATCAGGATTTTTGGGATCCCAGCTCCGATTTATCCTGCATTGATTTGCCCCGCGCCGATACGGACCATGATGCCCTGATGGATAGGGGCGAAGAAGAGGGCCTGCGCTCCTATGTCACGCGCCACATTGGCCTGTTGTTCAGCCATTCTCAGGATATCCTGATCGCCTTACGGTTGCTGGATGGCCTGGATGCCTCCGGCTATCTGGTGGATGATGTGGCGGAAATCGCGGATCAATTGGGGGCGGAGACTTCCGATGTGATGCACGTGTTGGACATTTTACAAACCCTGGAACCGGCTGGCCTTTTTGCCCGTACGCTTTCCGAGTGCCTGACTTTACAACTGCGGGATCGTAACCGTCTGGACCCCCATATGGAAACCCTGATGGATCATCTGGAGGACCTGGGCGGGCAGCATTATGATAAACTCATGTCCTGGTGCCAGGTGACGCGGGATGAACTCAAATCCATGGTGACAGAAATCAAAACCCTGAATCCCCGGCCCGGAACGCGTTTCCTGAGTGAGCGCGCCGAAACCATGATTCCCGATGTTTTGGTGAAAAAAGACGCCGTTGGCGCTTGGCAGGTGCAGCTGAATCCCGTGGCCTTTCCCAAAGTGACCTTTCAACGGGCGGCATATGAGGACTTAAAAGCCCGATTGCGTCAGAAAGAAGACAAAGCCTATTTAACCCAAACCCGCAGCAATGCCGATTGGCTGCTAAAGGCCCTGGAGCAGCGCGCCGAATCCATTTTTAAGGTCGCCACGGAAATTGTGCGCCAGCAAGAATCGTTTCTCAATCATGGCATTGTCTACCTAAAACCCATGGTCCTGCGGGACGTGGCCGAAAAAACGGGCCTGCATGAAAGCACCATCAGCCGCGTCACCACCCAGAAATTTATGGTCACGCCGCGCGGAACCTTTGAAATGAAATACTTTTTTGGTCAGGGCATTGCAAATGCCATTGGCACAACCTATAGCGCGAAATACATCAAAGAACGCATCGCCCATCATATCACCCAAGAAACCGAACGTACCGTTCTTTCCGATGATGCCCTGGTGGAGGCCCTGAAACGCGAAGGCATCGAGGCCGCCCGCCGCACCGTCGCCAAATACCGCGAGGCCATGAACATCCCCTCATCCGCCCAGCGCCGCCGGGGATTGAGGGCTGCCCTGTAGGAAAACAAGTTTTTTTGTCATTGCGAGTTGCAAAGCAACGAAGCAATCCAGGGTTTCCGGGAGCTGTAGCCTTTCTGGATTGCTTCGCTGCGCTCGCAAAGACGGTTTAGAGAGGTGTTAAGTGGTGCGCCCGACAAGATTCGAACTTGTGACAACCGGATTAAAAGTCAGGTGCTCTACCGACTGAGCTACGGGCGCAAACTGTGAAGAGGTTTTCTAGTGTATTTTTTATGAGGATTCAAGGGATTTTTTGGCGTCAAGAAAGTTAACGGTTGCAAAATATTTTATTTTATGATAATGTCCTTCAATAAAGTTCTTTTTTCAAGTTTTGGTTTTTTTTAGGAGTTGCTTATGAGCCAGCCATCTATCACACGACAACAGTTGAAAATGATAAAAGAGGCTTTGGAAGGAAGTATAATTTCCACCGAAGAGGCGATTATTACTGTGGGAAATGAAAGCTATAGAAATCCGAAAATTGTATCCGATTCTGAAGGGAGGCCATTCTTCCTGCTTGAAGATAGCCAGGGGCGCCCTGTTGCCATTGCTGTGGAAGGATTCAGCC
>JBILRW010000011.1:0-37178 GCA_044372405.1 Alphaproteobacteria bacterium
ACACCCCCCCCCCCAAAAAAAAAGGGGGAACAAACAATGTTTGTCCCCCTCTTATGTTAATTTAAGCCTTTTGGGCTATGCGGCTATTGCTTTGCGTAATTCAAGATGCTTCCTTCTCGGAACCAAAGCAACTGATCCTCAGTTGAGAATCCGTGTTGGGTTTCGATGATACGCTTTTCGCCGTTCAAATTTAACTCCACCAAAACCGTGGGGTCGGCAAGGGAAATTTGTTCGGGTTCCAAAACGGTCATCGTGGTGTTGGGAACAATTAAGTCCGCATCACCCTTGTTTTTGTAGGTAAGCATCAGAATACCCATGTATTGGGCGTTACGCTCGTGAATAGCAAAGTAGGACTTCGCCAACACGACCTTTAGACCAGCCAACAGAGGCAAGAGAGCCGCATGAGCGCGAGACGAGTCGCAACCGTAAAGCTCACCCGCCACAATAGCAGACTTGCCGTGGTTACGCATGACCTCGATAGGCATCGTGCGCCCTGCTTTCCAGTCATCCTCACCATCAAAGCCTGTCAAGGTGTTTTTAGCTGTCCAGAAACAAACTTGACTCAGTTTTTCTAAGTTGCCCCGGTAAACTGAGCAGTTTTCTCCGAACAATGGAGAGAAGCTGGCAGGGATGATGTTGTCAGTAGAGATGCGATCGCCATACTTGGCAACCACAGGGATGTTGGTGAAATCCCATCGGAAGTTACGCACGGGGAATGCAGGCATAGGAGCCACATAGTTCCCATCCATCACAACCGCACCGCCATAATCGGTAGTATCGAAGAGGGTGTAATCCACCTCGAAGCCACCTTCAGGTAACTTGGTGCTAGGTACTTCAACAACCGGTGCGACAACAACTCGCCCCTCGAATGCGCTTGCACAGGCATCTTGGGTCGAGGAAATTGCCACATTTGCCGTCTTGAACCCAGTATTACGGGTGCCAGAAGCACGGTGAGCAGAGTGCAGCACGAGCTGGTTTTCAACATCTTCACCATATTGCAGCTTGCCGATGCAACCCGCGCATGATGAAATGGCGATCTTGATGCCAGCTTGCTCAAACACCTGAATGCGACCCATTTTGCGCAAGGTCTTAATTACAGTGTTTGACGGAGCCGACAGGACAGTGGGAACGACCACCTTGCGCCCTTGGTTGACGTAATGCTCAGCCACATAGGATGCAGCAAAGATGTCGTAATAAGACTGCATACAGCTTGCCATCTGCACCGAATGCAATTTGCAGGTCGGATTAAAATTGGCAATCGCGTGTACTTTGTCTGGTGCATTCAGACCCGAGACACTGGGAGATAATGACTCAAGAGCAACGTAGTACACCTCATCAAAGTATTTCCGAGGCGAGGCATACACCTCATCATCGCCTTTGAAAAGAGGTTGGAACTGAGGGTCATCACACACAGCGGCAATTTCATCTTTTTCCATCGCGCCCATGAAACCATGAGTTTCCGGACGATACTGGATAAAAGAAGCAAGCGCGCCGAGTTCTGCACCCATGTTGCACAAAAGACCGATATCCTCCGCACTCAAGCAGCATTCAGGAGAGACGACATACTCGATCATGCAGCCCTTGAGTTGACCATAGCGAATCATATCCATGACCCGCAAAATCACCGTTTTGGCACTGCAATCCTTCGGCATGGTCCCGTTAATGAAGACGACAACCTTCCGAGGCTTTGGAAGAGTAACAGCGTTATTATACGCCAGCATCTCCAGGGTGATTGGATCACCTGAACCAATGCAGATACCACCCATAGTGCCAGAGTGGTGAGCGTGGCTGTCGATAATCACAAAGAACAACCCTGGGCACATATAGTGTTCCATGATGATCCGGTGAATGATACCGCTCTCCGTCCGCCAGATGTGCAAACCGAACTTTTGACCAGCACTGGACAAAAACTCGATGGACGCTTTTCCAGCAGGGCTTTCCAGGTGGCACCCCAAGTCTTCGCTTGCGCTGGACTCGAAAGTGGACTGGATTTGGTGATCGTTAGCGATACCTGTTAGCTCGGGAAGGGTGATAGCTTTACCAGCTGCTTCAAGTTCTAGCAAGTAATGCAAGAAGTTTTGAGCGCTGACATCGCTTAGAAAAAGTCCGTCAACTTCATAGCGACCATCATCCCGCTTGTGTGTCAGCAGGATTTTTTCACATAAGGTAAGAGGCTTATCGGTGCGACGTTCTTCAAGACGAGCAAGAAGGGTCTGATACCGATTTCGTAACCAAGATGCGTCAACGGTCTGGAAACTAGTGTTGGACATAATGATGTATTGTACTCCAATAAAGTAATAAACCCCGAAAAACCCTCTTCTTTCAAAAAAGGCCGCCATGGTTGTTATTAGTTGTACCCGTACGAAAATTACAGGTAGCAAGAACCAAAACCACCTTGCGGTAGCTTCTTTTTCGAAAAAAACTTGGGTTCTATGGGTCATTCCCAACCCATACCACCCCCCGCCGCAACAAACTGTGACATTTGTCACATTTGGATAATTTTTTTGGGGGGGGGTTATTGTGCCCCCACCAGCCGCTCATACGCCGGCAACGTGAGGAAATCCACGAAATCTTCCCGGGTGCAGAGGTCGTGCAGGATCTCTTTGGCGGAGACCAGGTTGGGCAGGTCCAGGGCGGTGGATTCCGCGGCAAACCAGGTTTCAAACAGATCCCGGGTGAAGGCTCGGCCATCGGCCAGGGTCACGCCGTGGCGCAGGCCCTGCCAGATCTGGGCGCGGCAGATTTCGGCGGTGGCGGCGTCCTCCATCAGGTGGTGAATGGGCACGCAGCCCACACCCGATAACCACGACGCCACGTACGTCAAGGCCACCCGAATGTTCATGCGCTGGCCGTCCTCCGTCAACTTCCCCGGGGGGGGCGTCAGCAGCACGGTTTGGGTCACATCGGTAACATCCGGGATGACATTCAATTGGTGGGTGCGGGGAAAGGCTTCGCGGGCCAGGGGCACCAAGGCGGGATGGGCAACCCAGGTGCCATCGTGGCCCAAACGGGCTTCGCGTTCTTTATCGGCGCGTACGCGGGCCAGGGCGGCATCGTTGGCGGCGGGGTCGTCCTTGATGGGAATCTGGGCGGCCATGCCCCCCATGGCGTAGGCCCCCCGTTTGTGGCACGCCGCAATAACCAGACGGACATAGGCCTGCATCAGCGGGGCCTGCATACTGACGCTGGCCCGATCGGGCAGGACATAATCGGCGTAGGCCCGCAGGTTTTTGATATAACTGAACATATAATCCCAGCGGCCGCAGTTCAGGGCCACGATGTGTTCTTTGAGTTCATACAGGATTTCCTCGGCCTCAAAGGCAGCGGTGAGGGTTTCAATCAGCACCGTGACGCGCAGGGTGCCCTCAGGAAAGCCCAGCAGGACCTCGATACGTTCCAGAACGCTGCGCCAAAGGCGGGCTTCCAGCCGGTTTTCCAGCTTGGGCAAATAAAAATAGGGGCCGCTGCCCCGGGTCAACAGCGTCGCCGCGTTATGAAACACAAACAGCCCCAAATCAAACAAACTGCCGGAGATAGGCTGACCATCCACCACAACATGGGCTTCGTTCAAATGCCATCCCCGGGGGCGCACCATCAACACGGCGGGATTGTCGTTTAGGACATAGGTTTTGCTGTCTGTGGTCAAGCGAATGTTCCGGCGCACAGCGTCATAGAGATTGACTTGACCGTTCATGATATTGTCCCAGGTGGGGGATGTAGCATCCTCAAAATCAGCCATAAAGCCATTGGCGCCGGAATTCAGGGCATTAATCACGGTCTTGCGATCCACGGGGCCGGTGATTTCCACGCGGCGATCCACCAAATCATGGGGGATGTTGGCCACGTACCAGTGGGGATCCTGCCGGATGTGGACGGTTTCTTTCAGAAAATCGGGCAGGACGCCCCGATCCCTTTGTGCCTGAGCGCTGCGCCGCATCTGCAGCAAAAGACGCCGCTCAGCATCAAAATAATGATGCAAATCGGCCAGAAACGCCAGCGCTTCGGGGGTTAATAGAAAATCGGCATCAGGCGAAACCGAATGACCAACAACAACAGCGGGGGAGGAAACCATGGAACACACTCATTTTTATAGAGAGATTATACACTCAAAAATATGAATGATCCTACCACATCCAGGGGAAAAAATTCAAGGGAGGGTCCCTTTTTTTTCAGGGACCGCAACCAAACCCCTGACCTGCCGCCGCAAATGCCCCAGAGACCCCCCCGTTTGTAGGACAACATCCGCATGACGACGTTTTTGGGCATCCGGCCATTGATGATTCAGGATGGCGGTTAACCGTTCCTGGGTCATGCCCGGGCGACGCAAAACACGGTGACGTTGAACAAAGGATGGGGCCGAAACCACCACCACCGCATCCACCTGATCCTGCATTCCCGTTTCAAACAACAGGGGAACATCGAAAACAACCAGGGGAAAGCGGCGATAACGGGACAACCATTCCCCCCGACGCCGGGCCACAGCGGGATGCAGGATGGATTCCAGGATTTTCTTTTTTTCTGGATCTTGAAAAATCACGGCCCCCAAAGCTGACCGATTGACGGGGGATTTGGGGATAGAAAGATCAATGCAGGCGGGAAAGGCCTCTGCCAGGGCACGGCGAACCTCCGTATCATGGGCCATGAGATGATGGACGGTGGCATCCGCCTCAAACACAGGAACGCCCATTTGGCGCATCATTTGGGATACCGTGGACTTTCCCATACCCATGGATCCGGTTAATCCCAGGATATGCATGGGAAAAGAGTTCCTATTGCGCCGCGTTAAACAGGGCCTGGGACGTGGCATGCAAAACGGCCGCAATACGAATGGCGGATTGGATACTGACCTTGGAAACGCCGGCTTTTTCCAAATGATGGGCGTGGGATTCCATGCACATCCCGCAGCCATTGATGGACGAAACGGCCAAGGAGCACAATTCAAAATCAATTTTTTCCAAACCAGAGTTATTCAGGGACATCATGCGCAAATTCGCGGGCAATGCCGTGTAATCGCCACCCACCAGGTGGACAAAACGGTAGTAAATGTTATTCATGGCCATGATGGTGGCGGCGGTTTGGGCACCCAGGCGCTCTTCGTCGGTCACAACACCCCGGGAATCGGTTTTTAATGCCGCAAGCAGGTATTCATTCTTCAGCGCATAGCCGGTGGACAGCGCAATCAGAAAAATTTGTTTCAGGGTTAACGACGGCGCGCCTTCCTCGGTTAAAATTTTAGAAAGGTTGATGCGAATATCCTTGGCATCTTCACCCAGGCCGTCTTTTAGAGAGTCAATGGTCATAACAAACAATCCTTATACATTTTTGTCATTGCGAGCCTCCGTAGGAGGCGTGGCAATCCAGTTTTTTCCAGCGGGGATAGTTCTGAATTGCTTCGCTGCGCTCGCAATGACGGTTTATAGGGCTGTATTTACTTATCCAAATGAATGGTGTCTTCGCCTTTTTTCCAGTTACAGGGGCAAAGTTCATCGGTTTGGAGCGCGTCCAAAACCCGCAAAACTTCATCGGGGTTACGGCCCACGCTGAGGTCTGTGACCATGACAAAACGAATAATCCCTTCGGGATCCACGATGAAGGTAGCCCGCTGAGAAACACCGGCGTTTTCATCCAAAATGCCCAGGCTGGAACTCAACTCGCGCTTCACATCGGCCAGCAAAGGGTATGGCAGATCATTCAAATCGGCATTGTGCTGACGCCAGGCGAGGTGAACAAACTCACTGTCCACACTGGCCCCCAAAACTTGGGCGTCGCGGTCTTTAAAGTCTTTAATTTTTTTACCAAAACCCACCAACTCTGTGGGGCAGACGAAGGTAAAATCCTTGGGGTAAAAAATGAAGACCAGCCATTTTCCCTTGTACGTTTTGTTATCAATGGGGATAAAGGCGTCTTTTAACTGGTTTGTGGCTGTCGCCGTAACGGAAAAGGTCGGGAAAGGTTGTCCAACACCAAGCATTGTTTAGGGTCTCCTGATTAAAATTTCATACGAATTTACTCAGCTATCAGGTATAAGACAGTTGCGGGGGGGTTGTAAAGGTGTAATCTTGTCCCTGATTAACCCTTTCTTGATGTCTTTCTGCTATTCCATGGAAAACAAACGCCTAAAAAATTTTTTGGGAAGGAGCTTAGGTCATGCCAAAATCATTTGTTTTCCGTATTATCGGTGCTATCCTGTTGCTTATGTCCTTGAATGCGTGTTCTTCCCTGTATGGCGGTGTGGAATCCCCCGATCCTGTGGGTATTGGGACGGATCCTGAGGAACTCAAACGCAGCCCCTGCGCCTGTCAGGAAATCAACCAGGACTATAACACCTGGAAAAAATCGGTTTAATTCATGAGTTTTAAGCTGTTTGCTTTTCGAAAACGATCCTTCCTGCCTCAGCTCAAGGTACCGGACACCGATCCCAATAATCCCGATAAACTGGGGGTTTTTCCCACAGAAATCCGGACCCAGGCCCTGGAAGGCCGCCGTTACCTGTGGACAACCCGGGTGTTTGCCATTGCGTTTTATCTCAGCATTCTTTTGAATGTTATTATGACCCTGACCATTTATTCCTTGGTCCCGCTGAAAAAAACACAGCCCTTTCTGGTGACGTTTGATGAAAGAAAAGATCAGGTGGTGCGCATTGAGCCCTTTCAAAAAAACGCGGTGGGTCTCAATTTATTTGCTGAAAAATTGGCGGCGGAATATGTCACGGTTCGGGAATCCATTTTGACGGATCCGGAGGAAATGCAGCGACGCTGGGAAGAAATTCTGAAATACCGCATGAGTCCCGAGGATTTTGTTGATTTTATTAAAAATGTTTCCGAGCCCTATCAGGAACTGGTCACCAAAGGCGTGAACCGCAAAGTGGACATCACCCGCATTGAACGCAAAAGCCCCGATTACGTAGAAGTGTACTTCCAAACCAACGATTATGATCGTTATGGTACCCGTTTGCTGACAAAAAATTGGGTGGCGGGTATGCGTGTTGGGTTTGCGCCTCAAACAACAACGCAGCGTGAACAATATTTTAACCCTCTTGGGTTTATGGTCTTTAGTTATAACCTAATGCAAAACTAAAAACCAAAAAAACCTAAGAGACGCGACTATGACATCCCTATCTTTTCGCCTTTGGACTCTGTCCGTTTGTTTAAGTATCTTGGCTCAACCCCAGGCTATGGCACAAATCCGTCCCCCCCTTGGCAATCCTTCTGCCAATAGCCCTCTGTTGCCTTCGGGTGCGGGCGCCCCCCGTTCTCCCGCCCAGGGTGGTCTTTTGGGCAGTGGTGGCGGCGCGGGACCGTCAAATTTTATGGATGAAACCGAGCGGGACATCAATGCGCAAGCAGCGGGCCAATACCCCACCATGGACCGTGGCAGCAATCTGCCGCTGGGGGCCCTGCAAAAACAATGGAACGCCCCCACCAGTGCTTCGGGCCAGGTGGCCCCGGGGATTGTTCGTTATGTCTGGCGTCCTGATTTTGTTATGGCCATACGGACCCGCGAATTCATGACCACGACCATTGAGCTTCCAGAGTGGGAAAGCATTGAACAAATTATTTTGGGCGATGCGGCGTTGTTTGAGGCCTCGCGCATTCGAAACAACATTTTGGTTGTTCGTCCCAGTTATCCTGGCGCGGATACCAACATGACGGTGCTGGGAAGTTCCGGCAACATTTATAACTTTTATGTGCGCTCGGAAGGATGGAATTCCGACCAGATTTCCGATTTGACGGTTTATGTCTCCGCCACCAACCCCAAAAGACGGTTGCTGGATGCCGCGGCCAGGGCCAGCGGGGACTCTTCGGGTAATGAGGTTCAGGAAGGCACCCCCGATGAAAACGGTGTGACGCCCCCTGATTTTATTCGCAAAATTGCGTTTAAGCCGGATAATTTGCGGTTTGATTTGAAAATCTTCTCCCCCGGTCCCGATGATTTGGAAATTGCCCCCCTGCGGGTGTTTACCGATGGCGTATGGACCTATTTTGACTATGGGGACAAAGCCGATACCGTGCGCCGTCCCGTGATTTTCCATTTGGTGGATGAGGTTGAAAGTGTCGTGAATACCCGCACCGTGGGCCCCAAAGGCAATATTGTAATTGCTGAGGCCGTGGGAAATTTTGTTCTGCGCAATGGGACCCGGATTATTTGTGTTTATCACCCCGATTATCCCCGTAGTTTCGAGGGAAGCCGGGGCATGCCCAAAGAGTTTGTGGAACCCAACAGCGCCGAGCGTTTCTTTGAAGATCCCCGTTATGACGGCGGCGTTGAGCCTGGTTTGCCCCAACAATTGGAAAGCGCCCGTCATATTGATCCTCAGTAAAGGAGGGGACCATGAAACCGTTTTCTAAGATTCGTTTATGGGTTTTGATCCCCCTGGTGATCCTGGGGCTTGGTGCCTGTGCCCATAAGCCGGAAACGGCGGGAAACATACCGGAGCCCCAGACTTCAGCGGATACGCCTGTACCCAAAGAGGAACCGGTTCCGGCCAAGGTCGCCACGACGGTTTTTTTCAAAATTGCGGACCTGCCGCCCAATGATCGCATTTCCTCAACCGTGGGCTCTTTGGTGGGGCCCAAGCCCCAGGTGGCCCTGTCTGTTTTCATTGCTGAGCTGGCCAGGGCCGAAGGCCTGAACGTGAAGTTGGGGCTGAATATCCCCGATCGTACCCTGCCCACAGGAAGCCTGGATCCCGACACCCCCGCCATGGAGGTGTTAAAATCCATCGCCCAGCAGGATGATTTTTTTGTCACCCTGCAGCAAAAAACCCTCACCCTTTACAAAAAACAGGTGATTGCCGTGCGTTTGCCCCCGGTGGGGATTGTGAATGATAAAAAAGTCACCCTGGCCAATTATGATTTTTGGAAAACCTTGCTGGAAAAGCAAAAAGCCACGGTCTTGGATATTCGTCCCAGTGGCATGATTCGGTTTGAGGCCTCACCCCAAACCCTGAACCGCCTTCGCGAGCTGATGAATACCTATGCCGAGCGGGGGGAAATCATTGATCTGCAAATGGCGTATTTGTCCCTATCAAAACCCATGGCGGATATCTTGCCCGCGGTGGCCAACTTACCGGCCACGGATTTAGAGCCCGGACGGACCGTTACCATCCTGAGTACCTCCGGATCGCCCGATGCCCTGATGAAGGTCCTGGGAACGGCTGTTTCCGAAAAGGATAGCTATCACGCCCTGTTGTTTTTGGGTGATGGCGGCGCCAGGCACAGTATCTGTGATCGGGGACTGAGGATCGCAGCCAAACGCCAGGGAAAAACCCTAACCTATGATCTAATGTTCATTGATACGGCCACAGGGGCCTGTGATCCTGTGGGGCCCTCTGTTCAAACCGAAGGAACCCTGGGGGATACCTTGACCCTGAATTTTAGCACCAACAACGCGTTTGTGATGTATCCTCAGCGGATTACGTTTCGGCAGGGTGGGGGGAAGTAAATGGAACACGTACCTCTATTAACCGTCATTGCGAGCGCAGCGAAGCAATCCAGAGATTCAAAACCTCACGGAAACCATGGATTGCTTCGTCGCGTTGCTCCTCGCAATGACGGAACATCGATGGTTGAAACGTCCCCAAAATTCCACCCAAAATTCCCTTGCCTTTTCATAAAAAATGATTTATAAAAAGAAAGTCCTTTTATGAGCCGCCTTCGTCATGACCTTACTCTTATCCTTTGCCTTGTTGGCCTCTTCATGCTCCCTCTTGTCGGTTGCAGTGATAAGAAAAAACAGGAAGAAGCCGACGCAGCCGCTATGGCTCAAAAACAAAAGCAAGGGGAAGACCCCATTCGGGATCTCCTCGACGTTGTAAACAAAGAAAAGATTCAGCCCAAAAAAGCGGCGTCTCTTTCCACCTTGACCAAGGATTTGGATTTTGCTGAGCTGGACATTGGCCAGCTCGTGACCTTGCCAGCGGTTTTGAGCAATGATGGCGACGAAACCCTGATCATAAAAAACATCGAGGTCACGGGGGACCCCGAATCCTTTAAACTGGCGGGGGATTGTACGGTGGAGGCCGCGCTGACAACGGAAAAACGAAGTTGCCGCATGGAAATATCCTTTCGCCCCATGGAACAGCGGACCTATCGCACGGGTATTGTTGTGACCCATTCGGGCAAGGATAGTCCGCTGATTATCAATTTAACGGGATCGGGAAAAATGTTGCCTCCCCTGCCCGAACCTCAGGCCATGGCGATTCCAGAACCTCAAATGCCGGCGCCCAATCTGGGGTATGCCAATGCGCAGCAGGTGCTGAGCCAACGGCGGGCCAGTGGTCTAAAAAATCTGCAACTGTTGCCCCCACCCCAAGGGTCCTGGAAAAATACGGATAAGGATTACAACAGTATTGGTGAAGAGGCTGTCACATCCACCTATCCCGTGGATCGCAGTCGCATGATTACGGCGGATCGGTATATTCCGGCGGTTTTGGAAACCCATATCAGTACGGATATTGCCTCGGGCCGGGTGACGGCCGTGATTGAGCAAAATGTTTTCGGGGCCGATGGACGGAATGTCCTGATTCCTGCCGGGTCCCGCGCCATTGGGATTTATCAGTTTGGGGGGGGCGGTGGCAATGCTGGCGGCGGCAGAGGCGGTGGTAACGGGGGGGGCAGCAATAGCTCCACCGGATCCCGGGCCGAGGTCGTTTGGACCCGCATCATTCGTCCCGATGGGGCCGCCATTAAGGTCGGCAATCAAAGCGCTGATGTGATGGGTCGTCGGGGCCTGAGCGGTGATTTGGACCGCCGTTTGTTTGAACGGTACGGGGAACCCCTGTTGCTGAGTATGCTGGCCACGGCCACAACCCTGGCGTTTAGCGATAATAACTCAGAGGTGAGTAGTTTTTCCGGATTAAACGGTGCTGGTCAGCTGGGTACCTTTTCCACCGAAGAAGTCTCTAAGGGCAGCGTTGCCGCCCGTGCCTTTGCCAGCAATTTGCTGGAAATTGCCCGGGATTTGGTGGTTAACAGTGTTGATTTGCGGCCCATTTTGCGAATTCCTGCCGGAACACGCTTTGTGATTATGCCCACATCGGATATTGTGATGCGGAATCCTCAAAAACTGGAACCCCTTATCGAAGGCGGCGACCTCGTGAGCAAAGCCAAAGGCCTGATTCAGGCCTTGGAAACGGGCGACAGGGAAGCGGCGGCTCTGCGCCTGGCCGAGGTTTTGGGGGCGGCTGCCCAGGCTGGACAGGCTAACGAAGCCTCCGGCGGTTTCGGGGGAACCCTGCCCGGTCAGGATGCAGGACAGTTTAGTTTCGGGCCACCGCCCGGGGCGGCCCCAGGGGCAACGGGGCAGGCCCCTGGTGAGGGCGGCGGACAGTAAGGGGGCCAATATAAAACCCCCTCTCCCCTCTGGGGAGAGGGGCCGAGGATTAAGAAAGACCCTCTCCCTTTCAGGGAGAGGGGAACACGGATGAAACAATGAAGGGGTATTTTTATGAGCGAAGGTTTCAGCATTACAGCCCTGGATAACGAGCTGCTGACCAATGCCCTGATCCCCTTAAAAAAATGGTATGATGATCCGACGACGGAGGAAATTGCCATCAACAACCCGGGCATGATTTATGTCAAAGCCGTTCGGGACATCTGGCGCCCGCACGAGGCCCCGGAGGTATCCGTCAAGCTGATCATGGCCGTCTGTCGCATTTTGGCCAATTTAACGGATCAAACTTTTGATCTGGATGGGATTCCTATCCTGTCGGCGACATTGCCTGGGGGACACCGGTTTCAGGCCGTGGTGGGGCCCAACGTGCGGTATGATTTATCCGACACCCAGGGCATTGCGCTGTGTATTCGTCGTTTTGATCCCAACAAAAAATACCGCCTGGATGATTTTAATCTGCGGCCGGGGGATAAAACCATCGAAGAAACCAAGGAAATCCACACCCAAGAAAAGCACCGCTACAGCGGCTTTGCCTATGAAGATCTGGTAGGGGCGGTGCAACAGGGGGAGGCCGTGCTGATTTCCGGGGCCACCGCCACGGGGAAAACAACGTTTTTAAATGCTCTGGTGGAATATATACCCCTGGATCGCCGCATTATCACGGTGGAGGACACCCGCGAGGTCATTGTTCGACACCAAAACCGCGTCCACCTGGTGGTGTCCCGAACGGCCAGTGCCAACAAGATCGGGTATTCTCACGTTCTGGATGCCGTGGTGCGGATGACACCCGATGTGATTATTTGTGGGGAGATTTCCGTCACCAACGCCAAGAGTATTTACCGTTTGATGACCACGGGTCACTCGAACTTTATGGCCACCATCCACGCCGAAAGCCCAGAAATGGCCCTTCGGGCCTTTTGGCAGAACCTGACCCAGGAAAATCCCAACCTGGACGCAGGTGCCGCCATTGGGATTCTGGCACGATCCTTTGGCCGGATCGTCCAAATCGACCGCAGCAGCGGCGAGCGCGTCATCACCGCGGTGGATGCCCCCTCTCTGGTGAAAGAGGTGTTGGGGTAACCTCACCCCCCAAACACCGGGCGTACAATTTCCACCGTATCCCCTGGATTTAAGAGGGGCTCCGACCATCGGGCGCGGGGGATGACAATGCCTTGGTGGGCGACGGCGATGCCCTCGGCGGGGTTGTGGTTTAAGTGTTTTAACAGGGCCTCCAGGGTGGTAATCCCCTCCGGCAGGGTCACGGATTCGCCGCAAATGGTGAGGCACACGGGCATGTTAAGCCACCAGGATATCCGTCCAGAGTTCCGCCGGATCGGGTTCGGGGCTGGCTTTGGCAAAGTCAACCGCTTCGGCCATGATGACTTTGATCTCGCGGTCAATGACCTCCAGCGCGTCGGGTTTGATCCCTTGTTTCAGCATAAACTCCCGCAGGTTTTCGATGACGTCGTGGTTTTCCTTCATGGTTTCCAGCTCTTCTTTGCTGCGGTATTTGGCCGGATCGGACATGGAATGACCGCGATAGCGATAGGTTTTCATCTCTAAAATAATGGGTCCTTTGCCGGATTTACAGTGGGCGACGGCTTCCTTGGCGGCCTCGTAAACCGTTAAGACATTCATCCCATCCACTGCCTGGCCCGGAATATCAAAACCGGCACCGCGACGATACAAATCCGTTGTGCTGCTGGCCCGCGCCACGGAGGTCCCCATGCCGTACTGATTGTTTTCAATGACATAAATCACGGGCAATTTCCACAGGCTGGCCATGTTAAAGGATTCATACACCTGGCCCTGATTCACCGCCCCATCCCCCAAATAGGTCACGCAGACGTTGTTTTGCTTACGGTATTGATAATTAAAGGCAATGCCAGTGCCCAGCGGCACCTGCGCCCCCACGATGCCGTGGCCGCCGAAGAAATTTTTCTCCCGCGAAAACATATGCATGGATCCGCCTTTACCGCGGGAATAGCCATCGCGGCGACCGGTGAGTTCCGCCATAACCCCCTTGGGGTCCATGCCACAGGCTAGCATATGGCCATGGTCTCGGTAACTGGTGATAATGGCATCATCGGGGGTTAAGGCCGCCTGCATGCCCACAACAACGCCTTCTTGGCCAATGTACAGGTGACAGAATCCGCCAATCAGGCCCATGCCATAGAGCTGCCCCGCCCGTTCCTCAAAACGGCGAATGGACACCATGTCCCTGTAAAAAGACAGCAACTGTTCGTGGGGATAGGGTAATGTTTTGGCCATGGGCAGCGTCTTTCCTGTTTTTTCGTTCTTTCTTTTTTTAATCCCCCCGGGGGCGTTTGGCAAGGGGTGAGTCAGGTTGCAGGTGACGGGGGACAGGTGACAGGTAACAGGTGACAGGTGACAGGAAACCCCGTCCTCTGTCCTCCGATTGCCCCGCCTCACCTTTCCCCTGAACCACATTATTTTGACACCCTGGCATCCTTTCCCCGCTTGTGGTATAAACAACCCCCCATAACATAACGATTGCCCCCAAATGCTGCTTTCCATTGAGGATCCCCGCGCCCCGAAAGACAATGCCCCTACTGAGCAGCAGCGGGTTCGGGCTCTGGGCATTGATCTGGGCACAACGCACTCTGTGGTGGGGTATGTGCTGCCGGATCAGGATCAAAAACAGGTCACGCTGGTTCCGGAAGACGGCGGGGGCTACTTGCATCCGTCTTTGATTGCGTTTCTTGACGGGCGTCCTGTTGTGGGGAAAAAAGCTGTTGGGTTGCCGGGCGTTTTGGCCTCTATCAAGCGCTGGATGGGTAAAGACAATCCGCCGGAGGCGTTAAAAGAGCGCTCCCCCATTTTATACGCGGCGGATATATTAAGGCATTTAAAGGCCTCAGCAGAGGCCCACCTGGGCTATGCGGTTGAGGCGGCGGTGATTACCGTGCCTGCCTATTTCGACGAACGCGCCCGTATGGCCACCAAACAGGCCGGGGAGATCGCGGGCTTTACCGTGTTGCGTTTATTGGCGGAGCCCACGGCGGCGGCCTTGGCCTATGGCCTGGATCAGCGGGATCAGGGGACGTTTTTGGTGTATGATTTGGGGGGTGGGACCTTTGATGTGTCCCTGCTGCGCCTGACCCAGGGCGTGTTTCGCGTGGTGGGATCTGGCGGGCATGTGGATTTGGGGGGGGATGATTTGGATGATGTGCTGGCCAAATCCTTTTTGCATCACACCAGTTATGAAGACCCCTTAACCCCCCATGATGCCGCCCGGTTAAAAACTGAGGCCAAAACCACGCGCGAGCGGCTCTCCACTCAAACTTTTGCCGATATGACCCTGTGGCTGCCGAATCGTGACCTGAGCCACCGGTTTTCCAGGATGGATTTTGAGGGCCTGGCCGCCCCCCTGATTGAGCAAACCCTGCGGGTGACAGCGGATGTGTTGACGGAGGCCGACATCGCGCCCGATTCTTTGGACGGTGTGCTTTTGGTGGGGGGCACCACCCGAACCCCCATGATTGAGGCCGCCCTGACCCAGCGTTTCGGGGCGTTACCCCTAAAAGGCATTGACCCCGATCACAGCGTGGCGGTGGGGGCGGCGTATCAGGCCCATGCGCTGACGTACGGCAGCGATACGTTGCTGGTGGATGTGACGCCGCTGTCGTTGGGGCTGGAGACCATGGGCGGCATTGTGGAAAAAATTATTCCGCGCAATACGTTACTGCCCGCCAGCAAAACCCAAAATTTCACCACCTATCAAGACGGCCAAACCGCCATGATCATTCATGTGCTGCAGGGGGAGCGGGAATTGGTCCCCGATTGTCGGTCTTTGGCCACCTTTACCCTAACCGGTATTCCACCGTTACAGGCTGGCGCGGCCAAAATTGCCGTGACGTTTCAAATGGATGTGGATGGACTCCTCACGGTATCGGCGGAGGAACTGACCACCAAAACCCGTCAAGAGGTCGTGATTCGGCCGTCGTATGGCCTGTCTGAGGACGCTATGCGGCAGGCGATTTATGATAGTTTAGAATACGCCCAGCAGGATATGCAGGCCCGTTTGCTGGTGTCCTCCCGTGTTTTGGGGCGGCGTGTTCTGGACGCCACGGATCGGTTGTTTTTGGATCATCATCCGGTAACTCCCCAGGAACACGCCGCTATTGAAAAAGCGATGACGCGCTTAAAAGAATGCTTGGAACGCGCCGACAGAAACGCTATAGACAAAGCACGCGAAGCCCTGGAGGCGGCGGCGGCCCCCCTGGTGGCCAGGCGCATGAACCAGGCCCTTGGCCAAGCGTTAACGGGACAGTCCGTGGATACGTTTTCGTCTTAACACAACCCCTACGATGCTAAGGAGCTTTTATGCCCCAGATCACCTTTCTTTTGCGCGATGGCCGCGCCCAAACGGTGGAGGCCCCGCTGGGTCTCTCCGTCCTGGAAATTGCCCACAAAAATGACATTGATCTGGAAGGCGCCTGCGAGGGCTCCCTGGCGTGTTCAACGTGTCATATTATTGTTTCTGAGGACGATTTTGATCGTCTGGACATCGCCACCGAACCCGAGGAAGACATGCTGGATTTGGCCTTTGGCCTGACGTCCACATCCCGCCTGGGCTGTCAAATCATCATGCGGGAGGAACTGGACGGTCTCACCGTTTCCCTGCCCAAAGCCACGCGGAATATGATGGTGGATAAGAAGTAACAGGATTTTTTTCAGAACGTACGCACAGCGTCTTTGCGAGCCTCCGGTAGGAGGTGTGGCAATCCAGTCTTTCCGTTGGCGGCATTTCTGGATTGCTTCGCGGTGCTCCCAAAGACGAAGTCAGCTTTTCTCGTCATGCTGCGCATCGTCGCAGCATCCAGGTGGATTCCGCGACTGACGCGCGGAATGACAAATTGTTTTATTTTTCAGTGACTTTGTAAATTTTCGTTGCGTTAAATTCCAGCCTTTCAAAATCCTGTCAAAATCCCGCAGGGTGGTAAGCCCCCAAAAACTCTTTGACGATTCCCCTAAATTCTATCAGAGTAGTGCTCATTCAAGGATTGTTCCTGCATGAAGCCCTTTGTAAAACCCTCTATCATTCCTGGATTTGGCCTGGCGCTGGGGTTTACGCTGTTGTCCCTAACACTGATTGTGCTGTTGCCGCTTTCGGGATTGTTTATCAAAACCGCCACGCTGACCTGGCCAGAATTTTGGGGAACCATTACGGATCCCCGGGTTTTGCATGCGTATTACATTACGGTGAGTACGGCCCTGGTGGCGGCACTGATCAATATGGTTTTTGGGCTGATTGTGGCCTGGGTGTTGGTGCGGTATGATTTTCCCCTTAAGTCCCTGTTTGATGCCATGGTGGATTTGCCCTTTGCCCTGCCCACGGCGGTGGCGGGGATTGCCTTAACGGCCCTATATGCGCCGGGGGGATGGATTGGGCGTTTTCTGCCGTTTCAGGTGGCCTTTACCCCGCTGGGGATCACCATCGCGCTGATTTTTATTGGGCTACCCTTTGTTGTGCGCACGGTTCAGCCGGTGCTGGAGGACATGGAGCGGGAATGGGAAGAGGCCGCCACCAGCCTGGGGGCCAATCGTTTGCAGGTGTTTCGGTATGTTATTTTGCCCCATATTACGCCGGCGCTGATGACCGGTTTTGCCATGGCCTTTGCCCGGGCCCTGGGGGAGTATGGATCGGTGATTTTCATTGCCGGTAACATGCCCATGGTGTCGGAGATTGTCCCCCTGCTGATTGTCATTAAGCTGGAACAATATGATTATGCCGGCGCGACGGCTTTGGCGCTGGTGATGCTGACGTTTTCCTTTTGTATGCTGCTGGCCATTAATGTGTTGCAAAAATGGGGTCAAACCCGGGCGTTTCGGGGATAAGGATTATGCCAGAATCGTTTTCTTCTTCTTTAGATGAATCCCGTTGGTTACGCTTTACCCTGGTGGCCATAGCCCTGGGGTTTTTGGGCCTGGTTGTGGGTCTGCCTGTGGTGACGGTTTTTGTTGAGGCCCTGCGCAAGGGCTTTGCGGCCTATGCTGAGGGGATTATGGACCCCTACGCCCTATCGGCCATTCGTTTAACCCTGCTGGTGGCTGCCATTGCGGTGCCGGTGAATATGGTGTTTGGGGTCGCCGCCAGTTGGGCCATTACGAAGTTTGACTTTAGGGGCAAGCGGTTTCTGGTCACCCTGATTGATCTGCCGTTTTCTGTATCTCCGGTGATTTCAGGGATGATTTATGTCTTGTTGTTCGGGGTTCATACGGCCCTGGGATCCTGGTTGATTGATAACAATATTGAGATTTTGTTTGCCGTGCCGGGTCTGGTCATTGCGACGATTTTTGTGACGTTTCCCTTTGTGGCTCGCGAGCTGATCCCGCTGATGGAGGAACAAGGCACGGAAGAGGAAGAGGCCGCGCTGCTGCTGGGCGCCAGTGGCTGGCAGACGTTTTTTCAGGTGACGCTACCCAACATCAAATGGGGGTTGCTGTATGGCGTTTTGCTGTGTAACGCCCGGGCCATGGGGGAATTTGGCGCCGTTTCCGTGGTTTCCGGACACATTAAGGGCGAAACCAACACCATTCCCCTGCACGTTGAGATTTTGTATAACGAATACAATTTTGTGGCGGCGTTTGCCGTGGCATCTTTATTAACCCTGTTGGCCCTGGTCACGCTGATCCTCAAGCGGATCGTTCAGGCCAAAACAGGCCATCATTAAGGATCGTTTATGACCATTCATGCGCGCAATGTTAATAAGCGTTTTGGGGACTTCATCGCCCTAAAAGACGTGAATTTAGAGGTAAAAACCGGGGAGCTGGTGGCGCTGTTAGGACCATCAGGTTCCGGCAAAACAACCTTGCTGCGGATCATTGCGGGCCTGGAATTTGCTGATACGGGCACGGTGTATCTGGATGGGGATCCCATGCACGATAAAGACGTTCGGGATCGCGGCGTGGGCTTTGTGTTTCAGCATTATGCGTTGTTTAAACATATGACGGTGTTTCAAAACGTGGCCTTTGGCCTGCGCGTGCGTCCCAAGGACACCCGTCCCAGTGACGAGGAAATCCGGGATAAAGTCATGAAGCTGCTGTGTCTGGTGCATCTGGATGCCTTTCATGATCGTTATCCCCACCAATTGTCGGGGGGACAGCGGCAACGGGTGGCGTTGGCCCGGGCCCTGGCTGTTGAGCCCAAAGTGCTGCTGCTGGATGAGCCCTTTGGGGCGCTGGATGCGAAAATCCGGAAGGAACTCCGCCGCTGGATGCGCCGTCTGCATGATGAAATGCACATCACCAGCCTGTTTGTCACCCACGATCAGGAAGAGGCCATGGAGGTCTCTGACCGTATCGTGGTCATGAGCCACGGCAGGATTGAGCAAACCGGAACCCCGACAGAGGTCTGGAAACAGCCCAAAAACGCCTTTGTCTATGATTTTTTGGGCAACTATAACGAATTTGATGGCTGGAAAGACGACCACGGCCTGGTCCATTTGGCGGAAACCGATATTATCGAGGTTGCCCTGCCCCAGGATACCCGGAAAGTCGGCGGTTGGCTGGGCCGTTATCCCGAATTTTCCAGCCTGGTGGGACGCGTACTGCCGGGATTTGGGGATACAGAGCCCACCGCCACATCCGTCAAAAAAAAGAGCATCCGCCGCCCCGCCGGCGGGACCCCCGTGAAAATTTACGCCCGTCCCCACGAAATGTGGGTCACCAAAACCCCCGATAAGGACCACGAATACATCGCCGCCAAAGTGGTTCACATCAATCCCGCCGGATCCTTAATCAAACTGGAACTGGAACGCCTGGGGGGGCAATTCTTACAGGTTGAAGTCCCCCAAAGTGTTATCGATGATTATCATATCCTAAAAGGCGACACCCTGTACGTTCGGCCCACCCAGACACGGGTGTTTTAAAAGATGTTTTAACCTATTGACAGCTTTGGGTATATGCGTCTAACTACGGGTTATTCTTTTTTGGGGCGTATAGCTCAGGGGTAGAGCGCTACGTTGACATCGTAGAGGTCCGTGGTTCGAGACCACGTACGCCCACCATAAAAATCAATGACTTAGACAAAACATCATCATAACAAAAACCCCGTGTGCTACCTATGTGCTCCTTTTGGCGTGGCCCATTTTATGTAACTCCCCAGCCCCCCCAGGGCGATTTAATTGTCTACTAAATTAATGTTTTTTCCTCATCCCGGACCAGCAGCGAAGCAAGCGCCGAGCCGGGATTATGAAAAAACAAGGAAGAAGTCAAGAAATGTGCAGAGGTCACGAAGGGGAGGATTGTTCTGATGATCAGGGTAACGAGACGAACGAATCGTCCTCTCCGGCGCTACTTCACCACCGACACCGCCATGTTGGGATTGGCAGGATTCACGATCAATTCCCGGCGGGCGGGCGAGATCAGGACATCCATATCCTCCATGGGGACCGCCCCCAGCAGGACCTCATCCCCCAACATCAACGCCCCGACATAGCATTGCCGGTTGGCAAACGCGACGGTTACGGGCCCCACATAGGGAACGCGGTGAACAGACCCATCGGCAATACGGGCTTCGCGATACTCTAATGTTTCGAGTTGTAATTGGGATACCACATGGGGCGGCAAACACAGATGCAAAGCCCCCGTGTCCACCAAAGCGGAAACACTGATGGGACGCAGGGCCGCCTCTCGGGGATTGCTCAGGGTAAGGGGGGCATAAACAAGGCCCATGGAAACCTCTTTCAAAAACACTCCCTCGAGTTTTCCACGAGGAACCCAAAAAATCAAAGGAAATGTGCAGGGATGTAAGTGTTCGACACCCTTGCCCGCTTTGACAGGGAGTGATACAACGTCTTCAGGTTTTTTTAAAGACGACCAAAGACGAGTTTTTCTATGCCCACACCTCTTCTGATGCCCGCCCTTTCCCCCACCATGACGGAGGGCAATTTGGCCCGCTGGCTAAAGGCCGAGGGGGACACGGTTCGCGCCGGGGATATTCTGGCCGAAATTGAAACCGACAAAGCCACCATGGAGGTTGAGGCCGTTGACGAAGGGATCTTGGGGAAAATCCTGGTGCCTGCGGGCACGGAGGGCGTGGCTGTGAATACCACCATTGCTTTGTTGTTAAACGAGGGCGAAGACGCTTCGGCACTGGCGGGGGCGGTATCCTCTGCGGCGGCGCCTGTTGCTGCGGCGGCAGAGCCGGTTTTTGCCGCATCGGCGCCCGCCATTATCTCGGTGGGGGACGACCCTGACTTCGGCGAAACCAGGCCCCTGACGGTGCGGGAGGCCCTGCGTGATGCCATGCTGGAGGAAATGCGCCGTGATGACACCGTTTTTGTCATGGGGGAAGAGGTCGCCGAGTACCAGGGGGCCTATAAAGTCACCCAAGGGTTGCTGGATGCCTTTGGTCCGCTGCGCGTCATTGATACACCCATTACAGAACACGGCTTTGCCGGCCTGGCGGTGGGCGCGGCGTTTATGAAATTGCGGCCCGTTGTTGAATTTATGACCTTTAACTTTGCCATGCAGGCCATGGACCAGATTATTAACTCCGCCGCCAAGACCCTGTACATGTCCGGCGGGCAGATGGGATGCCCCATTGTGTTTCGGGGGCCCAACGGCGCGGCGTCCCGCGTGGGGGCCCAGCATTCCCAGTGTTACGCCAGTTGGTACGCCCATTGCCCGGGCCTGAAGGTCATTGCCCCCTATAGCGCGGCGGATTGTAAAGGGCTGCTGAAGGCCGCCATTCGGGACCCCAACCCGGTGATTTTCCTGGAAAATGAAATCACCTACGGCATGACCTTTGATGTGCCCATATCCGAGGATTTCATTCTGCCCATCGGAAAAGCCAAAATCGTGCGTCCCGGAAAGGATGTGACCATTACGGCGTTTTCCCTGATGGTCAAACATGCCCTGAGCGCCGCGGAAGAGCTGGCCAAAGAGGGCATTGACGCGGAGGTTATTGACCTGCGGACCCTGCGGCCCCTGGATACTGAAACCATTGTGGCGTCGGTGAAAAAAACCAACCGTTTGGTCAGCGTGGAAGAAGGCTGGCCCTATGCCGGTATTGGGTCCGAACTGGCGGCGCAAATCATGGAACTGGCCTTTGATGATCTGGATGCGCCGGTACTCCGCGTGACGGGAAAAGATGTCCCCCTACCCTATGCCGCCAACCTGGAACGCCTGGCCCTACCCCAAATTGCCGATATTGTGGCGGCGGTGCGGGGGGTCAGGTGACGGGTAACAGGTGACGGGTGACAGGTGTCCGGGTTTTGCTCTTCTCGGTGACTGAAAATGCCCCTAATAAACGTCACGACGGTGGCCAATTTTTACAAGGGCACTTCTAAAAACCCCCCATATGTCATCCCCGCGCAGGCGGGGATCCATAAGTCATTGAAAAGAATGGATCCCCGCTTTCGCGGGGATGACACGGTTGTTAGGGTGCCCACAACATCACGACTCATCCATCCAAACGGCTGCGGACTTCCTCTAGCGTAAACACGGGGTTGCCTTCGGCCAGACGACGGCGAATTTCGATGATGTCTTCGCAATCCTGAAGGTAGGCCAGCAGGGCTTCACTGAGCATTTCATCTTCTTTTTTGTTCAGCTGGGCGGCAACGTCTGAAAAACGGGCCCGAAGAACAGGCGTAACCTCAAAGGGTAACATCGGAATCTCCTCCTATTGTCTTTAAAAGAGTGTACACCAAAAACAAAAAAATGTCACGGTTTTGTTGATTTTTTGGGGAAAATCCCCCTACCGTCTCAACTGCACCAAAATAGGCGGGGTTAGGGTGGCGCTGGGGCTATCCTCCATCATCACCTGGTGGATGCGGTCGATGGCGGTTTGGTTCAGCTTCACGCCCACGGCCCAGGTATCGCCGTTTTGCCATTCGCGCTGACTGGAAACCACGCCCACCATGGCAAAGGTGTCATAGACCGGGTCATAGGCGAAAATCGGCCCGCCGGAGGTCCCCTCAAAGGACAAAGCGCCGTGTTCGAACTGATTGCCTTTTCCGGGAGATTCGGCGTTTCGGTAAGATAACGTTGTGCTGCGGTAAAGTTTACCGTCTTCCCCCGATGGCGGTTTGACGGGATATCCGGCGACGGTGAGGGCCATGGCCGAGCGGGCATCCCCCGGGTGAAAATGGGCATCGGTGACCAGGGCCACGGGGACGCTGCCCCAGCTTTTCCAAAAGGTATCGGCGTAGGGGGCGGATTCCAAATGCACCAGGGCCACATCTTCGTTGTTGTCCAACGCCGGACCGGAAGAGTGCATATATTCAACGGATTTAATCGCCACGGGCTGATAAGGCAGCTGCGCCCCATTGCGGGCGGCAAAAAATTTGCCCTCTTGGTAATAGCCCTGTTCAGGATCATAAAAACAATGGGCGGCGGTGAGAACCACCTTGGGCGCAATCATGGTGCCCGTGCATCCGTTAAATTGACCGACACCAAAGCGAATTTGCAGCTGCCCCACATACAACCAGGGATACGCCAGGGTATCCTGGACGGGGTCCATCACGGGAACTTTGGGGGTTTTTTCGGTCTGTAACACAGGGCCCATGTCACCGTAGCGGGCCTGATCCTGATAGGTGCCCTCCGCCCCCTGATAGGCCTGAAGCAGGGCACTGCGCAGCGGCGTGTCCAGTTGAATGGATAAAGGCTGTGGCTGCGACTGCGACTGCGGATCCGCGGCCAGCGCAAAGGACCCTTGCGTCAAAAGACAAAGCACCGTAAAAAAAAGACTCTTGGGGCGCATAAGGCAACTGTGTTTCTTTACCCCCAAAGATAAATCATGTTTATGTAAAAAGCAAAGATTTTCCCATGCCCCTTATTCTTCTACGTCATGGTCAAAGTGTCTGGAACCTGGAAAACCGGTTTACGGGATGGGTGGATGTGGATTTAACGGATCAGGGCCGAAATGAGGCCCAAAAAGCCGGTCAAGATTTGAAAGCCGCAGGCATTACCCCCCATGTGGTGTTTGTGTCCCCATTAAAACGGGCCAAGGAAACCTGTCGTTTGGTGCTGTCTGAATTATCATCCCCCATCGTTCCCCAGGAATCCGCCGAAATGATTGAGCGTTTTTATGGCGGGCTGACAGGGCTGAATAAACAAGAAACCGCCGATACTTACGGGGCCGATCAGGTGCATGTCTGGCGGCGCAGTTATGATCAGGCCCCGCCCGCCTTGACCAAAAGCCACGATCACCACCCGGATAACAATCCGTTGTTTCAGCATTTTCCCTTTACCCTGCCTGGCACCGAAAGTTTAAAGGACGTGGTGAGTCGTGTGGATCCGTTTTATCGGAATATCCTGTTGCCCCTGCTGAATCAAAACAAAACGGTGTTGATTGTGGCCCATGGCAACAGTATTCGGGCGCTGATTAAGGTCATGGGCCCCCTGTCCGATGCCGATATTGAATCTGTGGAAATTCCCACCGGTCGGCCCGTGGTCATGACGCCCAAGGGGGCGGGATGGGCTTGGGGGTTGATTTAGGGGGGTGCCTATCTTCGCTTTCAGTAAACCGTGTCATGGTCGCCAAAGTCTACGGCCTCTACGGTGGTAATGTGCCCTTTGTCATTAAACTGCACACAAGAAACTTTAGGCGGATGCGCCCCCTATCCCCGCCAGATGCGGCGCAGGGTATTGTCTTTTAAAATAAGGTGATGGTACAGCGCCGCAGCCACGTGGGCCGCCAGCAAAATCATAAACGCGTTGGCGCCAACGCCGTGGATGGTTTCAAACAGCTCTTTGCATTCAGGATTGGCCGAAACTAAATTTGGCAACACAAACAGCCCATAAAATGAAACGGGATACCCGGCGGCTGAGGACATGCCCCAGCCACTGATGGGCATGATAAACATAATGGCATACAGGCCAAAATGCACCCATCGGGCGGCCGTGGCCTGCCAGGGCTTTAACGACGCTGCAAAAGCCGGTACCGCGTGGGAAAAACGCCACAACACCCGAAACGCCGCCAGGGCCAGAATCAAAATCCCTGTGGCCTTGTGCAGGGTGTAAACGGTACCTTTCAGGGCGGGATCCTCAATATCCTCCATCACCAAACCGGCGGCCAGCATCAAGATCAGCAAAAGTCCCATAATCCAATGCAACGCACGGGCGGTGGGGGTGTAGGACACAGACATAGGCATATCCTGATGATGAAACAGTTGCGTCAACGGTGCGCTGAAAAATGGACCATGGTATGACCGTAACCGAATGCGGGGTTTTGTTCAAAGGGTTTTTGAAAGGGGTTTTTGTAAAGCCCTCGTCATCAATTGCGAGCCCAGCGAAGCAATCCAGAAAGGCTAAAACTCCCAGAAACCCTGGATTGCCACGCCTCCTACGGAGGCTCGCAATGACGTTTTGGGTAAATCCCGAAAAAAAGTCACGGCCTCAACTGCGGCATGGGGTCCACGGGTTTGCCCCGATACCGAACCTCGAAATGCACTTGAGGGCGCGTGACGGACCCCGTTTGTCCCACCGTGGCGATGACATCGTTTTGATCCACCGTATCGCCCTTACGCACCAAAATTTTATCGGTGTGGGCATAGGCCGTCACCCACTGGGCATCATGACGAATCAAAACCAAATTGCCGAAGCCTTTGACTTCATTGCCCACATAGACCACCTTGCCTCCATCAGCCGCCCGAATTTTGGTGCCCCGATCGGCGGCAATGTTAATGCCATCATTTTGCTGACCGCCGTCTTTTTGACCAAAATTGGCCAGCAGCGGCCCCCGAACGGGCCAAACAAATTTTTCCGAACGGCGAACCGTCGGCGGCGGGGGAATGTCCTGTTTCTGGGTGATGGGACGCTCAATGATCACACCCTTTGGCCCCTGATACTTTCCCGGGGGGCCCAGGTAAAGCGTCTGCCCCGGATGAATGGTATAGGGGGGCTTCAGGTTATTCCACCTGGCGAGTAAAGGCACGGTGGTCCCCGTTTTTATGGCAATTTTGGAAACACTATCCCCCTTTTGAACCCGGTAAAGTTTGGTCGGCGTGTTGGTATCCCCTGATTCAAAGGAGGCATCTTTAGAGTTGCCCGCGCACGCAGATACCAGCAAACACACACAAACAGTCATACAGAACCTACGCATAACCCCCGTCATTGCGAGCGCAGCGAAGCAATCCAGAAAGGCTAAAACTCCCGAAAGTCCTGGATTGCCACGCCTCCTGCGGAGGCTCGCAATGACGTTGTGTACAGGTTCTGTAAAAAAAAAGCGCTGGATTGTCATGTCCAAGAAACCATGGGATATGGCGAAAAACAAACGACATTCTACCCAAGGGTTTTTAGGAATCCAGCAGAAAATCCCGGATCGATTTTTTTTGTGCACCGCACAAAAAAAAGGCTTGACAAGCAGATTCAGGGTATGATACACCCATGGGTAGTTTAAGTGCCAGGAACACACCTTATGTCTCAACCTTCCATTCCTACATCCGTTAAACGGCCAACACCGGCTTCACCCGCGATGCCTGACCCTGCTGCCAAAACCGTTTCTCCCTCGAGCAGTCCAGAAACATCTGTCAACCGCGCATCTGCGCCTGCCAAGGTTTCTGCTGAAACATCACAGTCCTCTTCTTCTTCAAAGACGAGGGCTTCTGGTGGTCTTTTTTCTTTCAACTCTCAAATCACAGGTCCTTTTATGAATCAGAACTTCGAGCAAATTAACAACGAATGGCAAAACCACGTTCAGGAAAACATCAAAACCAGTCTTCAGGCTTTGAACACCCTGAACAAAAGCTTAGAGCAAATTGCCACCGCCTACCTGAAAGCTGTTCAGGACGTTTACACCAACAATGCCAAAGCCCTGCAGCAGATTTTGTCGTCCCAAAATGCCCAACAGGCGTTTGATGTGCAAACCAAAACCCTGCAACAAAACATTGAAACCGGCATTGGCCAGGCTCAACAGTTGGTTCAACTGGGTCTGGATGCTGCCAACAAAACGATTCAGCCTTTGCAAAACCGTTTTGACCAAGCTGTTGACGCTGCCTTCAAAGCCAGCAAAAAAGCCGCTTAGTTTTTCATTTGGAAACTGAGTTTTTGCGCCCTCTCTTCATCGGAGAGGGCGTTTTTCTTCTTTATATTTTGTTTTTCCTTTTATGCCGTCCCTTACCATCCCTCAATTACAACGTCATACCGGCGCTTGCTTCGCTACGCTGGTCCGGGGTGACGAAAATAAGGGAATAAGAAAAACCCAAGGGTACTAAGATGCCGTCCCCCATTCAACAGAAAATCAACACGCGCCTTTTGCTGACCCAGGTGGTGTATCAGCATCGCGTTCGCGGGCAAGCCCTGCCTTTGGTGGCCCAAGAGTACGCCCTGCATCACATTGCCCCCAAGCCCCATCATTACGACCGTCCCTTTTACGATGTGATGATGGCGTATTTAACCGACAATACATCGGCTGTAGCGCAAACCCTGGGGCAATACGAAACCGATGCGTGGCGTTATGAACGGATGGACCTTGTCCTGATGGGCATTTTAATGGTGGGCACGGCGGAGCTGCTTTGCCAACCCCAAACCCCCACCAGTGTCATTTTGAATGAATATATTGAATTAACCAAAGATTTCCTGACCGATAAAGATGCCAAATTCGTTCACGTCATTTTGGATAAGGTGGCGGGGGGGCGGGGGTAGGCTTCCTAATAAATGGGGGGGTATTGACAAAGTAGCTATAATTTATATAATAGGTTTTATGAGTTGTAGCCATAAGGAATCTTCTGGGGACTTTCTGTCATGAACGATGTTATTTCTTCTCGGGAGGCCCAAAATCATTTTGGGGCTCTTTTGGATCGGGCGCAGCGCGCGCCTGTGATTGTTAAGCGTCATAAGCGCGATTGTGTGGCGGTGATCTCGATGCAGGATTTTGCCCAGTGGCAGGCCCTGAAAACCAAAAATTTTATGGCTTTGCGGGATGATTTTTCTGAAAAAGCAGCTGAGCGTGGCTTAACCCCTGAGATCTTGGATAATATTTTGGCGTCTGATGAGTAGGCGTTATGTTTTTGATACCAATGTCCTGATCAGTGCCTGGCGCTAGCGGTTCAGGGTGCTGCTTCTCATCTGATCACGGGGGATCAAGATTTGCTGATGTTAAATCCTTTTTTGGGTGTTGCTGTCCTCAGCCCTCGAGATTTTATGAATCATAACCCACCCTAAAACCCCGAGGGAATGTTCCGTATTTTTTTGTGTACGGTGGCCGTCAGGTCATTCATGATGTTTGAGGGTCGCCCAAACAAATACCCCTGGCCCAGACCCACGCCCAGGCCCAGCAGGATTTCTTTTTCCTCCACCGTTTCCACCATTTCGGCGACCACATCAATGCCGATGTCATGACACAGATTCACCATGGTTTTGACAAAGGCAAGATTTTTGGGATTGTTTTGAATGTTGCGAATGTAGGACCCATCAATTTTGGCATAGTCCACTTCAAAGTTACGGATATATAGCAGAGAGCTGGCCCCCGCGCCCACATCATCCAGGCAAAAAGCGTGGCCTTTCTGCCTTAATCCCTGAATAGCATCGTTGATTTGTTTGTAATCAGCAACTGTAACCGATTCCGTGAGTTCAAACATGATTTGTTTGCGAATGGTTTGATAGGGCTCCAGCAATTGATGCAGGGACCGGACAAACAACGTACTGCTCATGGATTTTGCCGATAAATTCACGGCGATCCAGGGGCGTTTGTTGGCCCTCGCCATGGATTTTAACTGCTCGGCCACTTGACGGCAGACGAACAGATCCAGCTCTTGAATTTTTCCAATTTCCTCAGCAAAGGCAATCATTTCATAGGGGGATTCGTGATTTTCAAAGCGACTGAGGGCTTCATAATGGTGCGTGGCCCCATCGCGCATATCCACGATGGGCTGAAAGACGATTTTATAGGTATTGCTGGAAATAACCTCGTTTAACGCAGACACTTTTTTCAGGGTTTCGGCCATCATTTCGTTAATGGACTCTCCTATGGTGGCCACGGAAACGGCGGTGATACCTTTTTCCGCAAATTTATTCAGGCAGTATAAAAACGCTTGGGACGTTTCCTCAACCGTTGCGCCCTGGCTGTCGCAAGCGATGTTTTTGGTTTGAACCGAAATGTTTTTATTTTGGGGATCCACAAGTTTGATTAAATCCTGAATGTATTCAACAACATCAACTTGATTCACGCGATCATCATGTACCAGGCTGAAACGGCTTTCATCCAACCGAACGGCCATATCGCCATCCAGGGAGTTTGAGCGCATATAGGACCCAATTTGGGCCATCAGAAATTCCGCCTGATCGGCGGGAAGCTGCGTTAAGGACGCCCCGACCTCCACCAAGGTCAGGGAACTTTTATCAAAGAGTTCTCGGTTATTTTCGATATAGTGGGTGAGTTTTTCGTGAAATTCCTTGGGTCCAAAAAGGCCTGTTTCTTTATCATGGTGAAAAATTTCTTCGTCTTGTCCCAAAAACCCTTCCATCCCTGTTAAGGTCACAAAGGCATAGGCGTAATCGGGTAAACGGCAGATGCCGATGAGAACGGGTTTGGATACCCCCTTATGATGAATATGATACAACGTGGGGGCCAATCGTCCCGATGGCCCTATTTTCTGGATGTTGCGCTTGAAAAGGGCCCGTTCGGATTCAATCAAAAAATCGTACAGGGATTTATTTTTCAGAAATTCCAGAGAAAGCCCCGTGATTTTCCGGGCCAATCCGGCGTTAAAGCCAATTAAGCCATCATCGGGCATGACCTCTAGCAGCAAATCCGCCCCAGTAAAGGCAAAGGCCACAAATCTGGCGTTTTGTTCAGAATTCATAAAAAATCCAGATGATGATAAAAATATCCTTCATCCAGCGTATAATAAAAACCTTAAAAGAACCTTGGCAGCGTTGCCTTTTTTTTGTAAAACCCAGACAGTCGACCACAGGTAATCCTTATGAAATGCCCCTATTGTGGATATGCGGAAACGCAGGTCAGAGATTCCCGTCCCGTGGATGATAATTTATCCATCCGTCGTCGTCGGTATTGCCCCAGTTGTGATGGGCGTTTTACGACGTTTGAGCGCACGGAAATGCATGATTTAATCGTGATTAAGGCCGATGGGCGCAAGGAACCCTTTGCCCTTGAAAAAATCAGAAAGGCCCTGATGGTGGCCCTGGTCAAGCGTCCCTTTACCTTGGATGACCTGGAACAGATCAGTCAAGGCATCCGCACCACCCTGGAACAAGAGGGCAACACCGAAATCACATCCCGCCACATCGGCGAAGTCATCATGAAGGACCTGAAACAGCGCGATCCCATAGGGTATGTCCGTTTTGCCTCCGTCTATCAAAATTTCAAGGATTTTTCGGATTTTGAGCGGGTTTTAGGGGGGGGATAAGGACGGACCGGCCCCCTCACCCCACCCCGTGCAGCACACCCCGCCGTTGCAGGGCGGTTTGTAGGGTGGCATCGTCCATATAATCCAGCTCGCCCCCGATGGGAATGCCGTGGGCCAGTTGGGTGGTTTTCAGGCTTTTCGGCAGGGATTCGGTGATGACAAAGGTTGTGGTTTGGGCCTCTAAAGAGGCGCTCAGGGCGAAAATGACTTCCTCCACCTCCAGCGTATGAACCCGCTCGATTAGGCGGGGGATCCCCAGATCTTCCGGCCGAACATTGTCCATGGCGGACAAAACCCCGCCCAGAACGTGATACAGGCCGTGATAGGTGCCCGTTCTTTCCATGGCCCATAAATCGGACACGGATTCCACAACGCACAGCTGATGACGATGACGGCGGGGGGATTGGCACAGGTGACAGGGATTGATGGTATCCAGGTTTCCACACTGGCCGCAGGGGTGGATGGTTTCGTAACAGGTTTTCAGCGCCTGAATCAGGGGCGCCATTTTTCGGTCCTTATGAATCAGCAAATGCAGCAGGGCCCGACGGGCAGAGCGCTGTCCCAATCCCGGCAGCTGGGCCAAAACTTTCATGGCCTGCTGCATTTCTTCGCCATGTATCATGATCAAAAGGGCAATTTCATGCCGGGGGGTAGGGGCATGCCGGCGGTGACTTTACTCATGGTTTCCTGGGACGCCTGTTCAATTTTTTGATGGGCATCGTTGATGGCCGCCACGATTAAATCCTCCAAAACATCTTTTTCGTCTTCCTTCAGCAACGTGGGATCCACCTTCAGACCACGGGCCTGGAATTTTCCGTTCAGCGTGACCTTCACCATGCCACCGCCGGAGGTGCCTTCGCGTTCAATTTTTTCAACCTCTTGCTGGGCCTGTTGCAGTTTTTGCTGCATTTTTTGGGCCTGCTGTAAAATTTGGTTCATTTGGGGCTGCATAATGGGTATCCTTTGTTGACTGTATTCCTTGTATCAAGCTCTGACCGCCCCTGTAAAGGGGGTTGCGAGGCAGAGGACGGGAGACGGGGGACAGAAGATAGATGGATCAGAAGACGATGCTGTTTTTCTGCCCTCCGTTTTCTGTCTTCCGTCCTCCGGATTCCTTGACACACCCCCCCCATCTCAACTACCAGAACGTTATGAACCGCCTTTACCTCTCTTTGACCTTATCTCCCCACGGGGAACTGGATTTGCCTGATGCGGCGCATCATTATTTGGCCCATGTCATGCGGGCGCAGGGGGGGGAGCCTCTGGAGGTTTTCGATAATCAAACCGGCACCTATACCGCGCATATTCTGCGCACTACCCGTAAGGAAACCGTGATTCACGTGGGGGATTGCGTTAAGCCGTTGGAGGCCATTTTGCCGCCCCTGACGTTGGCCTTTGCCCTGGTGAAAAAGCCGGCGTTGGAGCGGATTTTGGAAAAGGCGACGGAGCTGGGGGTTACGGCCCTGCAACCCTTAATCACCCAGCGCACGGTGATGCGGTCTTGGAATGCTGAACGGGCCCTGGCCCAGGTCATTGAGGCCGCCGAGCAAACCGAGCGCAACAGTTTGCCCACACTTCATCCCCCGAAAACGCTGGAGGCTTTTTTGCACGCACGGCAGGGACAAAACGATGCCCTGCTGGTGGGGGATGAACGGGGGGCTTCGCCGCGTATGATGGATGTTTTGTCGGGGTTGCCGCCGTATCCCTCGTATACCGTTATGGTGGGGCCAGAGGGGGGATGGACCCAGGAAGAACTTGACAAAATCCTGCGCAGCGATCACTGTCGCGGCATGAGCATGGGAAGCAGAATTTTACGGGCAGATACAGCCGCCATCGCGGGCCTTTCGGTGTGCCGCGCCTGGCTGGGCGATTGGTAAAGGAATCTTTTTGTATGACGGCCATGCCCAGCAGCAACACAAATCCCGTGACCCATCCCGATGATCTGGTGGCCTATTTGGCCAGCGGGTGCAAGCCCGAAAGCCAATGGTTCATCGGCACCGAACACGAAAAATTCCCCTATCGCACCGCCACAGGGGCGCCTATACCCTATGACGGCCCCGATGGGATTCGGGCCCTGCTGGAGGGGTTATCCCGCCGTTTTGGCTGGCAGCCCATTTTAGAGGGGGAGAATGTTATTGCCCTGTCCCGGCAGGGCGCGGCGATTTCTTTGGAACCGGCGGGACAGTTGGAGCTGTCTGGGGCGCCGCTGAAAACCCTGCACAATACATCGGATGAGCTGGATCAGCACATCACCGAAGCCAAAGCCGTGGCCCAGGATTTGGGCATTGATTTTTTGTGTCTGGGCTTTCACCCCAGATGGCGGCGGGAAGAGTGCCTCTGGATGCCCAAACAGCGTTATGGCATTATGCGGGCGTATATGCCCAAACGCGGGTCCTTGGGCCTGGACATGATGCTGCGCACCTGCACCATTCAGGTGAATTTGGACTTTGCCAGCGAAGATGACATGATTGCCAAATTCCGTGCTGGATTGTTTTTACAACCCCTGGCCAATGCCCTCTTTGCCAATTCGGGCCATACAGAGGGTAAAGTCAACGGATACGCCAGTTACCGCGCCCGCATTTGGCAGGATACCGACCCCGACCGATGCGGGCTTTTGAAATTTGTGTTTCAGGATAGCATGGGCTTTGCGGCCTATGTCAATTATATGCTTCAGGTGCCCATGTATTTTGTGTACCGGCAGGGGCGATACATTGATGTTTCGGGCCAGAAATTTGGTGATTTTATGAACGGCACGCTGCCAGGCTTTCCGGGGGAGCGACCCACGCTGGCCGATTGGGCGGATCATCTGTCCACGGCGTTTCCCGAAGTCCGTTTAAAAAAATTCCTGGAAATGCGCGGCGCTGATGGCGGTTTACCGGATACCATTAAGGCCCTGCCGGCCTTTTGGGTGGGGTTACTGTATGATCAAGCCGCACGGAATACCGTTTTATCCTGGTTGGATGAGGTCCGTTTAGAGGACATTGAGTCCGCCCACCAAAACGGACCCAAACAGGGCCTGGCCACCAAAATGGGCAAGCACACCCTGAGAGAATGGGCAGAACGCGCGGTAGCCTTATCCGCCGAGGGCCTGAAACGCCGCGCCCAGATCAATACCCAGGGACAGGATGAGAGCATCTACCTGGCCCCCCTGCAGGAAACCCTGAAAACCGGAGCCTCCCCCAGCCAACGGAACGTGGCACAGTATGGGGAAGATGTGGCGGGGTTGATTCGGGCGGGGACGGTTTAGGGTCTGTTCATAATGCTATAACCAGGATTTACGCACAACGTCTGCGAGCCTCATCAGAAGGCGTGGCAATCCAAGAGTTTCGGCAGTTTTATAGTATACCTATTGCAGATGGAGAGTATCGGTAGGGGAGCGTCGCCGCAGCCGAGTGCCGTGTACGAAACGTACACAAATAAGGCTAAGGCGAACGCACAGCCAGCGATACTCTTCAGATGCGATAGGTATATTTCCCCTTTATTTCCGTACTGGCCTGCGAACGGCGTCTGGCCTCGCTCACCTAGATTCACTAGGTAGGGAGTTACAATAAATCAACCCCATGAAGGGGACCTAAAAAAAAGTTGTAAAAACCTCTTGCCAAGCCCTTTAAAAGGGGGTATCACAATCATCCCTTCGGCGGAAAACATTAATGACCGGCCTGAAGGGCTCCCCTTTTTCTGGGGAACGCTCTGTGAGATTGTAAACATAAAAACACACATACTGCGTGACTAGTATGACAAAGCGATGGCTTGGTCATATGTGGTTACGCCCAAAAAAGAAATTTGTTGGCGACATGATGAGATCGTCACGCGACCTTAAGTTATCTGGGGTCATCTGTGACGTAAAGCATTATGCGCAAACATATCCTTTGAATGATGATACGTTTAAGACGTAATTGTCAGTGATGATGTTTGTGAGAAGGTAACCGTTATCCTTTATGGATAACAAGTCAAACTTGAGAGTTTGATCCTGGCTCAGAACGAACGCTGGCGGCAGGCTTAATACATGCAAGTCGAGCGGATCGCTGCGAAGCAGCGATCAGGAATCAGGAATCAGGAATCAGGAATCAGAAAAGAAGGTTTTTTCAATGAGTCAAAATCAGTCTTTTGAAAATTTAGATGTTTTTCAGAAAGCGTACAAAGCGTCTTTGGCTTTGCACAAAAAGTCTTTGGGGTTTCCAAAGATTGAGCAGTGTGCTCTTGCGGATCAAATACGTAGGTCCAGCAAATCTGTTTGTGCTAATATCGCCGAAGGCTATGCTAGGCGCGGTTCTTCCGTGAAAGAATTCCAACGTTTTTTGTTTATTGCCATTGGATCCAGTGACGAAACCCGTGTTTGGTTGCGTTATGCTATGGATCTTGGCTACATAACAGAACACGAGTGGACTTTGTGGAAGAAAGATTACATGGACATTTCAAAAATGCTGAATGGCTTAAGAAGAAAAGCAGCCTCCTCTTCTGATCCCTGATCTCCGATCCCTGATCCCTGATCGTTGCCCAGCAACGGTCAGCGGCGCACGGGTGCGTAACGCGTGGGAATCTACCTTATAGTTTGGGATAACACAGGGAAACTTGTGCTAATACCAAATACGCCCTTCGGGGGAAAGTTTTTTCGCTATAAGATGAGCCCGCGTTAGATTAGCTCGTTGGTGGGGTAATGGCCTACCAAGGCTACGATCTATAGCTGGTCTGAGAGGATGATCAGCCACACTGGGACTGAGACACGGCCCAGACTCCTACGGGAGGCAGCAGTAGGGAATATTGGACAATGGGCGAAAGCCTGATCCAGCCATGCCGCGTGAGTGAAGAAGGCCTTAGGGTTGTAAAGCTCTTTTAGTGGGGAAGATAATGACTGTACCCACAGAAAAAGCCCCGGCTAACTTCGTGCCAGCAGCCGCGGTAATACGAAGGGGGCTAGCGTTGTTCGGAATCACTGGGCGTAAAGCGGGTGTAGGTGGATGTTTAAGTGAGGGGTGAAAGCCCAGGGCTCAACCCTGGAACTGCCTCTCATACTGAGCATCTAGAGTCTGGAAGGGGGAAATGGAATTCCGAGTGTAGAGGTGAAATTCGTAGATATTCGGAGGAACACCAGTGGCGAAGGCGATTTCCTGGTACATGACTGACACTCAGACCCGAAAGTGTGGGGATCAAACAGGATTAGATACCCTGGTAGTCCACACCGTAAACGATGTGCATTAGGCGTTGGGGCGTTTTACGCTTCAGTGCTACAGCTAACGCGTTAAATGCACCGCCTGGGAAGTACGGCCGCAAGGTTGAAACTCAAAGGAATTGACGGGGACCCGCACAAGCGGTGGAGCATGTGGTTTAATTCGAAGCAACGCGCAGAACCTTACCAGGCCTTGACATCTGGGTCGCGGGTATGGAGACATACCCTTCAGTTCGGCTGGACCCAAGACAGGTGTTGCATGGCTGTCGTCAGCTCGTGTCGTGAGATGTTGGGTTAAGTCCCGCAACGAGCGCAACCCTCGGTTTCAGTTGCCATCAGGTCATGCTGGGAACTCTGAAACAACTGCCTGCGTTAAGCAGGAGGAAGGTGGGGATGACGTCAAGTCCTCATGGCCCTTACGGCCTGGGCTACACACGTGCTACAATGGCGGTGACAATGGGCAGCAATCCCGCAAGGGGGAGCGAATCCTAAAAAGCCGTCTCAGTTCGGATTGTCCTCTGCAACTCGAGGGCATGAAGTCGGAATCGCTAGTAATCGTGGATCAGCATGCCACGGTGAATACGTTCCCGGGTCTTGTACACACCGCCCGTCACACCATGGGAGTTGGTTTTACCTTAAGCCGGTGCCTTAACCTTCGGGAGAGAGCCGTCCACGGTAGGATCAATGACTGGGGTGAAGTCGTAACAAGGTAGCCGTATCGGAAGGTGCGGCTGGATCACCTCCTTTCTGGATGGGAAACGGCAGGACGATTCGCTCGTCTCGTCTCCCTTATCATCAGAACAATCATCTCATTCGTGTCGCCTGCAAATTTCTTTGCGTGTGTGTTTTTGTGTTTCGATTTTGCATGATTTTTTGATTGACGTTTTTATCGTTTCCCATGTGACGATTCGCTCGTGTCCTACCCTATCCCTTATCATCAGAACAATCATCTCACATGTCGCCTGCAAATTTCTTTTGACTTTGTGATTTTTGTCACATCCTTTGGTTTTTCCCTGGCCTATAGTAGAAAGTGTAATTTTTAATTTTTCGAGGTTTTTATGAATGGTTTGGAAAAGACATTGTTTACAGTGGGACTTGCTGCTGCTGCTGCTGCTGCTGTTGTTGTTGTTGTTGCTGCTCGTGCTGTCCAATTTTTGCCTGCTCTTCCATATGAAAGAGCTATTGCTGAAGTTACCGAACGCTCAAAAAACAACTGCTTACCTGGGCAACGGGTCTCATCTCCCCCCATTCCTATTCTATAGGTAGTCAGGAAGATGTAAGGTTTATGAAGGCTGCTTGGCGCTATCGTGATAGTATTGGAACGTCGTTTCCCGTAGTTGTAGGGGGAAGTCGTATACCGCCTGGTGGCAGGGTTGGTCATTATGATAAAACTTGCGAGCTAGAGGGTATCCCTAAAGTTTTAGAAATACCAACGGTAATAGAGAGTGTTTTGAACGTTGCTACTTTCAATAATCAGGTATCCAAAAAGTATACACCTTTGGACTGGTATTACCTAACAACACAAAACACTAACTCTTCAGAGAGCGTGATACTTGACATAACCCGTAATAGGTACGGCCCTACAACCACTGAGGATATTCGAACGGCTTTATCGGCACTGAATATTTCTTCAACAATAATAACTGATTCTAATGGTAAAGAATTTGTTGAGGTTCTTCCCTTTGCGCAAACTGAGGTACTTAATTTTTTTCTGGAAAGCGTTGCCACCAATACAGCAGATATTGATTTTGGATATTATGAATATGGGCACCTGCGAAAAATGGCTCAGGAATATATGGATGAAGTCAAACAAAATCAGTGATGTTTATGATAACTGGCGCCAGCCGTCCACGGTAGGATCAATGACTGGGGTGAAGTCGTAACAAGGGTGCCCTATCGGAAGGGGTGGCTTGCCTCACCTCCTTTCTGGATGGGAAACGGCAGGACGATTCGTTCGTCTCGTCTCCCTTATCATCAGAACAATCATCTCATACCAATTCACTTTCAAAAAAAGGCCAATAGACTCCGTCATGCCGGACAAAGTGAGCAACGCGAACGCAGATCCGGTATCCAGCGCAACTGTCAAAAGGCACAGCCTTTTGCCTTTATATTCTTTAAAAAAAACAAAGAATAAAACGCTTCGCGTTTTGGCATATGTGCTGGATCCCGTTGGGGCGCTCACTACGTTCGCTTATATCTTCTTTTCAGCTTTTAAAAGAGTCGCTATTTTTTAGAAGCGGGCGTGAGAGACCGTAAGTGCGCTAAGTCTTTGAAAGACT
>JBILRW010000012.1:0-35956 GCA_044372405.1 Alphaproteobacteria bacterium
CGGGAAAATCCTCCCTGGCGTTTGATACGATTTATGCTGAGGGACAGCGGCGGTATGTGGAAAGCCTGTCGTCCTACGCCCGTCAATTTTTGCAGCTGATGGAAAAGCCCGATGTGGACCACATCGATGGCCTGTCGCCGGCCATTTCCATTGACCAGAAAACCACCAGCCGCAACCCCCGCTCCACCGTGGGCACGGTGACGGAGATTTACGATTATCTCCGTCTGCTCTTTGCCCGGGTGGGGGTGCCCCATTCGCCCGCCACGGGCCTGCCCATTGCCAAAGAAAGCGTTTCGCAAATGGCGGACCGCATCGAAACCTGGCCCCAGGGCAAACGGATTCTCATCCTTGCCCCCATTGTTCGGGATCGCAAGGGAACCTTTGCCGATGTGTTTCAGGATTTGCGGAAAAAGGGCTTTGTCCGCGTCCGCATCAACGACAAACAGATGGGACTGGACGAAATCCCCGCCCTGAAAAAAACCCTGAAACACAATATCGAGGTCGTGGTGGACCGTCTGGTCCTGGCCCCTGATATGCGGACGCGATTGGTTCAGTCTCTGGAAACGGCCAGCAAGCTCAGCAACGGCATTTTATGGATTTTGGATGCGGATACTGAGGAAAAAACCGTTTTTTCTGAACATTTTTCCTGTCCCGAATCGGGCTTTGCCCTGGATGATATCGAACCGCGATTGTTCAGTTTCAACAGCCCCCACGGCGCCTGTGCCACCTGTGATGGTTTGGGCGTGCGCGTGGTTGTGGATCCCAAACGGATTGTGCCGGATCCGTCTTTAAGTTTGAACGACGGCGCCATTGCCCCGTGGGCCGGAAAGTACCATAGCTATTATGACCAGACGCTTCAGTCCCTGGCCAAACATTTCGCGGCGCGGATGAACACCCCGTTTGAAAAGTTGCCCAAGGGGTTGCAACAGGCCCTGATTCACGGCACCGAAATGCCCATTACGATTCACTATAATGATGGGTTCCGGGCCTATAAAACCAACAAGCCCTTTCCCGGTTTGGTGGGGTATTTGGAAAAAAAATACCACAGCAAAGAACTCTCCGCCGATGAACAGGAACGGTATTGCGTGGAGCAAGACTGCGCCGCCTGCGGGGGAACGCGGTTAAACGAAAAGGCTCTGTGTGTCAAAATCGCAAAACAAACCATCGCGGGCGTGACGGCCTTGTCCATTGGGGAGGCTTACCGGTGGATTGCGGAAACGCTCCCCCCCCAATTGGGTAAGCAAGATCACGCCATTGCGGACCGGATTTTGCGGGAAATTCGGGAGCGGCTGTCGTTTTTGAATAACGTGGGTCTTTCCTATTTAACCCTGAACCGTCATGCCAGCACGTTATCGGGGGGGGAGAACCAACGGATTCGCTTGGCGTCCCAAATCGGCTGCGGGCTTAGCGGCGTGCTCTATGTGCTGGATGAGCCCTCCATCGGCCTGCATCAGCGGGATAATGACCGATTGCTGGAAACCCTGCGGAATTTGCGGGATCTGGGCAACACCGTCCTGGTGGTGGAACATGACGAAGACGCCATGCGCACCGCCGATTATCTGATTGATATGGGCCCCCGCGCGGGACGCTTTGGCGGGGAAGTTGTCGCCGCTGGCACGCCCGATGTGGTGATTCAAAATCCCAAGAGCCTCACGGGGGCCTATTTACGGGGTGATAAGGAAATTAAACCCCCCTCAACGCGGCGTGCTGGAAACGGCAAAAAACTGTCCCTGCGCGGGGTTCATTATCATAATTTGCAAAATGTGGATGTGGATATTCCGCTTGGGACATTGACCTGTGTGACGGGGGTGAGCGGTTCGGGGAAATCGTCCCTGGTCATGGACAGTTTGTATCAGGGGATGCTGGCGCGTTTCTGGCGATCGGACCTGCAACGCTATATGCACAGCATTGAGGGCGGCGAGTGGATTGATAAGGTCATTGAAATCGATCAATCCCCCATTGGTCGCACGCCCCGGTCCAACCCCATTACCTATATCGGGGCCTTTACCCCCATCCGCGATTGGTTCGCGGCCCTGCCGGAGGCCAAAGCCCGAGGCTACGCCGCCGGCCGTTTTTCCTTTAACGTCAAAGGCGGGCGGTGCGAGGCCTGTCAAGGCGACGGCCTGATTAAAATCGAAATGCACTTTTTGCCCGATGTGTATGTGGAATGCGAAACGTGTAAGGGCAAACGGTACAACCGCGAAACCCTGGATGTCACCTACCGCGACAAATCCATTGCCGATGTGTTGCATATGAGTGTGGAAGAGGCCCTGTCGTTCTTTCAACCCATCCCCGCCGTGCGCGATAAAATCAAGCTACTTCAGGATATTGGCCTGGATTATATCCAACTGGGCCAGGCCGCCAACACCCTCTCCGGCGGAGAGGCCCAGCGCATCAAACTGGCCAAAGAACTCACCAAACGCGCCACGGGCCGCACGCTGTATATCCTGGATGAACCCACCACGGGATTGCATTTTGAAGACGTCAGCAAGCTGCTGGCCATCCTGCAACAACTGGTGGATCAGGGCAACACGGTGGTGGTCATCGAACACAACCTGGATGTGATTGCCTGCGCCGATTGGCTCATCGACCTGGGCCCCGAAGGCGGCAGCGGCGGCGGACACATCATCGCCACGGGGACCCCGGAGGATGTTATTAAGAATCCCAAAAGTTATACGGGGGTTTATTTGGGGCGGAAGGTGGGGGTAATTTTTTCTTGAACTTATTCAAAATATAAATAAGTTAGTGGGACTTAACAGTTAGAAAACTCAAATTTTTTCGCGAAGCATAACTTATGAGTACCATACCTGCTTTTATTCAAGATACCCAAAGACAAGATCATATCGATTTCTCAAAAATTCAGTCCATTCGGGATGATCTTTATGAAGAGCTTTCTGATATAGCTTTATCTCTTTTAAAAGAGAAAGAAAATTTAGATTTATCTGCTCTTATAGACAGCCCAAATATACCACAAGAAAGCCATCGGAAAATTTTTGATGTTGCTTTGTTGGCTTGCCCCTATAATGGTCGTGTATGGGCTACGCGAGGCATTTCCAAAGAACTGACTCTATTTATTGAAAAAAATTTAATACCTATTAATAAAATTGGCGTTTTTTTATCGGAAGATAACAAAGACACAAAACTTTGGAATGAAACCTATCGAAGATGGATTCATAAACAACCTGATGTGATCCATCATAATTACATTCCAAAAAATGCCTTTTTACCCATGACTGATGGAAACATTGGGATTCGGGAACAAGATTGGGCATCTTCAGTTTACGAAAACCCGGAACCTACCTATACGCCCCATGATTTTGAGCATATTATATGGTCAAGGTATGTCAAAGGTCTTGTTGATCCCAAAAAAATGCTTTGCGATTTCGATATAGAGGGGGCTTCAAAAATTGATTTTTGGAAAGTCGATAATGAAAATTATAATACAGCTTATGGGAATACACAGGTTATTTTTTCTGTTTTACCAGAACTTTATGAATACCACAAAATTTTGATAAATAACCATCTAATGTCCGGGAATTCCTCTTTAGAGCAGTGCAATACCTTATTGGCTGAGCGTCTTTTTAACTACTATATGGGGAAACCCAACGAAACGAGCCTAAATCCGGGAAGGCGTATACATCCTACACAAGCGGTACTTTGTTTATATACTGCCTTTTCTGAGTTTCATACAAGCCGCTACCCTCATATTATCAATACTCATGTTGCGGGATCTGATCTTTTAGATCAGTCCTACGCCCACAGACTATTAGCCTTGGCATCGCATGTTAATTCTGAAAATACGATTGACCCTAAATTTTTAACGCCTCATGAACGAACAACACTTTTAACCCAAGATCCCACGGCTGCGCGTGCAGCAATTATGGTTGCGGATCATCTTTTGGATCATTGGCCGGATGATGTTGACCCCCAATGGAAACAAATTCTTCTCTATTCTAAAGAGGCTGTTCAAGCAAATTGCTTCTCTGAAATTCCTCATTCTACACCTATTTCTGAAAAAGTCATTGAATCAATTCATGAATCAATTCATGAATCAATTCATTTATTTAAAAGATCGTCTGATGGAATGGATTTTTAGGCTGGGGTGTAGGGTTTTTGCATTGGCTCAACCCCATCAAAAACCCCAAAAGCTATACGGGGGTTTATCTGGGCCGCAAAGTGGAGATGCGACACCCCTAAACCACCTTCACATCCTGCTCCTTTTGGTGTAGCAGATCATCCACCTGTTTGATATATTTATCCGTGGTGGTTTGGATGTCTTTGTTTTGTTTGGCCACGTCGTCCTCAGAGATATGCCCGTCTTTTTCGCGTTTTTTCACATCGTCCATGGCATCGCGGCGGATGTTGCGGATGGCGATGCGGGCGTTTTCGGCGTATTTTCCGGCGACTTTGATCAATTCCTTGCGGCGCTCTTCGTTCAGTTCGGGCACGGGGACGCGGATGGTGGCGCCCTCGCGGCCAGGGTTCAGGCCCAGGCCCGCATCGCGTATGGCCTTTTCCACAGCGGGGGCGCTGCCGTGATCCCAGACTTGCACGACCAGCAACCGAGATTCCGGCACAGAAACGCTGGCCACCTGAGACAGCGGCATGCGACTGCCGTAAACGTCAACCACCACGGGCTCCAGCAAGGACACCGAGGCGCGGCCCGTCCGCAGGCCCGAAAATTCTTTTTTCAGGGCCTCTAACGCGCCCTGCATCCGTTTTTCCGTATCGCCGCTCATGACTTAGTATTCCTTTTCGTTTTGCACAATGGTAAATAACCCTTCGCCGCGCAGAACACTGGCGAGGTTTCCTGCCTTTTCAATGGAAAGAACAATAATAGGGATATTGTTTTCCCGCGCAAGAGAAATAGCCGAGGCATCCATCACGCGCAAATCCCGGGCCAAAACATCCAGATAGGTCAGGCTGCGGTGGTGCGTGGCGTCTTTATCTTTCTTCGGGTCAGCGGAATAAATGCCATCGACCTTGGTGGCCTTCACCAAAGCATCACACGACATTTCCACGGCGCGGAGCGCCGCGGCGGTGTCGGTGGTGAAAAAGGGATTGCCGGTGCCGGCGGCGAAAATCACAATGCGGCCCTTTTCCATATGGCGAATGGCGCGGCGGCGGATATACGGCTCGCACACCGAGGCCATGGGAATGGCGGATTGCACGCGGGTTTGCATGCCATGGGCCTCAAGAACGCTTTGCAATCCCAGGGCATTCATGACGGTGCCCAGCATCCCCATATAATCGGCGGTGGCCCTGTCCATCCCGGCAGCGGCGCCGGACATGCCGCGAAAAATATTCCCGGCCCCCACCACCATGCACACCTGGGTCCCGGCCTGGCGCACCTGGCCGATGTCATCGGCAATACGGGCCAGGGTTTCGGTGTGAATGCCATACTGGCCGGGGCCCATCAGGGCTTCGCCGGAAAGTTTCAGCATAATACGTTTATAGGGGGGGATCATGGGGTCTTTCTCAATCGTGGATGGATCACCGTGTTTGTGGCCGCGATTATGATCCTGATGGGCCGCATAAGGCAAGTCTTTTTGGCGCCAAAAAAATTTTCTACAATGTGCATAAAAGGGTGAAGAGCCTTCTGCTGAAGGGCCTTCTGAAGGGCCTTCTTGAAATCGCAATGGTTTTGGGGTACAGTGGGGTATGGAAATGAACGTTGACCCTTTTGCCCATTCTTTGCCCCTGTGGATTCACCACAGGCTCAGAGATCATTTTACCATAGAACAGGCGGATGACCTCGCCGCCAGTATTGTGAAAGCGGTTTCTCTCAATGTGGCCACCAAGGAAGATATAGGTTTTGTCCAGGTCGAGATCAAGCGGCTGGAATCCCAAATGAAGGAAGGTTCCGGGCATACGCAGCTTGAGATGAAGCGGCTGGAATCCCAAATGAAGGAAGGTTTCGAGCATACGCAGCTTGAGATGAAGCGACAGGAATCCCAGACGAAGGAGGGTTTTGACCACGTCCACCTTGAGATGAAGAAACTGGAAGCGCAGATCAAAAACGTAGAGGCTCACATCAAAAACGTGGAGGCTCAGATCAAAAACGTGGAGGTCGAGCTGAAAACAGAAATCAAGCGCGTCGAATCCGATCTGACCCTGGCGATGAAGGACCTGGAATTGAGGCTTACCCAAACAATGAAGGACCTTGAACTCCGCCTCACCGAAAGAATGGGCAAGTTTGCGGCCTTTACCGTGACGATTATCGGGGCGTTTATCGCCTTGGCGAAGTTTATCTAAGCCCTTTCTAACCCCTGATGGTTATCCCTTTTTAAGGAAAACATTTTCCATATGGATAAAATGTGAATAAAGTTCTTGACTCATATATATATATATTACGCTAAACTATATCCAAATGGTCACTGTTGAAATTTTAAATTTTTTCAGTGGCCTACTTCACCAAATCAAATGGAGAATCATGAACACAAACGTTAATCAAACACCAGCCCCCGTCGTCACTACCCCTGTTAAACCAAGTAAACCTTTCCCCTGGGGGAGGCTTTATTTGGAGTTTGCAGCTATGGCGAACGCCATCGGCTGCGACGTGAAATGGGCGGTTGGGGGGCTTTTTAAGGGGTGGATCATTTTAAGCGCCCTTGAAACCTTTTCCACGGCGATTGTTTTGGCCAATCCCCAAAATTTTCAGTTTCTTCTGAAGGTTTTGGGTCTTCCTGAAACTAAGCAACTGGTCGATCCCCAAATCCAGCAACTCCTTGAAAAGGGATGCATTGATGACGGGGGCACTGTGGTCGATAGTACCCACCGTGGTGGCTATCGCTACACCATCCTCCCCGGAGGTAACAAATGCTCCTATCCCCCCTCGGGCCAATAGGAACATTTTTCAGTTTTGACTGCCTAAAGTCGCCCGAAAGGGCGATTTTTTTGATCTTTTGGCATGAACAGCCCGGGTCAGCGTCGGTATACCGCGTTGACATTTCCCCTTCCGCTTTGCGGGCTGGGTGTTCATGGTTTGACACCACCCCCGCCCCTTTCTACAATGGAGGTCAGAATCAGGATTAAGAGGATCCCGCCATGACCACATTTTCCCCCGTTGATGCCTATTGGTTGGACCGTGCCACAGATTTGGTGGATTGGATTAAGGCCCCAACACGAGGGGGGGCTTTTTCCTTTCGTCCCCCCGTGTCCATTGGGTGGTTTGACGATGGGGTGCTGAACGTCACAACAACGTGTGTGGATCGTCATGCAGCGGCCACACCCGATCGCGTGGCGTTTTTCTTTGAGGGGGATGATCCCCACCACACCCGAAGGATCACCTATCAACAGTTGAAAGATGACGTTTGTCGTTTTGCCAATATCTTAAAAGGCTTGGGCGTGGAAAAGGGCGATCGTGTCATTATTTATATGCCCATGATTCCGGAGACGGTCTATGCCATGCTCGCCTGCGCCCGCATGGGGGCGGTGCATTCGGTGGTGTTTGGGGGCTTTTCGGCCCACGCGCTGCAGTCCCGCATTGTGGACTCTGGGGCCAAGGTGGTCATCACCGCCGACGGGGGGCTGCGCGGGGGCAAGGTGATTCCGCTGAAGGCCGCCGTGGATGAGGCCGTCCCCGGTACTGCGGTGCAGCATGTTCTGGTGGTGCCGCATTTGGGGCAAGAAATAGCTCTGGTTCCTGGGCGGGATCATGATTATGCTGCATTGCAGCAAACGGCGTCGGTGATGTGTGATCCTGAACCCATGAAGGCCGAGGATCCGCTGTTTATCCTCTATACCTCTGGTTCCACCGGCACGCCCAAGGGGGTTTTGCACACCTGCGGGGGGTATCTGGTGTATGCGGCCCATACGGTTCAAACGGTGTTTGATCCGAAGGAAGACGATGTGTTCTGGTGCACCGCCGATGTGGGCTGGATTACGGGACACAGTTATATTGTCTATGGTCCCCTGGCCAGGGGGGCGAGCCAGGTTTTGTATGAAGGCGTGCCAACGTGGCCCAACGCATCCCGCTGGTGGCAGATGGTGGATCGTTACGGCGTGACCATATTTTATACCGCCCCCACGGCCATCCGTACCCTGATGCGCTTGGGGCAGGACCCCTTAAACACAACCCACCGAAGCACCCTGCGCTTGCTGGGATCCGTGGGGGAGCCCATTGATCCCGAAGCCTGGCACTGGTACCACACCCACATCGGCGGCGGGCGCTGTCCCATCATGGATACCTGGTGGCAGACGGAAACGGGGGGGATTCTCATCGCGCCGCTGGATAGGGAAAATCAAAAGCCCGGGTTTGCCGCTAAGCCCTTGCCGCACATTCAGCCCGTTTTGCTGGACACGCACGGCCACCCCACGACGGAAGAGGGCAATTTGTGCTTTGCCACCTCATGGCCTGGACAGGCCCGCACCCTGTATGGGGATCATGCGCGTTTTGAAAAAACCTATTTTGGGGACTTTCCCGGATATTATTTCACCGGCGATGGGGCCAAGCGCGATGCGGACGGCGATTACCGCATCACGGGCCGGGTGGATGATGTTATTAATGTTTCCGGTCACCGCTTAAGCACCGCCGAAATCGAGGCCGCCCTGGACGATGCCCACGGCGTCATCGAATCCGCCGTGGTGGGCAGTCCCGATCCCCTGAAGGGTCAGGGGATTTATGCCTTTGTGGTGCTGGCATCAGGCGTGATTGCCTCAGACGCCCTGAAAAAAGATCTGATGGACCATGTGCGCACCTATATCAGCCCCATTGCCAAGCCGGATCATATCCAGTTTTGTGATGGATTGCCCAAAACGCGTTCGGGCAAAATCATGCGGCGGATTTTGCGCAAATTGGCGGCGGGGGAAACGGACTTTGGTGATATTTCCACCCTGGCCAATCCGGAGGTGGTGGCGGCTTTGCAGATCAGGTAACAGGGCCTTGACATTTATACTGTATATAGTATCATCTTAAAGTATGACCCAACGTGAAAAGTTGATCCGACAAATTCTCAGCAATCCCCAAAATGTCCGTTTTGTGGATGCGTGCAAAGTGGCAGAGGCCCTTGGTTTTGTTCATAAAGGTGGCAGAGGGTCTCATACCGCTTTTGCCAAAACGAGTGAACCCATGGGGTTGAATTTTCAAAACCGTAATGGGCTTATTCCGCCCTATCAGGCACGTCAGTTGATTGTCATGATCGAAAAGTATGGAGACGATTGTTTATGAACCAAACCTATCCCATAGAAATTTTTTACAGTAAAGAGGATGCGGGGTATATCGCAACATTCCCTGATTTGCCAGGATGTTCGGCATTTGGGGAGACTGAAAAAGACGCCCTCTCCGCCGCCCAGAAGGCCAAAGAGGCATGGATCGCAGCCCAAAACGCTGCCGGCAACCCCATACCTTTGCCGGCGGAAACCCATAAATTCAGCGGGAAATTTTTGGTGCGCGTCCCAAAGGATCTTCACGCCCACCTGTCCCACGCCGCCCAGCGTCAGGGCGTCAGTCTGAATCAATACGTTTTGTATCGCCTGGCGCAGTAGGGGAAGGGGTTAGCGTGGATTAAAGATACGTTTTTTCCACCTGATCCCAGACCTTTTCCTGCAGTCGCACCCCATAAAGGGCGTTCATTTCCTGCATGCCGGTGGGGGAGGTAACATTAATTTCCGTCAGCCAGGGGCCAATCAAATCAATGCCCACAAAAAATAGATCGTTGTCCTTCAGGGACTGTCCGATGCGGGCGCACAGGGCTTTTTCCTGGGGGGAGAGGTCCGTGGCCTGGCCACTGCCGCCGCTATGAAAATTGGCACGGACGCTGCCGCCCTGGGGCACGCGCAGCACTGACCCCAAGACCTCGCCATCGCAAAACAACACGCGCTTATCGCCCTGGGCGACCTCAGGCAGAAATTTTTGCGCAACCCAGGGACCTGGATAGCGGGTATCGAACAGCTCAATGAGGGTTTTTAAATTGGGATCCCCCGGGCGCAGATGAAAAACGCCTTCACCGCCGCAGGAATAGAGGGGTTTAAGGACAATATCCCCATGCGTCCGGTGAAAATCCGCCAGCGCGGTGGGATGACGCGATACCAGGGTGGGGGGCATCAGGTCCGCAAACAACGTGGGATAAATTTTTTCGGGCAGCGTCAAAACCTGGCTGGGTGTATTCAGCACAGGGGGGTTCGGATGAACGCGGTTTAACAAATACGCGGCACTGAGATACCGCATGTCAAATGGCGGATCATGGCGCATAAACACCAGGGAAAAGTCCGTGACGGCGCGTCGGCTCTGGGTTCCCCCCACCACGGGGTCCCCCAAGGTAGGGATGGCAACATCGGTTACGAATGCGGATAAAATGCCGTTTTCCAGACACAGATCCTCAGGCGTACAGGCAAAGGGCTGGTGGCCACGCTGCTGGGCCTCGTGCATCAAAAGATACGTTGTATCTTTTTTGGGGTTGATGGTGGCCAGGGGCTCAATCACAAATAAAATAAGAGACATAGTTTTTTTATCCAGACAGGGTGCATCGTTTTATGGATTCAACAGATTTTATGACGCTTGTATACAACAATTTTTCATCCAGTGCATGATGGGGTGCCAGACCTCTTGCGGGGCGCGGGTGCCCATGATCATGCCGATGTGTCCCATATCAGGCTCTAACCGATTCGCATGGGGCAGGGTATTGATTAACGCCCTTGCCGATGCCGGCGGCACCACCGTATCCCGCAGCGGCGAAACAATCAGGCTGGGGTGAACAACATCCGAAAAAATCATTTTTTTTCCTTTCCACACAAAGCTGTCCCGATGAAAAACATTCTGTTCATAACACGCAGAAAAGGCCCATAGCGCCACATCGGGGGTTAAGGGTTGACCGTGTTGAATCCAGTCTTCCAGGGCCAGAAATTTATCGGTGGCTTCGTCTTTTTTGGTATAGCGCCCCAGGTGCGACGTGGGATCTTTCAGGAGGAAAAGGGATTGGAGCAAAGCCGGTGGCAGACATCGCTGCCCCTGCTTCAGCGCCAAACATCCGGCCATCAGGGCGGGGATCATGGCTCTTTCCTGGGGGCTGGCCATCGCATTAAAATCCCACGGTGTGGCCAAAAAGGTTAGGCTTTGTACCAGATGAGGCACCAGACACGCCGCGATCATCGTCAACAGCCCCCCCATGCAATACCCCACCAGGTGCAGCGGCCCGTTGGTTTGCAGGGCGGCAATCTGCAGTGATGGGATCATTTTTTCCTCAACATACGTGATCAGATCATGCCCAAAATGCTCCGGCGGGCCCCAGTCCAGCAGAAACGTGGGAAAAACCTCAGAAAACGCCCCCACCATGCTGCATTCGGGCAACAAATCCAAAATATGGGCCCGATTGACCAGGGACGGCACAAAAACAACGCCCTGTTTCTCTCGGCAAGACCCCTTTTCGGGCCGATAATCCCACAACCGCGTGGTGCCGTGATAAAACAAACTGGGGCGGGCCGGGGACCCTGGCACCGGCGCCGAAGCCACCTGGCGCATTTTGGTCATATAGGTGGATAGGGCCTCGCCGTGGGGATCTTGCCACAGGGGGGCTGTGAGCATCATTTGAAAAGGAAACGTCAGGGGCAAGCGCATACCCCAGTAAACGGCATTTTTTGATTTTTTAAAAGGGACTAGACAACAGCCCCCCGGTCCCGTATAACCGTTTTCGTTTCGTGGGCGGTTAGCTCAGCGGTAGAGCGTCTCGTTTACACCGAGAGGGCCGGGGGTTCGATCCCCTCACCGCCCACCAGGGAAATCAATAGCTTAGTTAGCATTCCCCAAAAATTAAAACCCCGTGTGCTACCTATGTGCTACTTTTGGCGTGGCCTATTTTATTAATCTTCATTTAACGTTGTACATAAAGATATAACTCTATTATGCTGTTTATCCAGTGATTAACATTGGGTAATGCGGATTTATGACGGCAATATCGCAGGAAAAGATAAAAAGCGCCTATAAAGCAGTCGTGATCATTGAAAAATCCAGTCCTGAAGTGCTGAAAGACTTTTTAAGCCGCAATCATATTGATTGCCCTGAAAGTCTCACGGGATTTTCCAAGGGGAAGGATTATAAACAGGCCGTGCTGTCCCTTTTACAAAAGGCTGATTTGGCAGTTTTGGAGCGTTTGCGCAATGTCGCCGTGATCGCCCAAAATAGCCCTGCGCTGCCGTTGGCCTCTTTGTGGGCGTATAGGGAACGTTATGATCTCACCCTGCCCGATACTATGGGGTATGACCGTCCCATGGATGCTGTTTTGTGGATGGCAGCCCATTATCCTGAACGCTTTAAAACGTTTGTTGCCACCCAGCGTTATCATTTTCAGGGAAAGCGCACCCGTACCGATCGGGTGGACATTGCCGTAGAAAGCACGGTTGCCAAAAATGGGCCATAATACTAAAGCCAAGAATTGTTTTATAAGGATTTTGTGATAAGGTTGGCTTTTGTAAAGTGTTAAAGGTTACTTCTAAGTGTTAGAAATAAATAACAATATCAATACAGTAATAATCCCTGTTCACTTTGATGTGAAGGACCATTACATATCACTGGATACTTTCCTTGCAACTGCAGATAGTGTCAAAAATATTGTACACCATTTTAATGATTTGTTGTTTTCCTGTGAACTTGAGTACCAATTTGTTGTTCTCCCTCCGAAAGAAGGGAGTTTTTTAGGTAGCCTGGCTATCCTCTGTGGAGCTATTGCATCAATAGCAGTTTTTGCTGATACTGGCCTTGGTAAAGGTGTTATTCGTGGTTTTACAGGATATGAGCCTGAAGATTTTGGAGAGAAAATAGGAAAACAAATAAAACTTCATGCAAAAAAGGCTGCGATCATTATATCCGAAGCAACAAAAGGTTTTTTGCAAAAAGATACCACAGAAACTGAAAAAATCATCAAGCCCATTGATTTTCTAGGGGCTTATAGGGCGAAAAATCTTTTTTATGAAAGTGTTTCTAATAATCCCACAGTAAATGGTCTTGGATTTGATGAAAGCAGCTATTTTTCCGTTGAGCGTACAGGCTTTGCCGATCGTTGTGCTAAATTGCCAGAAAGTATAGATAAACCAGAAACCATTGATAAACAAGACTACATAGACAAAATCGAAAAAGCTTTCATCGAAGTTACAGCCCCCGTCTGGGATAGAAACGATACTAAACGTCAATGGGTTGGTAAATATGACGGGCAAGCAGTCCATTTTAAAATGAGTGATGAAAATTTCTGGCAGTGTATAGAAAACAAAACTCTGCATCCTAAAATCTTTGATCAATATGAAGTGCAATGGGCCATTATGCCTAATGGCCAAAAAGCAAAATACGAGATTCGTCGTGTTCTAAAATATAACGGGGAGACCATTTCTGCCCCACTTACGGAATCTGAGATCAGTAAAATTCTTTCTGATTCTAAGCAATCTAGTTTATACAATTATCCCATTAAATCATATGATTACAATGACCTGCCTCTTTTTTCAGTCACTAAAAATTCTGAGAAATAGGATAACTGCTTTTGATACTCGCTAGGAAGTCGGGGTGGTGATTTGATCGCCCTTTGGGCCTACATCAAAGGCATTGGCCAATATGAGGCCATGCAACACATCAAAACATTATTGGGGAGGTTATAAATGGCCACAGCCACCCCAATAACAGGCAAAGAAAAAGTTAGCAAAAACAACGATGAGACGCAAGCTAAAATCTTAAAAATTCACGCACATTGGGTATCCATTCCAGATCATGCACCCGCCCGACCCGATCGGCATAAAGGATACGGCGTGCCTTCAATGACGTGGTGTTATCATAACGCGGATGGCCAGCCTTTATTTTGGGTGTATCGTTTTGAAACCCAGGATGGGAAAACTTTTTTACCCCTGTCTTATGGTGGGGAGAGTTGGGCATTCAAGGGAATCGACACCCCTCGACCGCCTTATAATTTGCATCTGCTGGCGCAATACCCTCAGGCGACTGTGATGATCGTGGAGGGAGAAAAAGCCGCTGACGCTGCCGGCCAACTGTTTGCTTTGCCAGAGTATGTGGTCACAACGTCGCCCAACGGTTCACAATCAGCCAGCAAAGCAGATTGGTCACCTTTAACAGGCCGAAAGATTCTGATTTGGCCAGATAACGATGACGCGGGGCGACGATATGCCCAAACGATTGCCGAGATTATTCAAAGCGGCAATATTTCCCTGTTAAAAGTTGAAGCTGTCTTTGCGGATAAAAAAAACGGTTGGGATGCGGCCGATGCTTTAAAGGAAGGGTGGGGAGAAAAACAAGCTGCAGAATTGTTGGCATCAGCGATTCCTTATCCGCCAAAACCCAAGCCAGAGATTCCTTCAGATTATCGTGTTATATGCGGAAAAACAGGGATAAAGGATGGGGTTTATTATTTGGGAACAAGCCAAGACGGCGAGGACATTCCGCCTTTTTGGGTGTGCTCTCCTATGACAATCACAGCACGCACCCGTGATGGGCAAGGACACAACTGGGGGTATCTTTTGGAATGGCAGGACCCTGATGGGCAAGCGCACGTTTGGACCATGCCTTCAGAAATGCTCGCGGGACAGGGGGACGAATACCGACGCGTACTGCATGATGGCGGTTTGGATATTGCCCCCGGCATCAAGGCCAAAAATCACCTGACGATCTATATTCAAAGTACGAACACAACGGCACGGGCTCTTTGCACGGATCGCATTGGTTGGCACGGTGATACATTCGTGCTGCCTGATGGTGCCCTTGGGGGTACGGAACAACGAATTTTGTATCAATCAAGCCAGATAAACCAGCACGCCTTTAAACAAAAGGGTACTCTTGAATCATGGCAAAGGCACTTGGCCATGCCGTCAGAGGGCAATTCGCGCGCCGTTTTTGCCCTATCGTGTGGCTTTGCCCCTGCTCTGTTAGCGTTGGCCGGTGAGGATTCCGGGGGTTTTCACTTTCGTGGGGATAGCAGCAGCGGCAAAACCACCCTTTTGAAACTGGCCGCCTCGGTCTGGGGTGGGCCAGATTACCTGCAACGTTGGCGGGCCACCACCAACGGGCTGGAGGGCCTTGCCCAAATGCACAATGATGGTCTGCTCATCCTTGATGAATTGGCCCAAGTGGACCCTAAAGAGGCTGGCGAGATTGCTTATATGCTGGGCAATGGATCCGGCAAAGTGCGGGCGTCGCGCATGGGGCTGGCGAAAAAATCAGCCCGTTGGCGGTTGCTCTATTTATCGGCGGGTGAAATTGGGCTGAGCGAGCACGTACGTTCCATCGGGCGAGAGGTAAAAACGGGCCAAGAAATTCGTCTTGCCGATATTCCCGCCGATGCGGGTCAAGGTATGGGCGTCTTTGAAACCATCGGTGATACCCAAGATTCCGCCACTTTTGCACGCATGCTTTGTGAATCAACCACGAATCATTATGGCGTTTCGGGGAAGATGTTTTTAAACCATGTTGTTGATCACAAAAAAGAACTGGAAGATTGGATCAGGCAGAAACGCAAGATATTTGTGGCAAAGGTTGTCCCGCTTGGGGCCTCTGGGCAGGTGACTCGTGTGGCAGAACGTTTTGCCATCGTGGCCATCGCGGGTGCGCTGGCCACAAACATCGGGATCACGGGTTGGCAAGTTGGCGTTGCAGAAAAAGCAGCAGAACTATGCTTTAAAGCATGGTTAGACGGGCGCGGAGATACGGGCAATGCGGAGACACATAAACTGTTGGCAGATATACGGGCCCAACTCGAGGCCCACAGCGAAAGTCGCTTCAGCTCCTTAGATAAAGAGTGTGATCGGATTGTTCACAACCGAATGGGTTTTATTCGTGACGATAATGGCCAGCGGCAATACATTATTTTTCCCGAGGCCTTCAAGCGTGATTTGTGCAAGGGTCATGATGCCAAAAGAGCGGCTAAAACGTTACTGGAATTGGGAATTTTATTTCCAGATACCGATGGCAAACCACAACGACGGGAAACGCTGCCAGAATCAAGACGGATGCGCTGTTACGTGATTCAAGCCAACAAACTGTGGGAACATGAGTAAATGAAAAGTCACAACAAACCCGTGTCCCATGGGGCCACCTTGGCCAAAATTGAAAAAATCGATAAAAGTCAAATTCCTAAAGCGCACCTGAAACGGGACACATTACCGACTCTTTTGTGTCCTGTGTGTCCTTATTTTTTTCTTGGGACATGCCGGACACATACTGGACATATCCTTTTTTCAGACATGAACGACTTTAGGCGCATGTTATTGTTAATTATTTTGAATATTGGCCACACAGGACACGCGGGACATGCTTTTATACCAAGAGATCCAACAGGATGCCTTCTTGACAATCACCCAAAAATCTAGACAATTCATTGATATCATGAAAGAAAAGCCCATGCCCAAAACCCAAGAACCCACCACCCCCGATGCATCCCGAACGCTGAAAGTTAAAAACTACAACGATCAGCCCCCCGAGGCCTTAGTCGCCCATTTGGTCACGGGAGGATTGCTCAACAATGCCATCGTGGTGACGGAATTTTCCAAAAGCTACATGGGCGAGGATGTTAGTCTGACCCGTTGCATGGAGGCCTTGCGGCAAAAAACCGAGGCCATTCATGGCAATGATATGAAAAATATGGAAACCCTGCTGATGTCTCAGGCCTTGGCACTGGATACGATGTTTGCGGCGTTGGCCAGACGCGCCAAGCTGACGCTGGATCACCATATAGACATGGGGGATAAGGTTCTGCGGCTGGCGCTAAAGGCCCAAAGTCAATGCCGTACCACGTTGGAAACCTTGGCGAATATCAAAAACCCGCAGCCGTATATCCAACACAACCGCGCCCAGTACCAGCAGGTCAATAACGGCGTGGCTCTGCCGCCAGAGGCCCTTCCCGCGCAGGAAAATCAAAAACAGACAAACGAACTATTGGATGCCCTCAATGCCCGAGAATGGCTGGACTTTAGCACGACGCAAACGCCAATCACAACGGATCAAGCAATGGAAACCGTGGCAACACAGCACCGGCCCCAAAACCCCTGAGGGCAAAGCCATCTCCCAAAAGAACGCCCAAAAACACGGGCTGCGGGGGGAACTGTGGCGGCAGTTGGCGCGGGTTTTGCGGGGGCTGAAACCGTAGTGATAGCAAAAAGAGCGTCCTGGAGAAGAGACCATTTCAGCCGACCAAAAAGACGATGAATGAATTTTAATTGAATTGACAAAAAATCATAGTTTAAAGTATAGTGTTTTTCTATGCATTTTTCTCTATTTTAATATTGTTATTATTATGGTTTATCAAAATACCTATGGTCATCCGGACCAATTAACTGAAAATCAGCTCATAGATGCTTTTAAAAACATCCGTAAGTCAAAAAGTTTTGAAAATGCGTTACCCTTTGCCCAAGACGTTTTGAAATCCGGAAAATGGAATAAAAATTTACCAGCCCTAACTTTAGCACTTAGTGTTCATATAGAATATGCACAATCAAAAGGATTAGACGTTAATTCAAAGCAAAACTCTAACCCATTCCTCCTTTATTCCTATGACCCCATCGATTCTTATACGCTGGATCCTAAATATGACGCTGCTGCTTTAAAAATATTGGATCTTCCTTATCTTAAAGGTACATATAAATCTAAAGATCAGGATGACATTTTGAATTTGACGAAACTCTTTGTAGGGGTCTTTCTTTATTCTCAATATTCTGCGCAAGGTGAAAAATTCTTTCCTCTTAAGGCCCTTTTGGGGCAAAAAAACTTTGACTCTTATGAAGACCCAGTTCTTGTTATGGAAGTTCTAAGAGCCATTTGGCGGAATCGTTTAGAAAGCAAAGACGAATCTCAGGAATTTGCAAGCAGTGCCCTTAAGAAATATGATAACGCTTTTGTAAACCCAAATATCCATGCGCTTTCAAAAGCCATTTTGGGACGGGACCTTAATTTTGCTGAGAAGGGGCTTGTTGATATCGTGGGTAAAAAACCTTTGCCCGCACCTGAAAAGCAAGCTGAAAGCACTAAACCAAATTTATCAAGTCAACCAACGATTAAAATACCCAACCTGTCAAACGCCCCCGTACTGCCCATAGAGAGAAGAATCGAGAATTTGCAGGGGCTTCTTGAGCCTGTTTTGGAATATCTTTCAAAAGAAACATCCCTTGTACCCCCATTAAAGGCGTTTAAGAATACACCAAGTACCTTTGATGCGGTCGTTAAAGGCCCTAAAGACTATCAAGGTACACTCGATAACATACTAAATACCAATTTACCTAATCCAGGGGATTCATTTTACGGTCTTTTTCTCAACAGGGTTGCTGGTGATCAAGCAGGAAAACCAGAGGGTATTCGACGTATCGTACAAGTTGCCTCTATAAAAATTCTCAAAACCCATACTTCAGAAGAAAAACACACAATTTTAGCGTGTTTATGTTTTATTGAAGCCCGTGCTATGGCCTGTGATTTTTTGAAATACACCCATGGATACACCGTAAATCATCTCCAAAATAGGGCAGATAGAGCAAAAGCTATTAAAGCTATTCAAAGTATCTTAACCGATGAGAAATTCAAAAAATTCATTGAACCATCCTTTCAAGAAACTTATTCACAAAATTTGTCTAATGTTTTGAATATTTTACCTAAAAATTCTAAGCCAGAAGATTTCCTTTATTCCCTAGCTATTCAAGAGATGGGTTTAGATTTTTTTAGCCGCTACGGCCTTAATGGCGATATGACCTTGCCCGATATGCAAGCGTTTTTAACGCTTCCAAAAGATAAACTGCAACAGGTCGTTGAAAATTTGCTGCCGCAAGATTCAAAAAAAGCCAGCCCCAAAAAACCCATCGAAGTTGCGAACAGTGTTCCAGAGGTCGCGAGTTTAGAGCCAGAGGCCCAAGAGGCTCCTTTGACCGCAGCGCAACAAGCCGCTTTCAATGAAATGCTGGAAATTTGGGAAAGGGGGTTGGAACCCATCAAGCCTTTGGTAGAGCATTGGGCATTTCAACCTCATCATAGAATTGGCCCCGTTGTTGACAATGATCCCTTTCTGGCTAAATTGCGGAATGATTCTTGCTTTAGGATTGGATCGTTAGAAACATACTTTATCAATTTTCAAAAACGTGCGGGTGACGATGTAGATGCTTGGCGTCAATTTCTAACACCATCAGGAGCAAATTCTTTTACTTTTGATGCCAAGTCATACTGTCGAGCTATTTTGACCCCCCCTAAAAATCCCTATGAAGCATTCTTGTCTATAGGTTTTCTGGACGCTCTTTATTTTTATTGCGAATACAATAGTATTACTGGTCCAGAATACTCAAATTCTGTTTGGCTCATCGTGAATAAAGAAAAACGTAATGAGGTTGTTGAAAAATTTAAAACAGAAATTGGTTGGGGAACGGTAAACTATTCTCAAAGTAAAAGAGACAAAATACTGGTTGATGCTGAGTTTCGACAAAAAGAAGAATTTTTTGGTGTGCCAAATAATCCAAGGCCGCAATGGGGAGACCTTTTCCCTGAAGTTGTTAATAATGTCCTTATTTTGGAGACCTTGAATTCTTTTATCGCCCGATCCCCCAAATCCCGGGAAGAGTATCAAAAAATCTCTGTCACCCCTCTTTTTACCCCCCTTTCTGAGGAAGCTGCAGACAAAATACGGGGGGGTATCCCCCCTGTCGTCACCCCCCTTGTATCCACAACGGAAGGGGCACAAGGGGAAACTTTAGAGCAAACCGCCCAGATGGAGTCCATCGACACCGCTGCACTCCGTGCAACCCTTAAAGAGGCCCAAGAGATTCTGAAAAAAACTTTTGAGTGGATAGGAACGGTAGAAGGTAACACACAATCATCACAGAAGAAGAAACAGAGAGGATTTAGCAAAGCGGAAGACGTCCAAAGCAATAATCTTTTAGGAAAAGCTAAGGTTCTTGAGGATTGTTTTATCGAAGAACTTTTTACGAATGGCCAGGCGACATTGCCAGGTTTGGTGAAAATTGCAAAACTTGACCCAGATCAGTTGGAAAGCCCCGTACAGCTGAACCTGCAAATGGCGGTTATTCTGTCGCTGATAGAATACGGTCACAAAGAACATTTGGTAGATACTAATGATTACCATCAAATAACGATAGATAAGATGGAGATAATCGAGGGTAGTTTATCTACCCTTCGGAGCACAGAACTCTCAGATATCCAAGAGGATATAAACGCATTACGCACACAAGCGTTTGAATCGGGGGCGGGGCATGAAAAACCCAATTTACTACAAGAAACTTTTAGATCAGTGATCAGAGCTGGATTGATTAGCCAAGAGGAATTCCAAAAAGCATCTATTCAAAATCTTAATGCATGGGTTAAAGATAGTATTACCAAAAATATACATATTATTACAAATAGTATCAATGCTTTAAAAAGCGGCCATGAAGAAAACACTTTATTCGATACCAACTATGCCGATCAAAATTCTTTTGACCCGTATCCTAATACATTAAAAATACTTAGAAAAACCCCTATAAGTATTGATTTTGAAAGCATTATCAGCCTTAGGGTCAAAAAAAATAAAAAATATGACACAGCTACAAGTTACGTAGTCATTATGAACGCCCTTGCCCTTAACAAAGAGGTTGTCCTCTCCTTCTCAAAATGGCAACAACAACAAAACCAACAAAAATCCTCCAGCCCAGATACCGTAACCCCAGACGTGGTCCAACCCATAAACCCAAACCCATTACCCCCCACAGATCAAGAGTTACAGAAGACCGCATCTTCTGCGGCGGAAGTGGGGATGGCCCCCACCGACAACACAACAACGCCTGAAACACAAACCCCACTGCCAGAGGAAAAACCCATGGAACCCGATCCCCGCATTGACGCCCTGGTAGAGTATTATAAACAGCAGGGGCCAAGCGCTTTTTTAGATTTGGCCATAGCCGCTTTATCCAATGGACAATATCAGCAGTAATAGAGAAATTTTATGGAAAACGAACAAATTTTAGAGGATTTTTTGGATCTTCTGTCGGGGGAATCAAATCCCGATGCCCTTAGATCCTTGCTAACCAACCTTCCTGAGGGCTCGATAACGGCGTTATCTCAAGCCCTTCAGGCCCAACAAAACGCCCGCCCAAGGTCGACTGCACCCAAAATGCCGGCCAAACAAGAACTCACCGACTTTGAAAAAACCTTGCAGGAGGCTGTGGGTAGGGTTTTTCAGGATTGTTTTGGAAAAACCAACCTGACCCTGACCCAAATGACGTTGGTGGCCTTTGCGCTGAATGCCTACGGAGGAGAGGGGAGCAATTTTACGCTGACGGATCTTTATTATGGCCAAAAAGGGGGCGCTGGCGCGTCTTTGGATCAAAATACGCTCAATACTGTTTTGCAATATGTTATTGATCATCAGGTTGATCTGAAAAGCTATCTGCCGAAAGCGGCCTCGGATTTGAGTGATGAGCAACAAAAGCTGCTCATGTATGTCTATTCCCTGGAAATGGAAAGTGATTTTGAAAAAAATCGGGACAAAATTAACCGCTTGATCCGTAACCAGAACGGCATACCCGATACGACCATCAGCCAGAATCTTTTGGACAAAATTCTTGGGAACCTAAACACGTTTCAGCGTTTTTCGGATCAGGCCCCCACCTTTACCCCAGAAAACCTCGATGAAGAATGGATAACGGATCTTGTTGGGGATGTCATTTTTGGGGACGATAAAACAGATGCTTTTAACGCCATTATTGCCGAAAATACCCTGTCGTTCATTACGTCGCTGGCGAATTTGAATACACCGGAGGCTTACCGCCTTTTTCAGGCCCACACGAGTACGCCACAAACCCTTGATTTTTCATCGCTGATCACTTCATCCACCGTGGATATTCTTGCTGGCGAGGCCCCCATAGAGCAATCTCTGTATTTTTGCACAATCCTCAATGGTTTGCTTGAGGGCCGGTGGGACATACCAGAGCAAAGCGCCAACACAACGATCACAACACCAACGATACAGGAAAAAGTCGCACCTTCCCCTGCCTCATCAGAGGTGACAACAGCCCCCGTTCTTCAGGTGGCGCCGCCGTCTGTGGCTCAAAAGCTAAAAACCTTGTTGCCGCCTGTGCCTATCACCTATGATGTAGAGGATTATCAGGCCTTGGCTGAAACACTCAATAGGTATCTTCCCGAAGACGGCACAACAACGCTGACCGCTGATGATGTTCAGCAGGCCATGAAGGCCCGTCCTGGCAAGGCATTTCGTGAATCTGAGGCCTATCAAGCGCTTGAGACCCTGACAAATCGAGACGATTGGCCAATCATTGCCCGTGCATCGTCCCTTTTTGTGGTGCGTCCCGCCCAAACTCGTGCGTATTTAGAAACGGCCCTTGCCGAAGAATTTTCAAATCATACCCATGATGTTGAAGACAGTGACGACATCATTGCCCAAAAGGCTGTAAGCGTTGTTTTAAAAATGATGAAGGCGATGGAGCTGCGTTCTCTCGCCGCCAGCAATCCCAAAGAAAAAAAACGTTACCAAGACTATCGCGATACGATTGCCAGCAGCCAACGTTTTCTTGAAGGGATCACCCGTTTGCTTTCTGAGGGGATAACCGATCAAGATATGGGTAAGATCGAGGCGGATTTTGACGGGAAAGCCGACCTTATTGAGATTTTCCACGAAGCTGTCCTCACCGTTTCCCGCGTGGGTTTGGAAAATATCAACCTCAAGGCCGAAGACGTACAGTATTGGCAAGACCATCAAGGCCAACGTCCCATCGTTGTTTTGTCCGTCGCGCATCGCGTCCCTGAAACACTCAGGCCCGATCATCCTTTATCTCTTTTAAAAGAATCGGATGTGCTTATCGAGGCGCTGGCATACTTGGGGGCGATTGATACATCAGAAATTGTGACGACAATTGGTCAGGGGATGGAAACAACGGACCTTTCTCAAGAGGCTTACGAAATTTTACCTGAGACCTTTCAAGGAACTCCCCTGAATACGGGCGAAATCAAATTAATCGCGCAGCACATTAAAGATAAAGGAACCTTTGACATCAACAACATTAATCCTGTTGAGCTCAAGGACATTCTGAGTGCGCTTTTACAAAACGATCCAGACAACGCCGATGATTACGCGCGGCTGATTGTCAGCCGGATTGCCACCAAGCGTCTTTCTGGAAACACGACACAAGAAGCAGCCGCCCCCCAAACCGTTGTCACAGGACCCCTGACCCATACCGAAGCAGGTTGGGTTGCCAGAATGGCGTTACAGTCCTTGGATTTTGGGGATATGCCTGTTGATCAAAAAGCAGCGTATATCGCCCAATGGTTTGGCGTTGACGGTCCTTATATGACAACCTTGTTAAAAGCGGGTGCCAACAATACCAGCGTTGCCCAAGAGATTGACCCCCAAAATATAGAAAACTTTCTGAATGCCCACGGATTACCCTTGTATCCGTCGCTGAATAACATCGCGCTGCGGAAATGTGATGTGCGACGCCTGGTCAATACAGTTTATAATAGCCGCCTTGAAACGGGCCAGAGTCCCATTCCTGAGGGTGACCTTGCAACACATAAGCTGCATCGTGACGCTCTCGAAACGCTTTATAACGATTCATACCAGAGCTTATGCCGGGAAAAAAGCTTCAGAAACTATGTAAACCCCACCTTTACGGCGTATTATTACGCAAGCCCTAAAGACCAAGCGTATGGCCAGTCTTTGGATACCCATTATGTTGCAGGGTTAGAAGCACTCTACTTTGAAACAGGAAAAACGCGTTGGGACCTGTTGGCGTTGGTGCGCGGTCAGGATCTGGTGGATATTGAGGCCCGTCATCGCTATCCCGAGGAAGGAAAACCCCGGATTGTTTCTGACGAACAATACAAACAAATTCAAACGCAAGAAGCCCAAAAACAAGCTAGGGCGGAAAAAGAGCGGGAAGAGGCCTCCAAAGGCCTTCCCATAGATTTGCGGAGTCCCGAAGGATATGCCACGCATTGTTTAAACCAGCTGCTTGCAACACTGCCTCTTGCTAAAAAGCAAGGATTGTTAAGAGCTGCTTATCCCGGCGCGACTGTTTCCCAAGGAAACGAACAAATTGTTTTTGCCTGTAATCCATTAGATCTTGGAAAGATAGAATGGGGCGATCCTTATGGCAATAAACCTGGGAAAATTTATGAAGATCATATTCTTGGAGAATACAATTCGGGGGTTTTGCCGCCTTCTATTGCCCGTATTGTTAATCAAGCCGATTGGGACGGACAGGGTACTCCCCCCATCATACCAACCCAATTATTTCAGGCCGTTTTAGAGCAAGCCATCCAAAACAACTGGCCTGTTTTGCAATCAGAAAGTTATCAAGAGATTAGCGATACGGTTTTTAAGGCAAAAGATATAAACGGAGGTCAAAAAAGATCCATCCTTCTTGTGCCGACATCACAGGATGGGACTAATTATCATGTCTTCATTACGGATGATGAAAATCATATTGTTACCTGTTATCATTATCGCGAAATTGCAGGAAAAAAAGGCTTCGTTCCCACTATGGCCCGCGTCATAGGCAATCAAGCGCGGGATACTTATGCTGAAAATATCGAGCGTTACGCCGTCATTGTTGGGGCACTTTCCGAAAACAATCTGTGCTGTGATGACCAAAACAGCATTACCATACCCGATGATCGCAGCAATTTTTCGGGTAACTTGGCGGATCCTAACCTGGTTCCCTCGGGCACGTATCGCGTTGATGGGCGAATCTTTAGGAAACTTCCAGAGAAAATAAGGCCAGAACAAAAAGCAACACAAAACCCAGACCCTGTTCAGCCTATAAATCTGAAAGCGCCTGAAAAAACTAATTCAGCGATACCAGTTGAAACACTTGTCCCCTCAAGCGCACCCATTAATCCTGATGTTGCACGTTGGGCGTTATTCAAAGTGTTCTGCCAAAACTCAAAAGGCCCTTTAAGGAAAATTGCACAAAACATTGATATTAAAAAGGGTGAAGTAACTTTTCAAAGGGTTTGGACACAACAAGATGTGTCTTTAATTACAAGATATATGGGTTTAAAAGAACGACAAACGACCCATAAAAACATCATAGAGCAAATAGGGCAGCAAATAACGTCTTCCCATGAGGGGGGCCCTCATGATGCCCAGTGTACCCAAGCTTGGGAAAAGGTTGATCCGCGGGAGTTTTTATTCATGAGCGGGGGTCCTGTACAGCGCCTTTGAAAGACAGCTAAATTTCACCCCAACCCCCCCGCCTCAAACATGGCTCTTGTGGCCGTTTGAACAGAGTGACGAACGGGGTCCAGATCAATACGGGCATAGATTTCCGTGGCCCGCATGGATTTATGGCCTAGACTTTTTCCGATAACAAACCCGTTGGCCCCCGTGGCGGCCTGCCAGCTGCCGAGGGTTCTCCGCAGGTCATGAATACGCACATCCTGGATTGCTTCGTCGCGTTGTTCCTCGCAAAGACGAAAAATGGGGGGGGGGGTGAGGGCCAGACCCCCCTCCCCCTGTCACCCGTTACCTGTAACCTGTCCCCTGAAATGTGACATTTGTCACATTTCATTTAGTTAAAAAATCGTTTAAATACCTTGACAGGGCGGAGATTCTGGGTTAGGGTGACACTATGGCCCCAAAAAGGGGTTTGGAATTTTGGAGGGGTTTATGCTTAGTGCAGAAAATAGAGATCTTGAAGAGCAAGAAGCTCAAAAATTCCTCAATGTTTTTGGCGTTTATAAGAAGCGCTTTCCCTGGTCGCCGGATTATTCGAAAGATGCCTCCTTTTTAAAAGAATTGCGAGATTCAGATGACGAACGATTCGAAAAATTTAAAAATTTTGTTGACCTTCACCATTCCTCACTTTGGGAGACAGCCGATCCGTCTGTTAAAGCCAAAGAGCTATCCGGCATTATGGATGATTTCCTTTGGAGCGAAAAGTACGAATCTTATCTCGCCCAACAAAACAAAGCTCTTTCTCCAGAAAATCGTTCAAAGCTTGGTACACATCTTAAAAATCTTGAAGGTAAAAGCTTTCAAGAAAAGATGGCAAGCGCTGAAAGTTACGTCATCGGCACATTAGGTAATGAGTGGGAACGCAAAAGAAAACAATCCAAGATAGGACGTCTTGGGAATGCCTATCATGCGACTCTCGGTCGTCATGTTTTTGCCCCCTTTAATAGGAACGTCATTCACCCTATATCTTCCAAAGCACAAGCTCTTGGCGAGACGGCTATCCCGAAAGGAAAGCTAGTGGGCCTCGTCCTTGTGAGTGGATTTGCAGCGTTGGGTGCTCTTGTTCTTTTGGCGACTTCTCTTCCTGTAATTGCCACAGGGGGCTTAGGTGCAGCAGGCCTTCAACTTTTAGGGATGTTAGCTTCTGGGGTCGTAGCAGGTGTAGCGGGCTCAAAAGTTCCTGAAGCCTCAAAACAGCTTGATCGGGCTGAAAAGGTAGCTGACAGTAACAAGCTATCGCGAGACAAAGAGTTTCAAATAAAAAACGACTTATATAGAGACGAAACGGAAAACATTAACGCTCTTAAAAACTCAAAATCTCTTATTGCCGTTAAAGGGATTTCGGAAAAAGATTTTTCTGGAAAAGCCCTCCTGGATGTTAGGAAAGGAGAGGTGATGCTGCCTGAAGATATGCACTTAAAATATGCAGGCTGCCTTGATATAGGGTTTGATCGGAAAACAGGGCAACTTTTAATGTCTTTAAAAAATATAGACGGCCAAACCCCAGAACAAAACAGTGACATGATTGCAGAAATTGTTGAGGCGTGTACCGGAAAAAATATTGGGGACGTCACCGTCTTGGGAGAAGAATGCCAAGGTCTAGATGGCGTTAGAGCCGCCTTTGAGGGAGAGGCCCAGAAAAAATTGTTTGACAATCGTTTGAAAGATTTAAACGGTAAATTAGTTAAAAAATCAACGGTTGATGATATTTTATCAAAGGCCTTAGTAACCCCTTCACCCAAGGACCCAGACTCGGGAGGTATTGCCCGGTATGCAGCCGTGGCAGCTTCAGTTCTGGGGGTTTCTAGCGGTAACGACCAGGCTTTGTTTGATAAATTTAATGAAGATGCCACAATAAAGTTAGAAGCCGCGTTAAAGGAACTGACCGGTGACACGGATATGACTTTAACAAAAGCCAATCCAGTTACTGCGGCGACCACCGCCATTATGGGGAACGTTATTGATAACTACAAAGATCTGAGTGAGGCTCAGAAAAAACTTGCCCTCGCCCGAGTTGTTTTAGGAGATGTTCCTGATGATAAGAAAGGGTTTTCACAGACTCTTGCCACGGCGGCGGCTATCGAGTTAGGAAGAATGGGGGTTACCCAAAAACAAATTAATGCGATTCAATCCACTATCAGCGGCTTTGAAGAAGATACGGATTCTAAAAAGATTCAAAAATCTACCGCGAGTATCTTAAAGAGCCTGGATATCAAAAAACCTGGTGGACAATCCAACGGAGAGATCTGGAAATCTGCCCAAGAAATGTTGAGTGGTACTTTTCCTGGAACCAATGTTGATGCTCAGGCCTGGGCTGTCGCTCAACAACAAACCGTTCACGCCTAACCCCCCTAAAAAACCACATCTTATGACAAACAACACCATTAGCCCCCACCCCCTTCCCAAAATTTGACATTTTCCCCGTCCTTTGATAGAATTGGGTCACAATTGACGGGTTTATGCCTATGCAAACCATTATCAGCACCGATGGCCGTGTCGTTTTGCCCCCGGACATGATGCAGGCCTTGTCGTTAAAGGCGGGGGATGCCGTTATTTTTGAAGATATGGGCAATGGTCGGTATTTTTTAACGACACAGCCCCTACGCCCCATTTTGGACATCAAAGCCCTGAAGGGGTGCGTTCCCTACAAAGGCCCTCCGGTTTCTTTGGAGGCTATGGATGCGGCCATCGCGGCCAATGCTGGGGGTGGGGCGTGATTGCCTTGGACACCAATGTCTTGGTCCGTTATCTGGTGCAAGATGATCCCGTCCAATCCCCCAAGGCTGAACAGATTTTGGAGGGTTTATCGGAATCGAGCAGGGCGTTTGTTTCCTGCGTTGTTTTGTGTGAAGTTTTTTGGGTTCTGAAAACGTCCTATCGCTTATCCAAAGAATCCTTGATCCATGTTCTGGATATGATCGTATCCGTTACCATATTGGATATTGAACACCACGGCAGTTGCCTTCGTGCGCTTCAGGCTTATCAATCAGGCCGTGCTGATTTTTCGGATTATTTAATCCAAGCCATTGCAAGCCACTACGGACATGACCGTCTTCTCACGTTCGATAAAACAGCGGGGCTTGATGAGGGCTTTGTTCTGCTTTAAAAAATCCCCTCCCCCACGGGTGCAGGAGGGAGGGGACTCTCATAACACGACCAACGGGATTTACGCCGCCAGGGACGACTGGGTCAGGATCGTGCGGATGTCATCGCGTAGTTTAAGTTTCTCTCGTTTCAGGGATTGTAACAGCATGGGGTCAGGAGACGGGCGGGTTTGCTCTGTTTCCAGACGGGCCTCAATATGGGCGATTTTTTTTAATAGGGACTCTAAACGGGGATGGGTCATAGTAATGCGCCTCCTGATGTTGTTGATGTTGACCTACGGAAGAAATAATCTTACAACAGAATGACGCCCCAAACAACACATTCCTAGTTCAGTCGCACGAGGGTTTTATGTCGCTCCTTTCCTCTCATACCGTTTATAAGCCCTTTGCTTACCCATGGGCATATGATGCCTGGCTGATGCAGCAGCGCATTCACTGGCTGCCGGAGGAAGTGCCCCTGGCGGATGACGTTAAGGACTGGCAACGTGTCTTAACCACCGAAGAGCGCAATCTGCTAACGCAGATTTTCCGCTTTTTCACCCAGGCGGATGTTGAGGTCAACAACTGTTACATGCGCCATTATTCCCAGGTTTTTAAACCCACCGAGGTTCAGATGATGCTGGCGGCCTTTTCCAATATGGAGACGATTCACATCGCGGCCTATTCGTATCTGCTGGACACCGTGGGTATGCCGGAAATTGAATACAGTGCCTTTTTGCACTATAAGGAAATGAAGGACAAATACGATTACATGAAGCAATTCGGGGTAGACTCCCCCCGGGATATTGCCATAACCATGTCTGTTTTTGGGGCCTTTACGGAAGGGCTGCAGCTGTTTGCCAGCTTTGCCATGTTGCTGAATTTTCCCCGTTTTAACAAAATGAAGGGCATGGGGCAGATTGTGTCCTGGTCGGTTCGGGATGAAAGTTTGCACTGTGCCTCTATCATTCGTTTGTTCCAAACCTTTTTGTCCGAAAATCCCGAAATTGATACGGATGATTTCCGGTCGGAACTGTACACCGCCTGCCGCACCATCGTTCACCATGAAGATGCGTTTATTGACCTGGCCTTTGAACTGGGCGGCATTGAGGGCATGACGGCTGAAGATATTAAACGCTACATTCGTTATATCGCCGATTTGCGCCTTAGCCAGCTGGGCATGGACCCTCTCTATAACATTGCAAGCAACCCGTTGCCCTGGATTGACGAAATCATGAATGGTGTGGAGCATGCGAATTTCTTTGAAAGCCGCGCCACCGAATATACCAAAGCCGCCACCATCGGCACCTGGGAAGAGGCGTTTGCCTAGAACGCGCCCCCTGTTTCTCAGTCGATAACCTGAAAATAGAAAGCCGCAATGCCCCGGGCATCACTAACCAAGGACACCTGGATGGCACAGGACACGACCCCCTGGCCATTGGGGGCACCCTGAATGTTCCCGCCGATGCTAAACCCGTGCCTTACCCGGGCCTTATAAGGGTTTTGTGCCCATTTCGGTTTCTTACTGAGGTTCATCATTCCCATAGCTTAATGCCTTAACCGTTTTTTAACCGTACGTCTGCCATGATAGGCCCAAGAAACGACAAAGGGCTTTGACGTGCCATGAAAAAAGGCTTTTTATTTTTGGGATTGTGGATGGTGGGGGCTCATGCGGCCAGCGCGGAGTCCTTGGATGCGTTTTTTGAGGCGCAGAACGATCACGAAGAGGCAACCCCCCAAACCGCCGCTGCGGAAGCCGACAAAGAACCAATCACCCCAGAAACAGCCCCCGATGCCCCCGCTGTTGTGAAGCCGCAGGTTTTGTATTTGGAGGATTTAAATCCCCCCAAAAAACCAGAGACCCCCGCCCCCTCACCGGTTGTGGCGGCCTCTCCGGCGCCGGCGCCCCAAACCCCGGCCCCTGCGGTTTTGCAAAACCCTGTGGCCGCCGCCAATCCGGCCAGCACCGCCAGCGGTCAAATCAAGCGAGAACCCCTGCCCAAGGACACTACCCAGGCCGTGTCCACCCCCAAAAGAGGGACGGCAACAACGACGGCTGCCCCCCAAACAAAAAGAACCTTCACAGAGGTTCCCCAAAAATCCGTGGTCATGGACCCCAACCGGGTTCAGAGTATTCCCGCATCCACCCAAACCCTCTCGTCCTTTAACGCGCAAAATCGGGGCCAGTACGCGCCCTTTGACACCCAAATTTCCCGGCAACAGGCCGCGCGCAGCCTGGTGAAACAGGCGAAAAATGAGGGCCGCCCCTATCCCGCCGGCCTGGACCCGTTTTTAATTGAGTTCGATCAGACGTTTGCGGTGCTTTCCCCCAATCGCGCCATTCGGGATTTGTATAAAACAGCCCCCGTCACCGCCGCCCCGATTCAGGAAAAATCTGTGGTATCGTTTGAGGCCAACCCCCAAACCCCCGAAGTGCCAGCTTCTCCCCAGCCCGTGGTTGCCGAAAAAACCCCCGAGACACAAGACGAACCCCAGCCCGAAACGCCTGTCGCCCAGAAACCTGATGCCCCCAACACGCTTGTCTTAGAGGATGCTCTAGAAGATACCGCCCGCTTGGTGGACCATGAGGGCCCCTCGACCCTGGCCACGGTGATGGTTCCGGAAACGGCAGAGATGCTGGATGATAAAACAAAATCCCTTCTGAATCAGGTGGCATCGGCATACCAAGACGGCACCCTGGGCATGATTCAAATTACCGGATACGTCAACACCCGCCCCGCCCAGGGGCAAGACGTGCGCGGCTATTCCCAGCTGCAAAGCCTGGGCCGGCACGGCACGTCCCTGGTTGTTGAATACTTAAAGCAAAAACAGGTGCCCGAATCGGTCATCACCTACCGCGTCGTGCCCATTAGCGGGATTGTGCTGCAAAATCCGTTTTACGCCTCTTCCCTGGCCAGCGAAAACACCCTGCGCCTGGACATCGCCGGCGGGCGGTCATAGGGCTGGCCAATCCGGCGCAATTTCTTTCAGGGGTCCGGTGACAAAGGGACGCTCGTGCAGCAGCGGATGAGGAATCATTAAATCCAGGTCAGACAGAATCAACTGCCCGTAATACAGGATGTCAATGTCCAGCGTCCGGGGGCCGTTGGGTGTGGTGCGGCGGCGGCCGGCCTGGTCCTCCAGCTGTTGACACACGGATAAGAGGGCCCGCGGGGACAGGGTGGTTTCCCCCCGCAAAACGGCATTGAGAAACGACGGCTGATTCACAACATACATGGCCTCCGTTTCCCAAAACGACGACACCGTAATGGTGGTTAAGGGCCCCCGCAGCCCCTCAATCGCCGCATTCAAATAAAAGGTGCGATCCCCCTGGTTGCTGCCCAGGCCCAAAAAAACGGTGACGGGCGTCATGGGTTATACCGTGAAAATCTCATGCCCACTGGATGTCACACCCAGGGTATGTTCAAACTGCGCCGATAATTTTCGATCCTGGGTAATGGCGGTCCAGCCGTCGGACAGGACCTTAATCCGCCAGGTGCCGACGTTGATCATGGGCTCGATGGTGAAAAACATGCCCTCTTCCAGGCGGGTGCCCTCCCCTTTTTTGCCGTAGTGTAAGACACTGGGGGCCTCGTGAAAAATTTTCCCGATGCCATGGCCACAAAAATCACGCACCACGGAAAAGCCAAAGGACTCCGCGTACGACTGAATCACATACCCAATATCCCCAAAACGCGCCCCGGGTTTCACCTGGTCGATCCCCCGCATCAGGCATTCATACGTGACCTCCACCAGTTTCCGCGCCTGGCCCTTGGCCTTGCCCACCGTATACATGCGCGACGTATCCCCGTGCCACCCGTCCACAATCACCGTCACGTCAATGTTAATAATGTCGCCGTTTTGCAGAATTTTATCCGGCGAAGGAATCCCGTGGCACACCACATGATTGACCGACGTGCAGATGGATTTGGGAAATCCCTTATAATTCAGCGGCGCGGGAATGGCCCCATGCTGGATAATATAGTCATGACACAGCGTATTCAGGCGTTCCGTCGACACCCCCACATCCACATAATCCCCGATATAATCCAGCACCCGGGCCGCCAAGTACCCCGCGCGGCGCATACCCTCGAAATCCTGGGCGGTGTGGCGTGTGATGGCTTCGGTCATGGCAAAGGGGCTTCATCCTAAAAAAACAGGATAATCTTAGGGGTTTGGGGGCGATGAGGCAAGCCCCTGCAAAAAATCATGGGGGAAGGTTTATTTTTGAGCCTCTTTTTTCGTCCGATAAAAAGCCCGCACGTGGCGGTTGTGATCCTTTAGCGTCACGGCAAAAACGTGCCCCCCCTTACCGTCGGCCACAAAATAAGTATAGGGGGTTGTGATGGGGTTGAGCACGGCTTTTAAGGATGCCACACTGGGTATGGCAATGGGCGAGGGCGGCAGGCCCGGCTGCAGATACGTATTATAGGGGCTCTCAAGGCTCCAGTCTTGGCGATTCAGCGGGCGGTTCAGGCGGCCCGTCCCCTGACTGAGGGCATAAAGAATCGTGGGATCGGATTGCAGGGGCATGCCGGCTTTCAGGCGATTCAGAAAAACACTGGCCACGTGCTTTGCATCGTCATTGCCGCCGGATTCTTTTTCAACGATGGAAGCCAGGATCAGGGCCTCAGCGGGGGTTTTTAACAACAGGTTGGGGTCACGCTTTTCCCAGAGCGTTTCCAGATTTTTTGTCATCATGGCCTGCATCCGATTCAAAACATCCTGGCGGCTCGCGCCCCGGGTGATGTGATAGGTTTCGGGAAACAGGGTGCCTTCCTGGGGCAGATCCGGCAATTCCCCCGTTAACAACGGATGCTTTTTCAGAGATTCAAAAACGGTGGCAACGGTGCTGCCCTCAATAACCTGAATGGGGTGTTGGACAGGCTTGGCGCGGCGCAGGAAAAGGCTTAGCTCTTTATAAGTCAGTCCAGCGGGAAGATAAAATTCCCCGGAAGGATAAAACCGATGGTGTCCCTGAATCCCCTCCGCCACATAAAAAAAGAACGGGTGAACCAGCCCGTTCTTTTCGGCCAAGACGCTGATAATTTTTTCAAAAGAGGACCCCGCGGGAATCAGGACAACGGCGCCCGTGGGTATGCAGGGCCGATGATCATAAACGCCCCGCGCCATAAAAGCCAAAGCCGCCATCCCCACCAGGGCCGTTATGATAATCGTTGCCCAGGCGGTGCGTGACATATTTTTCTATTTTTGGCCCCATGTCTTTCGTGTATAAAAGAGACTTATCCAGAGATCAATCCTGAAAGAAAGAAAGTGGTGCATCATGCGTGTTGTGTTTATGGGAACCCCGGCCTTTGCGCTGTCCGCGCTGGAGGCCCTGCACAAGCAGCACACCGTCGTGGCCGTTTACACGCAGCCCCCCCGTCCTGCGGGTCGGGGCAAGGCTGTGCAGCCATCGCCCGTGGCCCTGTGGGGTCAGTATCAAACGATTCCTGTGGAAACGCCGGTGTCCTTTCGCGCCCCGGATGTGGTTAAGGCGCTGAAAGCTTACAAGCCCCAGGCCATCGTGGTGGCGGCGTACGGACTGATTTTGCCCCAAAAGGTTCTGGATGTCGCACCGTGTTTGAACATCCATGCGTCTTTGCTGCCCCGTTGGCGCGGCGCGGCCCCCATCGAGCGGGCCATTATGGCCGGGGACCCCGAAACCGGTGTGTCCATTATGATGATGGAGGCCGGCCTGGACACAGGACCCGTGCTGCACACCGTGAAGGTTCCCATCACCGAAAAAACCACGGGGGGTCAGCTGCTGGATCAACTGTCCAAAACGGGGGCCAAGGCCATTGTTTACGCCCTGGATCATCTAAAAACCCTAACCCCCGTCCCGCAAGAGGCAGCGGGTGTGACCTACGCCGCCAAGGTGGATAAAGACACCATGCGCCTGGATTGGGCGCGTCCGGCGGCGGAGCTGCTGCGGGTCATTCGGGCCTTTGCCCCCGCGCCCGGGGCGTGGACAGAGTATAAGGGCGAGCGGCTGAAAATCCTGGATGCGGAAGTCGTCAATACCTTTGGCCGCTGCGGCATGTTGCTGGACAATCAGTTTTTGGTGGCGTGCGGCGAGCAGGCGCTGCGTCCCACCCTGGTGCAACGTAGCGGCAAAACCGTGATGAAAACGGCGGATTTGCTGAAGGGCTTCCCGCTGGTAAAGGGTCAGGTCCTTGCGCATTAAGTTGGTTTTGGAGTACGACGGCACGCCCTTTGCCGGGTGGCAATATCAGCCCCACGCCGTGACGGTTCAGGGGGTGGTTCATGACGCACTGAAAAAACTCACCGGTGAAGACAAAACCGTTCACGCCGCTGGTCGTACCGATGCCGGCGTTCATGCCAGTGGCCAAGTCATTCATGTGGATCACGACGGTTTGCCGCTGCGGGCCTTTATCCATGGTTTGAATGCTTATTTACGCCCCTGGCCCGTGGCGGTGTTGTCGGCAGACGAAGTCCCCGAAACCTTCCACGCGCGCTTTTCCGCCACGCAGCGTCGGTATTGTTACCGCCTTTTGAACCGCAAAACCCCCAGTCCGCTGCGGTCAAACCAGGTCGATCATTATGCCGGACCCCTGGATGTGGCCCTGATGGCGGCGGCGGCGCAAAAATTGCTGGGGACGCATGATTTTTCCGCCTTTCGCTGTTCATCGTGCCAGGCCAAAACGGCCATCAAAACCCTGGATCAGGCCCACATCACCCGCCACGACGATGAAATCCACCTGCATTTTGCCGCGAAATCCTTCCTACACAATCAAGTCCGCATCATGGTGGGCACCCTTCTGGACATTGGCCGGGGGCACACAACGCTGGAAACCCTGGATCAGGCGCTGCTCACCGGCGATCGCCGCCTGGCCGGGGCCACCCGCCCGCCCCAGGGGTTGACGCTGGTGGGGGTGGGGTATACCTGAATATTATTCCTTCTCCTTCTCTGTCTCCTGCTCCAGGCCTTTTGCCCGTTTTTCATGCTTGGAACGCCGGCCATGGACACGGCGGCGCCATAGCTTAAAGCTGTTGGCCTTGAGATGGCGACGCATGAGGGCGATGACGTCGGATTCGGATAGGCCTGTTTCCTGTTTGATTTGATCAAAAGAAACATCATCCGCCCACGCAGCCCCGATAATATCGCTGATGAAGGCCTCAGAAGGCTCCTGTTTCATGCTTTCATCTTTGGCCGGACACGGGAAAGCCCCCCATCGACGGCCAGCACTTGACCCGTGATCCAACTGTTGGCGGGGTCCAGCAAAAAGACAATGGCGCGGGCAATATCCTCTGGTTTTCCCAGGCGTCCCAGCGCGTGCATGGCCTCAGAAAATTTACGTGCGGTGGGATTGCCTGTGATGGCGGCGGTGAGGGGCGTTTCCGTCAGACCGGGTGCCACCGCGTTAAACCGAAGGTTCATAGGGGCGTAGGTGGCTGCGGCGGAGAGGGTAAGCCCAATAATCCCGGCTTTTGCGGCGGCAATGGCCTCGTGATTCGCCAAACCCTCCATGGCGGCCGCCGAGGACAACAACACCACCGAGCCGCCGTTGACCATACACTTTCCCGCGCCGCGTACCGTGGCAAACGCCGTGGTCAACGACGCATCGATCACGCTTTGGTATTGCTCTTTATTGGTCAGAGACGCTGATTTCAGCCACAGCGATCCGCTGCAATTGACAACCCCATCCAAAGCGCCGGCCTTTGAAAAGACAGCCTCTACCGCATCAAAATCTGTGGCGTCCAGCACCG
>JBILRW010000013.1:0-35466 GCA_044372405.1 Alphaproteobacteria bacterium
CGGCCGCTTCGGAAACAATGCGTTCCCCTTCTTTGGCCGCTTCGCTGGTTTCAATGACCGAGGTGCGGGCCTGGGCTGCAACCCCAAGGTTTTGACGGATGGATTCGATCAACTCTTGGGAAGATGCGGATGTTTCCTCAACCGCCGCCGCCTGTTGTTCGGTACGAGACGCCAGATCATCACTTCCGGTTGCCAGCTCAGCCGAGGCACTGCTGACCACCATACCCAATTCATCAAGCTGAATCATAATGTTGCGCAGTTTGGTCACCATGGTGTTGATGTTGTTTTGTAACTCCGCAAACGCCCCGCTGTAATTGCCATCCATTTCACGGGTTAAATCCCCATCGGCAACGGATTGCATCACATCTTTGACTTCAACCAATGTTTTGTCCACGGTGCAGATGACCGAGTTCAATCCTTCGCTAAGGATGCGAACGAAGCCGTCTTTCCCCTCTAGGTTGATGGTTTGGCTGAAATCTCCGCTGGCCGCATACTCCACAATTTTGGCAATTTCAGATTCTACGATCAGGTTATCGGTACGATCGTTCCACTCTAAAATGGTTCCCAAACGCTCGCTTCCGTTCACGATGGGTGCCAGACTGATAGTAAAGGTATGACCATTGATCAGCAGTTCTGTTTTGCCGCCATTTTCGGATTTTGACAGAGATACCTTCACCCCTGTTTGAAAGTCCTCGAACGCTGCCACGGGGGTGCCAATCATAGAGGCAGGGTTAAAGTCCGGCATAACCGATTTGAAGTAAACCCCTTTTTGGTTAAACAATTGTGAGGCTTGTCGGTTCATTTGGGCGATACGTCCCTCAGGATCCACAATCATCACGGGGGTTGAGGCATTCAGCAGGCCCGCCTTCATCTGGTAGGCGCTGATGGTGGCGTCTTTCAGGGCACTTCCGGCCCGCTCCAGCTCACCCACTTCATCACGGCGTCCCGAATCCACAATGGTTAAACCTTGGGTTTTTCCCGAAGCCAAGGCGGTCATGTTGTGGGCCAAATTCTGAATGGGGCGTGAAAAACGACCCGCATACCAGTACACAAACCCACCCAGCACACTCAACATGGCCACAATCGTCAGGGCAGTATCCCGAATGAGGTCTTTGTTGCCTGCGTAAACCTCTTCTTGGTCGATCATGCTGATTACAGTGTAGGGACTGCCGTGAAAATCAAATTTGTAATGAATTGCCAGACGATCTTTGCCATTCCATTCCATTTGACGGGAACCGTTGCCTTCAGAAAGGGCTGTTTTTAAGAAATCGGCATCAAACGTAAGGTTTGGAAATTGATCAGGGCCGTGAAACCGTGTTTCGGTAATCACTTTGTTTTGACCGTTGATCAAAAAGGCTTCTCCGGTTTCCCCCAGACCGTTCACATCTTTCATTTTCTCGGTCATCACACCCAGCGGCATTTGAATGGCCAGAACCCCGACGGTTTTCCCATTGCTATCCAACACAGGAATCCCAATAAAACTGGCAGGGACATTGTTGCTGGGTTGATAAGGAGCAAAATCGAAAAAGTGAATCTCACGGTCCTTGGCCGCAATGGTATCACGGAACAGTTTGCCTAAATCGGTGTCTTTCCAAGGGCCTGTTACTAAGTTTGTGGCAAAATCCAGTTCTTTGAAAACTGTGTAAACAAGATTTCCATTTTTATCGAACAAAAACATATCATAGTAGTGATTTTGCTGCAAAACAGTACGAAAATAGGGGTGATATTTTTTGTGAAGCTGGTGATAGGTCAGATCCCCCTCAGCAAAATCCAGACGTTCTTTTTGGCCCGTGGGGTTGGGATTTTTGGTGATGTAGGCATCTTGCAGCGTTTCGCTGGGATTTCCGGGAATCTGGTACCAGGCTGCGGAAAAATCCTCAATCGCTTGCTGCGTTAAAGGACTGGCGGCAATGCTGCGCAAATTGGCATCAATGGTGTTTAAATAAGAGGATAGATTGTCTTCCCTTAAATGGGTCACAACATCAAGACGCTGATGGAATTGATCATAAGCATGTTGAGACGCAATGTAGGTTGAGACCCCCAGCTGAATGGCCGATGCTACGACAACAATCGTCGTAATCAGCAATGTAAGTTTCCAAGTGATTTTCATGGTGCATCCTATGGTGGAAAATTAAAAACTTTTCCCATATTGCGCGAGAGTGTTTGAAAAAGGGTTAAGGGAGAAAATTATTTTTTTAAAAACAAGTCGTTAGGAATGCGATGGTATGTTTTGGAGGGTGTGAAATTCCCTCTCCCGCTTGCGGGGGAGGGTTAGGGTGGGGGTGCCGCCGCCATTTAGCCGTCTGTTGGTTTCGGCCCCTCTCCCCAGCCCTCTCCCCATGGGGGAGAGGGGGTATAGAGGATTGTTTTAGAATATGTTTATTTCTGCGCCCGCCGCTGAAGTTCCGCGACAATTTCATCGGGATGAATGCCCTGATTCAGGCACAATACCAAAATATGATAAAACAAATCGGCCAGTTCATAAACCGTGGCGGCTTTATCGTTTTGAACAGCAGCCAGGGCCACTTCCAGGCCCTCTTCCCCAACCTTTTGCGCAATTTTTGGGGTGCCTGATGCCAGAAGGCGAGCGGTATAGGATGCTTCAGGATCCTGTCCCTGCTTGTCAGCAAGAGTTTGGTATAAATCATTCAAAAAGGTTTGCAGGGGCATAAGACTTGTTAATCATAACGGGATATGGCAAAAACAGGGGTATTTTATAAGAAACCAAAGGCAAATACAATGGCCGGCCATTCCCAGTTTAAAAACATTATGCACCGCAAAGGGGCCCAGGACGCCAAGCGCGGCAAACTCTTTACAAAATTGATCAAAGAAATCACCGTGGCCGCCAAACAAGGGGATCCGGATCCCTCTAAAAACCCCCGTTTGCGCGCGGCCCTGGCCGAGGCCCGGGGTCACAATATGCCCAAGGACAACATTGACCGCGCCATCAAGCGCGCCTCAGAGGCCGGCGTGGGCGATGATTACGTTAGCATCCGCTACGAAGGCTACGGCCCCAAGGGCGCCGCCGTGATTGTGGAGGCCCTCACCGATAACCGCAACCGCACGGCCTCTGAGGTTCGGGCGGCGTTTAGTAAATATAACGGCACCCTGGGCGAAACCGGATCCGTGAGCTTTATGTTTTCCTACGTGGGGGAAATTGTGTATCCCGAAGCCATCGCCCCCTTTGATACGATGTTTGAGGCGGCAGTGGAGGCCGGCGCCAAAAACCTGGAATCCCAGGACGGCCATTATCTGATCACCACCCACGCCGATGATTTACACCAGGTGGCCTCAGCACTCAGCACCCATTACGGCGATCCCCTTCATGCCAAACGGGTGTGGGTGCCGGAAACGCTCGTGTCTCTGCCTGCGGACGATGCAGAAACTTTGGCCAAATTGATTGATGTGCTGGAGGACAACGATGATGTCCAAACGGTCTATACCAACGTCAATCTTCCCAGCCCTCAAGGTGACGCCTGATGTTGCTGGCCATTGATGTGGGCAATTCCCACACTGTTTTTGCGCTATGCCAGGGGGATGACATTCGGGCTCAGATCCGTATTCCCACAGATACACGCACGACGGCGGATGTGTTGCTTCTTTCCTTATCAGGCATTTTGGGGCTGAAAGGGCTTTCCTTGGGCGATATTAATCGCGTGATTGTGTGTTCCGTGGTTCCGGCCTATGACCGCATCTTGGCCCAAATGGTGGATGCCTTTTGTCCAAAACCCGCCCATTTTTTGACGGCGCCGGATATGGAGATGGTTATCGATTTGCCTCACCCTGAAACACTGGGGATGGACCGTCTTGTTGATGCCGCAGCCGCCAAGGCTCTGTACGGCGCCCCCGTGATTGTCATTGATTTTGGTACGGCGACGACCTTTGATGTGGTGGATGCTTCGGGGGCCTATAGCGGTGGCATGATTGCCCCGGGACCAGAGGTTTCCCTACGCGCCCTGGCAGAGGCGGCGGCGAAATTGCCGTTGATTGCCCTGTCCCCGCCCCCCAAAGTTTTGGGCAAAACCACCCAGGATGCCATGCAGTCGGGTCTGTATTATGGCTATATTTCTATGATTGAGGGGCTGTTATCGCGCTTAATGGCCGAAGTCTTTCCCCAAACCAAGCCCACGGTGATTGCCACAGGGGGCATTGCGTCCCTGTTTGCCCCCGCGCTGGGGGTTGAGACGGTACCCGATTTGACGATTCAGGGGATTTTAAAAACCAAAAAAGCCTGTCTTTAAAAGACAGGCCCCTGTTTCTTTGGCAGAACCATGGAAGCGTTCTTAATTTCTGGCAGTCCCAAACAACCGAAGCATCGCCAGGAACATGTTTATAAAGTCCAGGTACAGGGTCAAAGCCCCCACGACGGACAGTTTTTGAAGCCCTTCATGACCCACGCCACTGTAGTAAAGATTTTTGATTTTTTGGGTGTCATAGGCAGTGAGTCCGGTGAAAATAATCAGGGAAACGGCACTGATTGCCATGGATCCGGCGGTGCTTTTGAAAATAAAGGCGTTGATCAAGGAACCAATGATGAGAACCCAAAGACCCACGTGCAAAAACGTCCCCATGGAGGTCAAATCACGCTTGGTGGTGTATCCGTAAAGGCTGAGGCCCCCGAAAAGGGCGGCCGTCATGACGAAGGCGCGGGCGACGCTCTCCCCTGTATAATACAGCAAAAACACGGAGGTCATGGCCCCAAAAAGCGCCGCAAATCCGTAAAAGTAAAGCTGAAGACCCGCGTGAGAAAGTCGATTCACCAAAAAACTAAATCCAATGGCCATACCCAAGATACCAAGACCAAAAATCAAGCCATTGTTGGCCACGAACATCACCGCAGCCTCGGACTGGGACGTGAAGTACGCCACCAGAGCGGTAAGCAACAAACCCACAAACATGGTATTGTAAACACGAATCATATGGGCCCGCAGGCCAGGATCCACCTGGGTCTCTGCCCGTCCTGATGTGGAAATTACTTTTTCATTAAACATAGAACCTCCGAAATTTTTTTCATTCTATAGTTTTCCTATAGACCCATTAACTTTATCAATCCTGATGAAAATAGTCAACTTTTTTTCACATTTTTTCTCGTCACCTCTCACCATGCCAAACAGGGGGTCGGAGCGCGCGCCCGAATATCCCCTGCAATACGGGCAATATCCTGTAGCCCGGCAACAGAATAGGTCTGATACCATCGCATCCCATGATGCGGATGCACCAGGGAAACATGCAGGGTTAGGGTGCCATCCGGCTGAGCCTCCGCGTACACACCAATGGGTGTTTTGCACGTGGCCCCCAGGGCGGAGAGAAGCGCCCGCTCCGCCGTCACCCGCACCCGGGTGGGGGTATGATCCAGCACGGCCCAGACATCTTTCCAAAGGGGGAGGCCATCCGTGCGCACCACCACGCCAATGACGCCTTGGGCCACAGCGGGGGTCATGACAGAGCGGGGCAGGGGGATCCACGCCCGCACAATCCCCAAGCGATCCAACCCCGCCTGGGCCAGAACCACGGCATCAAACCCATGATCCAGGGCCCTAAGCCGCGTGGGCACATTGCCCCGCAAAGACTGAATGTTTAAATCTGAACGCACCGCCCGCACATGACCAGCACGGCGCAGGGAACTGGTGCCCACAACAGCGCGTGTGGGCAGATCCTCCAGCGTACGCCACCGGGGATCCCGCACCACCAGCACATCTCCGGGATCCGCCGCCGGCAATACCGCAGCCAGGGTGAGATCTGCAGGTAAATCCGATTCCACATCCTTCAGCGAATGCACGGCCCAATCGATGGTTCCAGCGCGCAAAGCATTGTCGATTTCTTTGCAAAACAAATTTTTACCACCCATGTCATAAAGGGGCCGGTCTGTCACCTGGTCTCCCGTGGTGACAATATCGGTTTCCTGAAAGGCATAACCCAGCCCCTGGCACGCCTGCTTTACCAAAGCCGCCTGGGCCTTGGCCAAATCACTGGTGCGACATCCAAGACGAACAAGAACCATGAAGGGGGCCAAAAAGAGAGATTAAACCTCTTCCGGCAAATCCGCTTCGTCCTCAGTATCGAACAGCTTCACAGGATTCAAGGGCATAATGGTGGAAATGGCGTGTTTATATACCAACTGGGTATAGGCATCCCGGCGCAGCAAAACACAAAAATTGTCAAACCAGGTCACACTGCCCTGCAATTTGACCCCATTGACCAAAAAGACCGTGACGGAAATTTTATTTTTTCGGATGTGATTCAAAAAGATGTCTTGTAAATTATTTTTATCAGCCATGGTCCACCCATTTTGTTTTGTTGTTAGAGGTTCTGCTTTTTTAACCTAGTTTTGTCAGTAAACCAAGACTTTCTAAAAGTTGCGTTAAATCCGCCGCAGAGGACGCATAAAAATCCGGCGCGCACCCCTCAAACTCACGATCCATAGGGGGAACATCCCGCAACAATACACCCGTTGCCCCAGCATGACGCGCCGCCAGCATATCCGTGTTGGAATCTCCGATCATCCAAACATCGGGTCCACACAGTATATCCGTACCCAAGAGGGCATGATCCAGGGGCGCCCGATCCGGTTTATCCCGCACCGCATCCCCCGCCCCCACAATAGCATCAAAAAAGGAGGTCCAGCCAAATTGGGCGACTTCGTCGCGTAAATAATCCCCAGTTTTATTGCTGACCACCGCCATGAACAGCTCTGTCGTCCGCAAACGGCGCAGCATACCCTCACACCCCTGCAGTGGCGCAATGTGGGCTAAGTGCATGTCCTTAAAGGCTTTATAATAAGCCTCCCGTGCCACCGGCCACTGATCCCCAAACAACGTCGGAAACGTATCCCGGCCCGAACGCGTTTGCTTAAACCGAACATCCTCCATGCTGATGGGGGGGACCCCCACCGCCGTTGTGGCCGCATCATAACAGTGTTTAATCACCGCCGCACTGTCCGCCAGGGTTCCATCCCAATCAAACAGCAAAGCGCGTGGCGTCGGTAAAGTGACCATTTTTTTGTTCCTGAACAAAAGTTTCATATCGCTGTAACAGCGTTTTTGTTGTGGGGCCAGGCCTTCCCTCTCCGATGGGTCCTTCATCGATTTGGGTCACGGGAATGACAAAGCCCGTGGTGCGCGTGATGAAGGCTTCGGTGGCGTTTTTAGCCTCTAGCACGGTGAAGGGACGCTCGTTTACCGTTAACCCCGCCTGAATTGCCAACAAAATAAGCCGTGTACGAGTAATTCCCTTTAAAATCGCTGGGCTGGCCGGGCGTGTCACAATCTCCCCAGTCTTTGTCACAATAAAGGCGTTGCAGGATGAGCCCTCTGTCACAAAGCCATGCCCATCCACCATCCATACATCATCGGCGCCGGCCACAGAGGCGGCTTGTTTGGCCAGTGAGGGCGCCAGAAGTGCAATGGCCTTAATATCACACCGTCCCCACCGCTGATCCGGGGCCGTCATGATCTTCATACCCCCCGTGCGTATCGCCGAAGAAACCGGCTTATGACGGTAGGGAATGATGGTCAATACAGGCGGGCAGGGGACCTTGGGAAAGGCAAAATCCCGCACCGCGGGCACCCCGCGGGTGATGGAAATGTACATGTTGACTGTTGTTAAACGGTTTTTGATCATAACCTGGCGGATCAAATGCCGTAAAACAGCGGGGTATACTGGCCAAGCTATCTGCAACTGAACCAATGAATAACCCAGACGATCCAGATGCCAGGCCTCATCCACGCCGTGGCCATCTGTGTAGTGAATAACCTCATACACCCCATCCCCAAACTGATAGCCGCGATCCTGGACAGAAACAGCGGCCTCCGTCAGGGATCGATATATACCGTTATTATAGACAATCATGACAAAGTTTTCAGCACAGACAAATGATTAATAAAAAAAGCCATATTTTCACAGAGGCGTCAAGATTTTTCATGAAACCCACAGGGTCATTCAATGAAAGCGGCAAGACGCTAGATTTTGTGGGTATCTTGATGGCTCTGAAAATTATATCTCCAGCGCCTCTGAAAACTGGGATTTCAACGGGTTTCATTGAATGACCCTGTGAAATCCACAAGGGGAATTCTAAAAAAGCAAAAAAATCCATGGCGATGCCCTGTAAAAACCCTTATACTGGTTTATACTTAAGGCTATAGCGTTTCTGCTTTTGGTTGATACCAGGAAGGCGAGTCGGCGTGTATTAAACATACACGAGCCCATCGCTGACACCCTATCCATCAAAATGAGAGACGCTATATGGCCATTTTTATGGTTCATCGGATTCTTTAAAGGAGTTTTCATGGCGCGCCCTAAAAACCGTTCCCCCAAAGTCAATATCCCCATACGGGCCTATCCGGTATTGCCGCTGCGGGACATTGTCGTTTTCCCCTTTATGATCGTTCCCCTGTTTGTGGGACGTCAAAAGTCCATCGCTGCCCTTGAAGAAGCCACCCAGCAGGACGGCCTGGTCTTTCTGATGGCCCAAAAAAATGCATCCGATGAAAATCCTGATCCTACAGATCTTTATGATGTGGGCACTGTGGCCAAAATCCTTCAATTGTTAAAATTACCCGATGGAACTGTTAAGGTTTTGGTTGAAGGTTTGGGTCGCTCGCACGCCATTGAGTTTTTGGACAATGCAGAGTTTCTGGAATCCGTGGCAGAGCCATTGATGTCAGACATGAGCGACAGCAAAGAAATGACTTCTTTGGTAAGGGCTGTTCTATCTCAGTTCGAAAATTACATTAAACTCAACAAAAAAATCCCCCCCGAAATTTTGGTTGGACTCAACAAAATTGAGGATCCCGAACGTCTGGCCGACACCATCGCGGCCCATTTATCCAACAAACTGTCAGAAAAACAGGACTTGCTCAAAACCCAGGACATTACAGAACGCCTGCAAAAAGTCTTCGCCCTGATGGAGGCGGAAATCGGTCTGCTGACCGTAGAAAAACGGATCCGCAACCGCGTTAAAAAACAAATCGAAAAAAATCAGCGCGAGTATTTCCTGAATGAGCAAATGCGTGCCATTCAAAAAGAACTGGGCGATGCTGACGATGGGAAAAACGAATTTGAAGATTTTGAAAACAAAATCAAAACTATGAAATTGACGAAAGAGGCCCGTGAAAAGGCCCTGGGGGACCTGAAAAAACTGAAAATGATGCCGCCTCTCTCGGCCGAGGCCACGGTCATCCGCAATTATCTGGATTGGATCGTTGATTTGCCTTGGCAGAAAAAATCAAAGTTGAATAACAATTTATCAAAATCCATTGAGATTTTAGATGAAGATCACGACGGTCTGGAAAAAATCAAAGACCGGATTGCTGAATATCTGGCCGTTCAACAACGGACAAAAACAACACCGGGAACCGTTTTATGTTTCGTGGGCCCCCCCGGGGTGGGAAAAACATCCCTGGCCAAATCCATTGCCCGTGCCACAGGACGCGAATTCGTACGCCTGTCTGTTGGGGGCATGCGGGATGAGGCCGAAATTCGCGGCCACCGTCGCACCTATATCGGATCCATGCCGGGAAAACTGCTGCAAGGCATGAAAAAAGCGGGCACGTCTAACCCCCTGTTTCTGATTGATGAAATTGACAAAATGGGCCATGACCATCGGGGTGATCCGGCCAGTGCCCTGCTGGAGGTTTTCGATCCCGAGCAAAATACACAGTTTCAAGACCATTATTTAGAAGTCGGCTATGATCTTTCGGATGTTATGTTCATTTGCACGGCCAACACATTGTCATTGCCATTACCGTTAATGGACCGAATGGAGGTCATCCGTTTGTCCGGTTATACAGAAGACGAAAAAGTCACCATTGCCAAAAATCACCTGGTTTATCGTCAAACCCTAATCCACGGGCTTTCTTCATCAGAATGGTCCCTGTCTGAGGGCACCCTGCGCGACATTATTCGCTATTACACCCGGGAAGCCGGCGTCCGTCATCTGGACCGTGCCCTGGCCAAAATTGCCCGGAAAATTGTGAAACATCTGTTGGTTACCCCTAAAGCAAAAAAACTGGCCATTACGCCAGAAAACCTGGGGGATTATTTAGGGGTTCGAAAATACCGGTTTGGCCTGGTGGAGGATCACGATCATGTGGGCCTGGTCACGGGCCTGGCATGGACAGAAGTGGGCGGGGAATTGCTGACTATTGAATCCGTCATGTGGCCTGGCAAAGGCAAGGTTAAAGCCACGGGAAAACTGGGCGATGTCATGCAGGAATCGGTTCAAGCGGCCATGAGTTATATCCGCTCCCAGGCCATGACTCTGGGCATTCCCTTTGACCTTTTGGACAAACGGGATATTCACATCCATGTTCCCGAAGGGGCCACCCCCAAAGATGGTCCCTCGGCGGGTATTGCCATGGCCACTGCCCTTGTGTCTTTACTCACGGGTATTCCCATCCGGCGCGATGTGGCCATGACGGGGGAAATCACCCTACGGGGCCGCGTTCTTCCCGTTGGGGGCCTGAAAGAAAAAATTTTGGCGGCCCTTCGAGGCGGCATCCAAACCGTTTTGATCCCAAAACACAATGAAAAGGATTTAGCCGAGATCCCAGCGGACGTCCGGGAACGTGTCACCATTATCCCTGTGGATCACATCTCCCACGTCCTGAGTCATGCCCTAACCAAGGCCATTGTCCCTGCGGCATGGCCCGAAAGCCACATTACGGTGGATTATGTTCCTGATGTTAAGGGGACAACTCTACCGGACTCACCCCCTGTTCTGCATCATTAGAAGGTAAAGACCGTGCCCGCACCCGCCCTTCCCAGTACCCGCCAGTATCGTGTGGGTGAGGTTGTACGCCGCGCTTTATCGGACGTTTTGGCCCGGGGTGGGTTTAATCTACCGCCGCTCAGCATTACTCAGGTGGACATGGCCCCGGATTTACGGTCGGCCCGTGTTTATTTTATGGGCGGCGGTGATGATAAGCAGATTTTGAAACAAGCACTTAAAAATGCCAGAGTTCCCCTGCAAAATGCCCTGCGTCCCCATCTGGCCACCCGTTATCTACCCCGTTTAAGTTTTCATGAAGACCAGGGATTGGACCACGCTTCCCAGATCCATCAGTTATTTGAGGATCCCCGCGTCGCGCGGGATTTAAATCAGATACCTCCGGCATAATTCCTGCATGAATTAATTGACCTCCGTTTATAAAATTTTTGTTTTTTTTAGGTATCCTTGGGGTTTGAGGGAAAGCCTGTGACGTACTCTGACATCATGAAATCGTTTTTTACCGACGGCACCCCTGCTGTGACGGTGGCTTCGCTTGTTGATTTTTTATCCTATAAAAAGAATCAAAAAAAACGAAAACTTCATTTGGAAGATGACCAAAAAACGCTGTCCCATTTGATGAAAAGCATCCGCTTTGTGGCCCTGGAAACCCCAAAACCCAGAAATACAGCATCGATTCTGGAGGCCCTGCACCGTGAATACGATCAGCAAAACACCCTAACCGCCCGTTTTTTGCATCATTTGCGCGATGTGTAGGGGTATGGTATCCTGGGTTCCATGACCGAACTCACCAGTCCTTTGTTTGAGAATTTTCCCCACATCGTGCATGGGTTTGGGGGCAAGGGGCTAGCCGCGGAAATGCTTAAGAAAAAACACGCCCTTTCTGATCTGGTATTGCTAAACCAAGTGCATGGGGATGTTGTCCATGAGGTCAAAACGTACCCTACCGAAACCCTTGCCGGCGACGGCTGGATCACCAAAACTCTGCATTTGGCCCTGGGCATTAAAACGGCGGACTGTGGGTCTGTTCTGTTGTACGCCCGTGATACCCAATGCGTGGGGGCTGTCCATTCTGGATGGCCGGGTGTTTATCATAATATCGTTAGGGCCTGCGCCGAAAAAATGACAAAGAATCCGTCCCAACTTTATGCAGTTCTGGGGCCGTGTATTCGCCAGGAAAGCTATCAGGTGGACGCTGCCTTTAAACAACGTTTTTTGGATCGCTATCCGACATCCGAGGTTTTTTTTCAGCCCGATAAAACCGAAAATCGTTTTTTATTTGATATGCCGGGTATGATTTTATGGCAATTGAACGAAGCCGGTGTCATGCACACCCATGATATGAGGGTTAACACCTATACTCATGACGATTTTTACAGCCACCGACGCGCCACCCATGCCGGAACGGCAGAAACCGAGGGGCGCCAGATTTCCTTTATTGCCCTAACGTCTTAGAGAAAATAAATCATGACCCCACGCACCGCCACCACCGAACGCATCACCAACGAAACCCAAATTCAGGTCACCCTAACCCTGGACGGCACAGGCCAGCGCGACATCAAAACGGGCATTGGCTTTTTGGATCATATGCTGGAACAACTGGCCAAACACAGCCAGATGGATTTGCTATGCCACGCCACGGGAGATTTGCACATCGACGCCCATCATACCGTGGAAGACACCGGCTGGGCCATTGGATCCGCCCTGAAAAAAGCTCTGGGCGATAAACGGGGGATCGAGCGCTATGGTCACGCCTATGTCCCCATGGATGAAACCCTGACCCGCGTGGCCCTGGATTTATCGGGGCGTCCGTTTTTGGTGTGGCATTTGGCGTTTTCTCAACCCCGCCTAGGCGAAATGGATACTGAGCTTTTTCGGGAATGGTTTCAGGCCTTTGCCATGGGCTCCGGCACCACCCTGCACGTTGAAACGCTTTATGGCATCAACAACCACCACAAAATCGAATCAACGTATAAGGCTTTGGCGTTGGCCCTGAAAAAGGCATGGACGCGGGATCCAGAGCGTTTAGATGACTTACCCTCGACGAAGGGGGTGCTGTGATAAATTTACGCAATTTTTTTGATGATTATGATTTCCATGACAGTGTGGTTGATGGCATTGTATTGAATACACAAACAAAGCAGATGTCTTTTTCCATTGACCTTTGTCTTTTCAGGCAAAAAGGGTATCAAAAGGGAGATCCTCAAAACCAAAAAGGGAAATTAGTCTTCTCTCATGTTAAAGAGTTCATGTCGGATCCAGATATAAGCCTTATTCATTGGAAAAACCAAGACGGCCAAATTCTGGATGCTGACACTGATGATCAAGGCATAATCTCAATCTTTTTTACCGTTTGTGATTATTCGTCAAAACAGGAAGACGTCTACATAATCAAATTTTCTGCTGAAAAAGCAGAATGGTTAACCTTAGAAGATTAAAACAACCCCAATAGCATCGGGGCGTCCAACCATCCTATAAAAAAACAACGTCTAACCGTGAAATGAAACCACCTGGCCTGCCGTTTTTTTGCCAACATTGCGGGACAAAACCAAAGATGTTTCCAACAGCGAAGAAACCACGAACGTACGCACCGCCGAAGTAAATCCGCCTTCCGTCTGCATATCCGCCACTTCGCTGCAGACATCGTTGATGTGGCAAGAGCGACTTTTGCAGATAAAATCCAGAGCCTGCCATAACGTGGGCTCCAGCCGAATACTGGTGCGGTGACCGTTGACCACTACGTTGCGGCAAACCAGAGAACTTTTGTGTTGTGACATAATGAACCTCATGCAATCATAGGATGTATCTTTTGTAAAACACACCATATTATAGATCACAACCATAAGGTGTGTTTACTAAAAACTATTCTACTTAATGTTGCATTTTGCCAACACTATATACTCTTGGTTGCCTTCAGGGCCCCGAATGGGGCTGGCCACGATGTTTAGGGGCTGCCAGTGCCCATGATGTAACCACGCCATGACCGTATTACACACGTCCAGGTGGATCAGGGGATCGGACACGACACCTTTGTTGCCAATATCATGACGACCGGCCTCAAACTGGGGCTTAATCAGGGCCATGAGTAAGGCCCCCGGGCGGGCCAAGGTTAACGGCGCCGTCAAAACCTTTCGCAGGCCAATAAAGCTGGCATCGCACACGATGACATCCAGGGGCTCGGGGATACGCTCACGGCTTAGGCTTCGGGCATTGGTTTTTTCATGAACGATGACACGGGGGTCTTCCCTAAGACGTTGATCCAATTGCCCATACCCAACGTCCACCGCGTACACCCGCGCCGCGCCGTAAAACAACAAAACATCGGTAAACCCACCGGTTGAGGCCCCCACATCCAGGGCCACAACGTCTTTCAGATCAACACCAAAGGTCTTCACCGCATGATCCAGTTTCTTTCCGCCCCTGGATACCCACGTTTTTTCGTCGGGATCTTTGCACGTTAAACGGGCATTTTGATCCACGAGGCTCGCGGGTTTGGACAGAGGGAGCCCTTGACAAAACACCAGGCCCGACGCAATTTTGGCCTGGGCCTCGGTCCGGGACGCGGCCAGCCCCAGCGCCACCAAACGCTGATCGGCGCGTATTTTTGGGGGCATGACAAAACTCTTTCCGTTTTAAAAAACCATCATGATGTGTAAAGGAACCCTCCCCGATGTTCAAGAGCCCCTGTTTTTTATCGCCCCCCTATACCCATCTCATCTTTGAAAACCAAACCTTTCCCTGCACCATCGGGCGCGGCGGCGTTATCGGTGAAAAAAGGGAAGGGGACGGCGGCACCCCCGTGGGATCCTTTGCCTTTCGCGCCGTTTATTATCGGCCGGATCGGGAAGAGGCCCCCACAACGCACCTACCCCTTTTTGCCATCACCCCCGATGCGGGATGGTGCGATGATCCGGTATCGCCCGGTTATAACCGCCCCGTGATTCTGCCCAGCCCCCACAGCGCGGAATCGTTGTGGCGGCAGGATGCTTGCTATGATCTGATCATCGTCATGGGCCACAATGACGCGCCGGCGTATCCCAATAGGGGCAGTGCGTTGTTTGTGCATTTGCCCCATGCGGACGGGCGGCCCACGGCGGGGTGTGTGGCCCTAAACCGGGAGGATTTACGGGCGCTTTTGCGTGGGGGGTGTGGGGGGGTTGTGATTGAAAACTAAGACCGATTCCACAGCCTCATAAGGTTTCAAAGGATATTTTCAAATGTGTCCCTGTGGCCTGGGCATACCGTTGCAAGGTTTTCAAAGAGGCATTATGCGCCCCGCTTTCCAAACGGGCAATGACGGATTGCGATGTATTCATACGTTCCGCAACATCGCTTTGGGATAACCCTGCGTGTATGCGGGCTTTGATCAGTTCAGACACAAGGTCACATTCTTCGGCCAAATCTTGATACGCTTTTGCATAGTCGGAATTGTTCATCCATTCTGCGTGCATTTGATCAGCGGTTTTTCCTATGGTTTTCATGGATGAATAATAGCACATACGCTATATTCTGCAAGTTTTTTCTTTAAAAAATTTTTCAATCAATTTTTAATAAAAAACACTTGACATAAAATAACACAGCATGCTACTGTTGTTTTTGTTGAATTTAAAGAATAAGAGACTTTAAAATGAAAAAACCTCCCTATAATACTGGGGCTGCTATTGCTACTATTGCTACTACTATTGCGTCCCTTCTTTATCCTGCCCCAGTGAGCGCCCAACTGTTCAGAGGATTGGTTACTAATGATCGGGGTACTCCTGCCACTTGCGATACTAACCGTGCTCTTATTGCAGTATCTAACCAAAGCTACCAATCCGGGAACCTTTGGTTCGAATGCGTAGGCGTAAATAACATTCCTCGTGATTCATTACCATGGGGAGCGTTAACACCAGAACAACAACGGCAAGCGACAGCCGTTTTGTTCGAAGAAATGTCCAAAAAAGCAGGAGGATTCGATAAGTTATCTGAACAGCAACAACCAGCATACATTCTATTTTTACTTGAAAGACAAACATCCGGACGAAACCCAAACCGAGCGTTCTACGACCTGCCAACGGAAAAGCAAAACGCATTGATCGCCTTTTTACTCCAAAAAGAACAAGAACCCTTGGTGAAACTTTTATTAGAACTCCGATCCGATGGACACGAGGTCACAAGATGGAAAGAATACAAGGAGGGAGCGCCATTCAGCCTAAAGATACCTGATGAAGAATTCTCTTTGAAAAAATGGGCGGATAGATTCCATAAAGCTCTGAACTCGGATCAACTTTCTTCTGAAGATACGAAAACCATAGAAAGTGCTATACGTACTTTGTTTTCTATCCCCGATAACGTCCCTATTTCTAGCAACCTTCTGGTAAGACATATCTCTTCAAATTACAGTTCTAATAATCAGTCTAGCATAAGGGATTTTAAGGAAGACCTGATCAATCAAATGGGTGGGAATGAACCCCTCAGTTCAAAGATGAATGAAAACGTTTATTTCCTAAAATGGGTGGATGGCTTCCATAAATTTCTGAACTCGGATCAACTTTCTTCTAAACAGAAGGAGGGCATGAAACGTGCCATACATCTCTTGTTTAAGACGGATAGAAATGTGCCGATTTCTACGGATTTTCTGGCAAAAAATATCTGTAAGGGTGATCATACTGATCTGTGGAATGCCATAGATAGTTTTCAGCAAAAGCTAAGGCAGATTATGGGAGACAATTACCCAACCGTTTCTGAGCATAAAGAAAATGCATTAAGAGACTTCCTTAACCGGAATCAAAGCAGAGAGCTTATTCGATTCTTACTGAATCAAATAGAATCAAAACAAAGCAGTAACAGTACCCATAATCCACCAGATCCCTCCGCTACCCCGTATAATGTACTGGTTAGCTTTATGTCATTTGACGGACAGGGACGGTGATAAGGAAGGAGCCCCCATGACGATAAAAACGAAAAACATGCCAAAATGATTTAAGTTTCAAAACCGTAATTGAAACATAGATAGGACTTACGTATACCCCTCGTCATGCTGCGCGCAGTCGCAGCATCCAGGTGGATTCCGCGACGACGCGCGGACAAAATCTTTCTTTAAAAAATTTCCCCTCAATTTTTAATAAAAAACACTTGACACGACACGACACGACACGACACGACATAATGGGGGCAATGTTTATTGTTTTTCAAAATGAAAAAAATTACCGGTCTGCTTTCCGCTCTCTTTTTTTTAAGCTGCCCCGCAGCTTTAGCTCAGAATACTCAGAATATTTTGAGCGAAAAAATTGTTTTTCGTAACGGCGCCCCCGTTGCGTGCCCTGAAAAAAAAATCGTCATCCAGATTGAGGTAGAGGAAGGGGTTTACTATCAATGTTTTCTTCCTTCTGAACTGGCTAATCGCCAGTCTTGGCCCCAGCAATCGATCAACTATGATGAAATCTATGGTCAATCGTTGGTCAACTTTTTAGAACAATCTGGCGGGCAATCAAACCTTATTCAGGTTTACCGCTAATACCCCCAAGCCCCCCCCAAGACCCGTCATCCGACAGTCTTGGGGGAGCTTTACTGTTTTACAACGGGTTGAACATCTCCCGCCTTCTCCCCCAAATCCCATCCCCCGCCCAGCGCCTTATACACCGCCACCAGGTACAGTGCGTTTTGAACATCGCTTTGGGCCAGGCGGTCCTCGGATTCAAACTGGCGTTGCTGGGCATCCAGCAGATCCAGGAAGCTATCCAGTCCCGCGCGGTACCGTTCATCGGCCAGTTCTGATGCCCTGGCATTGGCCACCGCCGCGGTGTGCAGGCGGGCGCGGCGTTCTTCTTCACGGCCAAAGCGCACCATGGCGGTGTCGGTTTCCTCTAACGCGGCCAGGACGGTTTTTTTGAAAATCGCCAGTTTTTGACCCGCCACGGCGTCCCTGGCGTCAATACGGGCATTCACCTGCCCCCAATTAAAAATCGGCCAACGAATCACCGGGGAAAAGAAATACGTGGACGTCCCCCCCGTGGTCAAACTTGCAAAATCTGTGGAGAGAAAACCCACGGCCCCCTCCAGCGTCAACTGGGGATATAAATCCGTTAAGGCCAAATTGTATTCCGCCGTCGCCGTCAGAAAATCCTGCTGCGCGGCCGCCACATCAGGACGACGGGGCAGAAGGTCCTCAGTTTTTCCAATCGCCACACGGGGGGGCAGAGAGGGCAGGGGCTTGACCACAGACAAACGGGTCCGCAGCGCATCCGGGGTTTGTCCCGTGAGAATGCCCAAACGGTTGATGCTGGCGGCGATATCGGCACTAAGGAGGGGCAACGTGGCCTTGGTATTTTCCATCTGGGCCCGGGACCGCTCCAAATCCAGCGCATTGGACCGGCCGCCGTCAAAAAGGTTTTGGGTGAGTTCAAAGGTTTTTTCCTGATTGTTCGCATTTTTTTGGGCAATGGCGTAGCGGTACTGGGATCCTCTCAGTTCCATATAACTCCGCGCGACCTCCGCCGCAACACTGGTATAGGCAGCCGCCAAATCGGCCTGGCGAGAGGCCAGACGGGCCCTTTCGGCCTTAACCCCCTCAGAAATTCGCCCAAACAAATCAATTTCCCATGTGGCGTCAAAGCCGGCTTGATAGGTCCGAGAGCTGCGATCTTCCACGACATTCAGACCCTCGCGGCTGAGCCGTTGTTGATCAAAACGGGCCACCCCTTCAGGGGTGGGCAGATAATCAAACTGACGGTCACGAACCACGGCGCGGGCTTCCGCGACACGGGCCAAGGCCACGGCAATATCGGGATTATCCTTTAACGCCAAAACCACCAAATCATGCAAATCGGGATCATTCCAGGCCTGCCACCAGGCCGATACTGGGTTTTCCTGCGTAAAGCGGCCATGACCCGATTCTTGCAAAAGGTTTGGCTTCACATCCGGCGTTTCCACCACCCCATCCCGGGCGCCCAAGGTGGAACAGCCGGCCAGAAAAAGACAAAGGGCTACAACCGTTTTTTTCCATGACTTATGCACAACGTCATTGCGAGCCTCCGCAGGAGGCGTGGCAATCCAGTCTTTCTGCATCTGGCATTTCTGGATTGCTTCGCTGCGCTCGCAATGACGAGGGTTAAGTGTAAGTTCTCTTCTCATACAACCGCCTTTTTTTTCAGAAAGCGTGCCTGCAAAAACAAGCTCATGCGGCGGCACAGCACATAAAAGACAGGGGTAAAGACCAAACCAAACAATGTCACGCCCAGCATTCCCGAAAACACCGCCACACCCAGGGCCTGACGCATTTCGGCGCCGGCACCCGTGGCAAACACCAGCGGCAAAACCCCCAGAATAAACGAGAAAGCCGTCATCAGAATGGGACGCAGCCTTGTTTTGCTGGCCTCGCGCACGGCCGTCCAGGGATCTTCCCCTTCTTTGTCTTCACGTTCTTTGGCAAATTCCACAATCAAAATGGCGTTTTTACAGGCCAGAGCGATCAGCACCACCAACCCAATCTGGGTCAAGATATTGTTGTCCATATTCGCCAGCCAAATCCCTGAAATGGCGGAAAACAGACACATGGGAACAATCAAAATAATCGCCAGCGGTAAAACCCAGCTTTCATACAGACCCGCCAGCAGCAAAAACACAAACACCACCGCCATGACAAAGGCAATGCTGCCCGAATTCCCCGCGATTTTTTGTTGAAAGGCCAATTCGGTCCATTCATACCCCATGCCTGCGGGCAGGACCTCATCAGCAATGGCCTCCATGGTTTTCAGGGCCTCGCCGGTGCTGCGCCCCGCCACCGTATCGCCCAAAATCTCCGCCGCTGGATACAGGTTATAGCGCGGAACCCGCGACGGCCCCGTTTCATCCCGAAACGTGAGAAGGGTTCCCAGCGGAACCATGTCGCCCGTGGTGCTGCGGACACGGATGCGGGCAATGTCTTCTTTTTCCATGCGGTGCTGGCTTTCCGCCTGGGCCGTGACGCGGTACGTTCGCCCCAAAAAGTTGAAATCGTTCACATAAGACGACCCCAAATAAACCCCCAAGGCCTGAAAAATCCGATCCATGGGCACGTTTAATTGCTGAGCGCGTTCGCGGTTAATATCCAAATACAATGTGGGGGTTCCGTTTTCCACAAAACTAAACACGCTGGTGGCCGTATCCGAGGCGTTGCCCCGGCGGGAAATTTGCCCCACTGCGTCCAGCAAAGCCTGTAGCCCAAAACCCCCCTTGTCCTGAATCATCATTTTAAAACCGCCCCCGTTTCCAATACCCCGCACAGGCGGGGGGGGGATAATCACCACGCGACCGTCTTTGATATCCGCCACAGCGGCGCGCATGTTGGCCAAAATACCGTTATACGTTAATCCCTTGGCCAACCGGTCGGGAAACGATTCCAGGGGCGTAAACACCGCCGCTGCATTGGTGGCACTGGTAAAGGTCGCCCCGGAAAACCCCACAAACGAAACCGTATTTTTAATGCCATCGACGTTCAGCAAACGATCAATCACCTGCTGGGCCACCGCATCGGTGCGATCCATGGATGATCCAGGGGGTAACTGAATTGCCACAATAAAATACCCCTGATCCTGGGGCGGAATAAATCCCGTGGGCACATCCCTGAATGCCAAAGCCGTGATCCCCATCAGACCCGCATAAACCAGCACAACAACCCCCGATGTGCGCGTGACGCGCCCCACCGTTCTGCCATAACGGGCCGAAAACGAATCCATAAATCGATTAAAATAAAAACAAATCCACGCAAAGGGATTCGGCAACAATCCGGGGGCCCGCGGCGCTTGTCCATGGGACGGGCGGAGCAATAGTGCCGCCAAAGCAGGACTGAGGGTCAACGACACCAAAAGGGAAAACACCGTGGACACCCCAATCACCACAGCAAACTGCTTAAAAAATTGTCCAGCAATACCTGTAATAAAAATCACGGGTATAAACACCGCCACCAAAACCAACCCCGTGGCCACCAAAGCATTCCCCACTTCATCCATCGTTTGACGCGTGGCATCACGGGGGGAAAGGCCCTCTGCCATCAACCGCTCCACGTTTTCAATCACCACAATGGCATCATCCACCACAATCCCAATGGCCAAAATCATGCCAAAAAGCGAAAGGTTATTGATAGAAAATCCCAAGCCCTGCATCACCAGGAACGTTCCCACCAGAGATAAAGGAATCGCCACAATGGGAATAATCGCCGCCCGCCAATTTTGCAGGAACAACAAAATCACCAAAATCACCAAAATCACGGCCTCAACAAATGTTTTATAAACCGCATTGATGGACTGGGACACAAACTGGGTCGGGTTATAGACAATATCGTAAACCAGGCCCTTGGGAAACTCCTTGGACAGTTCTTTCATGGTATTTTCAATGGCCGTCGCCGTTTGCAAGGCATTGGATCCCGGCAGCTGATACACCAAAATCCCCACGGCTGTCTTTTTCCCCAGATAACTTCGGGTATTATAGCTATCCAGGCCCAATTCCACGCGGCCCACGTCCTTTAAACGGACCAATTGTCCATTGGACCCTGTTTTCACAATAATGCTGGCGAATTCTTCGGGTTTTGTCAGTCGTCCCTTGGTCTGAACACTGATTTCAAAGGCTGTGGGGGACGATATCGGCTGTTGACCCAACGTCCCGGCCGCCACCTGAATGTTTTGGGCCCGCAGCGCATCCAGCACATCGCCCGCCACCATATCGCGCGCGGCCAGTTTATTGGGATCCAGCCACAACCGCATGGCATAATCACTGGATCCATTGACCCGAAGATCCCCCACCCCCGTTAATCGGGCCAAGGTATCCCGAATCCTGAGGGTGGCGTAATTTCCGATGAATTTTTGATCCAAACTGCCATCATCCGAAAACAGGTTCACCACCATCATCAGGTCTGGAGAGTTTTTCTTGGTCGTGATCCCGCGCCGGCGGACCTCTTCGGGCAAACGGGGCTGGGCAATGGCCACACGGTTTTGCACCAAAACCTGGGCGATATCCAGGTTTGTGCCGAGTTCAAAGGTAATGGTAAGGCTCATGTTCCCGTCATTGGTGGACTGGGATGACATGTAGAGCATTTTTTCCACACCGTTGACCTCTTGCTCAATGGGTGTGGCCACCGTATTGGCCACCACATCGGCGTTGGCCCCGGGATAACTGGCGGAAACCACCACCGTGGGGGGAACAATGGGGGGGTACTGTTCAATAGGCATGGCAAAATACGCCACGATCCCCACAATGGATATCAAAATCCAAATGACGCTGGCAAAAATCGGCTTATCAATACAATGATGCGAAAGGCTCACAACAACTCCCTATGGCTTCACAGGGGAGGGGGCAGGGGCGGCCTTATCGTCTCTCAACACCGGCACAACCTTTGTTCCCGGACGGGTCATCATCAGGTTTTCGGCCACGACACGATCTTTTGGATTCAGACCGCTACGAATCACGCGAAGGCCACCGTCTTGAAGCGACCCCAGCTCCACCGACTTGCTGATCACCACATCATCCGGTCCGATGACAAAAACAAATTTGTTGGTTAACGTGGATCCGATCAGGTCATCAGGCACCAAAAGTGCGTCAAAGGAATCCGTGGCCTGCAGCCTCATGGTGGCAAACATACCGGGCTTGAACATCCCATCAGCGTTATCAAACGTGGCCCGCATTTCCAGGGTCCCCGATCCTGCATCCACCTGATTATCTGAAAATGTCAGGGTTCCCTGGTGGATAAAGTCTTTTTCGTCTTGCAAGCGCAGCCTGACAGGACGATCACCTTTGGCCTTGGTTTTCGAGAGAAGGGCGCGGTATTTCAAAAGATCCTGTTCACTCACGTTAAAATAAAAATCAATGGGATTTTCAGACACAATGGTTGTTAACACAACATCACCTGATGTCACCAGATTCCCCACATCAACACGTCTTCGACTGATAATGCCATTGATGGGGGATTTGATTTGGGTGAATTCTAAATTTAATCGGGCATCGTCAGCATCGGCCTTGGACTGGCGCATGGCTTGATGAGATTGATCCAAATCCTGTTGCGATACAGCATTTTTATTGCGCAGACTCTTGATGCGTAAATATTCTTTGCTGTTTAATTCATATTGGGCATCAGCGCGATCCCGGGCAAACTGAAAGGGACGCGGATCAATAACAAAGAGGGACTGACCTTTTTTAACAAAATCGCCGTCTTTAAACAAAACCTTATCGAGATAGCCGGTGACACGGGCGCGAACTTCAACAGAGTCCTGGGCACGGAAACGGCCGGTGTATTCGTCCCACTCAGAAACCTGTTTTTGTAAAGGATGAATAAACACAGAATTTGGCGTCTGAGGTGGCTTAGGGGCCTCGCCTTTTCCGCAAGCAGAGACAACGAAAAGACAGAAAAAAACCAAAAAGAAACGGAAAAATAAATCTATGGCCCTGTAATTTATCAACATAGTACCCCAGCAATGATCGAAGCTATACCTTTATCATATGGGGATTAATAAAACACAAAAAATACCCCCTTGTAAAGAGGGTTTTTTATTGAAAAAAAACAAAAAACAACCCTGAAACAACCTTGGATTGCGCGTCCCTGGCTTGCGCGTCTCTTGCGCCCCCTATGAAGATGTGATATTCAGGGCGGGTACTTTTCTGCTTTTCTTCTCTTCCTCGCTTTCCCGGTACCATGTCGGCCTATCATCGTTTTTTCGATCATGCCCTATCCCAGATTAAGGAAGAAGGCCGTTACCGGACCTTTCACGCGCTGGACCGTGTGCGGGGGGAATTTCCCCAGGCCCGCCACAACGATTTTCCCCAGGATGAAACCGTCACCATCTGGTGCAGCAACGATTACCTCGGCATGGGCCAGCACCCCGTTGTGCTGGACGCCATGCAGGGCGCCATTGGCACCGTGGGCGGCGGGGCAGGGGGGACGCGGAATATCTCCGGCACGAATCGGTATCATACGCTGCTCGAGGCCGAATTGGCCGACTTGCATCATAAACAGGCGGCGCTGCTGTTTGCCTGTGGCTATTTGGCTAACCAGACGACGCTCTCCACGTTGACGCAGGTTTTGCCTGATTGCATGGTTTTTTCTGATGAAAAAAACCATGCCTCTATGATTGAAGGCATCCGTCACAGCCGGGCGGAAAAGGCTATTTTTCGCCACAATGACGTGGATCATTTGCGCGCACTGCTGAAAGAACAGCCCAAAGGCCGCTGCAAGCTCATTGCCTTTGAATCCCTGTATTCCATGGAAGGGGATTTTGCCCCCATCCCCGACATTGTAGGCCTGGCCCAACAGTATAACGCCATGACGTATTTGGATGAGGTCCATGCCGTGGGACTTTACGGCCCCGAAGGCGCGGGTGTGGCGGCGCGGGATGGCGTGGGCGACGGGATTGATATCATTCAGGGAACCCTGGCCAAGGCCTTTGGGCTGATGGGGGGATACATCGCGGGGGATACCGCTGTTGTGGATTATATTCGCAGTGCGGGGGCGGGCTTTATTTTCACAACGGCCATTCCGCCGGGCCTGGCCGCCGGTGCCCATGCCAGTGTGTCCTATACCCGAAGTCACCCCGAATTGCGGGATCAGGTGTTTGATACCGTAGGCTATCTGAAAAAAGCCATGAAGCAGGCAGGTTTGCCGATTTTAGATCATCCCAGTCATATTATTCCTGTCATGATGTATGATCCTGTGGTATGTAAACAAATAGGTGACACCCTGCTGAAAGACCACAAAATTTACGTCCAACCCATCAATTACCCCACCGTACCCAGAGGCCAAGAACGTCTGCGCATCACCACCAGTCCTCTGCACACCCGCGCCATGGCCGACCAGTTGGTTCAGGCCCTGGTGTGCGTTACCAAGGGGAAAATTTCTGTTCCTGTTCCTGCTGCTTAAATTTAAATGATGTTAACCTTTTTACCCCATTATCATTTCCCACAACCTTAAGGAGACCCCGCATGACCACAAGCCAACACGGATACTACCTGGAAGACCTTTCCCTCGGTCAGACCGCCGAATTTTCCAAAACCGTCACTGAGGACGACATTACCGTTTTTGCGGATGTTTCGGGCGACCACAACCCCGTGCATTTGGACGAAGCCTTTGCCAAAACCACAATTTTTAAAACCCGCATCGCCCACGGCATCTTATCGGCCAGCTTTATTTCCCGTATTTTGGGCGTTCAACTGCCTGGACCTGGGGCCATTTATCTAAAGCAAAACCTCAGCTTTCTCGCCCCCGTGAAAATCAATGATACGGTTCGGGCCGTCGTCACCATCACCGCCATCGACACCGAAAAACGCCGCGTCACGCTGGACACCAACGCCTTTGTCGGGGATACCCAAATCATTCGGGGGGATGCCCTGGTGATGGTGGATAAAAAATCGGCTTGATCCCATACCCATTCACTTTCAAAAAAATATGAATCCCGTCGTCATCCTGGGCCACCGAACGCAGTGAACGCCGAGCCGGCATCAAGAACATATGTGGCTCTTACACAAATCGGGTGGGTAAAAAAGGGTTCAAATACACCACATATGACCTGACGCTCTCTCCGTAATTCACCGGAGCAGGACGCTTCCGAAGTCCATCGCTGGACGGCAGCTTGCTGCTGTCCAAGCCCAAATGACGCTTTAACGCAGCAATATCCTCTTCCAAGGCGATTACCTTCATTTCCAGTGCCACGATCTTCGCGTCGCGTTCGTCCATTCACCCTGTCTATTTTATCCTGATTTTTAAGCCAAGCAAATTCTTTGGGTCACATTTCCCTTGTCCCACCCCAAGGATGCCCCTATAGTCGGGGGAGCTTACCCTTTATCTTTTTTTCAAAGGCCCACCATGCTGACAGCCCGCGCTTCCCAGAAAAATTTTGCTGACTACAAAGTGGCCGACATCGGCCTGGCCGACTGGGGCCGGAAGGAAATTGCCCTGGCTGAGGTTGAAATGCCGGGTTTGACCGCCCTTCGCCGCGAGTATCAGGGGAAAAAGCCCCTGGCCGGCGCCCGTATTGCCGGTTGTCTACATATGACCATTCAAACGGCGGTGTTGATTGAAACCCTGGCGCTGCTGGGGGCGGATTTGCGCTGGAGTTCGTGCAATATCTTTTCCACCCAGGATCATGCGGCGGCGGCCATTGCGGCGGCGGGCATTCCCGTTTTTGCCTGGAAAGGCGAAACGGACAAAGAATATGACTGGTGCATTCAAAAAACCATTTTTGGCGAAAACGGATGGGTTCCCAATTTGATTTTAGATGATGGGGGTGATTTAACGGCGGTCATTCACAACCAATATCCTGAGTTACTCCCCGCCATTCGCGGCGTGTCAGAGGAAACCACCACCGGCGTTCAGCGCCTGTACGAAATGGCCGAAAAAGGAACCTTAAAAATCCCCGCCATTAACGTCAATGACTCTGTGACAAAAACCAAATTTGATAACCTGTACGGGTGCCGGGAAAGTTTGGTGGATGGTATTAAACGCGCCACGGACATTGCGCTCAGTGGTAAATTGGCCGTTGTGTGCGGTTACGGCGATGTGGGTAAGGGTTCGGCGGAATCTCTGCGTTCCCAGGGATGCCGCGTTGTTGTCACAGAAATTGATCCCATTTGCGCCCTTCAGGCCGCGATGCAGGGATACCAGGTGGCCTGGCTGGAGGATGTCATAACCCAGGCCGATATTTTTGTCACCGCCACGGGCAACAAAGACATCATCACCCTAAATCATATGAAGGCCATGAAAGACTGCGCCATTGTGTGCAACATCGGTCACTTTGATTGCGAAATTCAGGTGGAGGCCCTGAGGGCCTATCCGTGGGACACCATCAAACCCCAGGTGGATATGATCACCTTTCCCGATGGCAAGCGCTTGATTTTGCTGGCAGAAGGACGCCTGGTCAACTTGGGCTGCGCCACAGGTCACCCCAGTTTGATTATGAGTGCCTCTTTTACCAACCAGGTTCTGGCGCAAATTGAGCTGTGGAATCACCACAAAAATTACGAAAACCAGGTTTATGTTCTGCCCAAGGCCCTGGATGAAAAAGTCGCCCACCTGCACCTGGAAAAACTGGGGGCAAAATTAACCGTGCTGACCGATGATCAGGCGAATTATTTAGGCATTTCTAAGCAAGGACCCTTTAAACCCAAACGCTACCGGTACTAGGTTTCCATGCGACGTCTGTTGTTTATTGCGCCGTCCCCGCTGGGGGACGCTCTGCTCACCACAGGGGTTCTGCGTCATTTTATCGCGCTGGATCAACCGGATGAAATTCATGTGGCCTGCGGCGCTGTTTCCGCCCCGGTTTTTTCGGCCTTAACCCCCCATGTCACCGTCATTAAAAAACAAAAATACGCCCGCCATTGGTGGGATGTCTGGCGTTGCCATAGCCCCCTATCCTGGCACCGGATCATTGATATGCGCGGCTCGGCCCTGCCCTATACCCTATGGTCCCGTCATCGTCATCGTTTTGTCAAACCCAAAAACTCAGAAACGATTCATAAGGTCGAACAGATTGCCAAGTGCTTTAACCTGAACCCAGCATCTTTGATTTTGGGTCCGTGGCATGGGCCGGAGAATTCGGCGGAAATCGCCCCGTACCTGAACCAACCCTTGCTGTGCCTGGCGCCCTTTTCCACATCTCAGGGGAAAGAGTGGCCCATGGATCGTTTTTTAGCGCTTGCCCTGCGCCTGACCGATGGTCCGCTGCAGGGGGCCACGGTTGTTTTGATGGGGGCCCCCAATGAACAGGACCGTATTGCGCCTTTTTTGGAACAGTGGCCACAGGATCGCCCTCTCCTTAATCTTGTGGGTCGTGTTTCCTTGCCGGCTTTGTTTTTGCTGCTGCAAAAGGCTCGCCTGGCCCTATGTAACGATTCGGGATTGATGCACCTGGCGGCGGCTTCGGGAGTGTCAACAATAGGGCTGTTTGGCCCCAGTCCGGATCGTCTTTACGCCCCCTGGGGCGCCAACGGACGGGTCATTCGCACGGAGGAGTCCTTTGAAGAGCTGATGAAACGGGCATATGCAGGGGCTCCGGGCAATCTTTTGTCGTCTATTTCGGTGGATCAGGTGTATGATGCCGCCACCGTCAGTTTGGCAGGCGGATAAGCCGTCTTTTTCTGTAACTCCCTACCACTCATAACGCATTGTGGTCGGCGGCTTTCAATTGGTACCATTTGTGATTTGTATGGTATCGATCCATCCGAAAGGGATTCGCTGATCTCTGCCAAAGAAGAATGGTATTGATACCAAAAGCGCCGAAACCCAGAAAACCCGCGGACTGGCCGTGGCCATTCCCATTATCGCCGCACCGCTGGCACAGGGACTTTTGGGGGCGGGGATTTTTTTAGAAATCATCTCGTAAACCATTCCATTTAACTTTTTGATCATGGCTTGGCGTGATCCCAAACGTCAGACAGGCATTTCGTCCCCGGCACGCGGTTCTTCCCCGCCTTTACGGCTGAGAAACGCCAGGGCTTTTTCCGCATCGCCGCGTTCGCGCCGCTGGGCGAAAAACGTTTCTGCGGTTTGAATGGCCGCTAGCTTTTCTGCGGCTGCCATCACCAGAAACTGGTTCATACTGCTGCCGTCCGCCGCGGCTATCTTTTCCAAGGCAGATTTCAGAGAACGGGGCAAACGGAGTGACATCGTGGTTACATTGCGGTTCATGGTTGTACCTTTCGTAGAAAATCTCGTAAAAAATTTTTGGGGGTTAAAAGCTGAACCCCGAAACGCTGGGGTGCTGCGCCATAATCTCGGTGGTTGAAGCTGATGATGGCATTGGCCCCGCCATTGACCGCAGCTTCCAACACCATCTCGTCGGCGGCATCACGCAGCTGGGGGCGCCATTGATAATGCACGTTGACGGGAATGGCCTTTCCCATCAAGGCATCCAGCAAGTTTTGGATATCCTGCTGCGAGGCATTTGACGCAAGGCGATGTTCTGGCAGTTGACAAATCGATTCGTATTCAAGAGCCAAGGCCACGCTGATTAAGAGGATCAGCTCCCCGTTAAGGGCCCGTCGCAACAGTTCCGCAGAAGCACCCGTTGGGCTTCTGAGACCCGCAACCACAACATCGGTATCTAGGACAACTTTCATATTATATATAATACCATATCACATATGATTCCGCAACATCTCTTCCTGGATCACGACACGCCCGAGGCACAGTGGGAAACGTACGGCCTGTCGGCACGGGGGATTGTGGAGAGGGTGCGGGGGGGTAGCGTAAAAAATACTTTATTTTTGTTTTGCATTTGTGTAAAATACAAATATCTTCACAAAATGATCTATGTCATGTTCGATATCCTGTATGTTCCCAAATTTTTAAAACCGTCTTTGATCAAAACACTTGGACCCATGATCCTAACAGAGGATCCGATTTATCAAAATCACCAAGGTTTTACAAAAAACCAATCCAATATTGAAATCTTGAAAACCCCCCTGCACGAGGGTGATTCTCTTATTGTGACACTGGAAGGCATTGAGGGTTATCCTAAATTGTGTGTCAAAACGTATCCACGAACAGAGTACTGGAAGGGCAATGAAAATGGTCAAAACGCCCTCAATCTATTCAAAAATCGATCCGGTATGGAAGAACTCCAAAAAAAACAAGCTGATTCCCCCTTATCATTTGGTTTGTTCAGATGATTCAGATGAAAAGTTTATGTACTGCGTTTATGATTATGCTCCTGGAGAACGGTTAACACAACGCCTTGTCTCAATTGCCCAAGAAGAGAACGAGCAAAATCGTAAAATTCTAGTATCTCAATTTAATGAAGATGTAAAAAAATTCAGTAACTTATTATCAGATTTAGGATTTTACTGCTCAGGTTTGACCACAGATAACAAATTAACCTCAGACAACATTATCGTTGATTTAGCTGGACATTGGTGGATAACTGATTTGGATGCCATAGGAACGATAAATGAAAAAATACCGAAAAGCATGACGAATTTTTCCATTATGAATTTTTCCATTATGAACTTATCATATAGCTTCATTTACGACAGAAAAATAGAACGTTAGTCACTCTACCCCACAACCCCCATAAAATCCTCCCAACATCCACAAAAATCGCTTGCTTTTCGGGGTGGTTTTTGTATAATGGATTCATTATTGGCATTTGCCACGACCCCCTCTTCGGAGGGGGATAAATTTCCCAAAAAATTACTGTTTTATAAAGATAAAATTTCTTTAATGGTCCCCCGCAGGTCATCAAACTGTTGATCAGTCAATGTGGTTAGGAGATTCGCAAACCGACGACTGTCATAAGCCCGTATATGGTCCCCTAAAGCATAACTGGTTTTTCCTTTGATATTCAGCGGTATATAATCTGGACGATCCTTGAATTGAGAGGTCAGCGGCACCCCTAAAAATGAGGTACGGCTGAATTTTTTTAGCACCACAACCGGCCGGGCAAAAATGTTGCCTTTGCCATACACTTCACAACCTACGTTGACGCCGATGCTGCACCACCACACTTCTCTCTCTTTGAAAAAAGGTAGTTTTTGGTTTACATCCAACCGCTGTTTGACGATGTTCCACTGATCAAAATCTTTCATTCTCACTTCGTAGCATACAAAACGTCTTGTGACCAGTCCATGAGAAATGGGGGTCTTAACGCTACCCCACCACCCCCATAAAATCCTCCCACTCCCGCGCAGACAAACCGGATGTGGCCTGATCCACAGCCTCCCCGCGCCAGACTTTGCGCATCAAATCCACCATGGTTTTGGACAGATGCGCCCCGTGCAGGCGGTATTCGTCAAAGGCCTCCGCTGCCGTTGGCACCCACTGTTTCACCACATCATAAATGACATCGGCGTAGGCCCGAATTTCGTATTGCGCGTGACGATCCGCCCGCAAATACAGAAAATGAAACAGATTGTGCAGGTCAATTTTCCAGTACCACTGGGTGTAGTAATTCAGGGTCAGGTTCATACGGGCCAGCTCGCGCGCCAGGCCTTCGATGCCCGTATCCAAGATCGCGCCCGTTTCATCGGCATTCATCAGGGCCAGATAATCGTCATAACACCGGGTGGCGTCTTGCTTTAACATATCCAAAACCTGGGCCGTGCGTTCGGGGGACAGGGGCTCTGGCTCCCGTCCTTGTTTGTTGTTTTGAGATTGCGGGGCGCAGTGTTCGGGGCGGGGCAGGTAAAATTCTTTGTCCATAATGGAATAGCGTGCGGAGTACTCATTGACGTTGGCCGTGCGGTGACGAATCCACTGGCGGGCGACGAAAATGGGCAGCTTGACGTGCAATTTGATCTCGCACATCTCAAAGGGCGTCGTGTGCCAGTGCCGCATGAGATAGCGAATCAACCCCCGATCCTGTTGCACTTGTTTCGTGCCGCTGCCGTAGGACACCCGCGCCGCCTGGGTAATGGCCGCATCATTGCCCATATAATCAATGACCCGGACAAAGCCATGATCCAGAACGGGCAGGGTTTCATACAACAGGGGCTCCAACCCCTCGGCCACGGCGCGGCGGGTGGGGGAGGTTTCGGTGGATTTTTCTATGGACATAAAGGGCAAAACGCTTTTGAATGGCGGGTATCTTAACACCTTCAATCAAAATGGCCACCATGTCGTTAACGCGATCCCCCCTTGCCCCCAAAGTCATTATCTCTTTGCCAGCAATACGCGGCGTGCGCATTGCCACCACGGCCGCCGGCGTGCGCTATCAAGGGCGCGACGATATCACCCTGTTTGTGTTTGACCAACCGGCCACCCTGGCCGGTGTGTTCACCCTCTCCACCACCGCCGCCCCATCGGTGAAGCACAGCCGCCGCGTGGTTTCGGGCGGCACCGTTCGGGCCATCTCTATTGTGGCGGGCAATGCCAATGTCTTTACGGGACAGGACGGATACGACGCCGTTGATCAAATCGCGGAGGACCTGGCCCGTCACCTAAAATGCTCTGCTGATAACATCGCCCACAGTGCCACGGGGATTATTGGGGAGCCCTTTCCTGTGGAACGCATCATCCCCCATCATGAAACGCTGATCGCCAGCGCCCGCCCCGATGGCTGGGATACGGCCAGCGATGCCATTGCCACCACGGATACCTATCCCAAACGGGCCACGCGTTCGCTAACTTTGCCCAGCGGGGCAACGATCACCATCAACGGCATTGCCAAGGGATCCGGCATGATTAAACCCAACATGGCCACCATGCTGGCCTATATCATCACCGATGTGGGGGTTGAGGCAACCATTCTGCAAGACATGCTGAAACGCGCCGCGGATCAAACGTTTAACCGGATTTCGGTGGATACGGACACCTCCACCAGCGATAGTTTGATGCTGGCGGCTACAGGGGTTGTGACCCTGACACCGGCGGATCACGCGGTTTTTGAGGCAACCCTGACGGACCTGTGCCGTGATCTGGCCCTGCAAATCATTCGCGATGGGGAAGGGGCCCGGAAACTCATCACCGTCACCGTCAAGGGCGCCGCCACCACCGCCGATGCCAACGCGGTGGCCATGGCCGTGGCCGAATCGCCCTTGGTCAAAACCGCCATTGCTGCTGAAGATGCCAACTGGGGCCGCATCATCGCCGCCGTGGGAAAAAGTGGCGTGCCGCTAAATCTCGACCGTTTCAAATTATGGCTGGGGGGGTATCCCCTGGTGGAAGGGGAAGGGCGCATCACCCCCTACGACGAGTCTCCCTTTGCCGCACACTTGAAAAACGATGAAATTTTAATTGATATGAATTTGGGGGTGGGCCAAGCCACGGGTCATGCCTGGGGCTGTGACCTGACCCATGCCTATATCGACATTAACGCCAGTTACCCGAGTTAACCCATGCACCAAACCCTGGGCGGTGGCCTGACCCTGGTGGGCGCCGCCATTTTGATGGACCGGCAAAAACGTCTGCTGTTTGCGGAACGTCCCGTGGGTAAATCCTGGGCCGGGTATCTGGAATTTCCCGGGGGTAAAATTGAGGAAGGCGAATCCCCCCGCGCGGGCCTGGCGCGAGAGCTGAAAGAGGAACTCGGGATCACCGTCGCCCCCGCCGATTTAAAACCCTTTACCTTTATTGAGCACAGCTACCAAGAGTGGAACATCCTGATGCTGTCCTATCGGTGCGATACCTGGTCCGGCACCCCCCGGGGGGTTGAGGGCCAGTCCCTAACCTGGCTACATCTCTCCGAGCTTGAGGGTCACAAAATCCTGCCCGCCGATGATCCCATTTTGAAAATGCTACGGAAATAATTTTTTCAAAATGCCGAGAAGCGCAACGGCAAAGACCAAAACGGTTTTCCTGTTACCTGTCACCTGTCATCCGTTACCTGCTTCACCGGCACCACACTCTTAATGCACAATTCCCGCTTGTGGTGGTCGCTGATTTCGGCGGGGGCGTTCATCATCAGGTCTTCGGCGCGTTGGGTCATGGGAAAGGCAATGACTTCGCGGATGTTTTCGGATCCCGCCAGGAGCATGACCATGCGATCAATCCCGGGCGCGGCGCCCCCATGCGGCGGTGCACCATAACGAAAGGCCTCCATCAGCGCCGGGAAATGGGATTCAACGTGCTCTGCGGAATAGCCGGCAATTTCAAAGGCCCGCATCATAATATCGCGGCGATGGTTACGAATGGCGCCGCTGCACAGCTCAATCCCATTGCAGACGATATCGTATTGATAGGCTTTCACGCTTAGGGGATCCTGGGTGTTCAGGGCCTCAAGCCCCCCCTGGGGCATGGAAAAGGGGTTGTGACTAAAGGCAATGCCGCCCGCTTTGGCATCAAACTCAAACATGGGATAATCCACCACCCAGCAAAAGGCAAAGGTGCTTTCATCCACCAATCCGAGCTCATAACTGATTTTCATCCGCGCCCGGGCCACGAAGGACGAAAGGTCATCAACCTTCCCACAGGCAAAAAACACGGCATCGCCATCCTTCAGCCCTGCAAGGGATTTGAGTTTTTCCAGACGATCCGCATCCAGATTTTTCGCAATGGGGCCTTTCGCTTCGCCGTCCTCAAAAATCACATAACCGAGACCCCCGGCCCCTTCGGCCCGGGCCCAGGCATTCAGGTCATCGTAAAATTTGCGGGATTGGCTGGCCGCGCCGGGGGCCGGAATGGCCCGAACGACATCCCCCGCCGCAATGCGATTCGCAAACAGTTGAAACCCGCTGCCGGCAAAAACATCTGTTGCATCGCAGCATAAAATCGGGCTGCGTAAATCGGGTTTGTCAGAGCCGTACTGCAGCAGGGCCTGGTCGTAGGTGATGCGGGGAAAGGGGAGAGGGCTGACGGTTTTTTCCCCGGCAAAGGTGGTAAACAGGTGATGCAGCACGGGCGCCAGCGTCGCAAAAACGTCCTCTTGCGTAACGAAGCTCATTTCCAGATCCAGCTGGTAAAATTCCCCGGGGGATCGATCGGCGCGGCTGTCTTCATCGCGAAAACAGGGGGCGATTTGAAAATATTTATCAAACCCCGCCACCATAAACAGCTGCTTAAAAATTTGCGGGGCCTGGGGCAGGGCGTAAAATTTCCCCGGATGCTGGCGACTGGGCACCACATAATCCCGGGCGCCTTCGGGGGAGGACGCTGTTAAAATCGGCGTTTGCAATTCCAAAAAGCCCCGCTGGATCATGGATTGCCGCAAGGTCTGAATGATTTTGCTGCGCAGCACGATATTATTGTGCACCCCTTCGCGGCGCAAATCCAGGTACCGATGACGCAGGCGAAGCTCCTCTGACGTATCCACATCACTGTTGACGGGAAAGGGCAACGTGTCAGCCTCCGCCAGGATCGTGATCTGATCCAGGACGACCTCAACCTGTCCCGTGGGGATTTTGGGATTGATGGTTTCCGGGGTCCGGGCCACCACGGTGCCCACCACCTGAATGACACTTTCGGGACGCACCGCATCGGCCAGGGCAAAGGCCGCATGGTCGCTGCGCACCACCACCTGAGTGATTCCATAATGATCCCGCACGTCAATAAATAACAGATTCCCATGATCCCGTTTGCGGTGCACCCATCCGGCCAGCCGAACGGTCTGGTCCACGTGGGATAACGTCAGGGCGTCACACGCGTGACTGCGGTAAGTATTGGCAATAATCATAGGGGTGGATGTACCAGAGTCACGGGGCGGGGTCAAGGTATCCGCTGATAGTCTTTTTTTGATCCGAATAGGTGGGATATTCGGATCACGCCCCGTCCCCACCCGAGGGCAGGCTCAAAAAGAAAACCCGCGCCGCCCCGTACCGCCGATCATCCAGAACGGAAAACAGGGTCTGAAGCGGCTCTGGGTCCGTGGTTTTGGACTGTTCCAAAATCATCAGGGTTTGGGGGCCGATATAGCCCTGACGGATGATGGATTTCAGAGAGGGAAGCAGGGCAAAATCCTGATATGGCGGATCCATAAAGACATAATCAAAGGGTTGCGCCGCCCGGGACAACGCCGCCACATCGCCGCGCACAAACCGCACGCCTGCGGGAAAGCGTTTCATATTTTTGGCGACGGTTTTGGCGGCCAGTTCGCTGTGATCGATCATCAAAACTTCACGCGCGCCGCGAGACGCGGCCTCTAGCCCCACCGCCCCCGTGCCGCAGCATAAATCCAAAAAACGGGCCTGGTACCATTCGGGGTACTCACCAATAAAACGATGTTCCAGAATGTTAAACACACTTTCCCGCACCCGATCCGACGTGGGGCGAATGGTGGACCCGGGGGGCGATTCCAACCGTAATCCGCGATGTTGGCCGGCGATGATGCGCATGGTTATCTTCTTTAATTTACAAAGATGTTACTCAACAA
>JBILRW010000040.1:0-11588 GCA_044372405.1 Alphaproteobacteria bacterium
CAAAACAACGTCCCCCGTCGTGCCCGTTTCCGTTTCACCCGGAATCAACGTGTTGCTGCCATCCCGGGCCGTGGCCGTAATGGATCCATCATGCACCACAATGCTGGAGGCCGTGGCGCTTTCCGGCACCACCGAAATGTCCGTCCCATTCAGCTGAACCTGACCCCCGGGCACATTCATTACGTGCGCCACCTTAGTCCCTGAAACATACTGCAGCGATCCCGTGCCGGCAATGTAGGTGATTTGGGTTTCCTGAATCCGCACCCGCACATTGGCCCCCATCATCAAAATGCCCCCGTCCGAAAAACGAATGACGGCCCCATCACTGGGCCCTGTTACAATATCGGTATCGTTGGCCACCGTTTGCCCCACCTGCAGCGTCCCCCCCGTGCCCACCCCCATGGGCCCAAAGCTCGGGGCCCCAATGATGGACACCACCGTTTGGGTTTTTCTGGCAGGAACGTCATTACCCGCCCCCTTTTCACGCTCTTCCGTCCGAATGGCGTTCTCGCGCCGCACCTTCTGATACCGCTGCTGGGCCACATCCAAAAAATCTTCCTTTTCGGTCCAGGCCAACGGGTCCACGCCCCTGCCCTGCTGGCCCAGGGTCATGTTCACCTGAACCCCCGCCATCCAGCCCGATCCGCGCTCGTCATCCTGCTCGTGACCCGCCTTTAACGTCACCGCAGGCACAGGCGTGTATTCAAACCCCACCTGCTCGCCGTGAATGTCCTTGCCCGTTTTACGCTGCCAAATCAGGCGCTTATAAAATGCCTCTAACCCCGCCACCCAGGGAATCTTCCCGGAAACCTGGGCGTCATAGCCCGATAGCGCACGCTCCTCAAACCCCGTCTTGGCCCCACTGCGCCAATCCGACAGCGATACATACCGGTTGGCCTGCAGCCCCAACAGGCTGTTTTGATAATCCGCCCCCACGCTCATGCGCCGGTGGTCATACCGAAACTCTTGATCGTAAAAGGCATTCAGACCGTACAAATGTTGTTGATTCTCAGACAGATACCGATACGCACCCCCGATGTTCATGGTGGTGCGATCATCTTCGCTCAAAATCGAGCTCTGCAAAAACGTCGTGTGCGCCAAATCCGCACTTTCCCACGCGGGGATCACGGCCAGGGCGCTGTAGGTCGGATCCCCCTCCGACGATACCGCAAAACTGGTTTCCAGCTGGGCCAGGAAGGATGAAACCTCCTCAGACCCCGCCGCAATGGCCGCATTGGCCATGGCCTGGGTCAGGGCCAATCGACCCTCTTGACTCAGATTCGCAAACATATCCGGGTCAATCCCCCCGGAACCCGGGCCAGATCTCGAATCCAAACCACTGTTTTTCAACACGGCCTGCTGCACCGCGCCCTTGGCCTGACCCACCTTCTGACCCGCCAAACCCTGCATCGCCCCATAAAAAGCCGCCACAAACCGCTGATCCTGATACGGCAAATCCGCCATCATCCCGCTGGGCACCATGTCCGCCGCCTGCGCCCACGCCTGATCCAATCCCGACGACAGGCCGGAGGACAGAGGACTGAGGACGGAAGACTGAGGGCTGAAGCCAGAAGAGGAAGACCCACTCCCCATACTCTGTAAGCCCGAGAAAGCCTGGTTCAAATACCCCTGAACCCTCTCTGTTACCTGTTTCCTGTCACCTGATCCCTGATCCCTGTTACCTGTCACCTGTCCCCTGTCACCTGCCCCCCCGACATCAACATAAATCACCGATTCCAAAGGAAAACTTTCCAAATCCTCGCGGGCTAAGAGGGCATCCCGCGCCTCAACAGGACCCGCCCCCTGATCCCCGTCACCTGTCACCTGTCCCCTGTCACCTGTAACCTGACTTACCTCCACCAACCGAAGCTCATCCACCGATCCAGGCTCAGAAAATCGACAGCCCACCAGCCCCACGCACAAAATCAGCACGCAGAACCCAAAAATAACCCGAAAAAAATCATGCCATCGCATGAAAACCCAAAACCCAAAAAAAATAAAAATCAAGAACAATCAGGTTCTTGACCAACCCCCTCATACTAAAAGATTCGCCGTTAAAATCGGGTTAAGGGGGGGGGGATTTTTTTGCGGCGTTCTTACCCTTGCCTCAGCGCAAAATCGGTTTATGATGCAGGCACCTGTTTATGTCTCTTGTTAAGGAAATACTATGAACCTCGATGCCCTGTCTGTTGGGAAAAATCCCCCGGAAATTGTGAATGTTGTCATTGAAATCGCCCAAGGTTCCGGCGCCGTTAAGTACGAAATTGATAAAGATTCCGGCGCGCTCATGGTGGACCGTTTCCTCGGCACGGCCATGTATTATCCGGCCAATTATGGCTTTATTCCCCACACCTTGGGCGGCGATGGCGATCCGCTGGATGTTTTGGTACTGACCCAATCCCCCCTGTTGGCCGGATCTGTGGTATCATCCCGTGTTGTTGGGGTTTTGCAGATGGAGGATGAAAAGGGCAGAGATGAAAAACTGATCGCTGTGCCCACCAGCAAGCTGACCCCCCTGTATGAGGGAATCAAAACCCACGCTGATCTTCCCCCTTTGTTTTGCCAGCAGGTTCAGCATTTTTTTGAACACTATAAGGACTTAGAAAAGGGAAAATGGGTCAAAATGATCTCTTGGGACGGCCCTGATGTCGCTCAGTCTTTGGTCGTTGACGCCATTAAACGGTTTAAGGAAACCGCTTAAAACTCCCCCCCTTTTCAGTACAGGAAAGATCATGATGATTCAGCGTTTTCCTCTTTTTGGCTTTTTGGGCACCTTGGCCTTGGTCGGTTTTTTATCCTCTTGTACCCTGGAAACCCAACAAGCGGCGGATCCTTTGGCTGTTTCTTCACAGGCCCCAGCTCCTGTTGCCAAAACGAACCCCGAGGATAAGAGCAAATGGCAGAACTACGCCACAGAGGCAGCCTTTGGGTCCTTAAAAACCCAAGTGCCCACCATAGCACCCGAGCCGGATATTGCCTATTTTGATGAAAAGCCCCAGGTTTTAGGGGGAAAAACCATGGTGGTCACCCCGCATCCTACGGCTTCTTATGTGGCAAGAGAAGTCCTTCGTCGTGGCGGCAATGCTGTGGATGCCGCCGTGGCGGCCTCGGTCATGTTGACCTTGGTCAAGCCCGATGAATCTGGCATTGGGGGCGGCGGGTTCATGATGGTGTATAACGCCAAAACCAAGCAACTCACCACCTATGATGGACGGGAAACGGCGCCGGCGTCGGCGACGCCCTATGGCTTTATCTCTTCGCTAAAAGTTCCCATGCCGTTTTATGATGCCGTGCGCAGTGGACGGTCTGTGGGGGTTCCTGGTTTGGTTAAGATGCTGGATGTGGCCCACAAAGAACAAGGCAAGGCCAAGTGGTATGATTTATGGATGCCGACCTATGTTTTGGCCAACAAGGGCTTTCCCATGACACCTAGATTGCACGCCCTGCTGGAGGCGGATCCGTATTTGAAAGAGGACCCTGCCGCCCGTGCCTATTTTTACGATAAAAATGGGAAAGCCAAAGCCGTGGGGACGCTGCTCAAAAATCCTGAACTGGCTGAATCGATTCAGGGCATTGCCACGAACCGATCCCCGGCATTTTATGTGGATCATTTAACCGATGCCATGATTAAGGCCGTCAATGCCCGCACCCCGGGACATTTTACGGTGGAGGATTTTTTGCTGTATGAGCCCGTCACCCGCAGCGCCCTGTGCGGGACCTATCACGGCAATCGTGTGTGTGGCATGGCGCCGCCCAGTGCCGGAGGGATTGTCACCCTTCAGGTGTTAAAAATGCTGGAATCCTTTGATTTAAAAAAACAGCAACCCCAGTCCGCTGAGGCCATTCACTTAATTACCGAGGCCACAAAACTGGCCTATGCGGATCGGAATGCCTTTGTGGCGGACCCGGCCTTTACCACGGTTCGGGATGCGGATTTGCTGAATGAGTCCTATGTGGCCAAGCGGGGAAAACAAATTAACCCCACCCGCAGCATGGGCATTGCCAAGGCTGGCACCATTGGCAGCGGCACAAAATATGCGTCCTTGACCAGTGGCGTTGAACCCTTTTCAACGTCCCACATTAGCATTGTGGATAAGGACGGCAACGCCGTGGCCCTGACCACCAGCATCGAAAATGCCTTTGGTTCCCGCCTGATGGTGAAGGGGTTTTTGATGAATAACCAGTTGACGGATTTTGCCTTCTCCCCCGTGAAAAATGGCAAAGTCGTGGCCAACCGTATGGAGCCTGGCAAACGTCCCCGCAGTTCCATGTCCCCCACCATGGTTTTTGACAGCAAGGGCCGCTTGACCCACGTCATGGGCTCGACAGGGGGTCCCTACATCACACCCCACGTCATCCAGGCCCTGGTTTCCAGTTTGGATTGGAAACTCTCCCCCGAAACATTGGCGGATCAGGGCCGTTTCGCCAACCTGAATGGCCCCACGGAATTGGAAAAGGATCGGTTTTCTTCAGAAGTGACTGACGCACTAGAAGCCAAAGGCCACCAGGTCAATGAGCGGGTTTTGAGTAGTGGCCTTAATATTATTGTGAAAAACCCCAAGGGCGGGTGGATTGGCGCGGCGGATCCCCGGCGTGAAGGGGTGGCGTTGGGGGATTAGGTCTTTTTTAATTTTTAACCGCCCCGCCTATCTTAAGTTTTTCTGTTTCGCCTGCGCTGATTTTTCAGGAACCCTGGGGGCAGAAACCTGTTTCGACCTAGGGGCCAAATCTGACCGTTCCTTCAAAAACCGAGGCTTTTCCAGGCCCAGCTCTTCCCACAGAAAATCAAAGGCAACGACACCCCCCACCGGCTCTTTATCATAAAAAGAGGCCAGGATTTGGGCCACCTGAATTTTCCCATCAGGCGTTTTTACCAGCTCGCGGGGCGTTTTGCCCCCCAAGGCTTGGATGTTCATATCGGGCCATTTTTGGTAATGCTCTTGCAAATAGCGCTGAAACATTGCTTGCTCTTCTTTCTGAGAAAGACCCGATCCCCCTGACACCTTAGACTTTTTAGACCCTTTTTGCGCAAAAAGATTCGTGTCTTCGAAGGTTTCGGGATCCTGGATCTGCCACGTTGCTGTTCCCATGGGAATGTCCAGGACAGAGGCAATTTTTTCCTCCATCATCAGAGCCCGTTCTCTGGAATTGGCCGTCACTTTAATTTTTCCAGGAGAAACTTCAATGGTGGCTATATTCACAAGCTCTGTAGATGAGGGGGAGTGTTCTGAAGGACAGAAAGAATCCACGATCAACGCATCCTCTTCTTGTTGAGAATCTCCCTTTTTTTTGAGAGCCCCGGAGCGTTTTTTGTTTTTTCCCCCGCCACCCCATCCAGCATTGGGCTCATTCCACTCTAAAAAATCTTTGGTTTTTGTCGCATCAGCAACGTTAATATTTTTCTCTTTGGCCAACTTATTGCCATAAGTATAATACATCTCTCGGGGAATTTTATACGTCAACGTACATATCCGCACAGGATGTCCGTGCGTATTGACAAACGCTCTTGTCGCAGGACGCTGGGCCCTCTCCAGCGCATCATGGATAACGGCATTGGTAATTTCCTTGGCCCAAACGGCGCGGATGGATTGCAACAGGACCTCATCCGTCTGAAAAGGAATCTCTTTTCGCTTGATTTGTTTTTTGCATTCCTTAAAGCACATATCCGTCACGGTCTTGAGCATCATGGCCAGGGGCTCAAACCCACCGACCGGGGCCTGAAACAACTCCCCGGCAAACACATTTTTGCCATCGGCCGTGGTGATCAGGCGCCCCGTCACAACTTCTCCTTTTTTCAGGACATAGGTCCCGCGATGCTCAGTAATCACCACGGGTTTTCCCTGAAGCACAATGTCCTTCAGCGTGACAGATTTTCCCAAATCAATATCCAAAATTTCATAGAGGCTCAAAAAAGACCACCGAAGGGATCGCAATTCGTGAACATCCTCAGACCTCAACTTATGACGCGTGGCCAAAAAGGCATCAATGGGATTCCAATCCTCCTCATCGCTGAGGTCTTCCCAAGAAAAGGTTGTGGAAAAAAAGTAATGGTAAAAGGCCATCATGATATTGGGGAAAAGAGCGCCCGTGCGCTCTTCCAGGACCTCAAACTCATTAATGCCCCATTCTTGGTACGTTTCTTCAAAAAAACTGGACAAGGCATCCTGAAGGACCTCTCTTCTTTTTGCGTTTTTCCCAACAAACGCCATCACAGCATCGGATAATTTTTTCAAACTGACTGCCCTCATAACGCCCCTTTCACTTTCTAAAAAAATCTAAAATGTTGATTTTGCTTAACTTTAAAAGCCTTTTTTCAACCCGTCAATCACCTGCCCCACATGGTCTGGCGGCGTTGAGGGGATAACCCCGTGGCCCAAATTCATGATCCAGCGGCGACCTTGACAGATTTTTTTTAAATTTTGCACGGCCCGATCCAATTCATCGCCGCCCGCACATAATAATGCCGGATCCAAATTGCCTTGCACCGTGACGGTTTCGGGCAGATTCTCCACGGCCCAATCCATGGGCGTGGCCGTATCAATACTGATCCCATCAGGCTGGACCGTGGCCACAAAATCCAGGAGCTTCACCCCGCTGCCCCGGGGGAAGCACAAAATGGGGACCCCCGGATGATTTTGACGCAACGCCGACACAATCCCCTGGTGCGGCAGGATCACCCAGTCATGATATAAGGGTGCCGGCACCATTCCCGCCCAACTGTCAAAAAGCTGCACCGCGTCGGCCCCGGCTTGAATTTGGGCGGACAGATGGGCCACAATCGTTTCTTCTAGAAGGGTACGCAGATGCATCGCCTCGTCCGGGCGCGTATAGATAAACTGCAATGCCCGATCAAAGGTCTTACTCCCCTGCCCTTCCACCATATAGGCCAGCAGCGTAAACGGAGATCCCGCAAAACCAATCAGGGCCTTTTCGGGGGGTAAGGCCGCCCGTACCGTTTGAATGGCCTGATAAACGGGGGCCAGATGTTCTGGGCGAAACGAAAGCCTAGCCCAATCCTCTACAGGATCCAACCGGGGTCCGTGACCCACATCAAAGGAAACCTTTTGCCCCAACGCATCGGGAATGACCAGAATGTCCGAAAAAATAATGGCGGCATCCAAATCAAACCGGCGCAGCGGCTGCAGCGTGGCCTCCGCCGCCCGGGGGGCGTCGTAACAAAAGGACAAAAAATCCGTGGTTTCTGCCCGCAGCGCCCGATATTCCGGCAAATAACGACCGGCCTGGCGCATGAACCAAACAGGAATTTTGGTCGCGGGCTGGCCCCGCAAAACGGATAAAAACGCAGACATGTCCCCTACTTACCACCCGTTGCGTGAAAAAGGGAGTTGTTTTTTTGCAACACAAAGGGGCAAAACGCATCCAAATTTTTCGAGTTCTGTTTGAACTTTTGCAAAAGCTGAGGCATACCCATCAGACAACCAAAAACTCTCATCGGAGATCAACTATGAAAAAGACCCTTTTACTAACCACTGCGCTTGTGGGTAGCATGGCTCTGGCTCACGCTGCCATGGCTCAGGAAACCACCGCTGAAACAACGCCTGCCGCTGAAAAATCCCCCATTACGGTAACTTTGGGCGGTAGCGCTCAGTTTACCGCGGGTATCGTTGATGACGGCGATATCACCAAAGACACCGGTGGCAGCACACGCGCTCAAGCGGCTGACACGGACGTTGAAGCCATTATTTATGCTGACGGCAAAACCGACAGTGGTCTTCTTTACGGTGCCCAAATTCAGTTGTTAAAAGATGACAACGACCCTGAAGAAGGCGACGACCAACAGTTTGCCTACATTGGTGGAAACTGGGGTAAAGTTGAGGCCGGTGACGCCGATGGTGCCGCTGACAAATTGGCCATTTACGCCCCCAACGACTTCGGAACCGGTGGTATTACAGGTAAATACTTCCAGTTCTTGAACTCGGGAACCATTTTTGATGACTACAGTGGGTATAACCAAATTGCTGCTGGTAACAAACGTTACAAGCTGTTTGACAGTGAATCCGCATCAAAAATCAGCTACTACACCCCTCGCTTTGCTGGATTCCAATTGGGTGCCTCTTACGCGCCTGACTCTGAAGGCAACGGGAACCGTAATGACACGACTCAAAACGGCAATGTTGATGACCTTTACAACCAGGCAACAAACGCATCGTTTGAAAACTACGTTGAGGCTGGAGCCAACTATGAAGCCGATTTTGGTGACGTTGGATTCGCCTTCGGTGGTTCCTATGTTTACGCGGGTGCCAAAGGAAGCAGCTCTGGACCATCCGATAAAGTTGAAGACCTGAACGGTTACCAAGTGGGTACCAGCGTTGAATACATGGGCTTCACCGTTGGTGGTGGTTATGTTTGGCAGGGTGATTCTGGAATTACCCAATCTGTCCGTAATAAAACAGACTCCACGGGTTATAACTTTGGTCTGCAATACGAAACCGGTCCGTTCATCGTGGGTGCCAATGCCTTGCTTGCTGAAAACCAAGGTGCCTTCAGCAAAGACAACCAGCTGGATGTTTACAGCGTCGGTGCTACCTACATCCTGGCCCCTGGTTTGACCACCTTTGTGGAAGGCTCTTTTGTGCCGACCAACGAAGGGTCTTACGTTGATACAACCTCAGCCACTGGTTTTTCCAACTACGACAGCAACAGCGGTTCCGCTATTATTCTCGGTACCAAAGTTGAGTTCTAGTCTGATCGGTTGATCACACGAACCTCTGGGGGGTTGTTTCTTGGGAAACAACCCCCTTTTTTGTTTTTCCGTATTGTTTTGACACATTCTTTTTGCCCCCTACCCCATTTTCTGATACAACGGTTTTCCCTAAAATGGTAAGGAGACCTGTGCGTGGACCCCGTTCGTCAAGCGTTTTGTGATTTTTTTGTGGCCGCTGGCCACACCCTGGTTCCGCCGGCCTCGCTCTTGCCCGCGGGGGACCCTACCCTGCTATTTACCAATGCGGGGATGAATCAGTTTAAGGATGTATTTTTGGGGTTTGAAACCCGCAGTTACACCCGCGCGATTTCCGTCCAACCCTGCATGCGCGTGGGGGGAAAACACAATGATTTGGATGAGGTCGGCAAAGATGGCCGTCACTTAACATGGTTTGAAATGCTGGGCAACTGGTCCTTTGGGGATTACAGCAAAGAGGGTGCCATTCGTTTCTCCTGGGAGTTTGTCACAACGTGCCTGCCCTTGGATACCAGCCGCATTTACGTCTCCGTTTATAAAAACGACGATGAAAGTTACGCCCTGTGGAAAAAAATCGCAAACCTGCCCGATCATCGCATTGTCCGTTTGGGGGATATTGAGGCCGGCGATGAAGAAAATTTCTGGTCCATGGGTCCCGTGGGCCCCTGTGGCCGCTGCACGGAACTGTATTATGACCAGGGCGAAGACCGCTTTGGCCCCGATGTCGTGGGCGGAAAAACCGACCGTTTTCTGGAATTCTGGAACCTGGTGTTCATGGAATATAACCGCGATGAAAGCGGCACCCTCACCCCCCTAACCATGCAAAGCGTGGACACGGGCATGGGGCTGGAGCGCGTGGTGGCCCTGATTGAGGGGAAAGCCAATGTGTTTGAAACGTCCCTCTTTGCCCCCATCCTTGCCGCCATTGCCAAGGTCACTGGCCATGCTTACACCCCCGAAACCGCTGTGCCGTTTCATGTCATTGCGGATCATTTGCGCTCGCTGACCTTTGCGCTGCGGGATAGCATTGCCTTTGATCGTCAAGGGCGGGGCTATGTCCTGCGCCGCATTTTACGCCGCGCCATTTTGTTTGGGCAAAAGCTGGGACAAAAGGCGCCCTTCTTGTGTCACCTGGTTTCGGCCACGCTGGCGAGCCTTCCCGCCTATACCACCGATGCCAAAACCGTGAGCCGCATCACCCGCGAGATTGAAAAGGAAGAAGAAAAATTTTTTGAAACCCTGGAGCGCGGCCTGCATTATTTTGCGGAGATGACGAACGACCTGACGGATAACGTCATTTCTGGCCAAGCGGCGTTTAAGCTGCATGATACGTTTGGTTTTCCTGTGGACCTGACCCAAATTATGGCGGAGGAGCGGGGCCTGTCCGTGGATCATGCGGGTTTTGAGGCCGCCCTGGACGAACAACGCGCCCGCGCCAAGGGGGCCGCCCATTTTTATGATGCCGGCGGATGGCAAATTTTGGCCGAGGGGTCCATGGTGGAGGCGCCGACCCATGCGCTGAAAAGTCTGGATGTTCGGGTGTTGTCACTACGGAGCGTGGAAGCCCCCTCCGCTGCTGAGGCTGCAGAATCTCTGTTTGATGTTCTCCTGGACCGTACCCCGTTTTATGCGGAGGGCGGCGGGGAAAAGGCGGATTTCGGCACATTGTCCCATGGCGCCACCCGTTTTTCGATTGAAAACGTCCAAAAAACGGATCGCGGTATTGTTCACCGTGTTCGGCATCTTTCCGGGGATCCTGGGGCCCTCCTCACCCCCCTAACCTGGCGGGCTGAGGTGGATGTGACACGCCGCCAAAACAAAGCCGCCCATCATACCGCCACCCACCTGCTCCATGCCGCCCTGCACGCCGTTGTGGGATCGGATGTCATTCAGGCCGGTTCTATGGTGGATGAAGGCATGCTGCGTTTTGATATTCGCCTGGACCGTCCCCTAAGTGCTCAAGAACGTAAAGATGTGGAAATCCTGGTCAATCAATGGATTCGGGACAATCATCCCGTATCGCATTGTATCGATATCCCCTATCAAGAGGCCCTGGCCATGGGGGCCCTGGCGTTTTTTGAGGACAAATACGGCGATACCGTCCGCGTCATCCAAATTCCCGGCGTCAGTACCGAACTTTGCGGCGGTAATCATGTGACCGCCACGGGGGATATTGGCAGTTTTTATCTCCTCAGCGACAGTGCCCTGGGGGCCGGCGTCCGCCGGATTGAGGCTGTTGTTGGACAGGCCGCCGTCACCCACGCCCGCGCCGCCCTGGACAGTTTGCAGGCTATGGCGCTGTCCCTCTCCACCTCCCCTGAGCAACTCCCCTCGCGCTTTGAAAAACTGCAGGAGGAATTACGGGAAACCAAAAAGAAGCTCAAAAAACTCAGCGCCGGCGGCGGCTCCGCCCTGACCCCGGAATGGCTGGGCAAAATCGCCTTTGCGGATGTTAGTGATCTGGAAGAAGGAGCCATTACCCCCCTGCTGGATACATGGAAAAACACCCACCCCACGGCACTGGTGATTATGGTCAAAATGGACGGCGATAAAGGGACGCTATGGTGCGCCGCCAGTGAAGCCGCGGTAAAGGCAGGCCTACACGCCGGAAATACCGCCAAAACCATCGGCCAGGCCCTGGGATCCAGCGGCGGCGGCAAGTCGACCTTTGCCCGGGCGGGCTTTCGGGGGGGGGATGTGCAGAAGGTTCGAGCGATTATCGCAAGCCTTTAAATCCAAGCCCGTCCTAACCATGCCGTCATCCCACCCCTAACACTGCCCCCAAAGAATTCATGGCCAACCCTGCCTTTTTCGCATATAGTCCTTTTTTTTGTTAGATAAACATCGGACGCTTCATGACGGTACCTCAGCCTTTTTCCTTTATTCC
>JBILRW010000041.1:0-11036 GCA_044372405.1 Alphaproteobacteria bacterium
ACCCCCCCCCCCCCCCCCCCCCCCCCCCCCCCCCCCCCCCCCCCCCCCCCCCCCCCCCCCCCCCCCCCACAAATTTTTGGTTGAATAGGCCAAGTTATGAAAAAATCCAGGGAATCATTGAAAAAAACGGCCAAAAACAACAAAACGGCATTGTTGCTTGCTCAGGTGAAATCTCAGGGAGAGATCTTATCATCGTCATTGATGGATCAGAAATTATCCAACAAGAAGAGCGTTCTTTCTCCGTTGTCTCTAAAGGTAAAGGCGGCACTGGAGCAGATGCCACCGGTAAGATTATCATTCAAACCAAGATGGCCCCAGGTACGCCTGAAAATAATCCAAGTGAAATTACCACAAGTGTTATTGCCAAACTCCAAGTAAACCGTGGTGATTACGAGGGTATTGAAGCAACAGTAGATTCAGAAGCCCGCAAAGTATTGAGACAAAGCGGAGAGAGGACACAAGAGGAAGTTTTGCAAGAACTGCAAGACAATGCCCGTGAGATTTGCACAAACAATCAAAACCAAGAACGACAACAAGACCCCGTAGATCTGCCAACCCTACAAACCCTTGGGCAGCGTTTAAACCAAAACGGTTAAACAAACGACACCGGATCCATATCCACCTGGATCTGGACATCGGGGGGCAATCCAGCGGCCTCTACCCAGGTTTTCATATAAGCGGACAGGCGTTTTTGCGGGGCGCAGCGCACCAGAAAGCGCATGCGGTGTTCCCCGCGTAGTGGTGAGAGGGGGGCCGGGGCGGGGCCCAGAACCTCAAAGGCCTCTGTTTTGGGCGCGGCGCCCAGCAACGCGCGACAGGCGCTATCGACGCGGGGCAGGGCCTTACCCGAAACAATCAGCGCGGCCAAACGGGAAAACGGGGGCCAATGGCCCAGGGTGCGTTCTTTGACCAGGGCCTGATAGAATCCCTCCCGGTCATGATGCCGCAGCGTTTGCATTAATAAATGATCGGGGACAAAGGTCTGCACCAACACTTTCCCCGCATGATCCGCCCGTCCGGCCCGTCCGGCGATTTGGTGGAGCATTTGCCAGGTTTTTTCGCCGGCCCGGAAGTCCCCCCCCGCCAGGCCCATGTCGCCATCCACGACGCTAACCAGGGTTAAATCGGGAAAGTGATAGCCCTTGCCAATCATTTGGGTGCCGACGATGAGGGAGACCTCCCGGTGCATGATTTTATCCACGGCCTGTTGCATTTTTTTGGGGGTGTTCAGCAAGTCACTGGAAAAAATCAGGATGTCTTGATCGGGAAAGGTGGCAGCCAGCTCCTCCGCAATGCGTTCCACGCCGGGGCCGCAGGGAATCAGGGCGTCTTCGCCTGCGCCGCACGCGGGGCAGGTTTCTGGCGCGGGCTGTTTATAGCCACAGTGATGACACTGCAAAATCGCCGCTGACTTATGGGCCGATAAATACGACGAACAATCCCGGCACCGCCAGCGATGGCCGCAGCCCCGGCACAATGTTAACGGCGCGTAGCCCCGCCGGTTCATGAAAAACAGGGCTTGTTTGCCTGCGGCGATGGTTTCCCGGGTTTCCTCAATCACCGTTTCATGCAGCCAACCGCTGGAAGACGGCCGCCCCCGCATATCCAGTAGGCGAATGTCCGGCAACACCGCCTGATACCGGCTGGTCAGACGCACCCCCTGATATTTCCCCATTTGAACATTGTGCCAGGTTTCCAGGGACGGCGTGGCAGACACCAGCACCACAGGCACCCTCTCCTGATGCCCCCGCGCCACGGCCATGTCGCGGGCGTGATAGAGAACGCCGTCTTCTTGTTTATAGGCGCCCTCGTGTTCCTCATCCACCACCATGACGCCCAATTTGGGATACGGCAAAAACAACGCTGAGCGCGCCCCCAGCACCAAAGGCGCCTGGCCCGTCACGATGGCCCGCCAGGTATCGCGCCGTTTGGCGGGGGTTAGGTGAGAATGCCACAGGGCGGGCTCCGTCCCGAAACGATCGGAAAAGCGGCGCAGCATCTGGGTGGACAGGGCAATTTCCGGCAGCATGACCAGGGCTTGTTCCCCCCGCGCCAGGGCGGCGGCCACGATGTCCAAATAAACCTCCGTTTTGCCCGATCCGGTTTCCCCGTCCAGCACCGCCACTTTGTCAGGGTGTTCGGTGGTCAGCGACAACAGGGTCATCAGGGCATCCCGCTGCGCCCCATCAAACATCACCGACCGGTGGGCCAACTGGGGAATGTCAAAACTTTGTTTGGTGGGAATATCCTGAAACGCCTCTTGCAGCGGCAGGGCCAGTTTTAAAATTTTTCCCATGGAGGTCACGGTATAATCCGCGCACCACGATAAAAAGCCCAAAAATTCCGGGGATAACGGCGGAAAATCGTGGATTTTCAGCAGCGGCTTAATGGTTTTCAGGTTGGGCTGGGGGACGCCCACCTCCCACACAATCCCCGTCATGGAGCGGTTGCGAAAGGGAACCCGCACATACTGTCCCACCGATACGGGCCCCGAAATGGCGTAGGTCAGGGGCCGATCCAGCACCATGGGCAGCAAAACATTGACGAAACCGCCCGTGTCTGTAAAAGTACTGGCTGTTTCCTGCATGAGGCGTCCCGATTTTTATGAAGTTCTTTGTTGATAGCGCAGAGTTGCCCGAAATTCAAAAGCTGAATGCCATGGGGCTTGTCGATGGGGTCACCACCAACCCCACGTTGATTTATAAATCCGGCCGCAATATCCTGGAGGTCATCCGCGACATTGCTGGCGTTGTCCCCGGCCCCATCAGTGCCGAAGTCACCGCCGAGGACCACAAAACCATGATGGTGGAGGCCGAAAAACTCCTCACCCTGGGCAAAAACATTGTGATTAAAGTCCCCCTGACCGTGGATGGTTTGATGACCTGTCGTAAACTCCGCCAGGATAACATTCCTGTCAATGTGACGTTATGTTTCAGCTTAAATCAAGCCCTCCTCGCCGCCAAGGCCGGGGCCAGCTATATTTCCCCCTTCGTCGGACGCCTGGATGACCAGGGACAGGACGGCATGGGCTTGATTCAGGATATCCGCGACATGTACGATAACTACGGATTTACAACGGAAATCCTGGCGGCATCCATCCGCCACACCGACCATGTCCGCCGCGCCAGCCTGATTGGCGCCGACGTTGTGACCTGCCCCCCGGCGATTTTTTATCAGCTGTTCACCCACAGCCTCACCGAAAAGGGCTTGGCGGCCTTTCGTGACGATTGGGGGAAGACGGGGCAGAGGATTGTTTGAGTTTCTGAGGTATTGATCAACCATGGATTCTTACGTTTTTTGGCGATCTCCAAACCATTGTCCATATTCTGAACCTAAATTGACTCACGCGGGCGGGCACTGTTATCAAGATAATCCACAAATTTTGGATTTGCCTGTGGAGCCAGAAGCGTTGCGATGTTTTCAGATCGAGTTATATCATAGAGTGCATGGTAATAATGAAGTTTCTCCCAGTATTTTGGCTTTCAGTTTAATTGCGGATCAGCTCTCTGCTTTGTTGGAAAAAAAAGATTTTGATTGGACGGGCTTTGACGTTTTAGAGCAAAAACATGAAACTCTAAAATGTGTTGTGCGGGGCATGATTCCTTCCAGCCATAACATTTATCAAGACGCTTCAGACGATTATCTGGAGGGCGCAAGAGCCAAAATCAATTGGACACTTTACGGTGATTGCATCCTGGATTTTTTTTCAAAGCAGGATGGTTTTTTAGAAACACTTCAGCAAGTCGTTCAACAGTCAAGCTGTTGTTATAAAAATGGATTTTTCAATGAAAAGGGAGAGCCTGAGTTGTTAGAGGCTTGTTTAAAAACTTGTGATGCTCACCAAAACGACACAAATTTTTATAAATCCTGCCTTCAGCATTTGGGACAATTGGCTTTTGGCGCATTGACTGATTTTGATCAGGTGCCCAGTGCTCTCTCCCAACAGTCCTGGAAACAAACGTACCAAAGTTATTACATAAGAAAAAATAACAGCTTTATCAGCGATGAAGAGCGCTTCATGTAATAAAAACCACCACCGGCGGGGCCCCACACCCGCATCTCTTGGCGTCCGTGCGCCTGCCGTACCCATCCCAAAAAAAATTTGGGGCAGTTTTGGCGCGTAAGGTGGGATTTCTACCTCAGCGAGCTATTGGTTGACTATAGACCTATTTGCGAAAAAGTCAATGGTTTCGTTGCCGGTTGCCAACTCTACAACAGTGCATACTTCCCCCTTGATCTTTCTGTTTTGATATGAGTCCATGGGGGCTATGAACGATATGCTCCTCTCTCCTCATCCCTTGGACGCCTTGATCCCCACCATTTTGTTGTTTTTTGGTATTGCCGGCCTGGTGGTGCCGTTGTTGCAGCGGCTGAAGATTTCCCCCGTGCTGGGCTATTTGATGTGCGGCGTGGTCATTGGCCCCTATGGACTGGTGGTGTTTGCCGATACTGTTCCTTGGCTTAGGTCTATTGCCATTCAAGATCGCCGTACGGTGGAAATCCTGGGGGAACTTGGCATCATCACGCTGATGTTCACCATTGGCCTGGATCTGTCACTGGAACGACTGAGGCAGTTGCGTCGTTATATTTTTGGCTTGGGCAGCTTACAGATTGTGCTCACCGCCACGGTGATTTTCGCCATAGCCCGTTTGTTTGATAATACGGTGCAGGCGGCTGTGCTGATGGGGGCTTCTTTTTCCCTTTCCTCCACCACCATTGTTCGGAAATTGTTGGAAGAGCGAAATCTCTCCAGCGGCCCCGTGGGCATTTTATGCCTTTCGGTGTTGTTGATGCAGGACTTGGCGGTGGTGCCCATTTTGTTGCTCACTTCCTCCTTCAGCGATACGCAGGGGGGGAGTGTGATCCTGGCCATGGCTTCCTCACTGGCTCTGGGCGGGGTAACCCTTATCGGTATGTACGTGTTGGGGCGCAAGGTGCTGGCGCCGTTGCTACATTCTGCCAGTACCGGGAGCAGCCCGGAAGGACTGGCGGCGTTTGTTGTTTTTATGGTGATGGGCTGCGCCGTTCTGACTGATAAAGCAGGGCTTTCTCTGGCCCTGGGGGCGTTTATGGCCGGTCTGTTGATCGCAGAAACGGCCTTTCGCCATGAAGTCGATATCATCATTCGTCCGTTGAAGGGCGTTTTGCTCGGCATCTTTTTTCTTTCCATCGGCATGATGATGGACATCCGCGAAGTGCTACGTCATCCTATCCTATTATTGCTATCGGTGGTGGGGCTTTATGCCCTGAAAGCGGCGATTCTTTTGCCCCTATGCCGTGGGTTTCAGGTGCCAGGAAGGCAGGCAGCCGAGGTAGCGGTTTATCTGGCCCAACCAGGCGAATTTGCCCTGGTGATTCTGGGCGTGTCCATGGCGGCGGGACTGATGCCAGAGCGCGACGTCCAGTTTTTTCTGCTGGTCATCGTTCTGGCCATGATGCTGACCCCCCTGTTGTTCAAGCTGGCCCCCCTGGCCGGTAACTGGGGGCATAGGGGATTTTCGCGGGAGGGGTAGGGGGGGCTCCCATTAAAATAAAACCAAGAAAAAACCAGGCGTTTCTTTTCCAGGACTTTACGTCAGAGCTAGGCTGGGGGACAGGAGATTATCTACTCTGAGTAACAATGGACCCTAAAGCCAATCGGCGTTGGCTATTCTGCACATATTGTATCATGAGTGGGGCAATGTTTCTCACGGCATCAACAGCATCCGTTTCTGACAGGCCACTCATTATGCCAGCTTCAATCATATCAGCAGCATAGGAAGGGCCATAAACCCTTTCGGATCCACTGGGGTCGTCGGAGTATTCTTTTTGAAACGAGTTATACAAAGCGGTAATTTGTTCTTGAAGCTCTGTACTAAATGTTCTCGGCTGCAGCTGTTTTTCCCAAGACATAATAATAATCTTTATTAAATACAATAACGCAGACACTTTACCAAAACTTTGCCGAAGATGCAACACATTTTTCGCCCTTATCTTTTCACAACAACCCCTCGCCCCGAATGTGCAGGACGCAGACCAGGGTGAACAGGCGGCGGGCGGTGTCGTGGTCGGTGATGAAGGCGCGGGAGAGGCTTTTTTGCAAAACCTCTGCCCCTTCGTTGTGCAGGCCGCGACGGCCCATGTCGATGGCCTCGATCTGGTGGGGTTGGCGGCTGGACAGGGCCTGGGTATAGCTGCGGCAAATATCAAAATACGATTTAATGATGGGGGTCAGGGTGCGGGGGGACAGGCGAAAGAGCTCAATGTGATCATCGTTTTCCCGCCTGGCCTGAAACACAATCCGGTTATCCTGAATGGACAGGTGCAAATGCCAGGGGCCGGGCGCGCCGCTGAGGGGGTTAAAGACATTTTCATGGAGCAAATCCCGAAGGGCCGCATCGCGCTCGTGCGCCACGCTGGGGTGAAAGGCGACAATGCTGCCGGTATCCAGAATAATGGACACAACATCGCGGCGCATATCTTCATCCTTTGGGTTAAAAGCGAGCCCGTAAACTGTTTTCGTGACAGGACAATCCCTCGGCCTGTGCCAGTGTTGCTGCAGGGGGACCCAGGTGCGTTAGGGCCTCCGGCGAGCCCCTAAGATACGTCATGCGTCTGAAAAAATCGTAAACCGACAGGCCCGAAGCAAACCGCGCCGTGCCGCAGGTGGGCAGAACGTGGTTGGGCCCGGCCACATAATCCCCCAGGGCCTCCGGGGTGTGCGCCCCAATGAAGAGAGATCCCACGTGGCGGATATGGGGAATCAGGGGATCGGGGTTGTCCAGACATAATTGCAGATGCTCCGGCGCGATGGTGGCCACCAGGGCGGGAACTTCATGTAAAACATTACCAATGATGATGATCATGCCATAGTCACGCCAGCTTTGGGTTGCCGTTTCAGCGCGGGGCAGGGTGGGGAGCAGGCGGTTAACCTCCGCCTGAACCGCCTGGGCCAAAGGGAGATCATCGGTAATCAGGATGCTTTGGGCGCGTGGATCATGTTCGGCCTGGGCCAGCAGGTCCCACGCCAGCCACGTGGGGTTTTGTTTTGAATCCGCAACGATCAGGACTTCTGAGGGGCCGGCATAGCTGTCAATGCCCACCTGGCCCATGACCTGGCGTTTGGCTTCGGCGACGAAGGCATTGCCCGGGCCGACGATTTTATCCACGGCCCCCACGCTTTCGGTGCCGTAAGCCAGGGCCGCAATGGCCTGGGCACCGCCCACGGGGTGGATGACATCAACGCCGGCCAAACGGGCGGCATACAGCAGCGCGGGATTCAAAACCCCATGGGGCGTGGGCACGGCCATGGCGATAAAGGGCACGCCGGCGACTTTGGCGGGAATCACGTTCATTAGCACAGAACTGGGATAAACGGCGGTGCCGCCGGGCACATAAACCCCGACGCGGGACAGGGGTTGCCATGTTACGCCCATGCTGAGGCCCAGGGGGTCTTCATGGTGAACATTCTGGGGCAAAGAAAGACTGTGAAACGCGCGGATACGTTCAGCGGCCAGGCGCAGAGCGTTTTTGACATCGGACGGGCAAGCCTCGGCCTGGTCCCAGGTTTCGGGGCCCAGCGTCAGGGCAGGGGGGCGGCACTGGTCAAAACGCAGGGTATAATCGTACAGCGCCCCATCGCCGCCATGACGGACATCATCGATGATGGCGCGAACGGTGGCCTCGTGATTGTCAAGAGTGCGGCGCTGGGTTTGTTTTTGCGCAAAGGCGGCCTGCCACGTCTGTGCAGTGTAAATCATGATATGGCCCCTTGAAACATGGCGATGAGTTCGCCAATGGGGTCAGGATGCAGTTTATAGGCCGTGCGGTTCACGATCAAGTGGGCGGTGACGGGCAGGATGGTTTCCAGCTCCTTCAGGCCGTTCATGCGCAGGGTCTCGCCGCTGGACACCAGATCCACAATGCGGCGGCACAGGCCCAGCGCGGGGGCCAGTTCCATGGCGCCGTTCAGTTTCACGCATTCGGCCTGAATCCCCTTTTGTGCGTAATACTGCTGGGTGATATTGGGGTATTTGGTGGCCACGCGAATGTGGGTTGAATGCCAAAAGGGGTCGCTTTTTTCGGAACTGGCCCATTTTTCCGGCGCGGCCACGGACAGGCGGCAGGCCCCAATCCCCAAATTCAGGGGCACATAAACATCGGGGTCCTGGCATTCGGCGATGGCATCCATCCCCGCCACCCCCAGATGCGCCGCGCCGTACCGCACAAAGGTCGCCACGTCAAAACTGCGCACGCGAATCACGGACAGATCCGGGCGGTTGGTGGCAAACATCAGTTTGCGACAGGTTTCATCGTAAAAATCATCCTCAATCCGCAGGGGGGTCTTTTCCAAAATACCCTGGAATTCTTTTAAAATACGCCCCTTGGGCAGGGCCAAAACATAGCGCGGTGTTGTCATTTTTTCACCATGACAAAAAAAGGAAGGAAAAGCAAGGGGGTGAAAAAAAGTGAACGATCACTTTTATGAGCCCAGCCCCTTGGCCACGGAAACGGCCAGGTTGGGGTTCAGGGGGTTTACGGCCAGGGTCCGTGTTTTGGGGATAACGATGAGATCCATATCTTCCATGGGAATGGCGCCGATTAAGACCTCTTCCCCAAACACCAAGGCCCCCACAAACCCCGTGCGATTGGCAAAGGAAACACGGACGGGCCCCACGTAGGGCACCCGAATTTTTGATCCATCGGCCAGGGTGGCTTCTTTATGATCCACGGTTTCCAGGGCCAACTGCAGGGCGATATGGGGCGGGATACACAAATGCAACGCCCCCGTATCCGCCAGGGCCGAAACGGTGAGCGGCGATAAATCATCCCGCCGGGGATTGCTGAGGGTGAGGGTATTGTGGGTTAGGCCCATGGGATTTTTTTAAAGATGTCTATGGGCTCAGTGTGGATGAAAAAATGAGAAAAAGCAAGGGCATAAAAGTGAGGGAACGATCGTTTTTATTGGATTTGCCCTTTTAGGTATTATTACCCGTGATGGATGTCGTCACAAAAATGATAAAAATCTTGCCAAATTATATTTTTTGGTTTAAATGTATAAAAACATTTTAAATATTTGAGGTTTTTATGGCAGATGGCGCCCGTTTTCTTCCCGCACTTCCTGATCAAGAGACTGAAAAAGGAAATGCGTTGATAGAAAACATAAGAAGCTCTCTTGAGAGGGTAGCAAATAGCTTGAGAGAAAAAAAAGTATCGCATTATCAGGGAGCTATGTTTGGCAAGGTGGTTGTGGGTTTTGAGAAAGTTTGGGATCCCACAAAGGTGCCTCATAAAGTCGTGGATGGCGTTTTTCGGGACAAACCATCTCCTCAGTCTTTGTGGAAAGCATTTCTGCTGGATGCTGTCACCAACAACTGATATGTCCGGTTAGTTAGCACGTTAAATGTCCGAATTGGTTTATTGGAAATTTATTTTCAATAAGCGAGGTTGGGATGGTTAAGAGGGATCGTGCTCTGATTGAGGGCATACGGATGGCGACGTTTGAGAATGTTTATAATCTTTATAAATCAAAGAGTTTAGATGCGAAGGAGGCATCTGAATTGCTGGGTTGCAGCGTGCGGCATTTTTATCGTTTGCGTAAAGGGTACGATGCGCATGGTATTGATGCGTTGCGGGATGGTCGGTTGGGTCGTGAGAGTCCTCATAAGGCGGCGGATGCGGAGGTTGAGGCGATAACACGTCTGTATCAGGAACGGTACCGTGACTTCAGTGTGGCCCATTTTCACGATTTTGCGCGGCAAAACCATGGGCTGACGCGCAGCTATAGCTGGACAAATTCTCTTTTAAAAAGAGAGGGTTTGGTGGAAAAATCCAATCGTGGGGGGCCGCATCGCCTTCGCCGGGCACGCCGTCCCATGCGGGGCATGATGGTGCACCAGGATGGGTCAAAACATGAGTGGATTCAAGGGGTTTATTGGGATTTGATCATCACGTTGGACGATGCCACATCGGACATTTTGTCGGGGTTTTTTGTTCAGGAAGAGGGCACGGACAGCTCCTTTCGGGGAATCTATGAGGTGATTGAAAACTATGGGATTTTTTGTTCTTTCTACACCGATCGCGGCAGTCATTATTTTACGACCCCCGAATCGGGGGGACCGGTGGATAAACAGAACTTAACCCAGGTAGGGAGAGCTCTAAAACAGTTGAGAATACAGCATATTGCGGCGTATTCTCCCCAGGCCAGGGGCCGCAGCGAGCGGGCGTTTGGGACGATTCAGGATCGATTGGTGCCCGAATTAAAAATCGCGGGCATCACCGACATGGACCAGGCCAACCGGTACCTGCGCGAGGTTTACATCCCCAGCCATAACGCAAAATTCGGCAAACCCCCCGCCAGTGATAAGAGTGCCTTTGTCCCCGCTCTGGGGCTGGATTTAAAAAATATCCTTTGTAAACAAGAGGAACGCAAGGTCCAAAACGATAATACCGTGCGGATTCACGGGCAGGTTTTGCAAATCCCTCCCTGCCCCGAACGACACCATTTTGTCAAAGCCCAGGTGCAGGTCAATACCTATCCTGATGGCTCAAAGGCCCTGTTTTACGGCCCTCTCTGCATCGGCGAATACCACGCGGATGGGTCGATCAAGCCATAAAACACACCGTCAACAGCGCTTTTTACCCACAATTCCACAGCCCCCACAACAAAGGGATCTATGAATGATCCCCAAAAAAAGGGCTATGGATTTGTGGATAAAAAGCGCCCCCCGTAACACCCTTTTAAAAACACAAATCGGACATACCACTTGTCAACTCATCGGACATCTTTACTTGTTGTTAGTAACTCCCTAGGTACCCAAAGAATTTGCTTGCATAAGAATCAGAATAAAATAAACAGGGTGAATGGACGAACGCGACGCGAAGATCGTGGCACTGGAAATGAAGGTACTCGCCTTGGAAGAGGAGAATACTGCGTTAAAGCGTCGTTTGGGGTTAAACAGCAGCAACAGCAGCAAGCCGCCGTCCAGCGATGGGCTTCGGAAGCGTCCTGCGCCGCAGAATTTGCGTGAGGGCAGCGGCAAGACCAGTGGCGGTCA
>JBILRW010000063.1:0-3299 GCA_044372405.1 Alphaproteobacteria bacterium
TCCCCTGCCCCCTGCCCTTTTTTTTAAAAACATATTTTCATCGGAGACATAGTATGCCCCTACCCGATCCTGTGGTGCTGAGCCTGGTTCAGGCCCTAAGCACCGTGGAAAGCCGCCTGCAAGAATTGGCGGAAATCCACAAAAAAGCATTTCTAAAAACCCTGTCCGCCCGTTATGGCCCTGAGGAGGCCGGCCAGGGGTGGCTGGATGAGGAGCCGTATTTGCGGTTTCTGATTACGACCTACGCCGGTCAATTTTACGGCACCATGACCCGGGTGGTGAAAATCCTGAGAAAGCCCCCGAAAAGAACAGTGCGTGGCAAAAAAACGGTGGGGTATGCCTTTCCCGTGACCCGCGGGCATTTTTTGGTCACAAAATTTGACACCCGTCATCCCCTGCCGCTGCAGGTTGATGAGCGTATCGCGGTGGAGCTGGGTCGGCTGGACCATCGGTTTCTCACGGCTCTCTCGATGTACCGTCAGCGGGCCGTGGGCTGTGAAAATTACATTTGGCGGTCCCAAGATGACACCAGAGTCCGGGCCCGTCATGCGGATTACGACGATAACGTTTTTGCCTATAGCCGTCCGCCCGACGATGGCCACCCGGGGCAGGCTTACGGCTGTCGTTGCACGGCGGAGCCGGTTTGGCCGGAGGAATTGTCGGATAGTAAGATTCCTACGCCGTCGCAGCAGGCCATTGAAAATGCCCACGTGACGGGCTTTTTGTTGTTTCTGGCAGCTCTTTCTGTTTTGACGGGTGTTGCCGAAACTGTTGTGACGGGTTTGGCCATTCGAGAGGCTTATCTGCTGGCAGCGCAACAAATCGCCAAATATGTGGCGCGCAATGGGCTGAGTCAGGCCAATCAGCAGGCTTTAAAGCAGACTTTGGAAAAAGTTAACGGGCAAACAGCCAAAAGCAATAAAGAAAACCTGACGCTTCACGGATATGAACGGTTACAACAACGGGGGATTTCTGAAAAGGAAATGCGTCAAGCCATTGATGAGGCTAATCGCACTGGACGTGTTACGATAAAAACAGGTAAATATGGGACACCTCAGACACTTTATGAAACTGAGGACGGTCTTACAGTCGTTGTTGAAACATCAGGAAGGAACGCGGGAAAAGTCATTACGGCCTGGCGCACCCAACCATAAAAATTAGGAGAATTGTTATGTTTATAAGTGTAAAATATATTACTCGCCTCCTTCAGGAGCATGATATTGAAGGATACTTGTCTTTAGGGGCCCCCATAGATGAGTACGAAAAGGAAGCCAAGGGTATTCTTTCTCTCTCTGATGAAGAAGGCACGGATTTTGATATGCTTCTTGAAAGATTAGAAACGTTTTGGGCTGTTTCTTTTGATTTGTCCGAGGAAGAACTCAATCTTAGGAAACCAAATCTTTTGAATTTTGCCGAAGCACTTTGGGATTTTTCTTTTGAGGATGAGGACTGAAGGCCAAACCCAACTCCCTCCGAAAAGGACAACAGGTTGATTATGTCCGTTGGGAAATCGATAAAAAAGCTATGGATAAAGATGGAAACTTTGTTAAAGCGGCCTCTGAAGAATCCCATATACCCCTTGATGAATTTGAATTTAAACCGGAGTTATTCAATGATTAGGCCCTCAAATGCACTTTTTGATGATTTAGAAAAAGCATCTAGTTATGACCGACAACGTTATGAATGGATTGATAATGAAGAAGGTATTGTTTCTTCTTATGTAGAAGATTATTATGGTATGTTTTGGGATACGGGACTGATGGATAAATATGAGCGAGTTTCACTTATTTTTGGTCCCAAAATCGACGATGCTATAAAAAATTTACACGCAATGATGGCCGCCATTGATGGGTATAAATATACAGAGGAAGAAATTCTGAATATGCCCGAAATGGTCGTGATTCGGGAGGAAGCCGCCCGCATCCTGAAAATGCTGAAGGAACCCAACCCCAATGAAGGGGTGACGTTCCAGTGGATCAGCCCGGGGGAGAAGGCGTAGGGGTTTAGTGCCTACTCAATATCTCAAAAATCCCCTCTCCTACGTGTGGGAGAGGGGGAAATAGATTGTTGTTTTAAAATAAAATTTAATTTCCCCTGCATTATGATTGATAAGATTATGAACGGGCTCTTAGGTTTTTTCGTTCAAGCTCACACGGGTTTTTTCTTCTTTTGTAACAGTAATGGTTTTGTTACTAAGCATATCCCTAAAAACAAAACAGGCTACAATAAAAGCGATTAATAAACAAAAGGATTGAATATCGGACATTTGATCCCCTTGCAAAATTAGCTAAAGGGGGTTGATTTGGGAGAAAGTAGGAGAAAAAAAGGGGAAAGTGTGCCATACAGGGTTTGAAAAAAGCCTGTAGAAAGGACACCGAGCATGGCACTGGGACAGAGATTAAGCGTATTTTTTGGTCGGATACAAGCGGAACTTTTTCCGTTTTTGCGGGAAGAATTGGGGGCCATGACGCCGCGTCACGAGCGGTTGGCGCGTGTGATCGAATCGGTTAATATTCCAGAGTTTTTGCCGTATTTGAGGGGGCGTGTGGGGCGGCCGGAGCATGGGCGGGCGGCGTTGGCCCATGCTTTTTTGGCGCGGGTGGTGTTGCAAATCGGGACAGTGCGGGGGTTGATCGAGCGGCTGCAGGCGGATTCGATTTTGCGGCGGCTGTGCGGGTTTGCCAGCGTTCAGGAAATCCCTTCGGAATCAACATTTTCCCGGGCTTTTGCGGAATTTTCGCGCAGCAGTTTGCCCGAAAAAATCCACGCGGCCTTGATTGCCGAGACGTACAAGGACACGCTGGTGGGGCATGTCTCACGGGACAGCACCGCGATTGAGGCACGTGAAAAACCTGATCGATCAGCACGTTATGAAGACTCCGAATCGCAAGAGCCATCCCCGAAGCGGCCACGCGGTCGTCCCCCCAAGGGGACGATCATCCCCCCCAAACCCGAACGACGCCTGGAAAAACAAGGACGTCAATCATTAGAAGACATGCTGGCCGACCTGCCCACCGTCTGTAATCATGGCAGTAAAAAAAACGCCAAGGGTCACGTAACGCATTGGATTGGTTACAAACTTCACGTCGATACCATCGATAACGATATCCCCGTCAGCTGCCTGCTGACCTCGGCCAGCCTGCATGACAGCCAGGCCGCCCTTCCGCTGGCGATTATGACCGCCGCCCGCATCACCAGCTGTTACGACCTGATGGATTCCGCCTATGACTGCCCGGAAATCGAGGCACACAGCCGTTCTTTGGGACACGTCCCCATCATCGATGAAAATCCCCGCGCCG
>JBILRW010000064.1:0-3170 GCA_044372405.1 Alphaproteobacteria bacterium
CTGCCAAACAAAACCTCAACCTCCTCCAAACCATCAAAAATGCCTTCGCAGGTCACCCGCCCCCCATCCCCGTTTAAAGGGGAGGTAGGGAGTTACCTTTATTTTTTCAAAGAATATGGTCAAAGACTTCGTCTTTGCCATTTGCGCTGGATACCGGATCTGCGTTCGCTGCGCTTCACTTGTCTGGTATGACGCTGTCACTGAAGGGTGGCTAAACCTCTTAAAACCCCGCCGCCTCTTCCAGAACCTCAGCATCCTGACCCTGTTGGTTGGGGTCGTCGTGATCGGGTTGGGTCAGCATGGCATCGGTCAGGTTGCCGGCTGTGGAGCGGATTTTTTTCTCAATTTCATCGGCGATTTTGGGATTTTCCACCAGGTAGGCCTTGGCGTTTTCTTTGCCCTGGCCCAAACGTGTGGCACCGTAGTTATACCAGGCCCCTGATTTTTCAACGATATTGGCTTGAACCCCTAAATCAATCAACTCCCCGGTGCGGGAGATCCCCAGACCATACATAATGTCAAATTCCACCTGGCGGAACGGCGGGGCGACCTTGTTTTTCACGACTTTGACGCGGGTTTGGTTGCCGATGACGGCCTCTTTATCCTTAATGGCGCCAATACGGCGGATGTCCAAACGGACGGAGGCGTAAAATTTCAGGGCATTTCCCCCCGTGGTGGTTTCGGGGTTGCCAAACATCACGCCGATTTTTTGGCGAATCTGGTTAATAAAGATCACCATACATTTGGTGCGGGAAATGGATCCGGTGAGTTTCCGCAGGGCTTGGCTCATCAATCGGGCCTGCAGACCCATATGGGAATCGCCCATATCGCCCTCGATCTCGGCTTTGGGCACCAGGGCGGCGACACTGTCCACCACCACAACATCCACGGCGCCGGAGCGCACCAGGGTGTCGGCAATTTCCAGGGCTTGCTCCCCCGTGTCGGGCTGGGACACCAGCAGTTCATTCACATTCACCCCCAAACGCGCCGCATAAACGGGGTCCAGGGCATGTTCGGCGTCAATAAAGGCGCACGTGCCGCCCTTTTTCTGGGCCTCCGCCACAATGTGCAGGGTTAATGTTGTTTTTCCCGAACTCTCAGGGCCATAAATTTCAATGATCCGACCCTTGGGCAAACCACCGATACCCAGCGCCAAATCCAGGGACAGGGACCCCGTGGGCACGGCCTCAATATCCAGCGCGCGTTGCTGGCCCAGGCGCATGACAGAGCCCTTACCATAAAACTTTTCGATTTGGGCCAGGGCTTGACCCAGGGCTTTTTCTTTATCAAGAATCGGGGAATCTTTACTCATGACAACATCCTTGGCTAACACTATGGACAAAACACGCCCTTTCTCCCTACCTTAAAACCATGGTTCATGCAATCTCTTTTGCGCACGCCCTGTTGTCCTGGTATGACGAGCGGGCCATTGCCCTGCCCTGGCGGGGGCATCCGGACCCTTACGCCGTGGTGGTGAGTGAGGTCATGCTGCAGCAAACCACGGTGGCGACGGTCATTCCTTATTATGCGCGTTTTATGGCCCGTTTTCCAACGCCGGAAACCCTGGCCGCCGCCCCCCTGGATGATGTTTTGGGCGCTTGGCAGGGGCTGGGCTATTACCGGCGGGCGCAGAATCTTCATAAAATGGCGAGGGTTTTGGTGTCCGACCATCAGGGAATCTGGCCAAAACGGGCGGAGGATCTGAAAAAACTCCCCGGCATTGGGGACTATACCGCCGGCGCCGTGGCGTCTATTGTTTTTGAGGAGCCCGCCCTGGCGCTGGACGGCAACGGTGTGCGGGTATTATCGCGGGTGATGGGCTTTGGGGATGTTGTATCGGCGGCGAGTCCGGCGCTGCGGGCCTTTGCCAACGCCCATGTTCCCCAAAATCGTCCGGGGGATTTCTGGCAGGCCGTGATGGATTTGGGCCGTACAGTCTGCCGCCCGAAAAATCCGGCATGTTTGGTTTGTCCCCTGCGGGATCATTGCGTGGCCTGGGCGGCGGGCACTGTAGCGGCCATACCAGCCCTGACCGCCAAAAAAGACCGCCCCCACCGCACGGGGCAGGCGTTTGTTTTGCATCATAATGATCGTGTCTGGCTGCGCCGCCGCCCCGATACTGGGTTGTTGGCCCGCCTGAATGAACCCCCGACCTTTGGCTGGGAATCGGAAAACGCGTTTGTGTATGACCCCATGACTTGGCAACCCTGCGGCAGCGTTCGCCATTTGTTTACGCATTTTTCCCTGGATATGCAAGTCTTTTCAGCGCATCAGCAGGAAAGCCCCTTCATCGAGGGCGACTGGCACCCCCAAAGTCGCCTGCCGCCGCTGTCGACGTTGGCCAAAAAAATATTACAAACATCGTCGTTTTTGGTTGCTTAACGGTCATACTCTGGTTTAAAGTATGACTTCACAAGGATTCTGCATCGGTAAACATCATGGTTGCTGCCCTCACAACACCCTGGAGCGTCAAGGGTGTTTCCGAAGATGCCAAGTTGGCCGCCAAACGCCTGGCCCACCAAAGCAATAAAACCATGGGGGCCTGGTTATCCGATTTGATTTTGAATCAGCCTGCGCCCGAATCGTCCCAAAAGACGGAGAAGGAAATGGCTAGCTTGATTTTGGCCCTGGCCAAGCGTATAAGTGTCTTGGAAAAAACGGTGGCGGACCATGTTCAATCAGTGGAATCCAGGTTACAGCGTGTGGAAAACGAAGGGGCTTAGCCTGCTGCTTTTTCTGTTTTTTTACTCCTCAGCCCACGCTGTTGATCAGGATACCGTGCGCGAAGAATACCGCAACATCATTCACCTGTGCCAGGACCCCGCCGATATCGGCGTGCATATTTTTTTTCCGGAAGCCATTGCCCCAGATCAACCCCTGTGGGATCTTTCCCGTTATAATATTTCGCTGAGTTGGGCCAACAGTGGCGACGGGGATGGTAGGGGCCGGGGGAATACCTTGCAGGTGTACTGTGATGAGGTCACCCCGGAAACCCGGGATCCCGATACTGTGGATCCGGATGAGATTGAGATTTATTGATTGGGTATCAGTACTCAACAGGGCTGTTCATTTCTGTCTTAACCCAATATTTTTTGTCATTCCGGACCAGATACTGTCTTTCGGGTCAAGGGGAAAATGATGTGTGGGTTTGGTATTGGGGGGCTCATTGC
>JBILRW010000042.1:0-10353 GCA_044372405.1 Alphaproteobacteria bacterium
AATGAGCCCCCCAATACCAAACCCACACATCATTTTCCCCTTGACCCGAAAGACAGTATCTGGTCCGGGATGACGACGAGATTCGTATATTTTTGAAAGTGAATTGGTATCACATTTTGAAAAAAAAATTATTTCCGCAGCATCTGCAAGATGGCGTCGTCGGCGGGGAGGATTTTGTGGTCCTCAAGTTCGGAGAGGTGGAGCCAGGTTAAGCATTGCCCCCCCCCTGTTATTATGAAACCTGGGGTAGTTTTAGCCGCTAGCCCCCACGGCCACCATCCGTTTTTCCCCTGTTTTCCGGTTTTTAACCTGAACCAGACCCTCTTTTAAATCCCGGGGCCCCACAACAATTTGGGTGGGCAGGCCGATTAAGTCGGCATCATTCAGCTTCACGCCCATGCCGACGTCACGATCATCATACAAAACCGCGTCACGGCCACCGAGTTGATGATACAAACCATCACAGGTTTCGATACATTGGGCATCGCTCACGCCCAGATTAATTAAAGCATAGCGATACGGGGCCACGGCTTCGGGCCAGATGATGCCTTTATCATCGTGGCTGGCCTCAATCATCGCCCCCACCAGGCGGCCCACGCCCAGGCCGTAAGATCCCATAATCACGGGGCTTTGGGTCCCATCATCCAAGGTGACTTTCGCCTGCATGGGGTCACTGTAACGGGTGCCAAAGGTGAAAATGTGGCCCACTTCAATGCCCTTGGTTTCCATCAGGGGCTTTCCCGTCCAGGTTTTGGGATCATGCACATCATCGGTGGCGGCATACAGATGGGCGCAATCTTTCAGGGTCAGGGCCGATGTGTCCACATTTTCCCAGGCCGGATCATAAAACACGCCGCTTTCGCCATTGCTGGCCAGGATATGAAATTCGTGGCTCAGTTTCCCCCCGATGGGCCCCGTATCAGCGCGCACGGGCATAGCGTGCAGGCCCAAACGGTGAAACAGCCGCATGTACGCCCCGAAAATCCGGTCATAGGTTTCCGCCGCAGCGTCTTCGGACACATCAAAGGAATAGCCGTCCTTCATCAAAAATTCCCGCCCCCGCATCACACCAAAACGGGGGCGGATTTCATCGCGAAATTTCCAGTGAATTTGATACCACAGTTGGGGCAGGGCCTTGTGCGAGCGCACGTTTTTACGAAACAGGTCCGTCATGGCCTCTTCCGCCGTGGGGCCGTAAATCATGCCGCGCCCGTGGCGGTCTTTTAGGCGCAGCATTTCATCGCCGTAGCTGTCCAGTCGGCCACTTTCCGCCCATAAATCATCGGGTTGCAGTGTGGGAATCAAAATCTCTTGCCCCCCAATATCATCCATCACCACCCGGATATGATCCGCAATTTTGTTTAATACCCGCAGCCCCAGCGGCAACCAGGTATACATCCCCGCCGCCAAGGGCCGAATCAGCCCCGCCCGCAGCATCAACTGGTGCGACACAATACTGGCATCGGCGGGATTTTCTTTCAGCGTAGGAATAAAGGCAGCAGACAGGCGCATCGTGGGGCTTTCTTAAGATAATAAATCTAAGATCAAATCATTTACATCAGTGGAAAGAGTGGCTCTCCCCATATAAGGATGCAAAACTTCAGGCAGAGGCACCACCCCCTCCCCATCATAATAATTTTCCAACATCGCAGCCAACGTCCGCCCCACGGCCAAAGCCGAACCGTTCAGAGTATGAACAAACGCCGTGGCTCCGTTGTCTTTCCGTTTATAACGGGCTTTCATCCGGCGGGCCTGAAACGTCCCAAAGCGGCTGCAGCTGGAAATTTCACGACACGTGTTTTGGGAAGGCATCCAGACCTCCAGGTCATAGGTTTTCTCCGCCGCAAACCCTATATCCCCCGTACACAGCAAAACCCGCTGATAGGGCAGACCCAAACGCTCTAAAATCGTTTCGGCGCAACGGGTCATGCGTTCGTGTTCTTCGGCGGCTTGTTCAGGCGTAGTGATGCTGACCAACTCCACCTTGTGAAACTGATGCAGACGAATCAACCCCGCCGTATCTCTCCCTGCCGACCCCGCTTCGGATCGAAAACACGGCGTGTGGGCAGTGAAACGCAGGGGCAACTGGTATTCTTGATAAATACAATCCGCCACCATGTTGGTCAACGGCACCTCCGCCGTGGGAATCAGATAATGACCCGTGGTGGTTTTAAACTGGTCCTCTTCAAATTTCGGCAACTGGCCCGTGCCAAACAGGGCGGGGGCCTGGACCAGATAGGGGGGGGAGACCTCCGTGTACCCATGCTCCCGCGTGTGCACATCCAGCATGAATTGCCCCAGGGCCCGTTCCAATCTGGCCAACTGTCCTGTCAACATCATAAACCGCGTGCCAGACATTTGTACCGCTTTTTCGGCTCTATAACACTTGAGAAACGCGGCGATAGCCTCATGAGATGGTACCAAGAGACCCCGTGGCTCGCCCCAGCTTGACAACACCACGTTGTCGGTTTCGTCTTTGCCCTCCGGCACATTAGATAGGGGAATGTTGGGCACGGCCTGCCAGGCGGCGAGAAAATCTTCTTCGGCCTGATCCTGCTGGGTTTTTAAATCCTCCAGGGTTTCTTTCAGGGTGGCCACGCGGACTTTGGCGGCCTCCGCCGATGCTGTGTCGCCGGTTTGCAAAAACGCACCGATGGTTTTGGATAGCTGGCCGCGCTCTTCTTGCGCCGTCTGCCACTGGGTTTTCAAAACCCGCACGTGCTGGTCCTTAGCAATTAAATCATCCGTAATATCGGGGGCACCGCGTTTTGACAAAGCCGCGCGGAGAATTTCCGGGTTTTTTCTTAAGATCTCAGGATCAATCATGCCACATCCGTCTTTTTGGTTTTGGCGGGTGGGGTGGCAGCTTCCAGGGCGGCCACGCGGGATTCCAGCGCCACGATCAGGGCGCGGAGTTCGTCCAGTTGCTCATCCGTCACCAGGTTCCAGGATTTGGCGCAGTCGCCCATTTTTTCCTTAATGGTGGCCTCCATCTGTTTGCGAAAACCATCGGCGCTTTGAAACGCGCCGCCGGCCATTTTGGCCATATCGTCAAAAAAGTTTTGGTTCATGGGGGACTCCTCTGCTAGGGTTGGGCCCTAGTCTACAAAATACCCGCCCCCCCATGCAACGTATAAAAAACGCCATTCTTGGCCCCTGGAAACTTTTTGACCATCACAAGGGGTTTCGCATGGCAGAATCGCTGAGCTATATCACGCTCCTCTGTTTTGTGCCGGTTTTGTTTGTGGGGCTTAGCATGTTTGCCAGCTTTTCCGCCTTCAGCGACGTTCGCCAGTATGCCCAGAGCGCGATTTTGGATTTTTTATCCCCGCAGCACAGAGATGTGGTGGAGGCGTCCATGAACACCTTCCTGGATAACGCCCAAAATCTGTCTTGGGAGGGGATTGTGGGGCTGATCATCACAGCCCTGGTTCTGTTTTTTCACATTGAATCGGCCTTTGAAACGCTGTGGGGAACGGAGGTCCGCCGTAATTTTACCAGTCGGGCCCTTCTTTTTTGGGCGCTGTTGACGTTGGGGCCCTTGGTTTTGGGCGCGTCTTTATTATTGTCCGCCACGGTGTACGAGGGCTGGGCCCGCGTGGGCATGGCCCTACCCCTGATTCATACCTTTGAGCTGTTTTTACTCCATATCGCGGGGTTTTGGGTGTTTTTCCGCATCATGCCCAACCGTTCTGTGCCGGCGCTGGCGGCCCTGATGGGGGCGATTGTGGCGTCGGTGTTGTTAAAGGGGCTGAAGGCTGCTTTTGCCTATTATGTTGATCATCTTTCCTCCTATAACGCCATTTACGGGACGCTGGCCAGCATTCCGGTCTTTTTATTGTTGCTGTATGCGGTGTGGGTGGTGATCCTTTTGGGGGTCTGTGTCACGGTGTTTTGGGGACAAACGCATGCTTATCCCCACAGTTCATAGGTTTTCCTGTACCTCAACCCAGAACGTGGCGCGGGAAATGCTCCTCACCACGCCCCCGCCCTTTGCCGTCACGGCGGATGAACAAACGGCGGGCCGGGGCCAGCGGGATCGGGTGTGGCACAGCGTTTCCGGAAACCTTCATTTAACCGTGGCCCTGCCCTGGCAGGGGGAGGACACAGCTATTCCCGCCTTTGCGCTTTCTCTGGCCAAGGCCCTTCATCACGTCATTCAGGGCTATATCCCTGATGCCCGGCTAAAACTGCCCAATGATATTTATATCGGGGAAAAGAAAATCGCCGGCATGATCACGGAACGTCACGGCAATGCCATGCTGGTGGGCATCGGCGTGAATATCGCCCATGCGCCGCTGGCAACGGCGACGTGTTTGAGGGATGGGGGGGGGGATGCTGCGCCAGGGGTTTTGGCGATAAAAATAACAACCCTTCTGCTCAACAATGTGACATTTGTCACAGAATTTTTGGGGGATAAGGGATAAAATAACCCCATGATCTTGTTTCATTTGCATGAGGAACCCTTTTTATGACCACCGGTAATACGACCCCCCCCCTTGAATTTCTTGAGTTTTTTGATAAATCTAATCCATTCAATCGCCTCCTTCATAAAAAGTTGTGTCAAACAGTCTCTGATACCTGCACCCGGGAGTACACTAATGGTTATATGGGAATTATGAGATCTCTTTATGGTCTTCCGTTGGATTTAAAAGCAATAAAAACACAAATGTCAAATCAGCTAATTGCCGAGAGTAGAATGCTTCCATTATTTGAGTCTTTTTGGAGGGATTTTAAGGGCCTTCTTGAGCCATACTTGGGTCAAAAACGTGTTTTTGATCAGACCGTATTGTTTGATATTCTTGGTATTCCATCCGAAAAAAGGACCAGTTTTAACTATGTTGTTTCCGAATCAATAGGTACGATCCAACTCACCCTCAACCAAATAGAGGAACAACTCAAAATGCATAAAGGACCCTTAACTGATTCGCAAAGGGATAGTCTTCTTAACGTATCGGAAAGGCTGCTCGGAATCCTGGAAGATTCTTCTAAAAGCCAAGAATCTGGTTTTGAAGAATATAGGGGTAATACTGGGATGGAATAACCACACCAATCCACCACCACGCATCCCCGCATTTTTCGGCATCGATGGTGGTGATGGTGGCACGCCCCTAGGTTCCGGTCCCCACCACCCCCATAAAATCCTGCCACTCTCGGGCGATTGGGGAGAGAGCAAGAGAAACCTTGAGATAAAGGGCTCTAGAAAAGCCCCTTTCCTCCCCTGAAAAACTGTGTAAAGTTGCTGTCATCATGAAGACACAAACAAAAAAGGCGCGGTATTATGAGCAGTTATGATGTGATTGTCATTGGGGGTGGTCCCGGCGGCTATGTGGCGGCGATTCGGGCCAGTCAGTTGGGACTGAAAACGGCGGTGGTGGAGTCGACGCACCTGGGGGGCATTTGTCTGAACTGGGGGTGTATTCCGACCAAGGCCCTGCTGCGTTCCGCCGAAATTTATCATCATATCAAACACGCCAAGAATTATGGACTGACGGTTTCGGGCGTGACGGTGGATATGCCCGCCATTGTGGCGCGGTCCCGCGGGGTGGCGAAGCAGCTGTCCGGCGGTATTGCCCATTTGCTGAAAAAAAATAAGGTGGAGGTCATCACCGGCCATGGGTCTTTATTGGGCGGGGGAAAGGTTGCGGTGAAGGGCGAGAAAGAACAAACGCTGACGGGTAAGCACATCATTCTGGCCACGGGGGCACGGGCGCGGGTTTTGCCAGGCTTTGAGCCCGATGGAAAACTAGTTTTGACCTATCGCGAGGCCATGGTGCAGGAAACCTTGCCCAAAACCCTGGCCATTGTGGGATCGGGGGCGATTGGGATGGAGTTTGCGAGCTTTTATAATACGCTGGGATCCAAGGTGACGGTGATTGAGGCCATGGATCGGATCTTGCCCGCCGAGGATGCAGAGATTTCAGGTTTGGCCAAAAAGTCCTTTGAAAAACAGGGCATGAGCATTCACGTGGGGGCCAAGCTGGCAAAACTCACGAAGGGCAAAGATGATGTGACCCTCACTTTTGAAAAATCTGGAAAAACGGAATCCCTGACCGTGGATCGCGTGATTATGGCCGTGGGGATTGTGCCCAATACGGAAACGATTGGCCTGGAAAAAACTAAAATCCGCCTGGATCGGGGGCACATTGTCACCGATGGGTATTTGAAAACCGACGAGGCCGGGGTGTATGCCCTGGGTGATGTGACGGCGGGGCCTTGGTTGGCGCATAAGGCATCTCATGAGGCCATTATTTGTGTGGAAAAACTGGCAGGACAGCCGGGTGTTCACCCCATGGACCGCGCCAAAATTCCCGGGTGTACCTATACCATGCCCCAAGTGGCCAGTGTGGGACTCTCCGAGGCCAAAGCCAAAGAGGCCGGTCATACCCTGAAAATCGGGCGCTTCCCGTTTATGGGCAACGGTAAAGCCATTGCGCTGGGCGATCCCGAGGGTTTGGTCAAAACCATCTACGACGCCAAAACGGGTGAACTGCTGGGGGCGCATTTGATTGGGGCGGAGGTCACTGAGCTGATCCAGGGTTTTGTCATTGCCATGAACGGGGAGTTGACAGAATTGGATCTGGCGCATACCGTATTCCCTCACCCCACGTTATCGGAAATGATGCACGAAGCTACCTTGGATGCCCTAGGCCGCGTCATTCATTTTTAAACAGTCGTGTCATTCATTTTTAAGAATAAGGATCATGATCATGGAAAAATACCCCATGACCCTGGCGGGTTATGAAAAGCTGCAGGTGGAGCTTCGGACGCTGAAAACCGAAGAACGCCCCGCTGTCATCACCGCCATTGCCGAGGCCAAAGAACACGGTGATTTAAAAGAAAACGCCGAATACCACGCCGCCCGCGAACGCCAGGGCTTTATTGAGGCCCGGATCAAGGATCTGGAGGGCAAAATCAGCCGCGCGGAAATCGTGGACCCCAAAAAGCTTTCCGGCGATACCGTGACCTTTGGGGCCACGGTGACGGTGGCGGATGATGACGGCAACGAAGCCACCTATCAAATCGTGGGCATGGAAGAATCGGATTTATCCCAAGGCCGCCTGTCCAGCACCGCCCCCCTGGCCCGGGCCCTGATCGGAAAAAAATCTGGTGATTATGTTGAGGTCCCCGCCCCTGGCGGCGTGAAGGGGTATGAGGTGGTGCGGGTGGTGTTTGTCTAAGTCATGAAAATTTTGCATCTGAGCAGTGGTGACCATGTGCAGAGTGGTATGCATACGGCTTTGTTTCAGGTTGTTTCGCTCATTCGTCACAGTGGTTTTTCGCATGCTATGGTATGTGGAAATCTTACTGCCGCGAATGCAACAAAAGATCAAATGGATCAAACGCTGGTGGGGACGTTTTACACGCCGCTGTTGGATTGTGGTTCCTATGTACGGTTTCAACTGTTTTTGCGGGCGTTTCAGCCGGATTTGATTCAGGTTTGGTCCAATAAAATTGCCCGTTTTTTATGGCCGAAACCCCGTTGTCCTGTTGTGACGTATTTGGGTAGTCACCCGGATCGTCGTCGTGCGTGCCGGTTGCAGGCCACCACGGATGCCTTCATCGTGCCCTCTGAGGATATGGAAATGGATCTTCGGCAGAAGGGCTTCGTCCATCACCCTGTTCATGTCATGAAACATTATGCGGATACAACAGGGGCATCGCCCTATTTTCGACATGATTTTCTTGGGGGTGAGGCCCCTTTGATCCTTGCAGGGGGACGACTGGTTCTGGATAAGGGATTTGATCTTTTGCTGCAGGTGTGTGCCAAGCTGCAATCTCCCTTTCACCTACTCATCGCCGGAACGGGGACAGAGGAAGAGACGTTAAAAAAGATGACGTCCTCCCTGAGACTGGAAGATAAGGTTACCTTTTTAGGGTGGCGAGATGATTTTCAGCGTTTGTTGGCAACAGCAGATATCGTGGCCATGCCCTCCCGTTATGAGCCCTTTGGGTTGGTGTTGCTCGAGGCCATGGCCCAAAAATCAGCGGTTGTTGTGTCAGATGTATCCGGCCCCAGAAGTATTTTAGCCCATAATGATGGAGCGGCCATCATGTTGCCCCTTGATGATCAGGCCGCTTGGGTACGATCCTTGGAAGCCCTATTAACACATCAACAGGATCGACAATATCTTGCAAAATCGGGATATGACTATGTTCGTCAACATTATGGTATCGAAAAAGCCAGGAATGATTTGATGGATTTTTATCAACGTTTGGTTTAAGCCATAAAAGAGCCTTAATATCCTGGAACACCGCTTTGTGGGCGAGTACCCCGAATGGTCCCAGGCCCGTTTTTTGGATCTTTGCTGCGGCACGGGGGCGGTGGGGCTTGAGGCCTGCGCTTTCAACTGTTTTTACGATCGTTTCAGCCTGATGTGATTCAGGTGTGGCTCAATAAAAGTGCTATTATTGCCCTCAGCGTTATGTTATAATGTAACTCAATAATGAGGGCAAGGTTTAAGTATGGTGAATTGAGAAGTACGAACATTACGAAACATCAAAGTCTTTCGATGGATGCTTTAACGCAAAGAACAATACTTTATTGTCACGATGGAGAAAAAAAATGACCACCCTACCTGTTACGGTTCTTTCTGGCTTTCTTGGGGCTGGGAAAACAACGCTTCTCAAGCATATCCTAAACAATCGGGAAGGCCGTAAGGTTGCGGTGATTGTCAACGATATGAGTGAAGTTAACATTGATGTCGCCCTTGTTGCCGGAGATCCTGTGGGTGTATCGCGCACACAGGAAACCCTGGTGGAAATGTCCAATGGCTGTATTTGTTGCACTTTACGCGATGATCTTTTGAAAGAAGTGCGGGCTTTGGCTGAAACAGGACGATTTGACTATCTGGTCATTGAATCAACGGGCATTTCTGAACCTCTCCCGGTGGCCGCTACTTTCAGTTTTCGGGACGAGCACGGAGAAAGCCTTTCAGATGTGGCCACTCTGGATACGATGGTCACAGTGGTTGATGCTTCTCATCTTTTAAAAGATTATTCCAGCCAAGATTTTTTAAGGGATCGCGGGGAATCTTTGGGGGAGGATGACAACCGCCCGTTGGTTAACCTGCTGGTGGAGCAAATTGAGTTTGCCAACGTGATTGTTCTTAATAAAATTGACTGCATAGATACCCACGAAAAAGAAACCGTTCTAAAAGTCATCAAGGCCCTGAATCCTGTGGCGCAAGTGGTTGAGGCAGCCCATGCTCAGGTCTCCTTATCCACGGTTCTTGGTACGGGTCTTTTTAAGGAGGGAGAGGCAGAAAACCATCCTTTGTGGGCGCAAGAACTGTACGGATTTAAAGATCATAAGCCAGAAACTCAAGAGTATGGGATCAAAAGTTTTGTTTACCGTGCGCGTCATCCTTTTCACCCCAAACGTTTGCACGATTTTATTCAAAAGCCTTGGCCTGGTGTGCTGCGGGCCAAAGGATTTTTTTGGCTGGCCACAAGGCCAGAATGGGTAGGCGACCTGCATCAAGCCGGTGCTGTGATCCAAACACAAGCCATGGGGATATGGTGGACGAATATTCCCAAAGAACGCTGGCCCCAAGAGCCAGAATGGAAAGCGCATCTGAAAAAAAACTGGGATCCTGTCTATGCAGATCGTCGTCAAGAATTGGTGTTTATTGGCACGGATTATGATGAATCCTGGTTGAGACGGGAACTGGATGCTTGTTTGATCCATGAGGGGGCAACCAAGACTTTCGATGCCAAACGCTGGGCCACTCTTCCGGATCCTTTCCCCGTCTGGCAACAAGAGACACAAGCGGCATGATACCTCTAAGGCCTTGCCAAATATAAGGCGCAAATCCCTTTTTGATAATCCATAAGGAGGATTGATATTGAGAATCATTATCAATTATATTGACATCCCCCCCAAGAGACCTTTATTTTGTCTGTCCGTCAATCGTATTGTTTTTTTGAGTGTTCTGCCATGTCTTCAAACCCTGGTTTCTCTTTTTTAGATCTTGTTGAAAAGACGTTTCATCCTTTTCGGGAGGCTTTGGAGAAGGGAATGCGGCTGGAGGGGCCCCGTACCCATCTGGCAGAGGTTTTGGGCTGGGAAAGGGCTTTGCGGCTGTGGTATCCGGATTGGTTTCGGGCTTTGCCTGTGGGGGAGATTGACAAAGAAGATTTTCAAAGGCGCCTTAAAAAAATTGATCCATCAAAACCCTGGTATTCGGCGTACTGTTTTGGCCAGTCTGTCTGTTTTGATCCACTTGTTGAGTAACATCTTTGTAAATTAAAGAAGATAACCATGCGCATCATCGCCGGCCAACATCGCGGATTACGGTTGGAATCGCCCCCCGGGTCCACCATTCGCCCCACGTCGGATCGGGTGCGGGA
>JBILRW010000002.1:0-102289 GCA_044372405.1 Alphaproteobacteria bacterium
CCTCAAAAAAAGGGCTATGGATTTGTGGATAAAAACCTGCCCCGCCTCCTGCATCTAAAAAAACAAAAAGAGGACATTTCTAATTTGCTAAAAGAGGACATTTCTAATTTGCTTTGACAGTGCGGGATCATCTTTTGCGGGATCATCTTTTTCTGGCCACCGATGATAAAAAGTTGAAAAAAGTATCAGAACTTACGCAGAACCTTCATTGCGAGCGCAGCGAAGCAATCCAGGAAGGCCGCCACCGGAAAGACTGGATTGCCACGCCTCCTGCGGAGGCTCGCAATTGACGTTCTGCGTAAGTCCTGATCATTTGTTGTTATTAAGACACCGTACACTCAACCCCCAACGTTGTCATACAGTCCAAAAAGGTTGGAAAACTGGTGTTAATGGACGCCCAGCCCTCAATGAAAAGGGGCTTTTGAGTGTGCAGGCCCATGACAAAGAAACTCATGGCCATCCGATGATCCAGGTGGGCCGAAAGGGTACAGCCGCCCGCCACATGATCCTGCCCATAAACCGTTAGAGAGTCTCCCTCGTTATGGGCCCGAACGCCCACAGCTGCCAGACCATCGAGAATGGCCTGCAGACGGTTGCTTTCTTTGACTTTTAGCTCGGACAGGCCGTGCATTTCGGTTTGCCCCACGGCGAAGGACGCCGCCACAGACAAAATCGGATACTCATCAATCATCCGGGGGGCGCGCCCTGCCGGAACGGTAACGCCGCGCAGGGCACTGCCGCGCACAACAATGTCGCCCACATCTTCCCCGGCAAGGCTGGTTTGATTTTGAATGCGAATATCGCCGCCCATGTCCATTAACGTGTCAATCAAACCGGTTCTGAGGGGATTCAGGCCAATTTTGGGCAGAATCACGTGACTGCCTGGCGTTAACAGGGCGGCCACGATGATAAACGCCGCCGAAGAAGGATCCGCCACCACCGTTAAGGGACGCGCAACAATATCGGGAAATCCCTGCACCGTGATGTGACGATGGCCTTGGGCATTGTGGGTAATGCGGTGGGGAATGTCGTAATAGGCAAACAACCGCTCTGTGTGATCGCGGGAGGCTTCGGGCTCAATCACCGTGGTTTCGCCAGGGCACATCAGGCCCGCCAGCAAAATCGCCGATTTAATCTGGGCCGAAGCCACCGGCAAGGTGTACGTAATCGGCGAAGGATCGGCCGCGCCTTCGATCAACAACGGCAAAACTTTATCCTGTCTGGCGGTGATGCGGGCCCCGAACTGGGAAAGCGGCTGAATCACCCGCCCCATGGGCCTGCGCCGCAACGATGCATCCCCCGTCATAAAGACACGAAACGGCAAATTGCACACCATCCCCATCAACAACCTGGCGCTGGTGCCCGAATTGCCCATGTCCCAGATGTCTTCCGGTTCGGAAAAATTCTGATAGCCAGGGCTGTTCACGATAACATCCCCATTGGCGTGATCCTGGAAATCCACCCCCAAACTGGCCAAAGCCAGGCGTGTTGACATCACATCTTCGCTGGGCAGCAACCCCGTGATTGTCGTTTCACCCCGCGCCAAAGCCCCAAACATCAGGGCGCGGTGGGACAGGGATTTATCCCCGGGAATCGAAACAGTCCCCATCAGGGGTTTGTGGATCATTCGGGGTGAAAGCAAGGACATGGTCTTTATTATGGAAACGGTTCAGGGTGACAGGAAACAGACTATGATTCCTCTGATCCCTGGATGCAAGGGGCAAGGGGTTTTGTGCGGGGGGTTTTTGTGTCAACGGTTTTTGCCACCGCTGCATAAGGTCAGGCGTATTTTCTTGAACACTCATTCACATTGTGAATAATGGATCACGATTGATTTAAGATGATGACGGCCATGACGGCAACCAAAAAAACCAAGGGCGATGTGACGCGGGACCATCTGCGATCCTGCGCCCTGGATTTGCTGTGTGATCATGGCTATATGGCCATGACCGTGCGGATGGTGGCGGATAAAGCCGGTCTGGCTGAGGGCGCCCTGTATCGCCACTACCCTAGCAAAGAATCCCTGATCCGCGAATTATTTTTTCAAGAAACGGATCGTGTGGTATCAGAAATCAGAGAGGTTAAGCATCAAGCCGCGGATGAAACGGCCTTTTTGTCTTCACTTGTTGTGTATCTTTGTCGATTGTATGATCAACAACCCTTAACGTTTCGGTTGGTTTTTTTTCCTGATCCAGGGATGAAAAGCAGGATTAATCTGGATGATACCAAGCCTTTTCAGGAAATACGGGTATCCATGGAATCCCTGCTTAAGGGTCGAGAGCGGGAACTGACCCATCACGCGGCGGGTATTTTGGCAGCCCAGGCTCTGGGTTTGATTTTATACACGGCTCAGATGATGGAAAAAAATCACTTTGAGCCCCCCATGATGGATATGTCGCACGAACTCATTGAATCCTTAATGCGCATGGTTGTCCGCCGATCCATTGCCGATCATCGGGATTAGGATTGCCCTAAAATCACCTTCATAATCTCTTCGTCAACATTAGGCTCTTTCCTAAACCACAGGGCAAACGCAAACGCCCCCTGATAGGCCAACATGGACGCGCCGTTGATTCCAGAGAGGCCCCGCTGCTGCCCTGCCTCTAAAAACGGCGTTACGGGCGGGTTATAGGACAAATCATATAAAAAACAATCGTCTGGCAATCTTGATAAATCCGGAACGACCGTCCGATCCGATAAAGTATTCACCACCATTTGGGTGTCTTCGGGTAAGGGGAAATCCAGAGACCCCAAGGACAGATTTTTTGTCAGGGAACGAAACGCCTCGGCCCGTTCAATGGTTCGGTTAAGGACGACCAAGGGACAGCCCACCTTGCGTGACAAAACATCCACCACCCCCCGCGCGGCACCGCCCGCCCCAAAAATGACGATGGGACGGTGCAGGCTTAGGGTTATGGCTTGCGTTTGAAGTCCCTGCCAAAATCCATAAGTATCTGTATTGAAACCCTTGATTTTGCCTTCGTGAAAAACCAACGTATTAACAGCCCCGATTTTTTGATCCTCTGCATAAACCTCATCACACAGGGCCAAAACACTTTCCTTATGCGGTACGGTGATATTACACCCCACGGCCCCCAGGGCCTGAAGGCCCCGCACCGCCCTTTCCAGGTTTTCCGGTACCACATCAAACGCCAGGTACTCCGCATTAATACCGTAACGCTTCAGCCAAACGCTATGCATGGCCGGGGACTTAGAATGGGCGACGGGATGCCCCAACACCGCCACGAGTTTTGTTTGTGTGTTGCTCATGCCTTCACGAGGCCACGTGATCTTAATGCGCTCAACAGCGGCAACAACGACAGACCCTGAATCGTGCTACTATCCCCGATTACGGTGTCCATCAGCTGGACGCCCGCGCCCTCAATCTGGTAACATCCAACGGCAGAGAGGGCGGTTTGCCCATGATCCCTTAAATACTGATCTAAAAAATCATCAGAAAAATCACGCATTTTTAGGGTGGGAATTTCCAAATGTTCCCACACCGCCTGCCCGTTATGATACAGGACCATGGCCGTGGGCAGGGTGTGATCATGATTTTTAAGGGTTTTTAAAATATGGCGAGCCTCTTCTAAATCCTTAGCCTTGCTATAGATTTTTTCCTGGAACACCAAAATTTGATCGGCGGCCAGAACCAGGGATTCCGGATGCCGATGGGAAACGTCCTGTCCCTTTTGATGGGCCAGAAATAACGCCAATTCCGATAACGGGCCGGTATGATTTTCTAAGAAAGTGGCTTTGTGGGCGTCCTCATCCACAGCAGAGGGCACCTGAGTAAAGGGCACCCCAGCACGGCGTAGCAGGGCGGCGCGGGAAGCACTTTGAGAAGCAAGGATAAACGGCAGGGTCATGGATGACTTTTAATAGAATTATTTGTTTAAGAGAACGTTAATCTTTTTTCATCATAATGACAAGGATTCGTTAACTTTTTTACGGCACAAACAAATCACCAGACTGTTGTTTTGAGATTTTTTTTAGGAGATCCACCATGAACACCGCCAGCAAAATTAAATTCTTACAACGCACGCCTGCCAGTGAGGCCGAAGAGGCCAGTTTTAACCTGGGCATGGTGGAGGGGTTAAAAAAAACCATTCGCCCTGATTTTGATTATGACGTTGAATTGATTCGTGCCTCGGATACCATGAAGTCCCTCCTTAGCCTGGGACAAGACGATGGGCTAGCGCTGGAAAAAGCTGTGGGCTACTACAGCGGCCTTGTGTATTCCGTGGTTGAGGATGTTTTTGAAGCCCAAGCCTCGGGCTATCAAGAACTTCACCTGCTACGTCGGCAGGTTCAGGTCCTGGCCTAACGAGGGTCGTTGAATCCAAAGCCATTGCAGGCTGACGTTGGTCTTGATATAGGTGATAAAATCCCATCTATGGCCAGGTCGCAATGACAGAGTCTTTTTATTTTACCCCAGACAATGCGGAAACGGCCCGCACAATTTTGTCCCGTTATCCTGAAAACCGCAAAGCCAGTGCTCTACTTCCCTTTTTGGATTTGGCCCAACGCCAAAATGGGGGGTGGTTATCCCCACCTGTACTTCGTTTCCTGGCCGATACGCTGGAAATTCCAGAAATTAAAGTTTACGAAGTTGCATCGTTTTACACCATGTTTAATCTGAAGCCCGTGGGTCGTTATCACCTGCAGTTTTGCCGCACCACACCGTGCTGGCTGCGGGGCGCTTTGGATATTGAAAAGGCCGTCTGCACTCACCTGAACGCCCGCATCGGGGAAACGACCGAGGATGGCGCATTCACGCTTTCCCGTGTGGAATGTCTGGGGGCCTGCGTCAACGCGCCCATTTTGCAGGTTAATGATGATTTTTATGAAGACCTGAGCGAAACCACCGTCATCACGCTGATTGATGATCTGAAACAAGGTCGCGCCCCCACCGTAGGCACACAGGTGAAACGTCAAACCTCTGCCCCCTTGGTGGGACGGTGTACTTTGGTTTCTTAGGGTCTGTTCATAACCTCATAATCTGACCCAATATCCCCCTCTCCCCCTGGGGACGGGGAGAGGGGCCTGAAACAAAAAAACGTCTGAATTGCGGCGGCACCCCCACCCCAACCCTCCCCCGCAAGCGGGAGAGGGGGCCTACGCCGCCTCATGATGGCTGAGAAGTGCGGCTTTTCGTGTCGTGTTGTGATCTGTTACGAGGCGACGAACGGTGCCCGTTTTGGATCTCATAATAATGGAATGGGTTCTAACGCCCCCCTCGATACGCTTAACCCCCGTTAATAAAGAACCATCGGTCACCCCTGTGGCGGCAAACATGACATCGTCGCTGGGCACCAGGTCCCGTAAACCATAAAGGCGGTTAAAATCTTTAACGCCCCAGCGCGTGGCGCGTTCTTTTTCATCTTCGTTACGAAACAGCAGGCGGCTCTGAAGGGTGCCCCCCAAACACGACAGCGCGGCGGCGGCCAAAACGCCTTCGGGGGCCCCACCACTGCCCATATAGACATCCAGGGAACTTTCCGGCTGAGCCGTGGCAATGACCGCGCTAACATCCCCATCCTGAATCAGAATGATGCGGCACCCCAGGGCCCGAACCTGGGCGATCATGTCCGCATGACGCGGACGATTCAGCAGACACACCACCAAATCCTGCACAGGGATTTTTTTAGCGTCTGCCACATTATTAAGGTTTGTGGCAATGGTGTTATTCAGCGACAGGGCCTCTGGCGGTACGCCAGGTCCTGCGGCCAGTTTGTCCATATAAACATCGGGGGCTGCCAAAAATCCCCCTTTGGGCGCCAGGGCAATCACGGTCATGGCATTAAAATTCCCCTGGGCCGTCAGGGTTGTCCCCTCCAAAGGATCCAGCGCAATATCCACAGGGGTGCCCCCCAAACCAACCTTTTCACCGATATACAGCATGGGGGCTTCGTCCCGCTCGCCTTCGCCAATAACCACCGTTCCATCAATGGGCATGGTGTTCAGGGCCGCGCGCATGGCGGCAACGGCGGCGGCATCGGCGGCCTTTTCATCACCACGACCAATCCAGCGGGCCGAGGCCAAAGCGGCATATTCCGTCGCCCGAACGGGCTCAAGGGTCAAAAAACGATCCATAATGGTGGTCCTTGGTTAATGTAAAGGTTTCGGGGAATAGGGACTATCCAGGGAAAATGAGGGGATGTCCACCGTAAAAAGCTCCCCATCCACGTCCATCATGCTGTAATAACCGCCCATAATGCCGGAGGGTGTTTTCAGCGGGGCGCCACTGACGTATTCAAAGGTCTCCCCCGAAGCAATCACAGGCTGCTTCCCCACCACACCAGGGCCAGAGACTTCTTCCGTATGGCCTTTCTCATCAATAATACGCCAAAACCGATTGCAGAGCTTCACATCGTTGGATCGGCCATTTTCAATGGCGATATGATAAAGCCACACAAAATTTTGCTCATCCGGATTGGAATGATCATCGGAATAGGTCAAATCGACGGAAACCGTAACCTTTTCCGTGGTTTTACGATACATGAAACATCCTGGGATTCTTTGAAAACGCCCGCATCCTATCATAGCCAAACCCAACAGGGAAAGAGAGAAATGTATGTATGCCTATTGCAGATGGAGAGTATCGCTAGGCGAGCGTCGCCGCAGCCGAGTGGTGAATCCAAAACTTTGGATCAGGCCCTGTTGCTCCAACTCAGACAGGTCCCGGGTGCGGGACAGGGCCAGGGCCCGATCCAAGGGGTTTTAGGACTTCGGTAACATTCTCAAAACGGTGTTTCCACCGAATATCCGTCATGATGGTGGGGTTATCCTTTTGCCTTTTCCACAAAACTGCCATCGCGGGTGTCCACGACAACGCGGGCGCCAGCCTCAAGATACGGGGGCACCAGGATTTTTTCACCGTTGGATAATAACGCGGGTTTATAGGACGACGTGGCCGTTTGGCCCTTAATGGTGGGTTCGGCCTCAACAATTTCCAAAATAACGGTTTCGGGCAGGGTAACGCTCAGCGGTTTGCCCTCATGAAACAACACCGTCACATCCATATCGTCCTGTAAAAACGGCAGCGTATCACCCAAAATATCGCTGGGCAGGGCAATTTGCTCGAAGGTTTCTTTGTGCATCAACGTGATCCTATCATCCTGCAAAAACAGAAATTGATAAATTTCCTCGTCCAAACGCACGCGATCGATGCGCTCGGATGACCGAAAGCGCTCGTTGAGTTTGGTTCCCTCTAGCAAAGCCTTCATTTCCGCCTGAATATAGGCCCCGCCTTTGCCAGGTTGGGTGTGCATGGTTTTTAAAACAACCCACAGCTTGTTTTTATGATTCACAATATTGCCGACTTTTAAGTCGTTGGCGTTAACGTCCATCGTTGATCTCCGTATCGATTCATCAAAGCATCCATTTGCCCCAGGGCTTTGTCAACGTCGGACCAAATACCGCTGCACAGGGCAACAGCCGTGGCGCCGGCATCCAAAACCTGGGGCACCGTGTCCAAGGATATGCCACCAATACCCACACTTGGCAAGGGGGGAGCGTTTTTTTGAGGACCCTGCCAAGCCTGAAATACAGACAACGGGGCCCGCGTTTTGGCCTGTTTTGTTGTTGTGGGATACACGGACCCAAAGGCCACATAGCTGGCCCCCTCCTCTTTGGCCCGCATCGCCAAGGTGAGATCATCGTAACAAGAGGCCCCAATAAGGGCCCCCGGCCCCATTTGAGAACGGGCCAGGGCGACGGAGGTGTCGTCTTCACCCACGTGAACACCGTCGCAGCGCAGCGCCTTGGCCAAAAGGGGATCATCATTCAGAATCAGGGCCACATTTTGCCCCCGACAAAGGGTCTGGACAGCGCGCACGGCCTGTGCCATCGTTGAGGGTGAGGCTCCCTTAAGACGGACCTGAAAAGCCGTTACGATGGGATGGTTGCATACCCTTATAACCTTGTCAAACGGGGGCAGAGCGTCGGGGGGAGAAAGAACATAAATCATGGTTAAAAAAATGCTGAATTGGGATTTTTGTTAACCTTTTTTTCAACAATACGCTGCAAAGTGTGGATATGTCGATTTATAAAAGATCCCGACATAACAAAAAAATAAAAAACACTTCAGGAGTGCTCGGCATGTTTTCAAAACTTTTCGGAATGATTTCCTCTGACATGGCCATTGATTTGGGGACGGCCAATACCCTTGTTTACGTTCAGGGACGCGGCATTGTGCTCAATGAACCTTCGGTGGTGGCCATTGCCACCGTGAAAAACAAAAAAATTGTTTTGTCCGTGGGGGCCGATGCCAAACAAATGCTGGGAAAAACCCCCGCCAACATCACCGCTATTCGTCCTTTGCGCAACGGCGTGATTTCTGATTTTCACATTGCTGAGGAAATGATCAAGCATTTCATTCAAAAAGTTCACAACCGCAAAATGTTTGCCAGCCCCCGCGTGGTCATCTGTGTGCCCTCCAGCGCCACAGAAATCGAACGTCGGGCCATTCAGGAATCGGCAGAACGTGCCGGCGCCCGGGCCGTTTATTTGATTGAGGAGCCCATGGCGGCCGCCCTGGGGGCCGGTATTTCTGTCACCGAGCCCACAGGCAGCATGGTGGTGGACATTGGTGGTGGCACCACTGAGGTCGCCGTGACGTCCCTGGGCGGCCTGGTTTATGCCCGCTCCATCCGTGTGGGTGGCGACATTATGGATGAAACCATCATCAGTTATGTGCGCCGCACCTGTAGCTTGCTGATTGGGGAAGCCACCGCCGAGCGTATCAAAATGGAAATTGGCACCGCCATTAAGCCCGCCACGGGCATTGGCAAAGTGATGAAAATTCGGGGCCGCGACATGGTGGAGGGTGTGCCCAAAGAAATCGAAATCAACGAAAAACAAGTCGCCGAGGCCCTATCCGACCCCATTACGGCCATTATTGAGGCCGTTCAAGAGGCCCTGGAACACACCCCACCCGAACTGTCCGCTGACATCGTGGATCATGGGATTTTGCTCACCGGTGGGGGTGCACTCCTGAATAACCTGGATAAACTGCTGCACCAGGCCACCGGCCTGCCTGTCATCATCGCCAAAGACCCCCTGAATTGCGTGGTCATGGGCGCCGGCAAATGCCTGGAAGAAATGTACACCATGCAGGACATTTTGGCCGAGGCTTAGGCGGGAAATGAAAAAAGGATAGGCTGGAGAGCCTATCCTAAAAAAAAGTAAGAGAAAGGTAGAAAAGGTAGAGTTGTCAATCGCCTTTTCTGACGCTGCCTCTGACTTCTACCCCTACCCCCCCCTACCTGCAGGTACAGAAAAACAGAAAATCCGCCTCCTGGAGTGAGGGGGGGGAGTTCTACTTCGAGAGTTTCCTCTCCTACTAGGGAAGCCTCCCCGTGGGATAGCTCCAGTCCTATTAGGTAGGCAATATCACTTGTCAACTCATCGGACATGTTTACTTGTTGTTTTATGGTCTTGCCAGAAAAGCAAAAGGGGCCTATACTAGAGGACTTAACCCCTTCGAGAAGTGAACATTTTAGACGAGCCGACATTATGGATATCCTTTTGAAAAAAGAAGAGGGATTGGTGCGGGAATTTTCCGTCACAATCTCATATGATGCCTTTTTAGCCCAAGAGCGCCAAAAGCTGACCTCTGTTTCCCAAAAAGTAAAAATGGATGGATTCCGACCTGGAAAGGCTCCGCTCAGCCTTGTCAAAGCCCAATACGGGGATCGTGTGAAGGGAGAGGTTTTTCACACTCTGTTTGAGCAAGGCAGCAAAAAAATCATCACCGAACACGCCCTGAACGTTGCGGGGGCCCCCACCGTTTCCATCGAAACATTTAAGGAAAAAGAGCCCATTGTCCTTCATTATACCGTGGAAGTTATACCGGACGTGCCGCTGATTGATCCAAAGTCCATAGATATTCCCGAGTATATTTTGTTTCCCTCTCAGGAAGCCATCGCGGCAAGGGTCAAAAAAATAAAATTTTATATCTCCGAAAAAACATCCCTGAACCGCCCCGCTGATTATGGCGATACCGTGATTTATAAAGAATTTGGGTTTGATCACGACACGGGACATGGTGACGGTGACGACGATCGTTTGTTTTTTACGACACTATCCAAAGATGACCCGATCTCAGAGAGATTTTTGGGTCGCTCTGCCGGTGATCATTTCCATTATGATAAAGTTTCCAAGGATAACGATGGTAGCGATCATGAACACCATCATCACAGCCACCGTCATGTCCGTATTGACGATGTTGTTTCCCTTTCCAATCCCCTGGATAATGAAAAGATTTTAAAGGCTTTTGAGGCTGAAGGCCCTGAAGAGGGACTGCGTAAAGCCGCAAGATCCGAATTAATTCTGGAAATGCGACCTCTTGCCAGGGAAGGCCGTCAAAGATCCCTCTTGGAAACCCTGGAAAATCGCTATGTTTTTCCCTTACCCCGCGTCATGATCCAATCTGAAAAAGAGACGATTATCAACGAGTATGAGGAAGGGTCTCTTGATTCCCAGGAAGATGCTGAAGATCTAGAAAAAATGGCAAACCGCCGAGTTTCCCTGGCTTTTTTATTTTTGAAATATGCGAGTGTCCATAATATCCAGGTGACCAACGAAGATATGACGCGGTTTCTTTTGGAACAGGTAGAAGGGGACCGGCAGCGCTTTGCGAAAACAATTGAAGCACTGAAAAAAAACCAGCAGCAGCTCGTAGCCCTCAGAAACGCGGTTTTAGAAACAAAGGTCGTTGCTGACCTTTTAAATAAAATTTCTGGCACAAAACGTTATGCTCTTTTTAGCGATTTTCTTTTAGAAAAATAGTCATCCTTTATTCAAAAAATGAAAAATTCGGCGGAGTAACCCAACCCATGATTTACAGCTCAGACTCTTTTTCCCCCATGCTTTCTTCGTCTCATCCGTTGGATGTGGCGGCCAACCTGGTTCCCATGGTTGTGGAGCAAACCAATCGGGGCGAGCGGGCTTATGATATTTTCTCCCGCCTGTTAAAAGAACGGATTATTTTTTTGGTGGGGCCTGTCACCGATGAAATGTCCGCCCTGGTGTGTGCGCAGTTGTTGTTTTTAGAATCTGAAAACCCCAAGAAAGACATTTATCTGTACATCAATTCCCCCGGGGGATTGGTCACGGCGGGCCTGGCCATGTATGATACCATGCAATACATTGCCCCCGATGTTTGCACGTTGTGCATTGGTCAAGCGGCCAGTATGGGATCCCTTTTGCTGGCCGCCGGCGCCAAAGGAAAGCGTTATTCCTTACCCAATTCCCGCGTCATGATTCACCAACCCTCTGGGGGGTTCCGTGGTCAGGCGACGGACATTGAGATTCATGCCAAGGAAATTTTGTCCCTGAAGGCCCGTTTGAATAACATTTATGTGAAGCACACCGGCCAGCCCCTTTCTTTGGTGGAAACCTCTATGGAACGGGATAATTTTATGTCCGCTGAGGACGCTAAAACCTTTGGCCTGATTGACGAAGTTGTTGAAAACCGGCCCAAACCTGAAGACAAAGAGATTTAACCCTCTATGTGCCGCACCTGGATCACCCACTTTTTTCTGACGTTATCCGCAGATTATGTGGGTGATGATGACCTGGGCAATACCTATTACCGAAAACAAACATCCCTGGGCGAACGTCGGCGCGTGATTTATGCCGGGATAGCCGAGGCCTCTAAGGTTCCAGCGTCTTGGTATGGCTGGTTACATTATACGGACGAAGCGCCCCCCTCGGACACGCCTCCCAAAAAAAGATTCTGGCAAAAGGCCCATCGTCCCAATTTGACGGGAACATCTGAGGCCTGGCGCCCCCCCGGGCATGTTCTTTCTGGCGGAAAACGTCAGTCATCAGGATCTGATTATCAGGCTTGGCGTCCTTCATCCCACAAGACTTTGGTTCCCTGATGCCTCATATCCTGGTTCATCACAGCGACTCTGTGGATGTTTCGGCTTTGTTGCCAGCCTTGCATAAAACCTTGTCCCAGCAACCCACGGTGGACTTAAGCGCCGTAAAAACACGATCGTTATCGTTTGATCAGGCCTGGGTGGGTCAAGGCCAGGGCCCCTTTGTTCATATTGAAATTCGATTGCTTCAGGGTCGCCCATCCGATATTTTACAGAACATTAAAGATGCCTTGGTCCATGAAGCCCATCGTTACTTAACGGTTCCCCCGGTTGTTTTAACCTTGGAAATTATTCTGATGAATCCTGAATTGTATTTTAAGGGGTGATGATGAACCTGCGCCCATGGTTTTTTGTATTTTGTGTTTTGCTCATGACATCAGGATGTGGCTTCAGCCCTGTTTATGGCTCTGAGCAAAATACGAAACTGCCCCTCATTACACTGGACAAGGCGGAGGGAAAATACACCTTTCTTTTGGATCAGGCCCTGCGCACCCGTTTAAAATCCCGCGGAAGCTTTGCAGAAACAGGTGGAGAATGGATTTTATCCTACACCCTTTCCGAGGAAACCGCGGCTTTGGGCATTAACGAAAAGGCCTCCTCCACCTATTCCATGTTAACCATTACCACCAGTTATACCGTCAAACGTCTTGGGGATAATAAGATCCTAGCCCAGCGGTCCAGGCGTCAACGTCAGGGGTATGATATTGTCACCTCCACCTATGGTTCCGATCAAACGCTGGCCGATGCCCGCAGTAAGGCCATTGAAACCATGGCTGATGCCATTATTCAAGATCTGGTTTTTTTATCCAAGAAGGATTAGAAAAGAACATCGACTCTCTTTTTGAGTTCACTCCGGTAAAAAATTAAGAAAAGGTAACACACCTATGATCCGCCTGATGATTTTAACTGTTATGGTGACTTTTTTATCGGGACCGGCTTATGCCTCTTCCAAGCCAGAATCCTTAGCCACAAACGGTTCCTGGTCGGGATATACCTTTACCGAAAACAAACAAAAAGTTTGCTACATGACGGGATCCCCTGAAAAATCTGAAGGGGATTACAAAAAACGTGGGGATGTTTTTTTGTTTATCACCCATTATCCAGGCAGTAACATTTTTGATGATCTTTATTTTGATTTGGGATACCCCGTTAAAAAAGATGGGGAAGCCACGGTCACCGTCGGAAAAACATCCTTTTCCCTGGTGGGCGATAAAACCCATGTTTTTTCTGCTGATCGCAAGCAAGATAAAAAAATCATCAGTGCCCTGAAACAAGGGGACACCCTGGTGATAAAATCGGTATCCCAAAAAGGCACAAAAAGTATTGATACTTTTGATTTAAAGGGGTTCGTTAAAACTTATCAGGCCATATCCAAAGCCTGTAAAAAGCCGTGACGCCATATCACATCATTCTTTTGGCGGCGGGTAAGGGAACCCGCATGCGCTCACCCCTGCCCAAGGTTCTTCATCCTCTGGCGGGTTTTCCCCTGATCTGGCATGTTCTGCGTCTGGCAGAATCCCTGAATCCCGCGCGCGTTACCTGTGTGATCAGCCCTGATCTGGTGGATTTTTTTTCAAATTCTCCCCATCACCGGGTCATTCAAGATCCCCCGAGGGGAACGGGTCATGCGGTTCAAAAAGCCTTAGAAGATTCAAAAGACATCGCCGAACTTCCCACGCTGGTTCTGTATGGGGATACCCCCCTACTGACCCTGAATACGGTTCACGGTTTGCTGAATGTTGAGGCTGATATGGGGCTTTTGACGTTCCAGGCCCCCCTGCCCAATCCCTATGGGCGGGTTATTGTCAAAAACGATGGGCATGTATCGCAGATTATTGAGGCCAGTGACCTTTCGGAAAGCCAAAAGCAAAACCCCCATTTTCCCCTGAATGCCGGCATTATGGCGTTTAAAGGGGGCGTTTTACCCCGTATCCTCCCCCATTTGCGACCCCATAATGCCCAGGGTGAGCTTTATTTAACCGACACCGTGGCCCTCATTGATGGCGAGGGAGGAAGCGTTCACCCCCTTTCGGCCAACGCTGAAGAGGTTTTGGGGATTAACACCCAGACGGAATTACAAACGGCAGAAGCCGTGATGCAGGCGCGCCTGCTGAAACAACACCAGGATAACGGCGTGATCGTGGGACCCTCTGTTATTTTTTCGGCAGATACAGCCCTTTCCCCGGGTAGCCACATTCACCCCCTTGTTGTTTTTGGCCCTGGGGTGAAGATTGAAGAACGCGCTGTCATACATAGTTTTTCCCACCTGTCTGGTTGTACCATTCAGTCTGGCGCCAGCATAGGGCCCTTTGCCCGTATTCGTCCCCAAACGGTTGTGGGTCCATCGTGTCATATTGGTAATTTTGTGGAATTGAAAGCCAGCACCTTGGGTACAGGCGTTAAAGCGGGGCACCTGAGTTACCTGGGCGATGCCACCATCGGGGATCATTGCAACATTGGGGCGGGCACCATAACCTGTAACTATGATGGAACAAAGAAGCACAAAACAACCCTGGAAAGCGGCGTTTTTGTGGGATCTCACACCGCCCTGGTGGCGCCGGTGACCCTTCATAAAGATGCCTATTTAGGGGCGGGAAGTGTGATTACGGATTCTGTGCCGCAGGACACCCTGGCCCTAACCCGATCCCCGTTAAAAACCATTTCCCAGTGGTCAAAGCGGCGAAAAAAATCCCCCTCCCCTTCATAGAAAGACCCATCATGCCTTTTGTTCAAGAGTATTACGCCCTTATCAAGGCCCTTCACCTGATTGCCGTTATTGCTTGGATGGCGGGCCTTTTTTATTTACCGCGCCTGTTTGTGTATCACGCCGATGTTCCCCCGGAGTCGGACAGATCCGATATGTTAAAAATCATGGAACGCAAACTACTGAAAGTTATTATGAATCCGGCTATGATCCTGACCTTTATTTTGGGCGTGCTAATGCTGAGCGTCCCCGGCATGATGACCCAGGGATGGATGCACGTGAAACTAACGCTGGTTTTTTTGCTCGCTGGCTTTCACGGGATGTGTTCGCGGTATGTCCGGCTGTTTGCCACCGATCAAAACACAAAAAATCACCGGTATTATCGGTTTTTTAATGAGGTCCCTACCCTGCTGATGATCGCCATTGTTCTGCTGGCTGTGATTAAACCTTTTTAGGGGCAATCTGGGGATAAATCCTGGGACCCTTCGCCGGTGTGCAGGGTTGCTCTGCCTGTTTGGGTATCCACCGTGACGCTACCCATGGGTAACATTGAATCCCGCGTTAGGTCATTTTGACGAAGCCCGGGATCCACGGATAAATCCAAAGAAAGCGTTGGCGGGAGTCTCCACGAAGGGGTTTCCTCCGCCGGAACCACACCGTCATCAGGACGAAAGGCCACATCGGGCGCAGGTATATGATGAATACAATCCCCAGCCATGGCTAAAGGGGATGGCATGACCAAGGTCAAGCAAAGGATCCCTAGAAAAAAGGTAACCGATCTATTCACTCGCCTCTGGTGATTCCAAATGACGCTCATGCAGGCGGGTGCCGGCATCTTTAACCCATGCCTGAACCAAATCCACGGTAATGTCCGTTTTTTCATAAGAATCCGCCCGTTCATCGGCAAAGGCCTGTAACGCCTCAGAGGGTTGAGCTGACAAAACAAGAACCAAAAGGGCCAAAAAAACAACCAGAAAATTCATAACATCTCACAAAAAATATAAAATAAAAAAAATCAACGAAAGTAAAAAGTATGGGCTTAAAAATAAAAAAGGATCGTTTGTATAAGGAGGACTATAGGAGAAAAACCTTAATAAAATCTCAAGGGCCCCCCTGCCCTAACTGGCTCTACCAGTCGATTGTCCGTTTAGCCCCCGTCATGCTAATCACCATGGCCACGATTTCCTCAACCGAGCGACGGGAAACACTGATGGTGGGCAGGTTGTATTTTTTGAATAATTTTTGGGCGTAAAACGTTTCCTGACGGATAATTTCTGTGGATGTATAATCATCGCAATCACCGGACAGATGCTCCGCCCGTTTCTGCCGAATGTTTCTGAGCAACGCCGGATCCTGAAGAAGCCCAACAATCAAAGGTTTTTCAGCTTTTCCCAAAAGATCAATCAGTCGCTCATCCAAAGGCGCATCCAAAATCAAGGGAACATTGGCCGCTTTAATCCCTTTATAGGAAAGATAAACGCAGCAAGGTGTTTTTGACGAGCGCGACACCCCGAGTAAAATAACATCCGCCTGATGAATCGTATCCAAACCGTGACCATCATCGTGGTTCAGGGCAAAATCCACCGCATCAATGCGCTGAAAATAGGCGCTGTCCAAATCATGCTGTCGTCCTGCTTTGGGGGCGATGCGGGACCAGCCTTCCCCTTCTAAAAAGGATAATAAGGGCCCTAGCAGGGAAATACAGGGCAATCCCAAACGATCGCATCCCTTTTTAAGTTCTTGAAATAGCGGATCATCCACCAGGGTACAGATGACAACCCCCGGCTGATCCTCAATTTTTTTTAAAATATGGAGAATTTGCCGGGGCGTATGCACAAACGGCCATAAATTTTCCACAATATTGGTTTTTTTAAATTGGGCAAAGGCGGCCCGCCCCACCTTCGTGACGGTTTCCCCTGTGGAATCAGAAACAAAGTGAACGCACACTTCCTGTGGGTTTGTGGATAATACCATTGTATCTTTGACCTTAAAAAAAAGATGACGTTTTGTACACCGACTACCGTTTTTTTTCCCCTTTTTTCTTTGGTAAAAAAACCGTTTTGTGGATAAGTAAAAAACAACTGTTCACTTTTTTTATTATCCTTTGGGAACAATCTTTTTTATCGTTTCTTTTGATGAAAAAAGTGTGTATATCTCTAGGGAAGGCTTTGTTTTCCCGTTGTTCACCCCCCTTACTACAACATCATCTTTTTTTATATTCTATGAATATTATTATTAGGAAGAATGAAAAACGATGGGGATCCTTGATCCTGGATATCCGAAAGATGCGATTATCCCGTTTGTTTCCTGAACCAGGAACTGTAACGCTGTTGTTTGCTGATGATGCTTTGATCCGGGACCTGAACAGCACCTATCGACAAAAAAACGCCCCCACCAATGTTTTGAGTTTTCCCAACACGGGCCCGTTTTCCGATCCTGATGTTCTGGGAGATGTGGTGCTCGCCTATGAAACGGTGATGGCAGAGGCCCGGGCGCAAAACAAACCCATCATAAACCATTGTGTTCATCTGGTGATTCATGGTATCCTGCATATTCTCGGGTATGATCACGAAACAGATGACGACGCCGCCATTATGGAATCCAAAGAAGCTGCTCTGCTTCAAATCCTGGGGATTCCCGATCCGTATCATGAGCCCTTATGCTTAAATCCTTAAGACAGTGGGTTTTTTCCGGTCAATCTGAGGAACCGGAGGGCATGAATGACGAGGCCCTTGAAGCCTTTGCCCAAAAAATGGCGGGGGCCACCGCCTATGACGTTTACCTGCCACGGGCGGATATGGTGGCGCTGCGCCTGGATATGACATCCCAAGAAATTTTGTCCTGCGTGAAAGAGCGCCCCTGGTGTGTGTTTCCCGTAACACGGGGGGAGATGGATCACATCTACGCCTATGTCCGTCTGCGTGATGTTTTGGAGGGGCTTTTGGCCACACCGCCCAAAACCCTGGAATCCCTATTGCAGCAACCCGAATACATTCCCCACACCAAGCCCGTTTTGGATTTGGCGGATCAAATGTTTTCCCAAAAAATTGATATGGCCATTGTTGTGGATGAATTTGGTGGGGTGGATGGCATGGTGACCAGCCAGATGCTGGTGGATTCCTTTGTTGAGGCGTATTTTTTATCCCATCAGGCCGCTCTCAGGTCCCCCAAAAAGGATGAGGCTGATGGGGAAAACGATGTTTTTCTTTTTGATGCCAGAACAGAAATCATTGATTTTTTATCTTTTTTTAAGGACAGAGAGGACCTCGTCAAAGACGATATTGATGTGGATGTGGACACGCTGGCGGGACTGATTTTTCACAAAGTCGCCCGCGTTCCGGCCCGTGGTGAGATGATCACCATCAGCCCCAATTTGGATTTTGAAATTTTGGATGCCGATGCCAGACGGGTCAAAACCCTTCGGGTGATTTTTAAAAAGTCATGATCAGCGCGGTAATGGCTTTTCTGATGAGCGTATTGCTGGGCGTTGTCTGCTCTTTGGGCCAGGCCCCCTATCACTTGTGGCCTTTGTCCATCGGGTCTTTGGTTGCCCTTTTTTGGGCCTATCGATCCAGTGATTCCCGGCGTTTTTCGGGGGTGCTCGTCTTTGCCTTCGCCTATGGTTACTTCGGGTGGGGATTGCGGTGGATTGCGGAGGCCTTGACGTTTTTTCCCACCCTCCCCGCCCCTCTTATCCCGCTGGCGGTTTGGGGGATTCCCTTGGTTTTGGCCCTCCCCCATGGCTTGGCGGCGTACTGGATTCGTCGTACCATGCCCCGGCACCATGTTTCTTGGGCGTTGGGGGCCGCCTGGGTTGTGCTCGAGGTCATTCGTGGCTACCTGGTGCTCCCCTTCCCCTGGTTGTTCATGGGGGGCATTTTTGGCGGGAATTTGCCCATCCTGCAAACAACAGCCCTGGTGGGGATCCTGGGCCTGAGTGTGGCCATTTTTGCGAGCGTTCACTTTTTTATTCACTCTCTGAAATCGGGGATGGCGACCTTGCTCGTCTGGATTATGGTGGGTGGGATTGGCTATGTTTCTTTGGGGGGGCGTCCCACAAGGGACTTGCCGTCTCAGAAGGCCAAAATGGCCCTGGTGCAGCCATCCTGGACGCAAGAGGATAAAGTCAATGGGTTTTACACCCCCGACTATCAACAGCGATTGCTGGCTTTGAGTACGCAGGCCGTTCAGGAAAAAAACGCAAAACTCATCATTTGGCCAGAAACGGCCATTTACGCCCACCAAATGGAGGATGTTGCCTTTCAAGCATCCTTAAAATCCCTTTTGTCCGGCGGGCGTTTGTTGATGGTGGGGGTTTCGGCCAAAGAGCGTATTGAAAATGAAACCTTCGGCGTCAACCAAATGTGGGTTTTGGATGAACACCTTAACCGTTTGGCCTCCTATACCAAACGTCATCTTGTGCCATTTGGGGAGTACGTTCCCCTTCTTTCCACGCTGCCGCTTGTGTTTTTAAATCAAAACGATATGCCCCGTTTTCATGCGGGGCCTGATCCTGTTGATGCGCTTTCTTTGCCTGGGTTTCCCTCAGTATCCCCCCAAATTTGTTATGAATCGTTATTTTCGGGGGTGATTGTCAGTTCTGGCGCGGGATGGATGGTTAATGTTACCAACGATGCCTGGTTTGGGGATTCCTGGGGGCCAGCCCAGCATTTTTACCAGGCCAGGGTCAGAGCTATTGAGGAAGGTCTTCCCCTGATTCGCGTCGCCAACACCGGAAAAACGGCGGTGGTGGATGCGCGCGGAAGAGTTTTGCAAGAGCTGCCCATGAATACCCCTGGGGTTTTGGTGACCTCTCTGCCGCCACAAACCCGCAAGACGCCTTTTTCCGTGTTGGGCCTTTGGGCCAGTGGGATTTTCGGTATTCTCATGTTTACCATATGTTATCGCGTGTCGCGGCGATGAAGGATACAGACACCCTCTACGCGCCCATCACAGGCCGAGGGGGCGCGGTATGTGTCTATCGGCTTTCGGGGCCTGATGTTCTTTCGAAGATTCAGGCGCTAACGGGGAGGGTTTCTTTCAAACCTCGTTACAGCTACAAGGTTTCCCTTATTTCTCAAGAGGGAGACATCATCGATCCGTCCGCGCTCGTCACTTTTTTTCCGGGCCCCAAAAGCTATACGGGGGAAGATGTGGCCGAGGTTCACCTTCATGCCAGTAAAGTTGTGAGCGATCACTTTTGTTCTTTTCTGCACAAAAAAGGCCTTCGTTTGGCCGAGCCCGGGGAGTTTTCCCGGCGGGCGGTTTTGAATGGAAAGATGACTTTGGATGAGGCCCTGGGCGTCCGTTACCTGATTGAATCCCAAACCCAACAGCAATATCGGGCGGCCCTGGCCCAGATGACGGGACAAGACAGATCTTTGGTTCATCAGGATTTTGAAAATGTTCGTGAACACTTGCTTTTATTGTTGCGGGACGCCGAGGCATCCTTGGAATTTCCCGACGAAGAGGATATTTCCCGTGAAATTGAGCGATCACTCACAAAAAAAATGCAAGATTTGCTTCCTGTCTTAAAAAACCACCAGAAGCTTTATGAAAAAAAAGAAATGCTGCGGGCGGGCATTCCCGTGGTTTTGATGGGGCCCCCCAATGTGGGGAAGTCTTCGTTGCTTAATGCCTTGGCCAGGGAAGAATACGCCTTGGTTTCCGACATTCCAGGCACGACAAGGGACGTGGTTCAGGTGCTGGTGAACTGGGGCGGCTACGCGGTGCGCTTGATCGATACGGCGGGGTTACGGGAAACGGAGGACCCGTTAGAAAGAATGGGCATGGCCCGTACGCTTAAGCAGGAAGAATCCGCCAGAATCACCCTTTTGATGTTGGATGAAAAAACATTGGATCAGGAAGCCGTGTTGCGCCAACAATGCCAATCTCCCAACATCATTGTTGTTTTCACAAAGGCTGACGTATTTTTCTATCCCCAGAAACCTGGTGTTGTGAGCGTTTCCTCACAAACCAGAGTGGGCTTGGATCATCTGGAATTCACCGTTCAATCGATTTTAGAGGTAGAGTTTTCAGGTGCTATTGAAAAAGCGGATATGGGGGAAACGATTAAGGTTCTTTTGGATCGGGCGTTGATTGGGTTAACCTCAGCCATCCAAGAAAAAAGATTGGAAATCAGGGTTCAAATCCTTTATGATCTCGCAGAAGTCCTGGCATCTATGATCCCCGATATTGATCGGGAAGAGGTCATGGATCGTATTTTTTCAGGGTTTTGTATCGGCAAATAACCCATAAAATATCCTTAAATTTTTCACGTGAAAGAACAATGACTTCCTCTTTTTTTGACGTTATGGTGATTGGTGGGGGGCATGCGGGGGTTGAGGCCGCCGCGGCTGCGGCCCGCATGGGGGCGAAGACGGCCCTGGTGACCCATCGGCGTGATACCCTGGGGGAAATGTCCTGTAACCCCGCCATTGGGGGCATTGGCAAGGGCCATTTGGTGCGCGAAATTGATGCCCTGGATGGGATTATGGGTCGGGCGGCTGATGAAAGTGGTATTCAGTTTCGTCTTCTCAATCGCAGCAAGGGACCCGCCGTTCGTGGCCCCCGAACACAATCGGATCGCGCCCTCTTTCGGGAATCTGTCCAAAAACATGTGGCTGAAACCTCAGGATTAACCGTGATTGAGGGGGAAGCCACAGCATTAACCCTGAAAAATCAAAAAATTGTTGGGTTGACCGTCAGTGGGCGTGATTATGCCTGTGGCAGTGTGGTGGTGGCCACGGGGACGTTTTTGAGGGGGATGATTCATCGGGGAAAGGTCTCTTTTCCTGCTGGACGTATGGGGGCGGCCAGCAGTATTCCCTTGGCGGATTGGTTTTATGCCCAGGGATTTCCTGTGGGACGCCTGAAAACGGGTACGCCGGCGCGGCTTTGTGCCCACAGTGTGGATTACAGCCAGGTGGAACGACAACAGGCGGACGTTCGCCCGTATCCTTTTTCGTTTTTAACGGAAACGATTACGGTTCCCCAAACGGATTGTTTTGTGACCTATACAACCCCAGAAACCCATGATATTTTACGGCATCATTTGCAGGAATCGTCCCTTTATGGGGGTCATATCAGTGGGAAAGGCCCCCGATATTGCCCGTCCATTGAGGATAAAATTGTTCGTTTTGCTGACAAAACCCGGCATCAGATTTTTTTAGAGCCAGAAGGACTGAACGATCCCACCCTTTACCCCAACGGTTTATCCAATTCGTTGCCGGATACGGTCCAGGATGCCTTTTTGCGGACCATTCCGGGACTCCAAAATATTAGGGTTAAACAATACGCATATGCCATTGAATACGATTATATTGATCCCCGCGCGCTTCATCCCACATTAGAAACAAAAAACATTCAGGGTCTTTTTCTGGCCGGGCAAATCAATGGCACTACGGGGTATGAGGAGGCGGCCGCCCAGGGCTTGATGGCGGGGCTTAACGCGGCGCATCGGGCCGCCGGTCGTGAGGGGGTTGTGATGGATAGGTCCATGGCCTATATTGGTGTTATGATTGATGATTTGGTCAGCAAGGGCGTTCAGGAACCCTATCGCATGTTTACATCGCGGGCGGAGTACCGTTTGAGTTTGCGGGCAGACAATGCGGATCAACGCTTAACTGCTTGGGGGCATGATCAAGGTATCGTCGGTGAAAAACGCCATGGTTTTTTTGTGAGTAAGGGTTCACTCATGCATTACTTAAGAAAAACAATGGCGGATATCCGACTGACGGCCGATCAATGCGGCCAGGTCACGGGGGATGAAAAAAGAAGTGAATGCTCACTGTTTTCGGTTTTACCCCTGTCTTCCTATGATGACGTCCTGGGTGTGTTGCGGCAGACGGGGTATGCCGGACCCCTTTCTGAGGATTTGTTTGATACGCTACAAAGTGAAGTTCTTTACGCGGGATATCTCAAGCGGCACGAACAGGAACGACGGATGGTGGCGGATCATCGGGAAAAACGGATTCCCGAGGCCTTTTCGTACGATGCCTTGACCTCTCTTTCTGCTGAAGAGCGTTTGCGTTTGTCCCGCGCCCGTCCCAAAACCCTGGAAGAAGCCAGAAATTTAGAGGGGATTACCCCCGTTGCCCTGGCGGCTATTTTGCAAAAACTGAAGAAAGGGGAGGGGGCCCCCGCCACAAAAGTTTTAGAGGCACCTGTGATTTAAGGGTGTTTCGGAAAAAAAACACCGATAACATTGACGCCAGAGGGACTTTTTGCCACAGTCATTCCTTCTTTTTCCAATGTCTTTGTTGATTGTACCCCATGAAAATTCCCGCGTCTTGGTTGTTTGATTTTTTAGAAACGACGGCTTCCGTTCAGGATTTGGCCAAAGGTTTGACGGCTTTGGGGCTGGAGGTGGAATCTCTGGACGATCCTGCTGGGGCGTTGGCCCCCTTTCATGTGGCGCATATTGTGTCTGCCGAGCCCCACCCCAGCGCGGATAAGTTACAGGTTTGCCGCGTTGAAACCCATGAGCACAAAAATTTACAAATTGTGTGCGGGGCCCCCAATGCCCGGGCGGGGCTGAAAGTGGTTCTGGGGTTGCCAGGAACGTTTGTGCCGGGCCTTAACATCACCCTGAAAACATCATCCATCCGGGGTGTGGAAAGCCAGGGGATGTTGTGTTCAGGGGCAGAGCTTTGTCTGGGGACGGACGGGAAGGGGATTATTGAGCTTCCCCCCGAAACGCCGCTGACCGCTTCTGTGGCGGAGGCTTTGGGCCTGAACGATCCCGTTTTTGATATTGCCATTACCCCCAATCGGGGGGATTGTTTCGGGATTTATGGGGTGGCCCGGGATTTGGCGGCGGCGGGGTATGGGATGTTGCAATCCTTGACGGTGAATCCCCCAACGGTGCAGACGGAAAAGCCCCTACCGTCTGTGCATCTGCTGGCCCCGGAGGCATGTCCCTTGTTTTCATTGGCCTTAATTGAAAAAGTGAGCGATCACTCAACATCCCCTTTGTGGCAAAAACGCATGAAGGCGGCGGGTTTGAAGGTCATTTCCGGTATTGTGGATGTGACGAATATCATCAGTCATGGGCATAACCGTCCGCTTCATGCCTTTGATGCGGATACGATTGTGGGTGACATGACGCTGCGCCTTTCTGAAGAAGGTGAGGTTTTTGAGGGGTTGGACGATCAAACGTATACCCTGCCCGCAGGAGCTTTGGTCATTACGGATGAGCAGGGGATTATCAGCTTGGCCGGGATTTTGGGGGGCAAACGGACGGCTTGTACCCCCACGACACAACGGGTTTTGGTGGAATCGGCCTGGTTTCAACCCGCGGTCATTGCGCGGGCCGGACAGGCCCTGTCGTTAACGTCCGATGCCCGTATGCGGTTTGAGCGTGGCGTTGACCCCAACGCAACCCTTCCCGGTTTATATCAGGCTGTGGAGGAAATTCAAAAACGATCAGGCGGCATGCTTGTGGGCATTCAGGTAACCTCAGCGCCAGAGTATCTTCCCCAGCCCCCCGTCATTGATTTTGACCCCACCCTGGTTTCCCGTTTGGCGGGGATTCCCTGTGAAGAAAGCCGTGTTCAGGAAACCCTCGCTCATCTGGGATGCCGGTGGGAAGGGGGCCGCGTAATCCCGCCGTCCTGGCGTTTTGACCTATCGTTGCCAGAGGATTTGGTTGAGGAAGTTCTGCGGGTGGTGGGCCTGGAATCGCTGCCGGCGCTTCCCTTGCCGCCTGTGCTGCCCACGTCTGTGACCACGCCCCAGGCCAAAGCCGCCGCGTATCTTTGTCATCAGGGTTATCATGAAACGCTGTCGTTTTCGTTTACGTCACGGGCTTGGCTCGGGGCGTTGGGGGAGACAGCTGAGGTCGTAGGCCTGAAAAATCCCATCAGCGATGCCCTGGATGTGCTGCGTCCCTCGTTGATTCCCAGTTTGCTGAAAACCGCTGATTATAACGCCCGTCATAACACGGGATTGACGCATCTTTTTGAAATGGGACCCATTTACCCGGGTCGGCGCCAGGAAAACAGCGTGGCGTTCCTCACCTGGGCCCCGCCAGAAAAGACCTGGCGGGGTCAGAACGCGGGGGCGAATCCCTTTGATTTAAAGGGCATGGTTGTGGATTTACTGGCCGGATGGGGCTATGACGCGGAATCCCTCACCTGGCTGTCCACGGGGTTGCCAGCGGTGTATCATCCCCGGCAATCGGGTGGCTGGGGCTTGGGGCCAAAACAGCCTGTTGCGTATTTTGGCGCGCTGCATCCTTCGGTGTTTGAGCATTTAGAGGGCATCCGTCATCTGGCCATGGCGGAGATTTTTATCGATCGTTTGCCCGCAAAAAAACAGAAAAAAATACCCTATCAACCCCAACAATACCCCCCTGTTTATCGGGATTTGGCGTTTTTTATTCCCCAAGAGGTTTCTTATGGTGACCTAAAAAAGGGGTTATTAAAAGCAGGAAAACCCCTGGTTCAAGACGTAGAAATTTTTGATCTTTACCAGGGAACGCACGTGCCCCAGGGGCAAAAATCCGTGGCCCTTCGATTAAGGTTACAGGATCCGGCCCGTACCCTCTCAGAAAAAGAGATTGACCAAACGGTGACAACCATCACGCAAACATTGAATCAATCCACGGGGGCGGTTCTGAGAGATGGGAAAGTATAGTATTTCCCCTTTATCTCCGTACTGGCCTGCGAACGGCGTCTGGCCTCGCTCGCCTAGATTCACTAGGCATCGCTCCGCCAGACTTGTTCTCGGCTCAGTACGAAAATAAATGAGAAACACTATATAAGGCGCAGTTACGGCGCAGGCTTTTGGATTTCAATCATAATTTCATTGCGCCGCAGGGGCGGTAACGTCCACGGGGGATTGAAAAAAGCGTAGGTCGGCCCGGAAAGGGTTTCGTTTTTTTGCGCTTGAACGAAACCTTGCAGTTTTTCCTGCTTTTCTTTTAAGGTTGTTTCCGTGGGACGGCCCGAAAAGCGGATAACAACGAACCGTTTTTCGGGGATTTCCTTAAGGTGGACCTTATCATTGTTGGGTTGGGGCAAGGATGCCAGGTCATAAGTTGACGGCATCATAAACCGGACCTGCCATTGTCCGTTGACGCTTTCTTGGGTTACCGGCGCCGTCACGGGAATGTCTTCGCTGTGTTGTTGGGTCACGGGGGCTGTCATGGCCACTTTGGATTGGGATTTGTTGTTGCCAAAAATGTAATCCGCCAGCAAACGAAAGCCTGCTTTAATGGCCTCCTCCCGCTGGCCCGTGGTTTCAACCTCGGCCACAATCGTGGGGGGATAGTCCCGAATTTCGATATCGTCATGGGTGGAAATAACGGTGTACTTCGCTTGTTCCACTTGACTGCTCACATAACCCCAGGCCACAAAAGCCACAATGATCACGGCGAATAAGGATGAGAAGATCATCAGTTTTTTTCTTTTCATTATTGTTTTTCCTGCTCTAAAAAGGCTTGGGACGGATTAAGGATCTTGTTATCAATAAAAAACCAAAAAAGATTAGCGGCACACACAACAGTTGCCCCATGGACAGCGTCCCCAGCACAAAGCCCAGCTGGGGGTCCGGTTCACGGAAATATTCGATGCCAAAACGGCCCATGCCATAAACGGCCAAAAACGTACCGCTCAGAAGGCCGTGACGTTCAACAATCCTGGGAAATAAGGCCATGATTCCCAAGAGAATAAAGAGGAAAATCCCCTCCAACGCGGCCTCATAAAGTTGCGACGGGTGACGGGGCAAATAATCCCCCGTGGGGAAACGAACCGCCCAAGAAACATCGGTGATGCGGCCGTAAAGCTCTCCGTTAACGAAATTGGCCAGGCGTCCCAGAAAAATCCCGATGGGGGCCACCACGGCCAGATGGTCGGTGAAGTGCAGATAGGGCAGGGCGCGACGCCGGGAAAACCACCAGCCCCCCACAATCATACCAATCAGGCCACCGTGGAAGGACATGCCGCCCTGCCAGACCTTGAAAATGCTCCAAAAATGGTCCGAAAAATAGGGCCATTGATAAAACAGAACATATCCCAGCCGCCCCCCGATCAAAATGGACAGGGTTCCCACCAGCAAAAAGTCCTCCAGCACAGGGCGCGCCATTCGACAAGCCGGACGACGCGACAAAAGCATCAAATAACGCCAGCCCCCCAGAACGCCCGCCAGATAAGCCAAAGCGTACCAACGTATAGGAAGCCCCAAAAGGGGAATCGTGACAGCAACGGGAGAAATTTCAGGAAAGGCAAAGGACATAAGCGTAGAACGGCTGAAGAAAAAGGGGAGGGGGCACCCTCCCCGATGAGAAGGGCTTAGGCGGCGACTTTATACGTCACGTTTTCTTCTTTCAAGGCCTGTTGGTAGGCAGGGCGCGCCGTAACCCGCTGGAACAACCCTTTGGTTTTGGGGCCAAAGGTAATGGGCTTTTGGATGTTGGGGGACCAGTTGGCGATGACAGTTAGCAAAATATCAGCCAGGGTACAGGATTTTCCGCATACATAATCTTGGGTTTGCAGCGTGTTTTCCACGTCATTCCACAATCCCTGGATGGCGGCGACCACATGATCGTACAGGGGATTGTTTTTGGCCTCATCCCCCAAATGACGGTGCATGAAAAAAGCCCGAGCATAAGCAGGATGCATCGTGGCATTGGCAAACGCCAGCCATTCCAAAGCCCGCGCCCGTTCACGTCCAGACGCCGGCAAAAGGGGGCTGTTGTGTTTTTCCGCCACGGTGATTAAAACCGCCGCGCCTTCGCGCAAAACAAAGTTATCCTCAACCAGGGTGGGAACGCTGCCTCTGGGGTTCAGCGCTAAATATTCCGCAGGTCGGGCGGGCCCGGCTACATTTTTCAGGGTCACAGGGGCCCCGACTTCATTCAGTAAAACGTGAACCGCCATGGAGCAAGATCCTGGCATAGAATAAAGAGTATACATAGCGGGAATTCCTTATAAAATAAGAGGATAAGACATGGAGGCTGGTGAAGCACTTTAGAAGCATTGCGCTGGAACGGTGGGGTTGTCAAGATTTTGGCAAAAAATCCTCACCTTGAACCGCCAGGCCCACGTCTTGCAACTGAGTGATCAGGGCTTTCACCAAGGCGGGCAAACCACCCGCCGTCATGGATTCGCAGCGAACACTGAGCGCCGGTTGCGTGTTGCTGGCGCGGGCCAGCCACCAACCCTGCGGCGTTTCCACGCGAATGCCGTCAATGGTCAGGCAGGAAAGACGTTTGGATTCAATGTGCTGACGCAAGATGTCAATAATGGTAAATTTTTGATCATCGGGACAAAACACACGAACCTCTGGCGAAGCATGAGAGGGGGGCAATGCGGCAATCTGAGCGGACAGAGGTCCGCCCGCCAGGGTTTCTAAGGTCCGCAGCGCCGCATACAGGGCGTCATCATAGCCAAAATAACGATCCGCAAAGAAAATATGTCCGCTGCCTTCACCCGCAAATAAAGCGCATGAGGTTTTCATTTTGGCCTTCATATGGGCATGACCCACCATCCAGATGATGGGGTGGCCGCCGTTTTTTTTCACATCATCAAAAAACAAACGCGATGTTTTCACATCCCCCAGCAACGTCGCCCCGGGATGATCCGCCAAAACATTCCGGGCCAGTAAGGTGAGCAGCGCATCGCTGCCAAGAATCTTTCCCTGATCATCCACAACGCCCAAACGATCGCCGTCCCCGTCAAAGGCCAGGCCCACATCGGCCTTGTGCGCCAAGACAGCCTGTTGCAACTGCACCATATTATGGGCATCACTGGGATCCGGATGATGGGCCGGAAAGGTCCCGTCAATGGCATCGTTGATCAAAATATGCTTTCCTGGCAATTGCGCAACCAAAGCCCGAATCACATCCCCCGCCGCGCCATTCCCAGGATCCCAGACACAGGTTAGGGAGGTGGGGAGGCGATGCAGATGTGTAGCCATCAGGAGCGCCTGAACATAGTCCCCCTGCAAAGAAACAGAAGTTATGGCGCCCTGTTGCGGGGTGGGGGTCGCTTTTTCCATCACATCATGCAGCGCCAGCAAATCATCCCCATAAAAAGGATGCTGGTCCACAACACACTTAAAGCCGTTGTATTCTGGGGGATTATGGGATCCTGTCACCATAATCGCTGAAGAGGCCCCCGTTTTGTGGGTGCCGAAATACGTCATGGGTGTGGGGCCGACGCCGATATTAAGGACGTTGATGCCCCCCTCAGAAAAGCCGCGGCGCAATGCCTCCGCCAGCATGGGCGAATGCAATCGGCCATCATAGCCCACCGCAACGGAAGAAAGGCTACGCTTCCTCAACATTTGCGCATAGGCCAGGCCTAGACGATGGGCAAAACCCGCCGTGATGGTTTCCCCCACAATCCCCCGGATATCATACGCCCGAAAGACGCTGCGGTCCGTCATGATGAGGATTTGGGATAAGCCGCAAAAAAGCGCTCCATCAAATGCACCCCAAAGCCGGTGGCGCCTTTGGGGGCCAGGTCTTTACCGTTTTTGGATGCCGTTACCCCGGCAATGTCCACGTGGGCCCACGCCACATCTTTTTGAATAAACCGCTGCAGAAACTGGGCGGCGGTGATGCTGCCCGCACCACGGCCCGATCCGATATTACGCATATCGGCAATGGGGCTGTTCATGTCTTTATCGTATTCCTCGTTCATGGGAAAGCGCCAAACGGGTTCGTTGGCATCCTTTGATGCGGCAAACAGGGCATCAGCTAAGGCATCATCATTGCTGAACAGACCCGCCGTTAAGTCGCCCAAGGCCACAACAATAGCGCCGGTTAACGTGGCAAAATCAATGACGGTTTTGGGTTTAAAGGTTTCCTGGGCGTACCACAGGGCGTCACTCAGCACCAAACGGCCTTCCGCATCGGTGTTCAGCACCTCAATGGTTTGACCGGACATGGACGTCACAATATCTCCGGGACGTTGGGCCGTACCTGAGGGCATATTTTCCACCAATCCCACAACGCCCACCACATGAAACGGCGCCTTTTGCTCCGCCAACATCTGTAATGTGGCCACCACAACGGCCGAGCCGCCCATGTCCCATTTCATGTCCTCCATATTGGCCGCCGGTTTAATGGAAATTCCGCCGGTATCAAAGGTCACGCCCTTGCCCACCAACGCAATGGGGCGATCGTCTTTTTTGGCCCCTTTATATTCCATCACCACCAGCTGAGATTCCACGGCGCTGCCCTGGCCCACACCCAGCAAAGCCCCCATGCCCAGTTTTTTCATTTCTTTTTCGCCCAGAATTTTCACCGATACCGGCAGTTTGGCAAAAACATCTTTGATTTTTTCGGCGTAGGTCTCGGGGTTTAAGATGTTTGAGGGTTCATTTTGTAACGTACGCGCCAGATACACCGCGCGTAAAAAAGCCGATGTTTTTTCAAAACAGACCTCAGCGGCCTTCAGATCATTCACCAAAAATGTCAAAGACGACAATTTTGGTTTTTTGACGTCGGGGCGTTCCTTGGTGATGTATTTGTCAAAACGATAACTTTTGAGCAAAGCCCCTGCTGCCAGATCGTTGGCCGCATGTTCCACAGAATCCGCCACTGTCAGGGGTGAAACCACGGCGCCTGTATCCTGTCCCGACAAAAGATCCGTCACCACTTTGGCCCCGATTTTTTGCAAAGCCAGCGGCGTGAGTTCAGAAGATTTTCCTATGCCAGCCACAACAACTGTTGTTATTTTTTCTTTTAAAACAATTTTATAAGATGATGTTTTTCCCGTGCTGCCCTTAAAATCATCTTTGAGTAATAATTCTGAAATCAGCGTTTGAGCGGCATTATCTAAAACCCTATCCGCCAAGAGGTTTTTATTTTCATCATAAAACACGACAACGGAAGAGGGCGCATCCGGGGCACTCAGGGAAAAAGAAACGGAAAGCATGGGCGAAATCCTTTAAAGGCCTATAATGATTTTCGTTTGTAGCACGATTCCCGTGGTAGGCAACAGAAAGTCGTGCAGGCCAAACCATAAGTGATCTTTATGTCCTTGTATTAGGGGCGTTGAGGGGCGGGACGGTTTTCTTTGTGGTTCAAGGGGCGAGACGGAAAAAATACCGCAGCGGCGGCCTCGGTAGAGGGCGGCGCGAGGATGATTTTTTGCGGATCGACGTAGTGAACCCCTTGAACCACAAAGAAAAATGTGGGGGTGGGAGCAACGGCCCTTTGTTTGAAGAAAAGGCTCCCACCCAGCAGGATTTTGGTGAATATCAAGGGGTACGCGTTGCCTCGCACCAAAAAAGCCGCCGCTGCGCGGCTTTGCTACGCAACTTTTTTGGCGTCTCGCCCCTATGACATTCCCCAAAATCCTGCTGCCCTGACCCCGCCTTTTCCCCCTACCCCTCAGACCCCCACAGCGCCGCCACACTGTGTTCCATGGGATTGAGAAGGGGCGCCGTTAAGGTTTGTTCCTTCCCCGTTACGGGATTCATGAAGGTTACGGACTGAGCATGTAAATGCAATCCCGGGGCCAGACGCAGGGGAAGGGGCTCCACCCGACCGTATTTTCGATACCCTTCATTGCTCATGGCCCACGAGGATATGGACTGAGTTTATTTGATTAACAGACACTATTTTTTCTTGTTTTATGGAACCCCCGGCGTTTTTAAAAAAGAGGCGCCAACGAAGCCCTTGTGCTTTGATTTCCAAGTGTGGAAGTTCCCCCGTATTCCACTGAATATAAGAATCTGACGTGTTTATCTCATTTATTTTTTTGTTATTGTACAGGTCTTGAATTCCATCCTTTATATTAAACGCTGCAACTATTTTTCCCTCATAACTTAAGGTAAAAAGGCCTTTTTCCTCATTTCCCGATAGGAGGTATTCTTTGCCGTCGTATGTAAGTGTACCTCCTTTACCCTGTGCGGAAAGGTACTCATAATACCACATTTTCTCATATCCCGTGATGCTAACGGCTAACGAGGCACCACTATCTAACCGAAACGAAACGGCCCCTATTTTTTCTTTTTCAGAAGGCGAGAGATCCCCTCTTCGATTCCAAACATCAACATAGGGCACTCCAAAAGCGGCCAAAAAATCTTTAGCACTGACCTCTTTTTTATCGGCAGATAGGGTGGAAGACGGAGGAAGAAACGGTACAAGGGCATCTGCCCGATTTCTGTCGACAAAAAAATCTGCAAAAGAGCTCAACGCCCAAAGCTTTTCCATGGGAACACGGGATGGATCCTGGGCCTGTTGTCCCACCCCATTTAAAAGCAAGCCTGTGTCTGCTAACGTTGAGACAAGTCGACTTTTTTGATCTTGAAAGGCGATGTTGCTCACGCTCCACGGCCCAAAAGATCCCACCAGCAACACCAGGGCAAGAATCCGAAGCCCCAGCAAAAGCCGAGATGGGGCGACCAAAAGCAGGAGATTGGTGGCCAAAAACCAGGCTGGCATCAGAGCGACAAAAAGACGTTGTTCTGTCAAGCCATACGCCACGATCTGTTTACTTGTTGTTGACACCGGAAAGAGTTTTCCTTGCTATCTTTTACCCCACGGCCTTATAATGAGCGTCAAGGAAAACAGGCGGCGGACGGGGCGTCTGTCCACCGGGTCAGATCGGAAACGAAGCAGCCCATGCAGAAACGACTGGGTCGTTGCCCTGTTTTCCCCGGTTTCATCAGGCCTTATGTTATGCCGTTATCCCTGAATCATCGGTGTTTGGCGTTTTTGGACGCTTTGCCCCCGGATCAGCGGCGGCATTTTCCCTCTTATTCTGAAGAAAAGGTTTTGGATTTTACCAGCAATGATACGCTAAACCTGTCTGGGCATCCGGCGTTAAAGGCCGCCGCCATTCAGGCCATGAAGGATTATGGGGTGGGGAGTACGGGGTCACGCTTACTCAGCGGGAACCATCCCTTGCATATGGCGGTAGAGGAACGCCTGGCCTCCTTAAAAAAAACAGAATCGGCCCTGGTTTTTGGCGGCGGATTTCATACCAATGCCAGTGTTTTGGTGGCGCTCGTTTCTTTGCCCCTCTGGCCAAAGCCCCCCCTTTTAATCATGGACAAATGGATTCATGCCTGCTGGCTGCGGGGCGCAGAGGGCGCCCCCGTGGTTCGCTATCGTCACCAGGACTTTGACCATCTGGAACGCTTGATTCAAAAACATGCTCCCCAACATACCCCCATAATTGTCACGGAATCCATTTTCAGTATGGATGGGGATATCACCGACCTGTCTGCCTTGGCCCGTTTGAAGCAGCGTTATCCGGAAAGCCTGTTGATTGTGGATGAAGCCCACGCCACCGGAGCCTGGGGGGCGGGCCTGGTGTTGCCAGAACATGGCGCCGATATTGTTACCGGCACATTCAGCAAGGCCCTGGGGTGCTACGGTGGTTATGTTGCCTGTTCAGCCGCAATCCGAGAGATCCTCATCCAAAAGTGTCCGGGGTTGATTTATGCCACGGCGATGCCCCCCATGGTTCTGGGCGCCGTGGGGGCGGCGCTGGATTTATTGCCGACGCTGCAGGACCAGCGGAAGCATCTCTATGTTCTGGCCGAAGAAGCGCGCACGCTTTTGCAAAATCAAGGATGGGATACCGGCCTGAGTCAAACCCATATCATCCCCATCATGGTGGGGGATAACGCCCAATGCCTGAACCTGCGGGAGACATTGGCCAAAGAAAATATCGGGGCCTCCGCCATACGCCCCCCCACCGTGCCCCCGGGGACAGCGCGGCTGCGCCTGTCCCTGCGGGTGGATCACACGCGGGCGGATGTGGAACGTCTGCTACAAAGTCTAAGCTAAGCGCAGCGGTCCCCCTTACCGAGAAAGACGCAAAGACGCCAACGCCCCGCGATGACGCCACATCTGGTCCTGATCGATGAGAAATGTTTCCGGCAAAGCCCTCACGCCGGTGGACACCGCCAGCGTACCCGCTTCATCCCATAACATTTTTTGATACGGATTCCCGTTTTTTTTCAGCCAAGCCTCTACGGTGGCCTTTTGGTCCATGGTGGCAACCCCCACCAGATAAAAATCACCGGACAAACCCGAAATCATGGCATGATCCACAATACAGGTGCTGCACCAGCTGGAAAAAAAATGAATCAGGGTCAGGGGGGCGGCGGGCAGGGGACCCACGGCTTTGAGCAAATCAGCGTAATCGGCGCTCTTCACCGGTTGCATCCCAGTAATCTCTGTGGCAGGGTGCATCGTTTTTTGGGCTAAAATCAGGGCCAAAAGCAGTAAAATACCAATAAACCCAATGAAAAAGCCGCGATGAAAACGCATAATTCGGGATGGTTGTTTGTGGATAAGCCTGTGGGCCTTAGTTCTACTGCTGTGGGCACGCTTGTCAAAAGAAAAAGCGGCTATAAAAAAATCGGTCACTTGGGTACGTTGGACCCTTTTGCCAGCGGCGTTTTGATTTTGGCGGTGGGGGAGGCCACCAAGCTGATGCCCTTAATCGAAAAACGACGAAAAACCTATGGTGTGACGGCCCAGTGGGGCGTGGAAACCGATACCTTGGATTCGGATGGGCAGGTGACACAAACCCTGCCCCATCATGTAACGCCAGAGAAAATTTTGCAGGTGATTCCCCAGTTTTTAGGCGAAAAATCCCAAATTCCCCCCCAGTATTCGGCGGTTCACATTGATGGGGTGCGGGCCTATGACCGGATGCGGCAGGGGCAGGCTGATTTTCAAATCCCTGCCCGCACCGTTATGATTCATGAAATCACTTTACAGGCCGCGGACCAAAACACAGCCCAGCTAAAAATCATTTGCGAAACAGGGACGTATATCCGCAGCCTGGTGCGTGATATGGCGCGTGCCTTGGGCACGGTGGGTCATGCGGTGGCCCTCAGGCGTACCGCCGATGGCATGATTGATGACACGATGTTGGTGGGGGCGCGGGATCTTTCTTTGCTAACGCCCCTACAGCCCATGGATTCTTTGTTGTCAGAGGTTGAGGCCATCACATTATCCCCAGATCAAGAAACCCATTTTCGTCAGGGTCGGGCCTTTAGAACGGATTTTCCGCCGGTACCCTGTGAAGACCCTGTTCTGGCCTATGGGCCGGCGGGGCTGCTGGGCTATGGCTTTTATGATCCAGAGGGGCTTTTTCGCCCCAAGAGAGGCCTTTTTTAGGGGCCTTGTTTTGACACGAAGAAATTGACTTTCAAAAAAGCCTATGATAGCTCATAAACCCTCGTGGCTCGGTAGCTCAGCGGTAGAGCAGGGGAATCATAATCCCTCGCTCAGCCGCCGTGATACGGGCTGGAAAGAACGACATAACAAAGGCTTACGCCGATGCTATGTTGACCAGAAATTTTTGCGGTCATGCCATGGTCATGGGCAGGGTTGCAAAAGACGTTTTATTATAATGAGTTAGGCTCGGTAGCTCAGCGGTAGAGCAGGAGAATCATAATCTCTTGGTCGGGGGTTCAAATCCCTCCCGAGCCACCATCACCATATAGTCTATACGCGTTTTTATGCTGACAGCCCTTAAGTTAGACGCATGCGGGAGAACTTGTTAAAAATCAGGGAAAGAACTGAGCATGTTGATGTAATGTTATGCCAATTTTAGAAATTTCGATTGTTGCTGTCTTGATTGTGCTCAATGGCGTGTTCGCTATGTCAGAACTGGCGATTGTTTCTTCCAAGAAAGTGTTGCTCCGAAAAAAAGCGGAACAAGGAAGCCGTGCTGCCAAGGCCGCCCTTGCCCTAGCAGATGACACGGGACGTTTTTTGCCCACGGTGCAAATTGGCATTACGCTCATCGGCATTCTAGCAGGAGCTTTTAGTGGTGCCACCATAGCAGAGCACCTTGTCGTCTATTTAGAACCCTTGATAGGGGATAAGGACAGCGCGGAATTTGCCGCAGTCACCTTGGTGGTGATGGTGGTGACGTATGCAACCCTGATTATCGGCGAATTAGTCCCTAAAGAGTTAGCTTTACGCAAACCTGAAAAATTTGCCATGCTCATTGCTCTACCTATTACGTGGCTTGCAAAATGGACATCTCCCCTAGTTTGGGGGATGCGTAAATCATGTAACGCTGTATTGTTTTTGCTCGGTGCTTCAGATCAATATAAACCCACCGTAACGCAAGAAGAAGTAAAAGCCCTTATTGAAGAGGGTAGCGAATCGGGCGTGTTTGAAATTAATGAAAAAAACATGATCGTAGGCGTAATGCGACTGGCAGATAAACCTGTGCGTGCTTTCATGGTACCGCGCATCGATGTGGAAATGCTCGCGGTGGATGCAGGACTGGATGATGTGCTAGAGTTACTCAAAACCACCTGTTACTCTCGTTTTCTGGTGTATGAAGATGATACCGACAACATTTTGGGCATTCTCCATACCCGTGATGTGTTGACAATGCTCCTTGATAAGAACGATTTAAATATTCGTCAGATGGTTAAAAAAGTTCCTGTCTTTTCAGAAACAAGCGCCGCTATGGGAGTGATGGAGACATTGCGTATTTCTCCCTCTCACATCGGAATTGTGGTAGATGAATATGGTGATTTGGAGGGAATTATAACACTTGCGGATTTGATTGAAGCCATTGCAGGCGAATTGTTCCAGACAGAGGGAGAAGCCTCTGAAATGACCCAGCGCGAGGATGGTTCATGGCTGGTGGACGGGCATGTTATGGTAGACAAAACCTTTGATATTATCGGCATTCCCCATGAAGAAGCACCAGAGGGGGATTACCATACAATGGCAGGCTTCGTCTTGGCGCACCTACGCTCTTTACCACAAGTAGGTACCGTGTTCACCCATAATGGGTTTATCTTTGAAGTGGTTGATAAAGACGGTCATCGTATTGATAAAATTTTGATTGCAAAGCAACAGTCTCAGAATAGCTAACCTAAGTTAAGCTATATATATCAAGCAGTAGAAAAACTTCTTGATATATACATTCGGATTTTTGAGTAGACTGGGAAAGTGGTTCCGCCATTTCCTGCACCAAGCTATCCTGCGCTGGCTGGCGTAAAGATTTTAGCGCGGCCTAAACGGCACCACTTTTCCCGCACTTTGCTTTGTCTCCGCAATCGCTTTGCTGATGTGCTCTGCGGCCTGTCGAAGTTGCGTGTCTGCAAGATGCGCGTAGCGCAGCGTTGTCTGATACTGGCTGTGCCCCAGCAGTGCGCCAATCATCGGCAACGAATACCCTAAACTATTCGCCATGCTGGCGTGGCTATGGCGGAGGTCATGGAGGTGCAGGTCTTCCAGCTTGGCTGCCGCGCAAATCCGCTTCCATGCCTTGGCGACGTTGTTCATGGGCTTACCATCCATCCGTTCACTACAAATCACATAAGGATTGCCGTTCACCCGTTTGAGGCTGGCAAAAATATCCAGCATCGGTTCGGTGATGAAAATTGTCTTGGCGCGTTTTTCCTTGGTAGAGGTGCGCGGAATGCGAATGTCGCGTTCGTCCATTCACCCTGTTTATTTTATTCTGATTCTTATGCAAGCAAATTCTTTGACAGACCATAAAACAGACCAGAAATCGGCTATAAAATTCAGAGACGTTAAAGCCTCCCCTTGATTTTTGGCGTTGTTCTTTTTAGCATGAACCCCCTGGTTAGCCGGATTGCTATTTCTTTATCGTCACGTTTTTTGAATGTTTTGTGGCCCTTCTTCGCAAACTTCCTGATCATATCATCAACCGTATTGCGGCAGGGGAGGTCATTGAGCGTCCGGCCTCGGTGGTTAAGGAACTGGTGGATAACGCCCTGGATGCCGGTGCCACACATATCAGCATTCGTTTAGAGGATGGCGGTAAAGCCAGCATCCAAATCACCGATAATGGCACGGGAATGCGTCGGGAAGAATTGCCGCTGTGTCTGGACCGCCACGCCACATCAAAACTCACCGACGAACATCTGGTGAACATTATCACCCTGGGGTTCAGGGGGGAGGCCCTGCCGTCCATTGCCTCCGTCAGTGATCTGCGCCTGATCAGCAAACATGCCCATGAGCCCCACGCCTGGCAGATTTCCATGTCAGGGGCCACAAAGTCGGGTGTGATCCCCGCCAGCGGACCCCAAGGCACAACGCTGGTGGTCAATAACCTGTTTTTCAATGTGCCGGCGCGGCTAAAGTTTCTGAAAGCCGCCCCCAGCGAAATGCGGAAAATTACCGAGACGCTGGAACATTTGGCCCTAACCCGTCCCGACGTGACCTTTGAGGTCACCCACAATGATCGCCGTGCCCATCATTGGACAGTATCGTCAGGGGATCCCCTGAAGCATCGCATAATGACCATTTTGGGCCAAGATTTTTGGGACAACAGTGTGCCGTTTCATCGGCAAGAGGGGGATGCGCACCTCCAGGGGCGTTGCAGCCTGCCCACCTATAACCGCGCTACCCAGGCGGAAACCTATTTGTTTGTCAATGGTCGCCCTGTGCGCGATCGCCTGTTGCAAACGGCGGTGCGGGTGGCGTATCAGGACTTTCTGCCCCGGGACCGTCATCCTGCGGTGTTTTTGGCCCTGACCTGTGATCCCTATGATGTGGATGTGAACGCTCACCCCGCCAAAACGGAGGTCCGTTTTCGCGATGCTGCCGCCCTGCGCCATCAGATCATCAGCACGTTAAGGGCCGCCCTGCACCAAGACGGCCACCGCGCCAGCACCACCATTGCCGATCATCTGGTGCAGCGTGTTACATCCGCGCCGTCTTATGGGGCGCCCGCCCCCACAACATTTTACCAGCCGCACCTGGGCGAACGCGAAACGCTGTCCTACAACACCGGCCCCCGAACCTTTGGCCTGCAAAGTTTTTCTGGGGCGCAACCACAACAAAGAATAGTGCAGGAGGGCAGGGCAGGGGAGCCGACAACACTTTCTGCCACATCAGCAGCACCCATGGGTTATGCGCTGGGTCAAATTCTGGATACCTATATTTTGGCCCAAACAGAGGACGGCCTGATTCTGGTGGATCAGCACGCCGCCCATGAACGCTTGGTGTATGAGGCCATGAAGGCCACAACGTTGGTCAACATGGTGCCGCAGCCCTTGCTCGTGCCCATTGTTTTGGAAGCCGATACAGAAACCGTAGCTTTGTTTAGTGCCTGGCGAGAGGCCCTGGCGGAAAAATCATTTGTGATTCGCACGGCCTCAGAAACCACCGTGATTTTAGAGGCGGTTCACCCCTATCTTTTGTCCTGCGACCTTTCCCAAATGATGCGGGACATGGGGGAGGAACTCAAAGATTCAGGCCACCCTTCGGCCCTTACCGAGGCCCTGCACGAGATCTGCGGCAATATCGCCTGCCGCAGCAGCATTCGGGCGGGACGACGGTTAAAAATTGAGGAGATGAACGCGCTCCTCCGTCAAATGGAGGCCACCCCCCACGCCGGCCAGTGCAACCATGGCCGTCCCACGTATATTCGCCTTCGGCAGGGGGATTTGGCCCGATTGTTTGGGCGTTCTTAATCCAATGTATTGCATTTTTCTATACAATCGTGTATGGTAAAAATGTATAAAAACAAAGAGGTTTACCTATGGCCCAGCCCCAACCCAAAGAAGCGATTTCCATCAATATTCGGGCCCGGACGCGCCAGCGGGATTTGATCGACCAAGCCGCAGAGCGCGTCGGGCGCAGTCGATCGGACTTTATGTTGGACGCGGCTTGCCGCGAAGCGGAAAATGTTTTGCTCAATCAGGTGTTTTTCACCGTGAACGCCAAAACATATGCCGAAATTGAGGCGCTGCTGGATAATCCCTTGCCGCCAACGGACAAACTTCGTCGTCTCATGAATACCAGAGCGCCGTGGGAAGTCTGATGATACAGACCTTAACGGCGCCCGTGCCCCTGACCACGGATCACCACCTGAATGACTTCACCTGTGGAGAAAGGGTTTTGGATGACTGGCTGAAGGCTCGCGCCCTGCATAATCATAGAGAAGGGATTTCCCGTTGTTTTGTCCTATGTGCGGACAATAAAGTTGTGGGGTATTACTGCCTGTCCGCTGGCGGCATTCACCGAGAAGCGGCCCCCGGCGTATTACGAAGAAATATGCCGGATCCTTTACCCATCATCGTCCTGGGGCGTCTTGCCATGGATCAGGGCTATCACAACCAGGGATTGGGTAAAGCCTTGCTGCGTGATGCCATAGCGCGGGTGATAGAAGCGTCACAGTATATTGGCCTTGTGGCCATTCTTGTGCATACTCTCTCGATATCCGCCAAGCGCTTTTATCTGTCATGCGGATTTGTTGAATCCCCCCTGCAACCCATGACATTGATGATGACCGTGAAAACCATCAGGATGCTCCTTGGTGAAGCCAAAACGGCCACGCCTTCTATTTCTTAATCTCTTCCCCTATACTGTTATTATGAACACCATCCCCGATGATTTTTTGGACCGTTTGCGCGAATCCGTGCGTATTGAGGATGTTGTGCGCGCCCGCATCCCCCTAAAAAAAGCCGGCAGCGAATACAAAGGGCTTTGTCCGTTTCACTCAGAAAAAACGCCCTCGTTTCACGTCATTCCCGATAAACAGTTCTTTCATTGCTTTGGGTGCGGGGCCAGTGGCGATGTGGTAAAATTTGTGAAGGATTTTGATAAGGGGGGATTTTTAGCGGCGGTGAAAACCCTGGCCGATCTGGCGGGCCTGCCCATGCCCAAGGCCGAAACCTATACCCCCCCCGCCGAAGAGATTCGTTATTTTACGGTTTATGAGCAAGCCGCTGCGTTTTACGGGCATACCCTGGCCAGCGATGCCCCTGCGCAGCAGTATTTAACGCAGCGGGGCATTGCTGCCAGCAGTGTCAAACAGTTTGGGCTGGGTCTGGCCCCGGATGCCTGGGACAGCCTCAGCCGGTTTTTAATGACGCGGGATCATCCGGCGGATTTTTTGGTTTCTGCCGGGCTTTCCGTTCAAAAAGACCCCAAACGTCCCCCCTTTGACCGCTTCCGCCGGCGGTTGATGTTTCCCATACAAAATCGCCAGGGCAAAGTCGTGGCCTTTGGCGGGCGGATTTTACCGGGTCATGCCACCACGGAACATGACGATGCCCCCAAATACCTCAATTCCCCGGAAACAGAACGGTTTCAGAAAAGCCAGATGCTTTATGGCCTGCCCCAGGCGCTGCCCACCTTAAGAAAAACCAACCGCGCAACGGTGGTGGAGGGCTATACCGATGTGATTTTGCTGCACCAGTACGGCTATACCGATGCCGTGGCGCCGCTGGGAACGGCGTTTACGGAAACACAGATGTCTTTGTTGTGGAAGATCGTGGATCAAATCGTGGTGTGTTTTGATGGGGATGCGGCGGGGATGCGGGCTGCGGCCAGGTGCATTGACCGCGTGTTGCCCGATTTGCGCGCTGAAAAATCCTTGGTCATCATGATGATGGATCCGGGGGAGGACCCCGCCAGCCTGATGGCCTTGGGCCGTCAAGCCCGGTGGGATCAGATGCGGGCCGCCCCTGTTTCCATCCTGGATTTTTGGATGCTTATCCACCGGCAAACCCTGGCGGGATCGGGCCATGAACGGGCGGCTTTGATGAAAACACTCCTAAAAGACTGTGATGCCATCCGGGATTCGGATTTAAGGGCGTTTTATAAACAAGATCTCAAAGATCGCTTTTATCAAGCCCGAGCGCCCCGTTTTGAGAAGGGAAAAAAGCAGGGGTCTATAGGGGTGGGCCTGGGCCTGCCTCTGCCGTCCCCGAAAATCAATTTGGACCGTGTGTGTTGCGCGTTGTTGGCGGATCTGGCCCATCATCCGGAGTGGTTAGAGGACGGGGCGGAGCTTTTGGGCCATTTGACCTTTCCCAGCCCCCATATTGATGAGATTCGGGCCCGTGTGGTGGCGCTGGCTGTTAAGGGCCTTGACAAAACAGAAGGGGATCCCTATATCAGTCAATCCCAGTGGATTCATCAGACGCTGAAAGAGCTGGACCTTTGGCAATCGGACCCCATTATGCCCCAGTTGTTTTTAAAAGCCACCCATGATGATTATGACCAATGGAATGCAAGTTGTCTTAAGCTACAGCGGAGCCTTGAAAAAGGCAATGCCAGGCAAAAAATAAAAAAGATGATGGCGCTGTCGTGACACACTTTATTAATCTTTTTCTGAACTAATCGCAATAAACACCTAAGCCGGAGCGGTTTCCCCCATGGCCGAAAAAAAACACTTGGATTCAACCATAGAAACCGAAGAAGACACGGTATCGTCGTCGGTTTTAACATTTGAAGAATCCTTTAAAAAACTTCGTAAAATCGGCAAAGGTAAGGGCTATATTACCTATGATCAGCTGAATGATATTTTGCCCACAGAGGCCTTTTCGTCCGAACAAATTGACGAGGTTATCGCCAAAATCGGGGCTGCCGGTATCGACATCGTGGATGATGACGACTTAGAGGGCTTGGATGACGACGAAGCCGCCAAAAACAAGCGCCGCAAACCTACCGACGATGACGATGACGGTGATGGCGGTGATGGGGGGTCCTCAGAGGCTTTTGTTGGTGAAGAGCGCACATCGGGAAACATCGATGATAGTTCGGTTTCCCACTATGATGATCCTGTTCGGGTGTATCTGTCTGAAATGGGCAATAAGGGCCTGTTATCCCGCGAAGGCGAAGTTGAAATCGCCAAAAGGATCGAGGCCGGCCGTGAACGGATGATCGGCGGGATTTGTGAAAGTCCCTTAACCATGCTCGCCATTAGCGCCTGGTATGACGCCCTGATGGAAGACAAAATCATGCTGCGGGATGTGATCGATTTAGAGGCCACCTACGGCGCCGATGAAGATGCCCCGGCAGAATTGCTGGAGGTCATTTTGACCGAAGACGTGTCCAAAAACGAAGCCCCTGTGGAAACATCAAAAGAAAAGTTTGCGCCGGAAGCCGCCCCTGAAACGGAGACATCCACAACGGAAACGCCCGAAGATAAGGAAGTAAGCGGCGAAGAAACGCCGCGGGATGATGAGGACGACGACGATGACGATGGGGAAGGGTTCGGCGTTTCTCTCTCAGCCATGGAAGAGCGTCTGAAACCCCAGGTTTTAGAAACATTCAAAAAAATCAGCTTGGTGTACGAGGATTTGCGGGAACTCCAGGAAAAACGCATTGATATCCTTCAAAAGGGACAAGCTCTCGAGCCAGAGCAGGAACAGGCTTATAACGCCAAACACAAAGAAATCGTCACCCTGCTGGAAAGCATTCATCTGAACAATGAACGCCTGGAACAGTTGGTGGAACAGCTGTATGGGATGAACAAATCCCTGATGCAGCAAGAGGGGAAACTCCTGCGTCTGGCCGAAAAATGCAAAATCAAGCGCAGTGATTTTTTACAAAGTTACTTTGGGTCCGAATTGGATCCCACCTGGGTGGATCGCATGGCGGACCGAAAATCCAAGCCCTGGCAGATGTTTATTGAAAAATACTGTGATGAAATTACGGCCACGCGGGAAATGATTTCAGAAATTTCCGCCCAAAGCGGCCTGCCCATTTCCGAATTCCGCCGCGTTGTCCAAACCGTTCAACGGGGGGAACGCGAATCCAACCGCGCCAAAAAGGAAATGATCGAGGCCAACTTGCGTCTGGTGATTTCCATTGCCAAAAAATACACCAATCGGGGCCTGCAATTTTTGGATTTGATCCAAGAGGGCAACATCGGCCTGATGAAGGCCGTGGATAAATTTGAATACCGCCGCGGCTATAAATTTTCGACCTACGCCACGTGGTGGATTCGCCAGGCCATTACCCGGTCCATCGCCGATCAGGCCCGAACCATCCGTATCCCGGTTCATATGATTGAAACCATTAACAAAATCGTGCGCACGTCCCGCCAGATGATGCACGAAATCGGCCGGGAACCCACACCGGAAGAATTGGCCGTCAAGCTGCAGATGCCCCTGGATAAAGTCCGCAAGGTCATGAAAATCGCCAAAGAGCCCATCAGTCTGGAAACGCCGGTGGGGGATGAAGAGGATAGCTCCTTGGGTGATTTTATTGAGGATAAAAACACCATTATTCCATTAGATGCCGCCATTCATGCGAATTTGAAGGACACCACCACCAAGATCCTCTCTACCCTGACCGCCCGGGAAGAGCGCGTTTTGCGCATGCGTTTTGGTATCGGCATGAACACCGATCACACCCTGGAGGAAGTCGGCCAGCAGTTTTCCGTCACCCGCGAACGGATCCGCCAGATCGAGGCCAAAGCCCTGCGCAAGCTGAAACACCCGTCTCGTTCCCGGCAGTTGCGGAGTTTTTTGGATACGTAGTTGCCCCGATCCGAATCTGTCTCTATAGTGGGCCGTTATGGCCAAACCCAAAACCCATTATCAATGCCAGGCGTGCGGCGCGGCGTATCCCCGGTGGCAGGGCCAGTGCGAGGCGTGTGGGGCGTGGAATACCTTAACTGAAGAATCCCCCGCGGTGGCCGTATCGCCGGCGGGGAAAATCAGCCAGAAATCCGGCCTTGTTTTGTCCCCCCTTCGGGAACAAGAAGCCGTTTTTACCCAGCGGACCTTAACCGGCATTGGGGAATTGGACCGGGTGTTGGGCGGGGGTCTGACCGTTGGTTCTGTAGTCTTGATGGGGGGAGAGCCCGGTATCGGCAAATCCACGTTGTTATTACAAGCCATGATCAACCTGTCGGCGCAGCACGAGGTGGCGTATTTCACGGGGGAAGAGTCCCTGGATCAAATTGCCCAGCGGGCCGCCCGTCTGAATGTCCCCCATCATCAGGTTATGGCGGCCCATACGGTGCAACTGAATGATGTTCTCGCGTTGCTGGACACCCCCAGGGCCCCGAAAATCGTGGTCATTGATTCCATCCAAACCCTGCATGCGGAGCAAATCGAATCCGCCCCAGGAACGGTAAGTCAAATTCGCTATTGCACCCATATGCTGGCCAATCTGGCCAAAAAGCGGGGCATTACCTTTTTTATCGTGGGACACATTACCAAAGAAGGCACCCTGGCCGGCCCCAAAGTCCTGGAACACCTGGTGGATACGGTCCTGACGTTTGAGGGGGACCGCCGCCATCACGTCCGCCTGCTGCGGGCCAGCAAAAACCGCTACGGCGCCACGGATGAAATTGGGGTCTTTACCATGACCTCCGCAGGATTGTCGGAGGTCACCAATCCGTCGTCTCTGTTTTTATCCACAGATCAGCCCCCCTGTCCGGGCCAGGTGGTTACGGCGATTATGGAGGGGGCCCGCCCTTTGCTGGTGGATATTGAGGTCCTGGTATGCCCCACCCCCCTGGCCATTCCCCGGCGCACCGTGGTGGGATGGGATGTGAACCGCCTGCATATGCTGGTGGCGGTTTTGGAAAAACGCCTGAAATGCCAGTTGTCTAACAAAGACATCTTTATGAACGTGGCGGGGGGATTGAAAATTCAGGAACCGGCGGCGGATTTTGCGGTGTGTGTGGCACTGTTATCTTCCCTGCGCGATACCCTGGTGCCCAAGGGAACCGTGGTTTTTGGGGAAGTGAGCCTGAGCGGGACCCTGCGCCCCATTCCCCACGCCTATACCCGCATGCGAGAGGCCACGCGGTTGGGCTTCACCCGCATCCTGGCCCCAAAACAAGAGGTTGAGGCCATCGACGGCGCAACCTATCTGCCCTGTGCCCATTTGGGGGAGGTGATGGGGGTGACAGGTGACAGGTGAGATAAAAGTTAAGACGGCTGCTCAACAATCAGCATAACCTTTTTATATCCGGCGGCCTTAATATCCCCCATCAGGACCATGACGTCGCCGTAGGGGATGGTTTTGTCGGCGCGAATATAAACTTCTTCACTAGAGGCCTTCACAATGGCGGAGAGACGGGCGATGAGTTCATCTCGCGGGGCCTCCATTTTTTGCAGAAAAATGGTGCCGTCTTTATTCAGGGTGATGACCACGGGCTCTTTGTCCATGTTCAGGTTATCCGCCTGGGTTTGGGGCAAATCCACAGGAACACCGGATACCAGCATGGGCGCCGCCACCATAAAAATAATCAACAAAACCAACATCACATCCACCAAGGGCGTGACGTTCATTTCTGAAATGGGATCATTTTCCGTAAATTTATGGCCAGCCATGATTTAGTGACCTCCGCGCTCGATATTCAGAAGAATATCTTCCATAAACAACTCAATGCGTCTGGCATAACGGTTAATGTCTGTTGAAAATTTGTTATAGCCAAAGGATGCTGGAATGGCGGCAAACAGTCCCAGGGCCGTAACAAACAGGGCCTCAGCAATCCCCGGTGCCACAACGGCCAAGGATGTGTTTTGCGTGACCGCAATGGCGCTGAAACTGTTCATAATCCCCCAAACGGTTCCCAAAAGGCCGATGAAGGGTGCGGTTGATCCCACGGAGGCCAAAAACACCAGATGCTTCCGGTAAACCTCCATATCCCGCCCCATAACACCGGACATGGCGCGATCCACGCGGGAAAGGAGAGAGGCCGTTTCGGCCTGGGTCCATTGTTCCGGCAATTCATGCTGGGCTGTTAAAAAAACACGGCCCGCACTGTGCTCCACAGCATTGGTGCCGGGGGGAACGGCATGTTTGATGTCTTTTTGGGCCCAAATATAATCTTCGAATTGTTTTGATTCTTTAATAACGCGGCGCAGCGTCCACCATTTATGAATCATAATGGACCATGAAAAAATCGACATAGCCAGCAGCAACAGCACGATGACCCAGATCACAACATCGGCATTATCCAAAAAGTGCAAAAGAGAGCCACTCTGCGCCGTTGAGGCAGCCTGTTCCGTGGTAACAGCAACGTTTTCCATAAACTTGGTTATCCTGAAGTTTTGAGTAAAGACGCAAAGGACCCATACAGGGGTGCATCCATAGCTTTAGGTTTACCGTCTTTTGATAAACACGCAAGGTGTATCCTGACGGAAACCAAAAGATTTTCATCACGCAGAATATCCTGCTCTAAATGCACCCGCACACGGCTGAGGTGAAGGAGGTTTGTTTGAATACTCAAAGAATCCCCCAAAACGGCGGGGCGATGATATTTCACCGTCATATCCGTCACGGCAAAAACAAAGCCCTTGGTCCATAAAGCCTGGTTGGATAGGCCCAAAGACACCAAAAAATCAGCCCGGGCGCGCTCCGCCAATTCCAGATATTTTGTGTGATACACAACGCCGCCCGCATCGGTATCGCAAAAGGCAATGACGGGGCAGGCATACATCACCATGACCGCATGATTCCAAATCCGTTCAGGGCAAAAGTGGTGTAGGCCTGCACCAGGGAAGCCCCAGCCTCCACTTTTGTTTGTACATCCTCAGCAGCGCTTACCCCGCCCACACCGATGAGGGGGAGGGTGATTCCGCGGTCCCTTAGATTTTGCTGGGCTTGCCGTAACATTTCCGTTGAGGGAGTCCGCAAGGGCTTCCCACTTAATCCCCCTGTTTCCTGGGCATTTGAATTTTTTAATGTTGCTGGTCTGGCCAAGGTTGTATTGCTGATAATCAGGCCATCAATACCCGTGGCAATCACCTGATCCAAAATATCATTCAACGCCAAAGCATCCAAATCCGGCGCAATTTTTAGAAGTAGGGGCGGGGCAGGGGACAAGCCCGCCAAAGTTTCCCGGCATTCTGAGAGTAAGCGGCGCAGCGGCTCTGCCCGCTGTAAATCCCGCAGATTGGGGGTGTTGGGGCTGGAGATATTAATCACTAAATAATCCGCCACCGTGTGAAAGCGTTTCAATCCCAAACGATAATCAGCCGCGGCATCCTCTGTATCTTTATTTTTGCCGATATTGACACCCAGGATCACGGAACGGCGGACCTCTGGCGAGATTAGGGAAAGATTTTTGTAAACGGCTTCCGCGCCCGCACTGTTAAAGCCATAACGATTGATAATGGCCCCATCCTCCGGCAGGCGAAACACCCGGGGGCGGGCATTGCCGGGCTGGGGGCGGGGGGTCACAGTGCCCACCTCAACATGGCCAAAGCCCAAACGGGCCAGGCCCGCCACGGCTTCCCCATTTTTATCAAACCCCGCTGCCATGCCGATGCGATTTTTAAAGGTCAGGCCCCACAGGGTTATGGGATCTTTCTTCAGGGCTTGCTCAGGCACCAAGGATGGACACGACAACCAAGATATAGCAGCGCGATGGGCGGCCTCTGGCGGTATTAAGTGACGTGCAGTCGTCCATAGGGCCGAATTCACTTTGGCCCCACTTTTTGTGCAATCAGATCACAGGTGGCCTGAACCCCGAACAGCTCAATAAACGATCCGAAACGGGGGCCTTGTTCCTGGCCCAGTAAAACTTCATAAATGGCCTTAAACCAATCCCGCATGGGGTCGTATCCAAAATCACGCCCCACGGCGTACACCAAACTTTGAAAGTTTTCCGCATCGGAAGTTTCAGGGGCCAAAAGCAGATCATTTCGAAGTCGTAACAATGCATTTTTCTCCGTTTCCGTAGGGCTGCGGTATGTCTTGTAGGGCTTAACAAAGTCCTGGTAATACCGGACAGCGTAGCCCAGCAAATGATCCAAAAACGGCGCATTTTCAGGGCTTAATTCGGGATCGTAACGTTTGACAAAGCCCCAGAGAACACCCGTGTCCTCCGCATGAGCCGCCGCCGCCAGATTTTGTAGCAGGGAAAATTTCAGGGGACTTTCAGGGGCAGGGGGCTTACCGTTATGAATGAACCACACGGGGTTATCGTGTTGTTTCAGGGGATCCTCCCGCGTAAAACTTTCCAGATGATCCAGGTACATATCCGTGGCTTTGGGGATCACATCAAAAAACAAACGCTTCTGCCGCTGGGGGGCGTGGAACATATAAAAACTCAAACTTTCCGTGGGACCGTATGTTAGCCAGTCCTCCATGGACAGCCCGTTGCCCTTGGATTTTGAGATTTTATCGCCGTCTTCCCCCAAAAACAGCTCATATGTCATGGTCTCTGGCGGCGTTTCGCCCACAATACGACAGATTTTGCTGGAAAGTTTAACAGAATCAATCATATCCTTCCCACTCATTTCATAATCCACCTGAAAGGCCGCCCAGCGTCCGCCCCAATCGGCTTTCCATTGTAATTTACAGGCACCATTTAAAATGCTGGTGGTCACGGTTTGCCCCGTTTCGGGGTGTTGATAGGTGATGGTGCTGGCGGTTAGGTCGCGATCGATGACTTTCGCCTGCAAAACTTGACCCGTTTTTGGGCACAGCGGCAAAAAGGGACTATAGGTTTCCCGGCGATCCGGCCCCAGCGTGGGCAAAATTATATTAATAATCGTATCATAATGCTGCAAAACGCGTTGCAAAATATCATTATAACGTCCTGCTTGGTATTCTGCCGTGGCACTAATAAACGTATAGTCAAACCCAAAACGGTCCAAAAATTCCCTGAGTTTGGCGTTATTATGGGCCCCGAAACTGTCATGGGTGCCAAAGGGATCGGGAACCGACGTCAAAGGTTGTCCCAAATACTGGGCCAGCATGTCCTGGTTTGGGACATTGGTGGGCACCTTCCGCAGGCCGTCCATATCATCGGAAACGACAAACAATTTTGTGGGAATATCGCTGATGGCCTGAAACGCCTGGCGGACCATGGTGGTGCGGAGAACCTCCCCAAATGTGCCAATATGGGGTAGTCCCGAGGGGCCATAGCCTGTTTCAAACAACACATACCCCTTGGCTGGGGGAGCCTTCGCATAACGCGCCACCAGTTTTTGGGCTTCTTTAAAGGGCCACGAGGTCGCAAGGGATAAATCTATCGTCATAAAATCCATGAGTTTCTTTGGTTTCATAGAGGACTTAAAGTATAACCATCGTCGTTGCGAGCGCAGCGAAGCAATCCAGAAATGCCAGCAAAAAAACTGGATTGCCACGCCTCCTTCGGAGGCTCGCAATTGTGCGTACGTCTTATAATAGACTAAGAGCCCGCCAGGGAAAGATCAAGCCGGAGAGAAGATTTTTTTGTGTAAAATGCAAAAAAATATGTGTATAATGTTTGGCGAAACACGATGGATCGTTAAGTCTTTATGAAAACCCTGTCCTATATCCTGCTGGCCACTTTGATTGCGGCTGCGGCATTGCTTTATGTGCGGGGCGTCCCCTCTGCGCCTTGGTCAAAGCCTGTGGATCAAAAACATCGCATCGTTCGTATTGGGACCGAGGCTCTGTATCGTCCCTTTAATTATTTCGATGATACGGGTCGCTTATCGGGCTTTGATATTGATATTGCCCGGGCCATTTGCGAAACAGAGGGCCTGACCTGTGAGTTTATTTCCCAGGACTGGGATGGTTTGATCCCCAGTTTGATTGCCAAGAAATTTGACGTCATTGCCGCCAGCCTTTCCATAACGCCTGAGCGCAAAAAGGCGGTGGCCTTTACCAACCGTTATTACCGTACCCCCATTCGTTTTATTACCGCGAAAAATCAGACACTGGTGACGTCCCCTGAGGGCCTTAAGGGAAAAAAAGTGGGCGCGCAGCGGGCGACCACAGCCGCCATTTATCTTAACTCTAATTTTGCGGGGATTGCGGATATCAAATTGTATGATACCCAGGGAAATGCCTATTTGGATCTGAAAAGTGGTCGTCTGGATGCGATGCTTTCCGACGCCATTATGGGGTGGTCCTGGCTGCTGTCCGATGAAGGCAGGGGTTATGCCTTTCGCAGTGAGTCCATCTATGTCGATGAAGGCATAGGCTTTGCCATGCGTCACGAGGATCAAGATCTTGTGGAAACCTTTAATCAGGGCCTGAACAAAATTTTGAGCAATGGCACCTATGACATGATCCGTCAGCGTTACTTTCCCTTTGATATTTATTAATGTTTTGGAAAATTTGATTGTGTTATGACCCAAGGGCCGACCCAACAGCCAACCCAAGAGCGTAGTCATATTATCGCCGTTTTGGTGGATAATGAACCTGGTGTTTTGGCCCGCGTCATTGGTTTGTTTTCGGGGCGTGGCTATAATATCGAGAGTTTAACGGTTTCGGAGGTTGATGCGGATGCCATGCTCTCCCGCATTACCTTGGTCACGCGCGGCACACATCAAATTATTGAACAAATTAAGGCCCAGTTGTTTCGCATTGTCCCCGTTCATACCGTCAAGGATCTAACGGAAAATGGCCCCGTTGTGGACCGTGAATTGGCTTTGGTCAAGGTCCTCAGCCAGGGGGAAGCTCGATTAGAGGCTATGCGTCTGGCCGAAATTTTTCGCGCGCGGGTGGTGGATAGCACGTTGCAATCCATGATTTTTGAGGTCTCGGGCCGCACAGAGAAAGTTCAGGCTTTTATCGACCTGATGACCCCCCTGGGCTGCATTGAAATTGTACGGACAGGGTGCGTGGCCATGGCCCGGGGGGAGCACCCCTTTTAAAATAATGACCCCGCTACCCCGTCATCTTCATTTTGTGGGCTTTGGCTTGATTGCCTCATCCCTGGCCCGTGCGCTTAGGGCCTTGGATCCCACAATTCACCTCACGGCTTATGATCACAATCCGTCTGTTCGGCAAACGGTCCGTGACTTGGGCCTGGCCGATCACGTTGTGGAGGACTTAAACCCCGTTTCTGAAGAGACAGATCTTGTCCTTATTGCCGTCCCCATGCTGGCCTTTTCTGAGGTTTTAAGGGCCATCAAAATTCCCCCAAACGCCATCATCACTGATGTGGGATCCGTCAAGGGCACCGTGGCGGAGGCCCTGTATGCCCATGCCCTGGATCTTTTACCCCGTTTTGTTTTGGGCCATCCTTTGGCGGGAACGGAACACAGTGGTCCTGAACATGGTTTTGCGACGCTCTTTCAGGATCGTTGGTGCTTATTAACCCCTCTGCCGGAAACGGACCCTGATGCGTTGGACGCAGTGAAATGCCTCTGGCAGGCCGTGGGGGCCAAGGTCAACACCATGAGTGTGGCGCACCACGACCAAATTCTGGCCATAACCTCGCACATTCCCCATTTGATTGCCTTTACCATTGTGGACACGGCCATGACGTTAGAGGACGATTTACGGCAAGAGGTGATTCAATATGCCGCCAGTGGATTTCGGGATTTTACCCGCATTGCGGCCTCGGACCCCACCATGTGGCGGGATATTTTTTTAACCAACCGCGATGCCGTTTTATCCATGCTGGATCGCTTTACGGAGGATTTGGATGTTTTAAAAACCGCCATTCGCCAAGGAAACGGAGATGTGTTGTTTAAAAAAATCACCGATGCCCGGGCCATTCGTCGGGATATTATTGCGGCAGGACAGGCTTAAAAGGCGGGGTGGGGCAGCAGGATTTGTCCCCTGGGTCAAGGGCGAGACGCCAAAAAAGTTGCGTAGCAAAGCCCCGAAGGGGCGGTCTTTTTTGGTGCGAGGCGAAGCGTACCCTTGAGCTGGGGGGCAAATTCTGCTGGGTGGGAGCCTTTTCCTTGTGGGCCGAACGCGGCTCCCGCCCCCACATTTTTCTTTGTGGTTCAAGGGGTTCGCTGCGCCGATCCGAAAAAAATCATCCTCACGCCGCCCTCTTCGAGGCCGCCGCTGCGGTATTTTTTTCGTCTCGCCCCTTGAGCCACAAAGAAAACCGCCCCACCCCGCCGCGTTTCGAATCAACCCAAAAACTCATCAACATAAACATGCACAGGCTTTTCCCAACCGGGGGTGGCGCAGGTGACAAAAACGCTGTGCAGGTGTCCCTCTAAATTATTTTCCCAAAACGCCAGGAATTTTTTCAGCGTGGGAAAAAAGCGGGGCACATCCAAATCCTGCCACAGATAGGTCTGTAGCAATGACGGGTAGTCAGGAAAATAGTACGTGATCTCGGCCGTGGTCAGGACATAATGTGTTGGGTGAAAGAGCGTTGTTGTGTCCATGGCTCAAGATATTTTCCGTGGTTTTCATCCGCTGATGGTGGCTTTTATGGTTTTGCGCGGCGGCTTTTTGGTAGGGGGGGCGGGGTGAAGGCTCCCCTCCTGAATATCAAAATGCAGCTGCTCGTTTTCCAAAACAATGCAAACATTACCGCCTTTGACCAATTTGCCAAACAACAGCTCTTCGGCCAGGGGCTTACGGACATAATCCTGAATCACGCGGGCCAGAGGACGCGCCCCATAATCCGGATCGTATCCTTTGTTGGCCAGCCAAACGCGGGCATCATCGCGAATATCAATGGTGACATCTTTGTCGGTTAATTGGGCCTCTAACTCCACAATAAATTTATCCACGATGGTTTCCACGTGTTCGCGGCCCAGCTTTTTAAAGGAGATGGTGGCATCCAGACGATTGCGGAATTCGGGGGTAAACAGGCGATTGATGGATTCTTTTTCATCCCCACTTTGCCGTTCCTGTTTAAAGCCCAAAGCCGTTTTGGATAAAAGATCCGCCCCCACGTTGCTGGTCATAATCAAAATCACATTGCGAAACGAAATGGATTTTCCGTTATGATCTGTCAATTTTCCGTGGTCCATGACCTGGAGTAAAATATTAAAAAGATCAGGGTGCGCCTTTTCAATTTCATCCAGCAACAAAACACAATAGGGACTTTGCTCAACCTTATCGGTCAACAGACCCCCCTGTTCAAACCCAACATAGCCTGGGGGCGCGCCAATCAAACGCGATAAACTGTGTTTTTCCATATATTCAGACATGTCAAAACGCAGCAAGGGAATGTGCATCAGGCTGGATAATTGGCGGGCAACCTCGGTTTTTCCCACGCCCGTAGGGCCGCTAAACAGATAGCACCCAATGGGCTTTTCAGGATCCCGCAATCCCGCCCGCGAGAGTTTCAACGCGGCATCCAGCTGATCAACGGCATCATCTTGACCAAAAATCACGGTTTTTAGTGTGCTTTTCAGAAGATAAAGCGTTTCTTTATCGGTTTTGCTGATATTTTTTTCAGGAATGCGGGCAATTTGGGCCACAACGCCCTCAATATCCCGCCGTGTAATGATTTTTTTTCGTTTGGAGGGAATTTGCAGATGTTGGGCCGCCCCGGCTTCATCCAAAACATCAATGGCCTTATCGGGTAATTTGCGGTCGTTGATATAGCGCACAGACAGGGTAACGGCGGCTTTCAGGGCTTCCTGCGCATATTTAACCTGATGGTGCGCCTCGTAATAGGGTTTTAATCCTGTAATAATTTTCAGGGTGTCGGCCTCAGAGGGTTCTGCCACATCAATTTTCTGGAAACGACGCACCAGGGCGCGGTCTTTTTCAAAATGCCCCCGGAATTCTTTATAGGTTGTGGCCCCGATGCAACGCAGGGTCCCTCGGGCCAAGGCAGGCTTAAGAAGGTTCGAGGCATCCATGGCCCCGCCACTGGTGGCACCGGCACCGATCAGGGTATGAATTTCATCAATAAACAAAAGGGCATTTTTCATGCCCTCCAGATAATGAATCAGGTTTTTCAGGCGTTCCTCAAAATCCCCCCGATACCGCGTACCGGCCAGCAAGGCCCCCATATCCAGGCTGTAAATCTCGCAATTTTTCAGAACTGCCGGCACGTCGCCCTCAACAATTTGACGGGCGAGCCCCTCGGCAATGGCGGTTTTTCCAACACCAGGATCGCCCACCAGTAAGGGATTGTTTTTGGTGCGACGGCATAAAACCTGAATGGTCCTGGTAATTTCATCCGCCCGCCCAATGATGGGATCAATTTTTCCCTCGGCGGCGCGGTGATTCAGATTGATCAGATAACTGCCTTGATCCCGATTCTTGGTCTCAGATTCCTGGGGGTCTTTTTCGGCGGTGGTTTGAGAAGGCGAAGCGGCGGAAGGATTCGTGGGCTTGCCGCCCTTGGCAATGCCATGGGAAATATAATTCACCGCATCAAAGCGGGACATGTCTTGTTCCTGTAAAAAATAAACGGCATGGGATTCGCGCTCGGAAAATAGGGCGACTAAGACATTAGCCCCTGTGACTTCAGAGCGGCCCGCCGATTGAACGTGAATCACTGCGCGCTGAATCACCCGTTGAAACGCCGCTGTGGGCTTGGGGTCCTGGGGCATGGCGGTAACGAGGTTTTTGAGTTCCTTGTCCAGATACTGGGAAAGGGAATACGTTAATTTTTTCAAATCGACATTACAGGCCTTCATAACGGTGGAGGCCTCGCGGTCATCGGCCAGGGACAACAATAAATGCTCCAGCGTGGCAAATTCATGATTGCGCTCACCGGCCAAATCCAGGGCGCGGTGCAGTGTTTTTTCCAAGTTTGATGATAACATCCGGTTATTCCCTCTCGATCATACATTGCAGAGGATGCTGGTGCTTTTGAACCACCCGACGAACCTGGGCCACCTTGGTTTCGGCAATTTCCAGCGTGTAAACGCCGCAAATTCCAGATCCTTTGGTGTGTATATCCAGCATAATTTTTGTGGCATCCTCTAACGTTTTTCCAAAATAGGTCTGCAAAATGTGGACCACAAAGTCCATGGGTGTGTAATCGTCATTCAGCATCACAACCCGATACAGCGACGGACGACGCAACCGAACACTGGTTCGGGTGCGAAGGTCGGTATGGATTTCGGCCGTACGATCATAAAACGCCATGCTTGCGGGACCTATCTTGAGGATCAGTTTAGAGAAAAAGAGTGAATAAAACGTCTCACCACCGTACATTTTTAACTAAATCATTGAGATAATTCGTTTCCCGTGTATTTTGTGGTTTGATAAAAATCATAAAAACAAGGAGGTGCACGATGCAAGGTGCCGCGAACGAATCATTCCAGGTCGTAAGATAGCATTTTTTGATGCATCCTGCAAGGATTGCGTGTTTTTTTAATCAAAATCAATAGAATGGTGAATGTCCCCGTACGGCTCTATTTCTTTGTAAGAAAAAGGGTTTCTATCGCTGATTTTAGGGGCAAAGGTAAATCCTGGGGCAGCGAGAGATCGCCAAAAACCATGGCGGTGAGTTCGGGCTCAGATCGCTGTAAAAAAACCGCTAAATGAGGCAAAAGATCATCGGGGAGATTCGGCAAAACCTCCCCAAGGACACGCCCCATAACGCGATCCAGCTCTTTGGTCCCCCGATAGGTAAGCTGGTAGGTTAATTTCTTTCGCAACAAAGCCGAGGATTCTGGCATATTTTAAGCAACAGCACGCTTAATTTGTGCATCCAGACGACCCAGACGGATATAAATGTCATTGCTGCGTTTTAAAAGAACTCTTAAGCCATCGGGCAAGGCCTCGGAGGCCTCTTCTTCTTGAAAGCGGCAAATATCATCGTTGGTAATGGTGAACCCCATGGCGGTGGCATCATCGGCACTCATTTCCCCCTTTTGAACCGCCCGTTGCGCCAAAAGCCAGGACATCATTTCCAAAAGACGCGATGTCAAACGTGTGGCATGATACGTCATGGCCAAGCGATCCTGAACCTTGGCATGCTGACGCAATCCAGGCAGAACAAATTTAATGTAATTTTTGGCCTCGCACAGTAAATCATGAACATCTTTGTAGGTGTTGTCTAAAAGAAAAGCGATGGCCATGGAGAATCTCCTGAAATTAAGGTTTCTTTTTTGAGTGTCCCCTATTTAATCATTTTTTAACTAAAATGTCAATTCTTTTTTAATGTTTGGCGAGAACGGTTGTTTTCTTTGTTTATTTTCAAAGAAAACAGACCACAAAAAACCATCAGTGTCGAAAGAATGACATTCATATCCGCCATACTGAATCCCATCCAGACAAAGGCCGGTTTGTCGCAGGGAACGACGGTGGCCTGCGAAATTTTGGCCTCTAGCTCGGCCACGGTGCCGACATTTTCAAGAGTATTGGCACAGGCGGGAAATGTCCATAACCCGGCCTCTACCCCCGAATGGTAAAGCCCCAAAACGAGGCTGAGGACCCATAACCCTGTGATAACCATAAAAACCTGACGAGGCCGGAGAGATTGATAAAAAGCCGAGAGCAGGCCTATTCCCACAATCACGATGTAGGGTATGCGCTGATAAACGCATAGGGGGCAGGGCCTTAAATCAAACCCATACTGAGCAATGCCCGCAACGGCCAGGGCCAAGGCCGCAACAACACCGCTGTATAAAGGGAAGTGATAAAAAAGGGCAGGGGGCTTCATGGACTTTATTATGTCATGCTTTTACGCCTAAGCCAATGGTTTGATCGTGGGGTTTGATCGTGGGGTTTGATGGTGCGGATGTCTATCCTTGCCGTGGTGTTGGCAACCCTTTACAAATCATGGGATGCACGTCACCTTTCCCTCTTGGCAAAAAGAATGGCGCTGCGCTCTTGCCCAGGGGGATAGAGTGCCCCTGGAACAAAGCTGGGGTTATGGCGAAGCTGTGGCCAGGAGGTACGGCGCAAAAATCACCCGTTTATTCATTCATCCTGCCCCGGAAAGCCCCCCTGTGGCCTGTGTTCAGGTCTTACAAAAAAGGGGCATCACCCAAATTTTACGGGGCCCTGTCTTTTTGTCCCCCCTTTCCCTGCCAGAAAAAAAGCAGGTGATTCAAACGCTGCGCCATCATTATCGTTGGCATGGTTTAACCCTGTTGTTTCCGGATCTGCCCGATACCCCCGATCATCGGTCGCTGCTGAGACAGTCCCGTTTGTTGCGGGTGCAGGCAGGGTATCAAACGGTCTATGTGGATTTGGCCAAAGCGTTAGAAACTTTACAGGCAGCGTGTCGGACTTCGTGGCGGCAGGATTTGCGTCAGGCCCTGTCTTGGGAAGATGTTGATATTGTGCGTGTTTCCCAACATGCCCCCTTAGAATGGTTTTTGGATGCCCACGAAGCCTTTCGTAAAACCACAAAAATTAAGGCCCCGTCCCGGGCGTTTCTGTTAACACTGTATCAAAATTTTCTTTCCCATCAAGAAGGTATGATCTTGCTGGCCAAACACAAAGGGCCCTATCAGGCAGGGATTATGATCCTAAGTCATGGCAACACCGCCACCTATTTTGCGGGGGTCACGACGCAGGGGGGGCGGATGATTAAAGCCAACCATCGCCTGTTGTGGCATGCCATGGATCTTTTGCAGCAACAGGGGATTCGCTGGCTGGACCTGTGCGGCCTGAACAGCAAAACCATGCCAGGGGTAACTCACTTTAAACGGGGACTGCGGGGGGAAGAGGTTCGCCTGTGCGGGACCTATATTTAGGGCCACCTATCGATTTTGTGGTGCGGGTGAAGGGAGTCGAACCCCCAAGCCTTTCGGCACCAGAACCTAAATCTGGCGTGTCTGCCAGTTCCACCACACCCGCACGAAGGACATGATTATGGCATATCTTGCCCCACCGCGTCGATAAAATCCTGTGGCCAGGGACAGGAAAAATCCATTTTTTCCTGCGTTAGGGGATGAAGAAAAGACAAATGGGAAGCATGCAGGGCTTGCCGCTGAATGCTGGTCGTTTGTCCCCGTCGCCCCCCATAAACAGGGTCCCCCACCAGGGGATGCCCGATATGCTGCAAATGCACCCGAATCTGGTGTGTGCGGCCGGTATCCAGGTGGCAGACAATCAGGCTTTGATCCCCTAAAATTTTCAATGTTTCGTAATGGGTCACGGCTTCCTTGCCGTTTTTAGAAACCACCGCCATTTTTTGCCGATGAACAGGGGATCGCCCCATCAGGGTTGCGATGGTGCCCTTGGGCGGTTTGGGGATCCCCCAGCATAACGCATGATAGGTCCGCTTCAGGCTGCGGTCCTGAAATTGCGCCACCAAATGCCGATGGGCGATTTCTGTTTTGGCCACCACCATCAGGCCGCTGGTGTCCTTATCCAGCCGGTGCACAATGCCTGGGCGTTTGATATCGCCAATGCCGCGCAAATTCTCCCCGCAATGGGCCAACAGGGCATGAACCAGGGTTCCCTGGTCATGACCTACGGCGGGATGAACCACCATACCGGCGGCTTTGTTGATGACCAGCAGGGATTCATCCTCAAAAACAATAGCCAAACCAATGGCTTCGGGTATCAATTCACTGGGTCGTGCCTCTGGCGGCGTGACGCAAAATGTTTGTCCTGCTTCAACGCGCTGAGAAGGCCGCAGGGTCAGGGTATTGTTGGTAAGGTGAACATGCCCCTCCCGAATCCACCGCTGAATTTGACTGCGGCTGCCCTCTGGCCAAAGGCCAGACAGCCAAACGTCCAGACGCTCGCCATCGTCTTTGGGGGATACGGTAAAAAACACAAAATGTTGGCCTTTCTCTTTATCCCTCATCTTTGTCTTGAGACGGCATAAACTCTGACATGGCGGCATAAAGATTATCGGCCAGCCGTGAAAACGGCAGGGATTGCATCAAAACTTCCCCGGGGCCTTTCAGGTGAGCCAAAAACAACCCCTCTCCCCCAAACAGAGGGTTCATAATCCCGCTAACCACGCGGATATTGTAATCTACGGTTGCGCTAAAACCCAGCAGACACCCTGTATCCACTTGGATGGTTTCTCCATGATCCAGCATTTTACGAATCAGGGTTCCCCCGGCATGCACAAACACCATGCCTTCACCGGAGTATTTTTGCAGGATAAAGCCTTCCCCCCCAAAAAGACCCGCCCCCAGGCGTTTTGTGACGCCAATGCTGATATTCACATCTGGCGTGGCACATAAAAAGGCGCGTTTTTGGCAGTAGTAAACCCCCTGGTGGGCTTCCAGGTTGATCATTTGGATTCTGCCCGGATAATAGGACCCTATGCCGACATAAGATTTTTCAATGCCCCTGTTTTTAAACTGGGAAATTAAAAATGTTTCACCCGCCAATTTGCGTTTAAGGCCTTTCCAAATGCCTCCCCCCGTTGTGGTTTTCATTTCCATGGAATCCCCCATGTAAATCAGGGATCCCAGCTCGGCTTGGATAAATTGGCCGGGAAATAAACTGAATTCAACAATCTCCATGCTGGTGCCATGGATGGTATAGGTCATGTCGTACATTCAGAGCCTCTTATCAAGGGAAAGCAGGGTAGGACTAGGGGGCATAGACGGTTTGGGCAAAGGAAAGTTTTTGCTCAGGTGCATAGCTTTTTATCATGGAAAAATATTTCCCCAGCGTTAATCGGGTGGGGGGAGAGGTCCTAATGTCCTGAAGCCCTCGGACTAGCTTTGTAATATCAAAACCCGTTGTCACACCACTGGGGGCGGCTTTCGCGCGGCCCGTTAAATAATTCAGGGTGGCCACTTGATGGCTATAGGCGGTTTTTTCCCATATGTTTTGGATCAGGGATTGCCAGCCTGCGGCATGACCGGAAACACGGGGATTCAACGCAAACAAGCTGTCATAGCCCCAGGTTTTCAGGAGCTCTCGCATGGCCTCAACGCTTTGATCCAGGGCCTGTTGCCCCAGCCGTTCCCACAGGGCCTTGGCTTGTTCCTCATCCCCCAAATACAGAAGACTCGAAATCAGGGCTGCTGAGGGCTTCACCGCGTTTAACGTCACGGTATTTTGCAAAACAGGCTCAAAAAGACGCGCCCGGGTTTGGGGAGGAAGCCCCGTTTCTGGCAACAATCGCATCAGTGTGGTCAAGCGCGTGGGATTTTTCTGGGACCATTGCCACAAAAAGACACTTTTAAGCCCATTATCCAATGTTTCCAAAGTTTTTTTGGGGCTGGCCAGTTCTGTATCGGTAAACGGGGGGTGTTCTGCATAAAGCGCCCGCACCATACCCGGGGAAAAAACATCGGCGGCCAATCCTGCCTCTGCAGCGGCCAGGCGTGTGGGCTTGGGCATAAACGCGGCATTGGCGATCCAGCCGTAAAAAGGCACCGCCAGGGCCTGAACAGCCGGAACATCAAAGGATTTTTTCTGATACAGGGCCAGCATAACCGATAAAGGATCACCAGAATCCACCGTGATCGGGGTTTCATTCAAAAGATGTCCCACCAAAATCCAAAACGGGTCCTGTGGGGCGGATGGGTTTTGTTCCCCTTCCAGGTCCATCAGCAATTGGGCGCCATCGGTGTCTTGAACAGAAATCATGCAAAAGGTGCGAATTTTTGCGGCTGTTGTGGGGATAGACCCCGCATAAGAACACGCATCCACGCGCCGGTTTTGCATCAACATCAACAAAACAGCATCGTCGTGCAGTAGGGGGGAGCGCTTATCCTTAGAAACCTGCTGCATCAGGGCCTGGGCATCCTCCACAAAACCGAGGGCCACCAGCGTTAACAGCCGTTCATGCAAAAACGCCCCTGGCTCGGGTTGGTTTTGGGGGCCATCCCCCCCCGCGATTAAAATCGGACGCATCAGCGTTCGTATTAGCGTCGTTTTTTCCCCCTGGCGCACTTTCTGAAGCGTCAGGGAAACATCAGCAAAGGTGTCCAAGGACCATTGAGGCTGAATCTCAGGGTCAGATCCGGTCACACGAAGGGCATCAAAATCAAACGGGGTTGCGATCCCTGTTGTCAAAGGCGTAGCGGTTGATAAGGATGCATTGATCTCTGCGGCTGCCAGGGAAGGAGCCTGTAGTATCAAGAAAAATAGGGTCAACCAAAAAAAATGCCTCATGCCGCCGCCTTAATTAAAGCGTCAAATAACTGTCCATCGGCGCTGTCCACGTGATATTCAGGATGCCACTGCACGCCCAGACAAAAACGATAGCGCGGATCTTCAATCCCCTCAATAATCCCATCGGGGGCGCGGGCGTTGACAATAACAGTGGCAGGGACGGACTTCACCGCCTGATGGTGGGCAGAATTCACGGCCATCGTTTGTTTTTGAACAATTTTATGCAGCAGTGTGCCGGGGGTAATGGTGACCTCGTGCCCCGGCTGTGTCCGGGGATTGGGCTGTTCGTGGGCCAGCGCCGAAGGCAGCGCATCCGGAATATGCTGAATGAGGGTACCCCCCAAAATCACCGCCAGCAATTGCTGTCCCCCGCAAATGCCCAAAACCGGTTTGTTTTGTTTCAGCATGGCCTCGGCCAAGGCCCATTCAAACTGGGTGCGGGTGTGCTTGATGGTGACCCGTTCATGAATGGTGCTTTCCCCATACAACCGGGGATCCAAATCAAAATCCCCGCCGGTGACAATTAATCCGTCCAGGCGTTTGGCATAGTCCTCAGCGTCTTCGGGATAATGGGGGAGCAATAAGGGCAAGCCCCCCGCCTGATGCACGGCATGACAATAATTCTGACGCAGCGCGTACCAGGGCATGGCGGAATAGCCCCCGCCTTGATCTTCAGAATCCAGCGTAAGTCCAATGACAGGGCGCATAGGTTTTTTCATAGTTTTTGAACGCGTTTTGTATCATAATCATTTCCCGTGCGACATACCAGAGTCAATTTAGGCATAAACGATGCTCGATATTCTCTTTTTTCTAGGCTTGGCCATTTATTTTTTTATCCGTTATCGGGGCGTTCTGGGAACACCCCCCGACGATATTCCGGGCAAAAATCCTTTCTCTTTTGGCGAGGAAGGGACAGTCATTACCCTAAAGCCCGATGAGATCACCTCATCCGATCCGCTGTCCCCCTCTGGTGGCACGTCTTTGGCCCATATTCTAAAATCCATGTCCCAGATTGATCCTTCTTTTTCAGAAAAAGCCTTTTTATCGGGGGCTAAGGAGGCGTTTAAAATGATTGTCACGGCCTTTGCTGCCGGGGATAAGGCCGCGCTGGAGCCCCTTTTGGCCCCAGACGTCTTAAAAACCTTTGCCAAAACCATCGATCAGCGGAAAAAAAACAAAGAGGTTGTCCACTTTACCCTGCACCGGATTCGGGACGCCATGGTGCATCATGCCACGCTAGAGGGATCCCAGGCCACCATCGATGTGATTTTTGATACAGATCAGGCGGAATTTGTGAAAGATGCTGAGGGTAACGTCATTGACGGGGATGCCGATCATATTATCGAGGTCCGGGACATCTGGGCCTTTACCCGTGATCTGAAGGCTCCGAACCCCAACTGGTCCTTGGTGGCAGTACGGGCGGGGCATTCATGAGTAAGTGGTTTTTGGGGGGGATTTTTTTAATCCTCTTTCTGAACAGTGTGATGCCGGCCCGGGCGGATTCTTCCCTAACAACTTTGTCCCGTACCAACTGGGCTGTGGTTTGGCAAATTTATTTGGGGGCCTGTCAGGAAAAACCCCCTCATGTTCCGGAATCTTCGCCGTATAAATCCCTTTGGTCAGAGCTTTCCTGGCAATCGGCATGTTCAACGGCCTTGCGTTTAGGGCCCTCTCCGAGCCCACAGGCGATACAGGATTTTTTTGAAACCCATTTTGAATCTGTGCCGCTGGGTCAGGAACCCGCAAAATTCACGGGGTACTATCTGGCGGGGCTCGAGGCTTCTTATGAAAAAGAAGGCCCCTACACCACCCCCGTTTATGAATGGCCCGATGATTTATCCGTGCTGGATTTACAGGATATTGATCCGGATTTGCCCAAACGGCGCCTTTGGCTGCTGGGATCCCAAACCAATTTAATGCCCTATCCCCCCCGCGCCCAAATTATAGGTCATTTGGGGGATAAGCATGTTATTTTATGGGCCAAAGATCCTGTTGATTTGTTTTTTCTGCAAATTCAGGGATCAGGCATTGTGTCTTTGCCGGATGGGGGAACAACCTCTATTACCTTTTCGGGGCGCAACGGGTATGATTATAAAGCCATTGGCAAAGAAGTCGTGCGCCGAGGTTTGATCAAAAAAAAGGAAGATGTGACCATGCTGTCCATCAAAGAGGCCCTTCGCAAAGCCGGCCCCAAAGTGGCTGAATCCATCATGAATACCAACCCCAGCTATGTTTTTTTTAAAGAAACAAAGGATGCCATTGTGGGTGCATCGGGTCATGCCCTGCAAGCACAGCATAGTTTGGCTGTGGATCCCGCGTACCATGCCTATGGACTGCCGTTTATGATTCGCATTGATAATCAGAAAGCCACGGGAGAAGTCATTGAAACCCTGGCGTTTAGCCAAGACACCGGCTCCGCTATTCGCGGGCCCAAACGATTTGATTTTTTCACCGGTTCGGGAACCGAGGCCATGAATCTGGCCAGCAGCATGAATGCCGGCGGCGAAGCCCTGGTGTTGCTACCTAAGCGGTAGCCTTTTCACACTTTTTTTTAACCCTCTTCGTGTCTACTGGGTTTCGTGCAAATGAATGTGTGTGGGGCCATGCCGCTTAACAGGAGTGCCATTTTAGAAATGGCCAAAAGCCATGACGTGAAGGACCGCCAAGAGTTGGCGGCCTCTGTGGGGTCAATTTGCCTTCAAGATTATACTCTTCTTAATGATCATGAACGGTCCCTTTTTACCGAGATTATGCTGCACCTTTTGGACAGCGCCACGGTGGATTTAAAAAAAGATCTGGCCATTGCCCTTTCCGAGCAAAAAAAGGCGCCCCGTCCCTTAATGGAAGCCTTGGCCCATGAAGAATTTTCCATTGCAGAAGCTGTTTTATCAAAATGCAATGTTCTGAAGGATAAAGCCCTGATCGATGTTATTCGTCATCGCACCACCCAACATCAATTGGCCATTGCCTGTCGAAAACAGCTCAGCGAACAAGTCAGCGATATGATTGTTGAGCAAGGCAATCCCTTGGTCATTACAGAGCTGCTCAAAAATAAAGGCGCCAAAATCGGGGAGGCGACGTTACGGTATTTGGTGGATCAGTCGAAAAAAATCGATGATTACCGGAATCCTTTGTTGGGCAGGGAGGATTTGCTGCCCGAGCACGCCGCCACCATGTATCAGTGGGTTTCAGAGACGTTACAAAAAGAAATCTGTAAAAAATTTAATCTTAAAGAAGATGACATCAGGGTCTTCCTGGATAAGGCCATGGCCAGTCAGTTGAAACGATTATCCGAAGCGCAAAAAAACAAAACAGAGGATGATCTGGTTGCTTTGCTGGATAAAGAACAGCAGTTGACCGTTCCCTTTATGATCCGCTGCTTAAAAGAAGGAGAAATTGCCCTTTTTGAGGCCGTTTTAGCCCATAAACTTGGTGTTTCCTCGGATCACTTGCCCCCCCAAATTTTACAGGATCGTACCCTTTTTACGTTGGCTTGTAAGGGAATTGACCTTTCCCAAAGTGATTATCTGGATATGGTCACGATTCTGCAGCAGGCGGAAGGCAAAAATCCCAGGCAGATCAGCCAAGAGCTGAAGCTATGGCAATCCGAATACAGAAAAATCAACAGGGACAGCGCCCAGGGCGCCATTAAATCCTGGCAACATCGGGTGACGCAAGAGGATTTTCAATGAAACCGCAACCCCAAGATCCCTCCCTTTCTGAGGATTTCGAAACGCTGCGGCGTAAGTTTCACTTGCTGCAGGATCGTTATCGGGATGTTTCCCGACTCAGTGCTGAAATTTTTTGGGAAACCAATGCCGATTTCGAATTATCAGCGGTTTCAGATCGTGTTTTGGACGGAATTGGCCTTCACAGCAGTCAGTTAACAGGATGCGTTCTCTTTGATGTGTTTAGTATTATTGAGGAAGAAACCAAAAACCAAAAACTCATCCAGGCCATTTGTCGTTGCGCACCGTTTAAAGATTTGCACGTTCGCTATCATCATAACAACGGTTCCTGGTCCTATTTTCGGTTGAGTGGCCTTCCTTATTTTCACGGACAAACGGGGGCTTTTGCGGGGTATCGGGGGACGGCTCTGGATATGACCACCGAAGTCATGGCGCTGGATCGGGCCAAACGTTTGGATCATCGGTTGCATTCGTCGCTTCAGGCCATCCCCGTGGCCGTCAGTATTTTCAGCCAAGAGGGTATTCTGATCCATGTCAATCGCTCCTTTACGGATCTTTTCCCCGAAACGGGGCGTTTGTTTGAGGACGACGAGGAAATCACATACCAAAACATGTTTCCCCACATGCTGGAGTCTGCGGAAATCGTCATGTCTGAAGACGAACAGTTTCCGTTTTTTGAGGAAATTATGGAGGTGTGCAGCACCCGCGCAGCCTGCGTCTCTCTGCCCTTTGAGCTGAAAATGTCCGATCACCGTTGGATTAAGGGGCAGCATATCATTACGGAATCGGGTGACCGAATTTTTGTTGCCCAAGAGGTGACGGATATTAAAAACCGAGAGTTGATGCTCTCCGCCGCCCGCGATATGGCGGAGGCTGCTCATCGCACCAAATCGCATTTTTTAGCGAATATGAGTCACGAGCTGCGCACACCTCTTAATACCATTATGGGCTTTGCCGAGCTTATGGCCAGTGAGGCGCTGGGCCCCATTAATCATCCCCATTATAAGGGTTACGCCGAAGATATTCACACCAGCGCCCAGCATTTACTGATTTTAATCAATGATATTTTGGATATGTCTAAGGTGGAGGCCGGGCGCATGACCCTGTCTGTGGGACATCTGGATGTTTACAACAGTTGCACCAGCGTTGTGCGGATGCTGCAAAATCAGGCGAATCAGAAAAACATTGCCCTGACTCTGGGGGAAAACGCCATACCCTCTATCATTTCGGGGGATAAAAATAAGGTTCAACAGATGCTGATTAATTTGATCGGCAATGCCATCAAATTTACGCCTGATGGGGGTAAAGTGACCGTGGTCCTGTTTGAAAATCACAGTCAAGAGCTGGTGGTGGCAGTGCAGGATACGGGTGTGGGGATTAAGTCTGAAAACCTGGGCAAAGTCCTCTTGCCCTTTGAACAAATCGACAACAGCGAATCCGGAAAACATAAGGGAACGGGCCTGGGCCTGCCGCTGACAAAATCCCTCATTGAAATGCACGACGGGCGCCTGAACATTGATAGCGTTTTTGGTCAGGGCACGACAATTTCCCTTGTCTTCCCCAAAAAAATCAGGATTATAGGGGACACTTCCGCGTCATCATGATTGTGGATTTTTTCTGGTACGTTCGGTTTTCAGGTTGGGGTTATGGTGGTTCGTTCCGATTGGACGCAAAATCAGGTTCAGGCACTCTTTGATCTTCCGTTTCATCTGTTGTTTGATCAGGCCAGATCTCTCCATAAACAGTTTTTTCCCCATCAGGATGTTCAGCTCGCAACACTGCTGAGCATTAAAACGGGCGGCTGTTCTGAGGATTGCGGCTATTGCCCCCAGTCCGCCCACCATAAAAAGGTTTCCTTAAAATCCGATCCCCTGATGGACCTTGATGCTGTGCGCCAGGCGGCGAGGGCGGCCAAGGACAAAGGGGCCAGCCGTTTTTGCATGGGCGCGGCCTGGCGTTCACCCAATACCCACACCGAAAAAGGGAAAGCCCAGTTTAACGCCGTCCTTGATATGATTCGGGAAGTGAAGGCTTTGGGGATGGAGGCGTGCGTCACGCTGGGCATGTTAACGGAAGACCAAGCCCTCGCCCTGAAAGAGGCCGGCCTGGATGCCTATAACCACAACATTGATACCAGTCCGGATTATTACGATAAAATCATCACCACACGAACATTTCAGGATCGTTTGCAAACCTTGGATCATGTGCGTACCGCGGGTCTTTCGGTATGTTGTGGGGGGATTGTCGGCATGGGGGAGGGGGTTTCGGATCGCGCCGCCATGATTGCCGTGTTGGGGGGCATGACCCCGCATCCGGAAAGCGTGCCCATCAACGCCCTGGTTCCTGTGGCGGGAACGCCGCTGGGTCATCGGGATTCTGTGGATCCCATGGATATTGTTCGCACCATTGCAGCGGCGCGGGTGGTGATGCCAGCGTCGCGCATTCGTTTGTCGGCGGGACGGGAATCCATGACCCAAGAAACCCAGGTCCTTTGCCTGCTGGCGGGGGCCAATTCGTTTTTTTATGGGGATACCCTCCTCACCACGCCCAATCAGGCAGAGGCCGATGATCGGGCCCTCTTAGCCATGATGGGCTTACCGGTCAAGGCTCCGGTGTCTGAGATTCAGGGCGAGGTTTGCCATGCTTAAATCCTCAGATCCCCGTGGTGTTTTGCTTCTGGAAGACGGCGCTGTTTTTCATGGCTTTCTGGCCGGTGATGCAGGGGCCGTGGCGGTGGGAGAGCTGTGTTTTCAAACAGCCATGACAGGCTATCAAGAGGTCATGACGGATCCCTCCTACGCCGGCCAAATCATTGTTTTTACCTTTCCCCATATCGGGAACGTGGGTCATAATGTCCAAGATTGGGAGGCCGAAACCCTCCACGCATCGGCCATGATTGCCCGGGAACGCCCGACATTACCGTCAAATTATCGGGCTGAGGGTGATGTGAACACCTGGCTGGCTGGCTTAGGCCGCCCCTTTTTGTATGGCATTGATACACGCGCCCTGACCACCCATATCCGCATACGGGGATCGGCGCCCACGGGAATCATTGCCGCGTTGCCTGTAGGTGAGAATTTAGAGCCTTTGGCCCTGAAACTCAAAGCCTTTCGGGGCCTGGTGGGTGCAGATTTGGCCACGGATGTTTCCACCAAAGACGCCTATCACTGGCAAGATGGGCTGTGGGAACAGGCCCCTGTGCCCCTCAATCATCACATTGTTGTGGTGGATTTCGGCACGAAAGAGGCCATTTTGCGGCATTTGAACCAGCGTGGGTGCCGCGTGACAGTGGTCCCGGCCCATGCGTCCCTTTCTGATATTATGACCCATAAGCCCGATGGGATTTTGCTCAGCAATGGCCCTGGGGATCCGGCGGCCACCTTGGCCCAGATTCAGGGCACCATGACGGATCTTCTGGCCCAGGATGTGCCCGTGTTCGGGATTTGTTTGGGGTATCAGATGCTGGGTTTGGCCCTGGGGGGAACCTCGGCGAAAATGGTGGTGGGGCACCACGGGGCCAATCACCCCGTGCATGATTTGATTTCAGGCAAGGTCATCATCACCAGTCAAAACCATGGGTTTATGATTGAGAAAGAGTCTTTGCCAGGCACCCTACAGCCCACGCATATTTCCCTGTTTGATGGGACTTTACAGGGCTTTCGTGTCAAAAATCGCCCCATTGCGGGGGTTCAATTTCACCCGGAATGCTCCCCCGGGCCGCATGATGGGAGTGTTTTGTTTGATGCGTGGTTGTCACGGGCGTGAAGCGCGTTTTTTATCTTTTTTTTGTGGGGTGGATCATGATGGCATTGCAAACAACAGGGGCCAGTGCAGCAGGGGAGGGGGTCTTTCACCCCCAATCCTTCACCCTGGACAACGGATTACAAGTGTTGATTGTTGAGGATCATCGGGTCCCCGCCGTTTCGCACTTCATCTGGTACCGCGTGGGGGCCATGGATGAATCCCGGGGAAAATCAGGGATTGCGCATTTTTTGGAACACCTGATGTTTAAAGCCACAAAAACCATACCCGAGGGCGAATTTTCCCGCCGCATCAACCGCATGGGGGGGGATTTGAATGCCTTTACCTCGTGGGATTATACGGCCTATTACGTCAAAATTGCCCGCGAACATCTGCCCACCGTGATGGAGATGGAGGCCGACCGTATGCGCAACATTGACCTGAGCGAAGAGGCGGTGAAAACCGAGCGCGATGTTATCCTGGCTGAACGTAAACAGGTGGTGGACAGCGATGTCACCCGTCAATTTGCCGAACAAATGGCGGCAACCCTCTATCAAAATCACCCCTATAGCATTCCCATCATCGGTTGGAGGCATGAAATGGAGGGGTTGAATCGTCAGGACGCCCTTGCTTTTTATCAAACCTATTACGCCCCCAACAATGCCGTTGTGGTGATCAGCGGCGATATTACCCTGAAAGATGCCAAAGAACTGGCCCAAAAATATTATGGCCACCTTAAACCCAGCACCTTACCCCCGCGGATCTCCCTGTCTGAGCCCCCCCACCTGGCCCATCGCCGCGTCACCATGACCGATGCCCGTGTTTCCATGCCCACGTGGGAACGTCAATACCTGGCCCCCTCTTATATCGGCAAAAAAGACGACAAAACACCCTATGCCCTTCAGGTGTTGGCGGCGGTGCTGGCCTCTGGCGATACGGGTATTTTGCATGAACATTTGGTGCACGATTTGGGCCTGGCCAATGCTGTTTCGGTGGATTATGACCCCCAAAGACGCGGACCGTCTGTTTTTGAAATTTCTGTTGTGCCCAGCAATCCGGCCAAGCCCGCCTTTGATAAAATTGAGGGATCTGTGGCGGAAACCCTGAAAAACCTAGAAAAAACACTGTCCGATGCGGATATCGCCAGGGTCAAAACGTCCCTGATTGCCGATGCCACCTTTGCCCGGGATGGTTTGTTTTATTCGGGGCTCATCGTCGGCCAAACGGTCAGCATCGGGGAATCGGTGGATTATATCGAAACCTGGCCCGATCAGATCGCCGCCGTGACCAAGGCCGATATTCTGGCCGCCGCAAAGACGCTAACCCTGGAAAAGGCCGTGACAGGAACCCTGGTGGCCCCATGACGAAGGAAGAGGATGCCGAAACCTTAAAAAAACGGATTCAGGCCTATGAAGCCAAACACCAAAAGCCTGACGCCCCCAACACCGTGGAGGATCTGGTAGAGGCCCAGCGCGGCATGTCCTTTGCCATCACCATTATTATTGAATTGATTGTGCCTGTGGCTGTGGGGGGCATTGTCGGACATCAATTGGATGTATGGGTGGGACAAAAAGCGCTTTTTGTCTTCATTTTTATCTTGCTCGGCCTGGGGGTTGCCTTTATACAGATAAAACGTCTGGCAGAGGGAAAGGATGATCTATCCTCTTTCCGCCGCCCGCGCTCTGTAAAGACAAAACCCCCGAAGGATCATGGCTAATCCCCTTCAGCAATTTGAGATTCATCCCATCGTTTCGCTGCCCTTGGTGGCGGGGTATGACCTGTCGTTTACCAATGCCTCTCTTTTTATGATGGGGGCGGTTTTGGTAACGTTTTTGTTTATGATGCTGCCCTTTCGGCACCGTCACGAGGTCCCCACACGGTTTCAGGCCCTTGCAGAGCTTTACTATCGCTTTGTGGCTGATTTGACCAGAGATACATCGGGTTCAGACGCCAGGCCATTCTTTCCTTTTATCTTTTCGCTCTTTTCCTTTGTTTTGTTGGGGAACATCCTAGGGCTGTTACCCTTTTCTTTTACCTTTACCAGTCATATCATTGTGACCTTTGTCATGGCGATTTTTATCTTCGTGATGGTGACGGTGGTGGGCTTTGTGCGTCACGGCACCCATTTTTTCGCGTTGTTCGTGCCGGAAGGGTTGCCCGATCATCCGCTGTCTAAAATTCTTTTGGTTCCCCTGATTTTTATTATTGAGTTCTTTTCTTATCTTATTCGTCCCATTACCCTTTCCGTCCGTTTGGGCGCCAACATGATGGCTGGACATATTATGTTGAAATTGATTGTGGGGTTCGTGGGTGTTGCTGGCCTTTGGGGCATTGCGCCCTTTCTTTTGTCGTTTGCCATTATTGGCTTTGAGTTCTTTGTGGCCGTCTTACAGGCGTACATTTTCACATTAATGACTTGCGTTTATCTGAAAGACGCTTTATACCTTCACTAAATTTTTTTATAGGAGCCTTGACCATGGAATCTGAAACCGCAACCACCCTTATCACCTCTGCTCAATCTGCAAAATACTACGCTGCCGCTTTGGCTTTGCTGTGTATTTTGGGCGTTACCATGGCTCTTGGAAACATTTTTTCCTCTTTTATGAATGGCGTGTCCCGCAACCCCTCTGTTGAGCCCAAGCTGAAATCCATGGCCATTATTGGTGCCGGTATGACCGAGGCTTTGGGTATTCTGGCCGTTATTGTTGCCATTCTGATTTTGTTTGTTGTCTAAGATCCCTTCGGACCTTAGCCCCATCAGCCCCATCCCATGCCCCAGTTTGATACCACCACTTTTGCAGGTCAGATTTTTTGGCTCGTCCTTTCTTTTGGCCTGCTGTATTTTTTGGTATCGCGCGTTATCCTGCCTAAATTCATTAGCATTGTGGATCATCGAGAGGATCGCATTGCTCAGGATATCCGCGCTGCCAAGGATCTTCAAAAGGAAATTGACTATCTGCAGGCCAAAGCCGCCGAAACCAAACGCCAAGCCATTCGTGAAGTCACAGATTTGTATGATAAAGAAAAACGCTCGTTAGAGACCTCTTTTAAAAAAGAGTTTTCCGATCTGAAACACCAGAGTCACGATCAACACGAACGTTTTATGTTGGATTTGGCTGACCGTCAGAGGCTTCTTAAGGAAGCCTTTATCACGGAAGCGGTTGATATTATTGATCATGTTTTGCACCGGGTTGTGGGGGCGTCTTTGCCGGCCTCAGAGATACAGGCTGTGGCCGAATCGGTGTCCAAAAATCTTTCTTCTGGTGTTCGTGTTTAGGGTTAGGCTTTTTTATGGATCCCGCTAAACTTTGGTATGCCGTCAGTTTTGCCGTTTTTATCGGCATGGTCTATCGCCCGTTAAAAAGGTTTGCCATTCCCGCCCTGGACCGGTACCGAGACAGCGTGCGCCATCGCATGAACGAGGCCCGCGCTTTGCGGGAAGAGGCCCAAAAACTCGTGGCCCATTACAGTGAAGAACTGCGGGACATGGAGCAAACCTATGCCGCCATGCTGAAAAAAGCCAAAGAGGACGTTGTATCCATGCGTACCCAGATGCAGCGGCAGCATGAACAGGATAAAAAAGCCCTGGAAACCGCCCACACCATGCAAAAAAATCAAGCCGTCCGCCGGATGGAGTTGGATTTTGAAGGCTATCTTCTCTCGTTTCTTTTGGATTCCGTGACCCAGCTGGTGGAAAAACACCCAGAACTCTCGGGGGCCTATCAGACTTTATCCCTAAAACAACTGCCTCAGACGTTGAAGGCTTCGTAACCATCGGGGCAGCGTCGAGGGTGTGCCCAAAAAAGATAAAGGATAGGCCTTGGGCCTATCCTTAGATATTTGAACTACTCTTCCTCACCTGGCTCACCTGGCAATTCGTAATCTTGCCAGGTAATTTCGGGGTGGATTCCGATTCCCACGTTAACGAACTGTGTCCCCTCAGGGAGGACTAGTTCCATATAAACTTCAACGGTTTCTACCACGACGTCCTGGTCGTGGTTTTCCCCGGTAATTTTGATACGGATTTTCTTCATCAAGTCTCCCTTGCGTTTTGCAAGGTTAAGCTAAACAACAGCCCATTGTGATGTGATGTGATGTGATGTGATGTGATGAATGTCACATTTGGGGGATTTTTTTTGGGGGGGCCTTAACCGTCTTTGCGAGCCTCCGTAGGAGGCGTGGCAATCCAGTCTTTTCATTGTCGGCATTTCTGGATTGCCACGCTGCGCTCGCAATGACGAAGGCATAGCCAGCGATAACTCCCCTACGAGGGCTATACCCATCACTCCGCCCCAACAATTTTTTCCCACCAAGACGGCTTGTCTTTTTTGTCGGTTGGTTTATCGCCATCGGACGCAGGGGAAGCCGAGGGCTTCTCATCGCCGGATTCGGCGTACGTAGGGGGCTCTGTTGACCCAGTCCCCTCACCAGGCCCACGTTCACGGCCGCCGCGACGGTTGCGATAGCGGTTTCGGCGGCGACGTTTGTTGTCATCCCGGGGGGGGGTGGGGGTTGTGTCGGCACCCATGTCCCCTTCAAAAACAGGGGATTCCTCAAAACCAGTAAGGGCAATACCTTCGCCCTCATCTGGGGTTGATGTTGATTCCGAAAAAGGACCCTGGGGATTCAATCCCCTGTTCTGTCCCCGTCCCCGACGCCCACCCCGATTGCGGCGACGTCGGGCATTGAAGGGCGTTTCAGAGCTTTCTGTTTCCTGATGACTTTGGGTCTGCTGGCCTTCTTCCCCCTCAACTACCGGCGGGCGATTGCGGTCACGGCGACGGTCACGGTCACGGTCACGGTCACGGTCTTTATCACGCTCACGACTTTTATCACGCTCACCGTCTTCACCACGATGGCGTTCCGGGCGACGGCGACTCTGAAGTTTTTTCTGGCGCTCACTCAGTTCTTTTTGGAATTCCTGCAAAACGTCCAGATTTTCCGGTACGGGATGACCCTCGGTTTTTTTCTCTAAAACATCGATTTGATAGCCATTATCGGGCAGATTCGAGCTTTCTTCAATGCGGATGCGAATGGCGTACAGCCGTTCAATATCCGTAATTTCCGAACGTTTTTCGTTAAAAAGATGCAGCGCCAAGCCATGGGGCACGGTGACTTTGAGTAAAAAGGCATTTTGCTTAACCCCTTCATACTCCACCGCCCGCAAAAGGGCCAAGGCCAACGATTCCACCGAACGCAAACGACCCGTTCCCTGACAGTGGGGACAAATATGACTGCTGATTTCCTCAATGGACGGACGCAGGCGTTGGCGGGACATTTCCAAAAGGCCAAACTGGCTGATGCGGCCCACCTGAATACGGGCGCGGTCTTTGCGCAGCAGATCCTTTAGTCGGCGCTCCACCATGGCGTTTTTGCGGTTATCTTCCATATCAATAAAGTCAACCACCACCAAGCCCGCCAAATCCCGCAGGCGCAGCTGGCGGGCAATTTCTTCGGCGGCCTCTAAATTGGTGTTTAGGGCCATATCCTCAACGCTGCGCTCCCGCGTGGATCGACCAGAGTTCACATCAATGGACACCAGGGCCTCCGTCTGCCCAAACACCAAATACCCGCCGGACGGCAGCTGCGCTATGGGTTTAAACACGGCCTCAATCTGGGGTTCCACATGGTGGCGGTGAAACAGCGGGATGACCTTGTCTTTGTAAATTTTCACCCGCTTGGAATGCGATGGCATCAGCATTTTCATAAAGGCCTTGGCTTCTTTATAAGCCTCTTCCCCGGAAACCCAGACCTCTTCCATTTCCCGATCGTAAATATCCCGAATGGCTCGGCGAATCAGCTGACCCTCTTCGTAAATCAAGGCGGGGGCCACGGCACTGAGAGTATCTTCCCGAATTTGACCCCAAACGCGCAGCAAATAATCATAATCGCGTTTAATTTCTGTCTTCGTGCGCCCCATACCGGCGGTGCGGACAATGACCGAGATGGACTCGGGGACCTCGAGTTCATCCAAAATACCGCGAATGCGCTTGCGGTCTTCGTGACTGCCGATTTTTCGGGAAATACCCCCGCCGCTGCCAGAGTTGGGCATCAAAACACAGTACCGCCCCGCCAGGGATAGGTACGTGGTCAGGGCTGCCCCTTTATTTCCGCGCTCTTCTTTAACAACCTGAACCAGTAAAATCTGATTTTTTTTAATGACTTCTTGGATGGTGTATTGGCGTTTCAGGCGACGATGACGTTTCCAGTCCTCTTCCTCGTCTTCGGTACGATCATGGGATCCTTTTTCTGAAGCCCCAAGATCCATGGGAATCGTTTCTTCTGACGCTTCGCCATCCCCCAGCGCCACGGGTTCAAAATCATCCGTAAAATCAACGGCATTTTCCTGATTTTCAAAATCAGTCTGGTTATCGGATGATACATCAGTGTTTAGAAAAGAGGTCTCTGCCCCCCCAGCAACATCATCACCTTCGGCATCCGTTTCGTTTTGGGCCTCTGCCTCAATCAGGGTTTTTCGATCCGCAATGGGTATACGAAAATAGTCCGGATGAATTTCAGAAAACGACAGAAATCCTTGGCGGTTTTGGCCATATTCGACAAAGGCCGCCTGCAAAGAGGGCTCAATCCGCGTGACTTTCGCCAGGTATATATTGCCTTTGTTTTGTTTTTTTAGGGTGGATTCGTAATCAAATTCCGAGAGCGTCCCGTCTTCCAAGACGGCAACGCGCAGTTCCTCGGGATGTTCCGCGTCGATCAACATTATTTGGGTCATGAGAAAGTATCCTTTTTAACGCAAGCCTAGGCTGCATGAAGCACATAAAAACAGGTCTATCCTGCGGGTCCGCAGGACAAGAAAAACCAAAGCGTGGGAGAGATCCAACACCAACAGCACAGCCCACCGCCAAGGGTAAAAAACGGGGTAAAAAACAACGAAAGTGCGTCACGGTGAATCCCATAATCCATCAAAATCCTCTCTCGGCCCATTAGATAACGCGCCTTAGAAGAATCCTTCTTAATTTAAACAGATTTTTCTCTATCGTAAATCCCTTTGTTGGATTTTTTTTGTTTTTGTGGGCCTCGGGGCCTGGGCCAATAATTGGGCGAAGATGATCCGAACTATCGCTATGAAACCCACTGTGATCCCCGGCTGAATGCGTCCCAGGCTTTGGAATTGTCGTTTTTGCTGGCGGATGTGGTTTAGGGTTTTAACCTCACGCCCGCTGCCCCTCCACATCCTGTAAAAACGCCCGAAACAGGGCCATGGAAAACGCATCGCTTTCGGGTTCCCATTCGGGGTGCCACTGGATGCCCATGGCGAAGCGGGGGGCGGTGGTGACGCGGACGGCCTCGATGACGCCGTCGGGGGCGGTGGCCTCGATGGTTAAATCACGGCCCAGGGTTTTAATGGCTTGAGTATGTAAGGAATTCACCCGCAGCGTTGTTCCCACCGGGCTGAGCCCCGCCAAAACCCCGCCGGGCGTTAAAAAGACATCGTGTTTTTTGGCAAAACGCGCGGCATCGTCGCTGGCCAGGCCCTGATCCAAATGATCCAATGTTCCCGGCACTTGCTTTAGGTTTTGGTGCAAGGTCCCGCCCAGGGCCACGTTCATTTCCTGAATCCCCCGACAAATGCCCAGCAGCGGGATCCCCTGGCCCAGCGCGCCTGTAATCAAAGATAACGTGGTTTGATCGCGGCGGGCGTCATAGCAGGCCTCCGGCAAATCCACAGGTTCACCGTAATGCCCGGGATCCACCATGGACAGGCTGCCCGTCATAATCAGTCCATCCAAATGGGGCAAAACCTGCAGCGCGCCGGCCCCAATGGAGGGGATCAGCAGCGGCGTCGCCCCCAGGACATCGCAAACCACGCGAATAAAACGCTCCCCCACCCCATGAAAATGGAGTTTATCGACGTTCTTCACACAGCAAGACAGGCCAATAACAGGTTGCATGGGGCCAGTATAAGCCATAATGTTTGAGAAAATCTATGCGGAAGTGCCCCCCGATGAACGCCCCCATCAATGTTAGTCTTCTTTCCAACCTGATTGCCGCCGCCATTGCCGCCGCGGCCTTTCTGGTGCCGGAGCCTTGGCATGGCTTGTTGCTGGATACGGGGCTTTATGCCCTGTCCGGTGGCCTGACCAATTGGCTGGCGGTGTATATGTTGTTTGAGCGCGTGCCGCTGATGTATGGATCCGGCGTAATCCTGAATCGCTTTGAATCCTTCAAAGCCACATTGCACGATATGATGATGCAGGAATTTTTCCGCGATGATCACGTGCAATCGTTTTTAAAAAGCAAAACGCAAAATCTGTCCCTGGATAAGGACAAAATTTTTGATCATTTGGCCGATGCCATTACGGAATCCTCCTTTGGTACCATGCTGTCCCTGATGGGGGGGAAGAAGGCCCTGGAGCCCCTGCGCGAACCGGTGAAGGAAAAAATTCAGGCCATTTTGGATGACCTGATGCACAACCAAACGGACCCCAGCCACCCGGAAAGCGTTCGTTCTCTAATCAGTGAGATGATTGAGAGTCGCCTTAACCAGCTGACCCCCATTATGGTGAAGGACCTGGTCCACCGCATGATCCACAAACACCTGGGCTGGCTGGTCATCTGGGGCGCCGTCACGGGGGGGATCATGGGGATTCTGGCCCATTTGCTGGGGGCGTAAAAAGTTATGATTTTTTACCTTTTTTTTGCTATGATACCGCCGATAGCAGGACAGAAACACACACCCCATGATGGATCAGGACCAGGATTGGCTGCGCAAGAAGCTAACCGAACATTATGAAGAGCACCGGAAGCTGGAGGAAACCATTGATTCCCTGGTGCAATCCGACGCCGTCATGAATGCCATGGCCATTCAGCGTTTAAAAAAACAAAAATTACAGTTAAAAGATCGCATCCACCATATTGAAACCCTGTTGTTGCCTGATATTATCGCCTAAAGGCCAAAACTATAATCACGGGGAAAGCTATGGGGGCACCAGAAATTGCCATTGTCATGGGCAGCACATCGGATTGGGCGACCATGACCCACGCGGCGGAGATATTGACCCATTTTGGGGTGCCCATCTTAACCCGCGTTGTTTCCGCCCATCGCACGCCCCAGCGGTTGTATGCGTTTGCGGCCTCCGCCGAAGCCGTGGGGCTGAAGGCCATCATTGCCGGCGCAGGCGGCGCGGCGCATTTGCCCGGGATGCTGGCGGCGTTAACCCCTGTGCCTGTCTTAGGGGTGCCGGTGCTATCAAAGGCGCTTTCGGGCGTTGATAGCCTCTATTCCATTGTCCAAATGCCAGCGGGGATTCCCGTGGCGACCTTTGCCATTGGGGAGGCCGGCGCCAAAAATGCCGCCCTGTTCGCCGTGGCCATGCTGTCCATCACCCGGCCTGATTTGCGGGATCGTCTGAATCAATGGCGGGCCGCGCAAACCCAGGCCGTTGCGGATGATCCGGCATGACGGTGGGTGCCTCCCTTCATCATAAGACCATCGGTATTTTCGGGGGGGGGCAGCTGGCCCGCCTGATGATCCCCGCTGCCGCCCGTTACGGCGTTACCTGCCGGGTTTTTGATTCGGATCCTGGGGCACCGGCGTTTGATCTGACCCCCCCTCATCATATCGCGTCTTTTCAGGATGCCCCCGCCATTGAGGCCTTTGCCCGGGCCTGTGATGTCATCACCTGTGAATTTGAAAACATCCCTGTGGCGGCGTTGCGGCAGGCGGCCCAGATTACCCCCGTGATCCCAGATCCGGATCATTTCGCCATGGCCCAGGATCGTTTGCTGGAAAAAACCATGGCGCAACGGGCCGGCTTGTCGGTGCCTCTCTTTGCCGATGTTTCTGCCTGGGAGGATGTAAACTCCTTTTTTCATCACCACGGCCCCGCCATTTTAAAACGGCGTCACGGCGGATACGACGGAAAAGGACAAAAGGTTATCCGAACGCCCGAGGATCTGAGGGATGACACCATTACGACACTCCTTCAATCCCCCTGTTTGATTGAGGTCCTGGTGCCCTTTACCCATGAAATCTCAACCATTGGGGCGCGGGGTCCGTTAGGGGCCGCCTTTTTACCCATCGGTGTTAATCATCATCATCACGGAATTTTGCGCAAAACCACGGTACCAAGCGCCTTGCCCGAATCCCTGCTGGGTCACGCACGCCAGCAGATGATAACGGTGATGGAGGCCCTTAATTATCAAGGCATTCTGACCATGGAATGGTTTGTCACCGCCAAAAAAGAGGTCCTCTTCAACGAATGCGCCCCCCGTGTTCATAACAGTGGACACTGGAGTTTAGAGGGGTGCAGCCTGAGTCAATTTGACCTGGCTGTCCGGACATTGCTGGACATGCCGCTGCCCACGCCGGTTTTGTTATCCCCCCGGGTGGAGATGCTGAACCTGCTGGGGGATGCCATCACCCAAACAGAGGTGTATTCGGCCTGTTCCCGGGCCGCTGTGTATGACTACGGAAAACCCGTTTCCCGTCCTGGCCGAAAAATGGGCCATGTGACATTTTTTTAGGGGGAGGCACCATGGACACCATGGACAAGAAGGCCGCTGATGTTCTTTTGCGCCTTTATCAACAGGCGGCGTGCGGTGATGCGGATCTTTTATCCTGGCAGCGGGCCTGGTGGGATCATCTGGCGGCGGGGGAGGGGGCGGCATCCCTGACCGTGCGCCATTATGGCCAGGATTGGCTGGGGTTTTTATCGTACCTCTCTGCCCTCTACCAACGCCCTGTTAGGCTAACTGATCTGCAAAGCCTGAACCATCAAACCGTGCGGGATTACATGGGATTTAAACGCTCCGAAGGACTCAGCAACACCAGTCTGGCCCGTTATGCCAGCAGTTTTCGTCATTTTGCCCGTTATCTGGGCGATCAGGGGATTTCTGTTGTGGCCTTTGATGCCCTGCGGATTCGCAAACAAAAGGAACGCCTGCCAAAGGCTTTGCCCCCCGATACGTTTAACGCCTTTATGCACGCCATCGCACGCCACAAAGCCACCAGTCCCCACCCGTGGCTATGGGATCAGGGGGCGTGTTTAATCGCCCTGATGTATGGGGCGGGGCTGCGGATTTCTGAGGCCCTTTCGCTGAAACCCAGCGATATTCAGGGGGATACGGTTACTTTGATGGGAAAGGGGGACAAACCGAGACAGGTGCCCTTACTGCCTGTTGTTCAAGTGTTTTTGGCGCAGCACAAAGCCGCCTGTCCCTTTGTTTCCGAAGAGCGCCTGTTTTGGGGGATTCAGCACAAACCCCTGCAGCCGGCGGTGTTTGGGCGGTTTTTAAAAACACTCATGGGGGAGGCGGGGGTTTCCCTGAAGCATAGTGCCCACAGCTTGCGCCACAGCTTTGCCAGCGATTTGCTGACAGGGGGCGCGGATTTGCGGTCCATCCAAACGTTACTGGGGCACAGCCAGGTCACCACCACCAGCGTTTATTTACACCTGGACGCCCGCCGCGTGCGGGATGCCCTGACACTGCATCACCCCAGATCCGGGGGAACGCTGCAGAAACATAGCGCTTCTCATTTGGATTGATACGTTGTCAGGCTTCGGCTCATGTATGTTTAATACACATCGCCTCGCCTTCCTCGTATCAATCCAAAGCAGAAGCACGATCATTTTCGAGTTTACGCCTGAAACCAAGCCTTCCGGGGGCTGGGATCGGGCGGCGGCAAATCCTTGAGCACGCCCATCATTTCCGAAACATCCGAAATAATATGAAGAAGATTTTTGGTTTCGGGTTTGGCATACCCTTGGGCCACAATATGATCCAGTAGGGCAATCAGGGGGTCCCAATATCCATCAATGTTAACGATAAAAATGGGCTTATCATGCATGGCGAGCTGACGCCAGGTCAGCATTTCAAACATCTCGTCCATTGTCCCATAGCCCCCGGGAAAAACCAAAAAGGCATCGGAGGAATCAAACATCATCATTTTTCGCACATGCATGTTGGCCACAATGTGCAATTTGGTCACGCCGGTGTGGCCAATTTCGTATTTGTCCAGATATTCGGGAATAATACCAATGACTTGGCCCCCGCGTGATAAAACCGCATCGGCGGTAAAGCCCATCAGGCCCGCCCGGGCGCCCCCATAAACCATGTCGATGGCGTTTGCCACAAGGATTTGGGCCAAAGCCTCAGCCTGTTCTTGGTGGCGGGGTTGGGGTTTGGACGATCCACAATAAACACAAAGAGACGAAATAACCCGCATCAGGCTGCCAAAATTTCAGAAGATCCCACGATCTTAGTAATATCCAGCGCCAGCAGCAAGTGTTTCTGATGTTGGTAAACCCCCACAGCCACAGAACGAATGACGGCATCCAAAGACGGAGGCACAGGGGAGGCAGAGGACGCATCCAGATCCACCACATCATGAACATAATCCACCATCAAACCATAGCGCGTTCCCCGAAAGACAACGACCATACACATGGGTGTATCAATATCGGGTTGGGGTTTATCTTCCTGAATGTTCAATCGTACCCGCATATCCAAAACGGTGATGATATAGCCGCGCATATTGAGCACGCCCACGATCTCAGGCGCCGCCAGGGGAATCCGTGTTGATGTTGGGTTATGCAAAACATCGGTAACATCGGAAACAGGCATGGCAAACATCTGGGTGCCAATGGAAAAAAGGACATGTTTTTCAGTTTTCATACACTTACGCCGCTACAGAGTGATGACCCAAAAAATGGGCGATGTGGGAAAGAAGCCCTTCCCGATCAAATTTGGCCACACATTCCCGAAAGCCGGCTTTGCGGGCTTTCATCGTCATGTCACCGTTAACATGGGCGGTAAAGGCGATAAGGGGGATGCTTTGTAAAGCCGGGTCCTCCGTCACCGCTTTGGCAAAGGCAAAGCCGTTCATTTCAGGCATTTCAATATCACTTAAGATCAGATCCACGGTATCCGGGTCGGATTTCAGGGCCCGCAGGGCGTCGGCAGCGGCCTCGAACCCCACAACAGTATAGCCTGCTGTTTCTAAAATGGGGGTTAGAAGGTTTCTGAAAAACGCACTGTCATCCACAAACAAAATCCGCTGATTTTTTTTAGAGGTGGAGGAAGAAAAGGAACCCTTGATCGGCATGGACACAGAATCTTGCCAGGTATTCACGACCTTGTGCATATGGTGATAAGCATCCACGATGTCCGTGGCCTGATTGTTAATAATGAGCGTCCCCAAAATACCCATACCATCGCTGGGCAGGGTTAAGTGCATGGGGGCCTGAACAATGTCAATAATTTCATCCACAATCATCCCAATGTTTTGTTTTTTTGTATTAAAAACCAACATGGGGGCCAGGCCTTCCTCCGGCAGATTATAATCATTGGCAATGGTGACGATGGGAATCAGGCTGCCCCGATACTGCAGAACGGGCTTATCTGTGGTGTATTCCACCGTTTTAAGATCAATTTCTTCCAAACGCGCAATCATGGCCAGGGGGATGGCTTTCAGTTTTTTATTGCCGGCGCGAAAGACCAATAGAGAAACCTGTTCCTCTAAATTGGCGGCGGTGGGTTTTTTGATGGGGGAAATGCTGGAGGCATTTTCTTGATTGCTAAGCATATCGCCCAGAGTCTGGGCTACGCCGTTGGCATCCAAAATCATAATCACCTGACCGTCACCCAAAATGGTATTGCCAGAAAAAACACTTAGATTCTGGAGTAGGGGGGCCAGGGGTTTAACGACGATTTCTTCGGTATCAAAAACCCGGTCCACAATCATGCCAAAGTGATTGGTCCCAACACGGGCCACGACAATAAAGGTTGTGGTGCTGCCCACCGCTTTGTCCGTTTCCAGATGAAAAAGGGAGCGCAAATCCACCAGTGGCAAAAGTTTATTGCGCAGGCGGAGTATGGGCGCCCCCTTTAAAAACTCAATTTTATGTTCAGATTGTGGGGTAATCCGGACCAATTCACTGACCCCCAATTGGGGAATGGCCATGCGCTGGCCGCCTATCCCCACAATCATGGCCGAAATGATGGCCAGGGTGAGGGGGATTTTAATGGTAAAGGTGGATCCCTGACCCTGCTGTGACGCCATTTGAACAACGCCCCCAATGCGTTCGATATTCGTACATACAACATCCATGCCCACACCCCGCCCCGAAACGGACGTTAGCGTGGCCGCCGTGGAAAACCCGGGGGCAAAAATAAACTGTTGGATTTTTTCATCGTCCATGTCCGCCAGTTTTTCGGGGGTACACAAACCCTTTTCCAGGACTTTTTTCTTAATGGCTTCGATATTCAACCCCCGTCCGTCGTCTTTTAAGGTCATGACGATATAGCCGCCTTCATGACGGGCCTGCAGGTGAATTTGTCCTGTTTCAGGTTTGCCCGCCGCCAAACGATCCGCCGGTGTTTCAATACCATGATCGGCGGCATTGCGGACCATATGAATCAGGGGATCCCGAATCATTTCAATGACTTGACGGTCGAGTTCCGTTTCCTCGCCCACCAGGATCAGATCCATTTTTTTACCCAGATCAACGCTGAGATCCCGAACAATGCGGGGCAGTTTTTTCCAGGCATTCCCCACAGGCTGCATACGGGCCTGAACAATCCCATCCTGCAGTTCCGATGTCACATGGGACAAGTGTTGCAAAGGTGTGGCAAACACCGACAAATTATCCTGTTCCTGGCGCATCAGCTGTAGCAACTGGTTTCGGGTTAACACCAATTCCCCCACCAAGTTCATCAGGGATTCCACCAAATCCACACGGATACGGATGGTTTGATCCACGGCGGAGGCTGTTTTATCGTCGGCGGATTCTTCGGAGGCGTCGGCTTTCAGCGGGGGTACTTTTTTAACAGGGTCCTTGGCCACGGCTTTTGCAGGGGGCGGGGTTGGCGCGGCCACGATCAATTCTGGTTCCGGCTCTGGCTCTGGTTCTGAAACGGGCTGGGGTATCTCGGTGGTTTGGGGCGTGGCAATCGTAAAGTCTGCGCCGCTGAGTTCACCCCGGCTCATGGCATCCAGGCTGGCGATTAGGGGCTTATCGTCCCCTTCGGGCTCGGTTTTGTCGTCTTCTAAAACGGCAATAATAAATTTGACCTGATCCATGGCCTCCAGGATTAGGGAAATAGGCTCTTGCGTAATGGGCATTTCTCCATTGCGCATCTTATCCAGCAGTGTTTCCGCGGCGTGGGCCAGATGGGCCAGTCGTTTGAGTTCCAAAAACCCACACGTGCCCTTAATCGTGTGCATCAAACGGAAAATACTATCGATCAGCGGGGGGTTGTTGGGATTTTTTTCCAGGGACAGTAAATCTTCATCGATTTTTTCGATGCTTTCCGTGGTTTCCACCAAGAAATCCTGTAATAAGCCGTCATCCATGGCCGTTATTCCTATTGCTTGGGTGCGTGCACCACCATGATCATGCGATCTGATGCCATAAGATTACACTGCATATCCATACCCTGAGAAAAGGCATAATATCCTGTATACCACGCTTGGACGGTATAGGCACTTAAATCATCAGGTAAGGTGGTGGTTTTTTCCACCAAAGCCAAGGTGCCAGATTTTAACGGTTTTGCGGGATCAGCACTGGTCAGGCCAATACGAATATGTTGACTGGTCCAGTCAATGTGCATTTTGCCCCCGTACATCAGGGCGTCTTTGGCGCACAAAATCATATTGAGCAAGCACTTGACAAGCTCTTTGGGTAAAATTTCGTTGATTTCGCTAAAGGTAATTTCAACCTTCCGATCGGACCCAAAAAACGCCTCAACGGTTTTTTTAATGCTGTTGGGGTCCATGGTTTGGCAGGCACTGCTGGACCCATAGGCCAAACGATAATACCGAAGACGCGAGGACACATTGCGCGCGCTTTGCCGGGCAATGGCCAACGCATCTGAGGCAAACGAGCCATCTTCCTCCAACAGTTCCAGCCCATTTTCGGTGGCGCCAATGGGTCCGGCTAAATCGTGGGTCATTTTGGAAATCAGTAGCTCTGCCATTTTTTGGCTAAAAGCATCCTGGGCGTCAATGATCATAGATATCCTTAAAAAAACATAGATACGATGGTTGGGGTATGGCTCAAAACACTATACCAACCAAACCTTTCCAAACAATCACCTTCGGGTTAACAAAAGGTTAATAAAGTCCATGAGCAGGGCAATATCGTGAGTGGATTTTAACGGACGTTTTGGGCCCCCTCTATGCGGACTGGAAAAGGCGGGGCGGGGCAGCAGGATTTGTCCCCTGGGTCAAGGGCGAGACGCCAAAAAAGTTGCGTAGCAAAGCCCCGAAGGGGCGGTCTTTTTTGGTGCGAGGCGAAGCGTACCCTTGAGGCGGGGGGCAAATTCTGCTGGGTGGGAGCCTTTTCCTTGTGGGCCGAACGCGGCTCCCGCCCCCACATTTTTCTTTGTGGTTCAAGGGGTACGCTGCGCCGAGCCGCAAAAAATCATCCTCGCGCCGCCCTCTTCGAGGCCGCCGCTGCGGTATTTTTTCCGTCTCGCCCCTTGAGCCACAAAGAAAACCGTCCCACCCCACCGCGTTTCTCGCAAAAACACCCGTTGGCTAGGGCCTGGTTTCAGGGGCGGTCAACAACGCCTTCACCTTATCAAAGGCCTGTTTTTCAATTTGGCGCACCCGTTCGCGGGAGATTTTATAGCTCTGGCTTAAGGTTTCCAGCGTTTGCGGGGGTTCCTGTAAATAGCGGGCATAAAAAATGGCTTTTTCCCGGTCTTTCAGGGCGTTCATGGCGGACCTTAAACGGGCACCGCGCAAATCGGCTTCTTCGGCGTGGCTATAGGTGACGTCCTGTCTTTCATCGGGATCGGCCAATGTTTCCACGGCCTCTAAACCGTCTTTTTCATGAAACAAAACAGTATTAAGGGATTGATCCGTGCCGGACAAACGGGCGTTCATCTGATGAACATCGTCCAGGGGAACCTCTAAAGTCGTGGCAATATGCTGCGCCTGATCGGGGGATAGGTGAACATCGTCAAAAATCCGCATTTTGTTTTTCAGCTTACGCAAATTAAAAAACAATTTTTTTTGCGATGCCGTGGTGCCGATTTTAACCAAAGACCAACTTTTTAAAATAAATTCCTGAATGGTGGCCTTCACCCACCACAGGGCGTAGGTGGACAGACGAAAGCCACGCTCAGGGTCAAATTTTTTCACGGCCTTCATCAGGCCCATATTGCCCTCGGCAATCAGATCGGACATGGGCAAACCGTAACCGCGATAGGATAGGGCCACCCGCAACACCATGCGCAGGTGACTGGTGACCAAGGCATGGGCGGCTTTTAAATTCCCCTGGTCGCGATATTCCCGGGCCAGGGCCATTTCCTGATCGGCGGTGAGGAAGGGAAACTTTTGAATCTCTGCAATGTACCGGGATAATCCCGCATCACAGAGCAGCGAAGGCATGGAATGTGCGGTCATCAATCTGGACAATCTGTGAAAGGAAGCGTATTCTGAAGGTCGAAATAAACAACTCTATGTTGGGACATAATCTATACCTAAAAATGGTTTTTTTGTCAAGATGATCACGCTTTCCCAAACCGCCAAAGATCGTATCCTGGCCCTGAGGTCCCAAAAGGGCCAACCGGACCTGAATTTGCGCATTACCATCACGGCCGGCGGCTGTTCCGGTTTTGATTGCCAGTTTTCCCTGGACAATACACGGGGGGAAGAGGATCTTTTGTTAAGCCAAGACAGCGATCTTTCCATTGTCACGGATGAGGCGTCTTTTTCCCTGATCGATGGCTCCCTGGTGGATTATAAAAGTGACCTGATCGGATCGGCCTTTGTTTTAAAAAACCCCCAGGCCAAATCCACCTGTGGCTGCGGCACATCCTTTGCGGTTTGAAACAGGCTAAAAAGCATCATAAAAAGCACCAAAAGGCAGCGTCCCCCGCATCACCGGAAAACGCCAATCGGGGCCAAAGGCCCGGGAGCTCACCTTAACCCCCAGGGGGGCTTGGCGGCGTTTGTATTCGGCGGCGTGGAGGGCGCGATAAACCGTTTCGGCCTCGAAATGGTCAAAGCCCAGGGCCACAGCCCCGTCAATACTCCCGTACCCCTCAATAAAATGATGCAAAAGAGCATCCAGACGATCATAGGGGGGCAGGCTGTCGGTGTCTTTTTGATCGGGACGCAGCTCCGCCGTGGGGGCTTTGGTCAGGGTGGAGTCATTAAACACAACGCTTTGGGTATTTCGCCACTGGGCCAGACGGTACACATCGGTTTTATAAAGATCTTTCAACACCGAAAACCCCCCGCACATATCCCCGTACAGCGTGGCATAGCCCATGGCCAATTCGGATTTATTGCCGGTGGTCAGAAGCAAATCGTTGTTGTGATTGGCATGCGCCATCAAAATCACGCCGCGCAATCGCGCCTGAAGGTTTTCGTGGGTGACCCCCGTGGGCGCGCCAAGCATGGTATCCATGGCCTGCATGGCGGGGTTTAGGGGAATTGTGAGCAAGTCAATACCCAGCGCGCCCGCCACAAAGGCCGCATCGTTCAAACTGCCCCCTGATGTATAGGGGGAAGGCATCATAATCCCATAAACACGCTCCGCCCCCAGGGCATCCACGGCAATGGCGGCGGTTAGGGCCGAATCCATGCCCCCTGATAACCCCAGCAGAACCTTCCTGGGATTCACGGCATTAGCGTAATCGTTTAGGCCCCGTTTGAGGATGGTGTAAATTTCTTCCTCTTCCGTCATGCTTTGGGCAGGGCAGGGCAGGGGGCTTGTCAGGGGCAGGGTTATGGTTTGCCCGTCTTCTTTGGCCAGGGGCAGTGTGGTGATGCGCCCATCTTGGTACGCGAACGACTGTCCATCAAACACCAAGCCATCTTGTCCCCCCACACGATTCACATAAATCACGGGGGTGGGGCAGGCGGCGGCTCTTTGCAGGCGTTTCTCCTGCTTTCCTCTTTCGTAAGGAGAGGCATTTAACACCACGGTAAAATCAGGATGTAGGGCGTTATAGTGAGCCATGGCCCCGTCTTCCCAAAAATCCTGACAGAGGGGAACAGCCAGACGAACACCGTTTACCGAAAACAGGCGAGGGGGGCGGTCGTTGGCAAAATAACGGGCTTCATCAAACACACCGTAAGAGGGCAGGGCTTGCTTGGTGGTGATGTCCTGAATTTTTCCTGCAAACAACAACGCGGCGGCATTATAAAGACGCCCGTTTTCCCGCCACGGCGTCCCCACAATCAGGGGGGGGAGGTCCGCTGCGGCCTTAGCCAAGGCATGAAGAGCCGCTTGGTTTTTTTGGATAAACTCAGGCACCAGCAGCCAATCTTCCGCCGGATACCCACATAACGCCAATTCGGGAAAAATCGCCACATGGGCATTCTCAGCCTTGGCCCGTCTGGCATGGGACAGGATGGTCGCGGTGGTGCCCTCAAAATCCCCAATACGCGTGGCCATTTGGGCCAAATAAACGGAAAACGAGGGCATGATGGGTTAAAGAGACTCTTCCTTTTTCAGGGTTTCAATCTTCATTTCCGCGGCCTTCAAACGATCTTCGCAGATTTTTTTTAAGACCAAACCCCGCTGATACGATGTGATCATCTGATCCAAGGTCAGCTTCCCCTGTTCCATGGCTTGCGTAATATCAGATAGCTCTTGGATCGCCACTTCAAAAGAAAGATTTTGGTCGTTGTTTTTCATTGGATTTTTTTTGTTTTAATGATGAAAAATATCAGCATCTCCATCCCCCCATCCCATCAGATCCAACTGGGCGCGGGTGGGTAGGAAATCAAAGCAACGCTGGGCCACGTCCAGGCGGTTTTCCCGTTTCAGGCGATCCTGCAAAATACCCCGTAACCGGTGCAAATGCAAAACATCCCCCGCCGCGTAGTTTTGTTGATCTTTGGTCAGGGAACTGTTGCCCCAATCCGAGGACTGCTGTTCTTTTTTCATATCCAGTCCGAGCAATTCATGACAAAGGGCTTTCAGCCCATGGCGGTCGGTATAGGTGCGCACCAGCTTTGAGGCGATTTTGGTGCAAAACAGCGGCGCCGCCACAACATTCAAATGATGGGCCAGGGTCGCCACGTCAAAACGGCCAAAATGGAAAATTTTTGTGCGCGTGGGATCCGAAAGGGCGGCCTTTAAGCGCGGCGCGTTATAGGTCCCATCGGTAAAATGAACCAGGTGAACGGATCCTTCACTATCGGCAATTTGAACCACACACAAACGATCCCGCAGGGGATTCAGGCCCATGGTTTCCGTATCCACCGCCAAATCGCCCTTAAGCGCCACCGCTTCGGGTAAATCGTTTTGGTGATAGGCAATGCGCATGAAGAGATCCTTTTTCTTGTTCATACTTTTTTTACCTATTCTTGTCTACAGTCACACATCCTTAATAAAAATAAAAACACCAAAGGATCAATGGCGATTATGCGCATGAAAACCTTTTCTGCTCCTTCGATGAGCCATGCGCTAAAGCTGGTGGAAGAACAGATGGGCAAAGATGCCATTATTCTGTCATCCCGTGAAGATGCCAAGGGGGGGTTTGTTCACATCACCGCCGGTCTGGACCCCGATTTTGTGGCCAGGCCCGTTGTGGTGCGCGCCAGCGAGCCCCCCAAGTCCGCAAAAATCATCCGTCCCGCCTTTACAACGCCCGCCGCCCCCACAGGGGTTCCGGATTCGGTTTTGGATACCGTTGCGGGTTGGCTGCGTCAGCATGGATTGCCCATGGATCGTGTGATGCATCTGCTGCAACCCTGCGCCTTATTTAACGAACCCGATCCCACGCCAGCCCATGTTTTATCCTTTTGTCTGGCCAGGCATTTGCGGTGTACGTCGTTATGGGAAACGGTTCATCATAAAAAACCGGTGGTTTTTTTGGGATCTCCCGGGGTGGGTAAGACCCTTGCCGTGGCTAAGCTGGCCACACAGGCTTTGCTTCATGAATTTAGGCCCAGCCTGATTTCCACCGATGTGGCCAAGGCAGGGGGTATTGAGCAGCTGGAACATCTAACCCGTATTTTAAAACTGCCCCTGCACGTTGCAGAAGACGAGGAGGCCCTGGCGCAGGCGCTGAAACAACGGCCCGAAGGCACCCCCACCCTGATTGATACCCAAGGGATTCATGCCTATGACGATATTGGCACTGCCCATTTTCAAACGCTGTTTCCTGCGGATCGTTTTGGGTTTGCTTTGCTCAGTAGCCCCCAGGATCACCCTGATGATCTAGCGTTATTGCTGGAAAAACTGGGTCCTGCCTACCATCCTATGGGCTTGCTGCCGACCAAGCTGGACACATCCCAAAAAGGGGGGCATATTTTGGAAACGGCGATGAGGTTTCGTTTGCCGTTGTTTGAGCTGGGTGTTTCTGCCAGTGTGACGCACGGTTTAATGGCAGCGCATTCGGATACCATTGTTCGCTTTTTTGAAACACAGCAGGGAACACAACCGTGACAGGAAATATCATCGCTATCGCCTCAGGCAAAGGGGGCGTCGGGAAAACGTTTTTTTCCATTTCCCTGGCCACCGCTCTGGCCCAGAACAAACGTCGTGTGTTGTTGTTTGACGGAGATTTAGGTCTGGCCAACGTGGACATTCAAATGGGTGTGGTTCCCCAAAGCGATGTTGGGTTGTTATTGCGCGAAGACGTAGATCCCCTCAGCCTCGTTGAACATGATAAAGAAACCGGTGTTGATTTTTTGGCCGGGCCTTCGGGATCCGATACCTATGCCAATCTGAACGCAGGCGAGCTGGCTTTACTCGCCAAAAAGCTCGAAAAACTGAGACATCATTACGATGACGTCATTTTTGATCTCAGTGCCGGCGTCAGTAAAACCGTGTCCATTCTGGCCAGCAGCGCCGATCAAATTTTGATGGTGTTTACACCGGATCCGACGTCACTCACCGATGCCTATGCTTGCGTGAAGGTCTTTCATCAGAAAAAAGTCTCTGATCGTGTCCGTCTGGTTGTCAATGTGGCCCTGGACCGGGTTCAGGCCGCCAAAACGTGTGATACGTTACTTAGGGCGTGCCAGACGTTTTTACAAATAAAGCCCCCCTATCTGGGCTTTATTCCCAGGGACAGCCACGTCACCATGGCGATTCGGGCCCAAAAGCCCTTGTTGCTCCATGCCCCCAATTGCGCCGCGGCCCAGGCAGTTCGGGATATTGCCCACAGTATTCTTTTGCCCTAACCCCGCACCAAGGGGCGATTCAAAATGCCCCCAAAGGCAGACTCCAGCTCTGAGGTTACGGTATGCAGGTCAAGGTTCCCCAGGCTATGAGAGGGTTGCTTGTGTAATGTTAAGTTTGCCTCAGCGGCCAGATGCCTGGCAATGCCAACGATGCTGGATTTTTGGTAGCTTTGGCTTTCCATCATTTGGGTGCTGACGGCCAGCAGGGTAGGGGTTTTTTGGTGCAGTGTTTCATACAACCCATGAAAACTGTGTTTGCGAATGCCCATGATGGATTGCATGGAAAGAGATTGCAAGGTGTTGATGCCTTGCTGGATGTCGTTTTCATCCAGATTAAGGGTTTTGGCAATGTCGCGGGATTTCACCTCAGCGCCGTAGTGATGCAGCACATCGTCAATACGATCCATGACAAAATCAGGGCGGACCATTTGCCGGTAATCCAAAATTTCAGGGCCTGAAAGAATAACGGCCTGGGCCAACATGGTCACAGAGGAACTGACGCCCAAAACGGACATGAGGGTTGTGGGGGAGGTCAACGCCACAGCCCCCATTCCCGCTGCCCCCAACCAAAAGGATCCCCCGCCCCGTCCCAGCATGGTGAACAGGGCGTAGCGGATCAAACGCTTGGGCAACATATGGCGGGGCATTTCGTTAATCATTTTGGCCTTTAGATCATCCACAGGCATGCCCGTGGCCCGGGCCAAATCCAGATAGTGTTGTGTTTGATCCAAAATGGGCTGAAAATGATGCAGGCCCGTTTTGATCAGTTTGGTGATCATCCCGCCGGTCCCCATCAGTCCCCCCAAAAAGAAGGACAGAAAACTGGACATCAAAAGGCCCTGAATCATGGAGAAAATCCCCGCGCCCACCAGTCCTTTTTGCAAATACGGTAACAACGCCCCATCATGATCCAGCAGATTCATGCGGGCGGCGCTGCGGCGGGTTTTCTTTTTGCCGGCAGTTTTGGAAGAGGCTTCCATGGCATGTTCAAAAACAAAACTAACCCCCAGGCTTTCCAAAACGGCCCGACGTGCCAGATAATCATCCGAGGTCAACAGGTCTGTCTCGGATTCTGGCGTCTCTTTTGTAGGGGCATGGTTCGTCATGTCGGCCCATCGTTAAAAAGGTTATTGATCAAGACCAGGCCGGGAAAGAAGGCGTCGTGATAAACAACATTTTCTATCTATAGATTATCATAAACACTTTATCCGCGCATTCACTGTGACAAATGTCACATTTGGCAATATCATTTTGCGGGGGGTATGCGTTACGCCTTGGTATTTGAGAATCCTGGGCTTCGCGTCGCATAAAAGCGTCGCATCATTTCCTCAGCCACCCCTTTGGCGGGATTTTCAAGAGGGATGGTTTCCCATGAGAGGTTAGGCGCAAACGGGACAAGGGATTTTTTTTCAATCAAGGCATCAAAAAGAGCGGCAAAAGGAATATGCGTTGAAGGACGAAAACGGTGGGGTGGAACGGGGTAATAGGCCACAGGTCTGCCGCTGCCCAGAGCCTCCGTGATCATGCTGATGGAATCTTGCGTCACAATCATGCGCTCGCAACACGCCAAGGCCCCCACAAAAGGATTGGCCTGGCCCTGTTGACCCCAACTATAAAAACTGTGGGATCTTCCTTTCAGGGCTTTTTTCCACACAGAGACCAGGGTTTCCGGAGTTCTGCGACTTGTTAAAATAATCAAAGATCCCCCCTCCTGATCTTGCATGGCGCACAAATCTTTGATCATTTGGTGGATCATATCGTCTGTGAAACGATAATGACGAGAATCTCCCCCCAAAAAAACGGCTGTTTTGGGATAGGGCAGAAGGGCGAAATAGGGGGAAAACTGGTTAAAGGCTTCGCTCAAGCGTTGTTTTGTAATGCGGTGGGGGGCCCCCAGAGTTCTGAAAATGGCGGGGTGCTTGGGGGCCCGATCATGAACCGGCAAAACAACCATATCAAAATGGCTATACCCCAATTCAGGCCGCATCATATGACAAAGAAACGTTTTTTCCCCTGATTTACGTTTGATGGCCGCGGCAATGCGGGCCTGACGACGCCCCGCAGAAATCACAATATCTGGCCAGGGGGGCGACAGATCATGGCGATGGATCCCCAAAAAATTAAGCGGTAAAAATTCATTATACATCCTGGAAAAAAAATTGTAATGGATCGTTTTTGTGATGGCCGGATGAATCAGATAGCTGGCGATGCCCTCGACCTGACTGTTATTGCCAGGACGATGGTCGTGTAATCCCCAGATGATGGGCGCGCTATTTGTCATAAAGTTTTCATTTTTGTAAAAGTCTCTGCTCCCTTGTACGAAGAGTTGACGCATTCGTCCAGAGTGCGTATCGTGAAAAAAAGATAAGGGGAAGTGTGCCATGAACACCGCCGAAAAACAGATTCAAGAAGAAGAGTCCATCGAGGGCATTTTGCTCTCTATCCGTGAGATTATGATGGCGGATGGAAAGCCAGAAACCCCCTCAAGCCGTTCTATGGATGATGCCCCCGTTTTGGATCTGACCCAATTGATTCGGGAAAATGGACAAATTCAGGAAATCCCTAAACCAAAAGCCCCAATACCGGAAAATATACTTAAAGAAATAGAAAAAAATGGAATAAAAAACAAAGAATTAGAAGAAAAAATTGCCAAGCAGAACGCCCAGCAGTATCAAAAAGAGCAGGAACAAGAAGAAGTCCTGACGGAATCCCAAGACGATTTTTCCGACAGTCATCCCCAGATTCAGGATGTTTTTTTAGGGGATGATCAAACCGCTCTGAATGAAATTGCGGATATGTTAGAGGAAGATCTGCCTGAAACCCAGGAACTGTGTGAAGAAACCGACGGTGACGATCTGGCCTTTCAAGATGACGACCTGATGGATCTTGAAAGCACAGATGCCTTTGAGCCGTTAAAAGAAGACGACGAAGTCGGACTGTTTTCTTTAGAAAACCTGGATGATGAACCCTTAGATAATGAACTCTTGGATTTGGGGGAAGAAACGGATGATTTAACGGAATCCCTCTTGGCAGAAGACACGAAAGAGGAAAATCCTGATCAAGATGCCGCGTTATTGGGCCAAGATGCCCTGGCTTCCTCCCTTCGGGCCTTGGATCAACTGGATGTTGCCGTGTCCCAAACGCGGTTAAAGCCCGATCCTCTGTTTGATCAGGAAGATGCCCTAACCACCAACATCCCCAGTAAATCGCTGGAGGATGTGATTGTTCAGGCGGTTCAGCCCTATTTAAAGGCCTGGCTGAATACCCACCTGCCCACCATTGTGGAACAAAAAGTGCAGGAAGAAATCCGCCGCCTGGTGAACAAAAAACTGGGATCTTCGTGAGGACATCCGGGGGATGGGGGGCCTTAGTGGGTTTTTCAGGGCGTCTGTTTATTTTTTTTATCCTTGCGGGATCTTTTCACGCCCACGCCGATGAGTTGGTGGGTCGCATTGACAGTTTAGATCCCCAGGGAAAACGGTTGCGGGCGATTATCACGCCCCTGATCCTGGAGCCGCCCCAAAAAACCCAGCGTTTGCGGTTGAGTCTGCCGGCCAAAAATAATTTAAACTTGCGCCCGGGCGATACGGTGAAAATGCTAGCCAAACTGTATCCCCCGTATCCCCCTTTGGTCCCCGGGGGATTTGATTGGCAACAGTGGCTGTATCAAAACAACATCAGCCATATTGGCTATAGCATGGGCCGGGTGCAGCGACTCAGCCAGGACATTTCGGATCTTTCCCGCTGGCACCGTTTCCGCATCACCATAGAGCGCGCCCGTTATGATGTGACCCAGCGATGGACGCAGGCCGCGCCTGATACCGAAACAGGCGCGTTTGCCGCTGCCCTCTTTACCGGTATGCGCGGGGGAATCAGCGCCCCCCTGATTGAATCCATGCGGGTGGCGGGATTGACGCACATGCTTTCCATTTCAGGGCTGCATATGTCTTTGGTGGCGGGGTTGGTGTATTTAACCATCCGTTATGCCCTGGCCCTGTTTGTGTTTCGTTTCCCTGTCAAGGCTGTGGCCGCCCTGATCGCCTGGGTTTTTTCCCTTATTTATCTGGCATTTAGTGGGGCGGATATTCCGACGCAGCGATCCTTTATTATGATCAGTCTGGTGCTGCTGGCTGTGGTGACGGATCGACAGCCGTTTTCGCTGTGGACGGTTTTTGTATCGGCGTTCCTGGTTTTGTCCATGGACCATCGGGCACTGAGCAATCCTGGATTTCAAATGTCCTATATGGCTGTGATCAGTTTGATTTTGTATTATCAACGTCATCGCCCGATGTTCGAGGCCGAAAGCACCCGCCTGCGCACGGCGGCCCTGTATTTTTACGGTCTGTTCATTTCCACGTTTTGGGTGAACATCACCACGGCCCCCATTGTGGCGTGGCATTTTTACCGATTTTCTTCCTATGGCCCTTTGGCCAATATGGTGGCCATTCCTTTAAGTTCTTTTTTTCTGATGCCGCTGATTATTTTGTCGGCGCTGGCCACGCCCTTTGGGCTGGAGGGACCCTTTTTATGGCTGTTTTCCCTGGGGGCCCAACCGTTATTTGATTTAACCTATGCCATTGAGTCCTGGCCCGCTGCCAATATTTTACTCGGGGCCTATGACAAGCGGGCGTTTTTTGGCTTTGTCGTGGCGGGATTTTTGTTTTTGTTTTTGCGGGGATGGTGGCGGCTTTTCACGCTTTTACCCATTGCCTTGGCTGCATTTTTTATTTCAACCATGGTGCGGGCGGATTTATTGATCAGTCATGATGGGCGTCATTTGGTGAAAATTGCGCCGCACGCCCTAACCATTTACACGCGCCGTCCCAACGATTTCATGTTTGAAAAATGGGCGGATTATTGGGGCGTTATCATGGATGATGTCACCATCATCCCGCTGATGGAAAAGGACGCCCCGGCGGATTTATGCTCCGATAAGCTATGCTTGATTGAATACAGCCCTGGTCATCTGGCCGCTATGCCCTTAAGTGCCGCCGCCCTAACCGCCGGATGCGCCCGAACGGACTTAGATTTTCTCATCACCCCCTATACGGCCCCTGAAGGGTGCAAAGCCAAAACGGTTTTGGATCGTTCGGTATTTAATCAAAGAGGGGCGCATTTGATTTGGCTGAATCCGTACCGCGTTTTGACGGATTATGATGTGCGGGGGCCTCGGCCGTGGAATCACTACGGAAAGGAAGCTACGCCTTCATCGCCATGGCCACGTCCAACATCCGATGGGAAAAGCCCCATTCGTTATCATACCACGACAGAACCTTAATCATCTCCCCCACCTGGCGGGTTTGGGTGGCATCAAAAATGGAGCTTTCCGACGCATGATTAAAATCAACGGATACCAGCGGCAGGGTGTTCACGGAGAGAACCCCCTTCATCGTTCCTTCGGCGGCGCGGTGCATGGCCTCGTGAATGTCGGGAATGGAGACCGTTCTTTCCGGTAAAAAGGTTAAATCCACCACAGAAACATTGGGCACAGGCACGCGCAGGGCAAAACCGTCGAGTTTGCCTTTTAATTGGGGCAATACCAAGGCCACGGCCTTGGCCGCGCCGGTACTGGTGGGAATCATGGACGCCCCCGCCGTACGGGCCCGCCGAAAATCCCGATGGTTGCCGTCCAGAATTCTTTGATCGTTGGTATAGGCATGAATGGTGGTCATGATGCCCGATCGAATGCCGCACAGCCGATCCAAAACCGCCGCCACAGGGGCCAAACAGTTGGTGGTGCATGACGCATTGGACACAATACGGTGTTCCCCCGTCACATTCCCATGATTCACCCCATAAACCACAGTAATATCCGCATCATCTGCAGGGGCAGAGATCAGCACCCGCCCCGCCCCCGCCGCCAAATGCATCATGGCGCCGGCGCGGTTGGCAAATTTTCCCGTGCATTCCATCACCACATCCACGCCCAAATCCCCCCAGGGCAGTGTTTCCGGCGTATTTTCCGCAAACATAGCGATGGTGTGTTTTCCCACCGTCAAGGTGTTATCCCCCTGGATCACGGGGGTATTCAAACGCCCATGAACCGAATCAAATTGTAACAAATGGGCATTGCTGGCGATGCCGCCGCGGTCGTTAATGGCGACAATCTGGACATCATCCCCGGGACGATCCAGTAAGGCCCGAACCACCAAACGGCCAATACGTCCAAACCCATTAATGGCGATGCGTTGTGTCATGATGGCCCCCCACAAATAATCCCGATAAAGAAGGGTGGATATACTGGGTTTAGGGCAAAAAATCCAGTGTTTGTTGGGGGCGGAGGACAGGGGACAGAAGACAGGGGACAGGGGAAAAACGGGGATCCGTCCTCGGTCCTCCGTCCCCCGTCCTCCGATTGCATCATCCCGCCAGGGCCATGTCCTCTGGCTCTTTCCCGGAAATCAGAACACGATTTTCCCGCAGCCATTTGGCCAAATCCGCCGCATGGTTTTTGTATGTTTGAACATCCAGAAGTTCTTGCTGCAACGTCACTTCCCGGGCATCCAAACGGCTGCCATTCAGGCCAAAGGTCACGGCAATCAGGGCAACGCCCATGGGGAGGGTATCCTCACCAAAGCACCCCTTGCGCATCACCTGAAACACATACTGTGCGGCGAGATCCTCAAGATCACCGCCTTTAACAACGGATTCCCGCCAGGCCACGGTCAGGGTGGACTCCAAGACCGCCTTCAGTGTGGTGGTATCCTGGGGTAGCGTCCGTTCCCGGTTTTCTAAAAAACGATTGTATAAACGGATGATCAGGCTTGCATCTAATTTTTCAAATGACATGGGGTTTCTCCCTTAAGCAGCGACAGAAAATAGGGTGGGGTAACGACGAACGGCGGCATCGTACAGGGCAACGTAATCTTGCCAGGGGCCGTTGGTGCCGTAAACCTCGATATGGTCCCCCACAATTTTCACAATCAGGTCATCCCCCAGATCCCATCCCATCTGATGGGCCATGGCGCGGGTCAGGGTCATGGCGTTGGTATTGCCCTGGCGGCTGAGTTTCGTTTTATGTTCCATTTGTGTTTTCCTGTCTTGGCGTTAGGATGGCTCTGTTTTTCGTTTTTGAAGGATCGTTATGATCGACCCCCCGGTGAAACACACCAAACCACATCATTCTGAACGATTCGTTAATGGACGGATTCTTTCTCTGTGGATTGTTTTGTTTGGGGTGTGTTTGGTTTATGTGGATCCCATAGCCCTAACCTATGTAGCCCAGCTTCAGGGGCAAGAGCGTTATATCCAAATCATTCATCCCGTGATGGAGGGCATCACCACCCTGGGCATGGCGCGGTTGTACTTGGTGCCGTGTCTGATTTTGACGGGTGTTTTTTTATTTAAGGGGCGCAAACATCCCTTATCCATGATTTTGCGTCCGTTGCCATCGTTACCCTTTTTTATTCAGGCCGTGCTGATATTGCCGGTGATGCTATTTTTGGCGAAAATCACCAAAATTCTGATTGGTCATGCTCGCCCCCAAACGTTGTTGGCCATGCCCAGTCCCCCGCCGTTCTGGGAACAGTATTATGGGCTGATGATCCAGGATGCGTTTCACGCATTCCCCTCGGGCCACACCACCACGGCGTTGACCATGGCCCTGCTGGTGGCCCGATTTTATCCACGTTTGGCGTGGCCGGCCTATGTTTTGGTGGGGGGTGTGATGCTATCCCGTGTTTTATTACTGGAACATGAGGTCAGTGACGTGGTGGGCACCGTGATTTTTGTCATGGTTCTTGTGCCGTTGATCCACCGCAGCTGGGACTTTTTTCGGGCTTTGATAGCCGTTAAGCCGGAACGCTGATGTTTTTGTCATTTGCCATAGCGATACGTTGAAAGCCCACAGATGATTTTGCCCGGATGCCCAAAATGTTGTTGGTAAACGGTGGTTTTTTCTATATACAAAGGATCTTAAGACTTATTGATATAGGGGAGGCACAATCATGGCAGCAGAACAAGCCGCGGCAGTCACGCCCTATGCCCTGCATGTGATTGATGTGGTGGCCCTTGGCATTATTGCCACATCGGCCATTGTGGCCTCGTTTCGGGGATTTACGCGGGAATTTTTTGGCGTGGGGGCCTGGGTTGCGGGTTTATTCGCGGGGGCTTATGGCACCAAGGCGACGTTTCCTTTTTGGAAACAAGCCTTTCAGAATGATCTTTTGGCCAACATCACCGGATTTATTGTCTTTTTTATTTTAACCCTGACACTGTGTATGGTGATCAGCCAAAAGGTGGTCAGTCGCCTGGGGGATAGTCCGCTGAATATCCTGGATCGCAGTGCGGGCTTTTTGTTTGGCTTTGCCCGTGGTATGGTGATTTTGGGTTTGATCTATCTGGTCATTTCCAGTTTTGCCAAAACCGATAAAGATTTGCCCGATTGGGCCAAACAATCCCGCTTTTTGCCACAAATTCAGCAGACGGCCAAACTATTGGTCAAAATGCTGCCCTATGATGACAAGCCCAAAAAGGACAAGGACGGTAAACCCATTGACCCCAACGCCAAACCAGGGGAAGAAGCCCCTGCCGATGATGCGGCTCAGGAAGGGGATGCCGCCAAAGAGCCCGCCTATAGCGGCCAGCAGCGGGGGGAAATGGATCAGATGGTCAACACGGTGGATGAATAGTTAGGTTCTTTTTTTATGACAGATCGCTTAGGCGAAGAATGTGGTGTTTTTGGGATCTGGGGCTGTGAAGAGGCCTCGGCCCACACGGTTTTGGGCCTGCACGCTATGCAGCATCGGGGGCAAGAGGCCGCCGGCATTGTCTCCCTTAACCAAGGTGTTTTTCACCTGCAAAAACATCCGGGCCTGGTGGGGGATGCGTTTTCTTCAGAAGGGATCATGGCGCAACTCCCGGGATCAGCCGCCATTGGCCATGTTCGTTATTCCACAACGGGGGATAGCTCGCAGCAAAACATTCAGCCGTTTTATGCAGAGCTGGCTATGGGACCCGTGGCCCTGGCCCATAACGGCAATCTCACCAATGCCTTAACCTTGCGCCGCGATTTGGTGCAAAAAGGGCATATTTTTCATTCCAGCTCGGATACTGAGGTTTTGCTGCACCTCATGGCGCGCCCGGGGGGTTCCTCAAAACATTGGACCGAAACCCTAAAACATGCTCTCTCCCACATTGAGGGGGCCTATTCCCTGGTGATGCTGACCAAGGACGCCCTTTACGGCATTCGGGATCCCTGGGGATTGCGGCCCTTGGTGCTGGGGCAACGCAATGGGACGTTTGTGCTGGCATCGGAATCCTGCGCCCTGGATATTATGGGCGCCACGCTGATTCGGGATGTGGCACCCGGTGAGTTGATTGTCATTGATGGGGCAGGAATGAAAAGCCTGAATGTATTGCCCAAGGCTCCGTCGAAATTTTGTATTTTTGAGTATATTTATTTCTCCCGCCCCGACAGCGTCATTGAGGGGAACAGCGTTTATGATGTCCGCAAAAACATTGGCCGCGAACTGGCGGAGGAAAGCCCTGTTCTGGCCGATGTGGTGGTTCCCGTTCCGGATTCCGGGGTGCCGGCCGCGCTGGGATATGCACAATCCTCGGGCATTCCCTTTGATCTTGGCATCATTCGCAATCATTATGTGGGCCGGACGTTCATTGAGCCCACCCAAAGCATCCGCCTGCTGGGGGTGAAATTGAAGCACAACCCCAACAAAATGTTTTTGCAGGGAAAACGGGTGATTTTGGTGGATGACAGCATCGTGCGCGGGACCACGTCCATGAAGATCGTTTCCATGGTCCGTGCTGCCGGGGCCACAGAAATTCATATGCGCATTGCCAGCCCGCCCACAACGCACTCGTGCTTTTATGGCGTGGATACGCCCAGCCGGGATCATCTGATGGCGGCCCATCTGTCCACCGCAGAAATGGCGCAAAAAATTGGTGTGGATAGTTTGGCCTTTATCAGTTTGGACGGCCTGTACCGCGCTGTGGGTCAATCTCGCCGGGATACGGGGGCCCCGCAGTATTGTGATGCGTGTTTTACAGGGGAATATCCCATTCCCCTGACCGATGTAACGCAACAGCTTGTTTAATGAAGGGAGTCACCTGTTATGGGATTTAGCTTTTGGCATTTGATTGTTGTTTTGTTTGCGATTATCGTCTTGTTTGGCCTGGGAAAACTACCCAAGGCCATGGGGGATGTGGCCAAGGGCATTCGGGCCTTTAAACGGGAAATGGAAAACGATGATGATCCTGCTGAGGGGAAAAAGCCCCTGTCTGGCCCCACCAAAGACGAAGAGGCCAAAGTTGTTTTTTCTGAAAAAGACAGCCACAAGTCCTAGATTTTTCGGGGCCCATCCATGAAACGCATCGATCTTGGCGTGAACATTGACCACGTGGCCACCCTGCGCAATGCCCGGGGGGGGATTCATCCCGATCCCGTGCGGGCCGCGCATCTGGCGGTCCAGGCCGGGGCTGACAGCATCACCGTTCACCTGCGCGAAGACCGCCGTCACATCAGCGATCATGACGTGGCCGCCCTGATTCGTCACACCGATTGCCGCATTAACCTGGAAATGGCAGCGACGCCGGAAATGCTGGCCATTGCCCAAACCTATCGTCCCTTTGCCGTGTGTTTGGTGCCGGAAAAGCGCCAGGAACGCACGACGGAGGGGGGCTTAAATCTTTCTTCCCTTAACGGTACCCTGCCGGCCTATATCCGTGATTTGCAGGATTATGGGATTCGGGTGTCGCTGTTTATCAATCCGGATGCCGCCGCCGTGGCCCTGGCCGCCGAAATGGGGGCGGATGTGGTGGAATTGCACACGGGCGCCTATTGTGACGCCCATCACGACCGCGACCGCCAGGCCGCCCTGGCCCAGGTGAAGGCCGCCGCCGAAGCCGCCCATCATCACGGGTTGATTTGTCATGCGGGCCATGGGCTCAGCTATGCCACGGTGCGGGAGGTTGCCATGATTCCCCAGATTTCCGAACTCAACATCGGACATTATTTAATGGGGGAGGCGCTGTTCTGCGGCCTGGAAACCAGCATCCAAAAAATGCGGCGGATTTTGGATGAAGCGCGGGGCATCACCCTGTGATTATCGGCATTGGCACCGATATCATCACCATCAGCCGCATCGCCCGCCTGATGGACCGTTACGGGGATATTTTTCTAGCCCGTGTCTTTGCGCCGGAAGAACGCCGCCCCAACGCCCCCGCCGCCCACTACGCCAAACGCTTTGCGGCCAAGGAGGCCCTGCTGAAGGCCATCGGCACCGGCCTGCGATCAGGCATGTCGTGGCAGGATATGACGGTCACAAAAACCCCCCTGGGCCAGCCACTGTTAGCAGTAACCGGCGGTGTTGCCAAGGCGCTACTGCTCGGGGCGCGGCTGCATCTGAGCTTGTCGGATGATGGGGATCTGGCCATGGCCTTTGTGGTGGTGGAAGACGTGGTAAGGGGGTCTGGCGGCAAATAAAAAGAACAGACGATGCCCTCTTTTTTTCCAAAAAAGTGACAAATGTCACAGCGCAGCCGTAGGTTTTATGGAAAAAACGTGAAATCAAATTTCAAGTGCGACCCTGATGTGACAAAAGGTGTCCACGAATGTTGAGATGAATTTTTATTGAAGGACAGGGCGATGGCGCACCCAGAATTGTTAAATGCTATTAAGGCACTAAAAACGTGTGACTCTCATGAATTATTCTTAGGCTCTTTCCCAGAATGGGTGGGTAGATTATGCGCTCTGCTGAACTCCGATCAGCCTCCTTCTCAAGAAAAAACCAGCTTGGAAAACGCCATAAAAGCCTTATTTGAGATTAATGAAAACATCGGGATTTCTGGGAATTT
>JBILRW010000065.1:0-2940 GCA_044372405.1 Alphaproteobacteria bacterium
TTTTATCACATCTTCCCTCATTGTTCCCCAAATATCCTAGCGGGGGCTTGGGGGGCGGCAATGAGCCCCCCAATACCAAACCCACACATCATTTTCCCCTTGACCCGAAAGACAGTATCTGGTCCGGAATGACGACGAGATTTGTATTTTTTTGAAAGTGAATTGGTATAAGAAAGAACTTATAGAGTATCTTCGATTAACCTCTCAGCAATCCCCTAGACGGCCACCTGTGGGTCACTTGTCATGCCAATAACACCGTCCAGGGGATTCATCCTGCGACAAACGCGATTATCGCAACCATTAACACGGGGATTTACCCTTGGGGCGTCAAAGTGGCTGCCTATGGTGAGGAATTTTATACACATAAATCCTTGTTTTTCCCCAGAACACGCCTAGAAAGCCTCTTATTATTAGCCTTTTGATTCACGAAAAGTTGTCCTGTATTCGTATCCCATTTTCCGTCCAACTATCGTCGGTACGCTCTACGGTGACAGAGACTGTGTTTTTTTGGGGAACCAACTGCGAAGGAGGGGGAAGAAAGTCTTTTACCAAAGTAACCTTACCGATAGGTTTTGCCGGATCATGCGTTGTGTTTTTCATAAAATACCCTCCATTTTCGCCATGCGGCGGCACCGAAAATACGAATTTTGTCTCCTCGGTATGTAAACCGTACGGTCAGGACTTGCCCTTTGACATCGCCAATACAGAACCACCGTTCCTCCTCCACACTATGTTCGGCATCATGAATGATGAGACGCCGTGGATCAAAAAACGCATATTGCGCAGTCTTAAAGTCGACGCCATGTTTCGCCTGATTGTCCACAACGTCATTGCGAGCGCAGCGAAGCAATCTAAAATGCCGTCACTGGAAAGGCTGGATTGCCACGCCTCCTGCGGAGGCTCGCAAAGACAACTAAGAATCTACCCGCCCCAACGCCATAATATAGTTAACGGAGGTATCCTTTCCCGCAGTCCATAGGGAAAAAAGGGGGTTATAGGATAATCCCGTAACGTCCCGCAGGGTCAGGCCCTGTTGCATCAAAACAGCGGCGATTTCTGAGGGGCGCATGAACAGCCGCCAGTCGTGGGTGCCTTTTGGAACCCATTTGATAATGTATTCGGCGGCGATTTTGGCCAGAAAAAACGCGCGAAGGGTGCGATTTAACGTCGAGAGAATCAGCACCCCGCCCGGTTTCACAAGGGCCGCCGCTGTTTTTAAAAACAGCATATGATCATCCACGTGTTCCACAACCTCCAGGGCCAGGACGATGTCAAAGGTGTCTTCGGGGGGGAGATCCTCGGGCCCGCCCAGGCGGTAATCGATGGAAAGTCCCTGGGACGCCGCGTGGGCGCGGGCGGCAGTTAGCGTGTCTTCCGACGCATCCAGGGCTGTGACGCGGGCCCCCAGACGGGCCATGGGCTCGGACACCAGCCCGCCGCCGCAGCCGATATCCAGCAGCGAAAGCCCCTGAAACGGCTGGGCAGCGGTCTCGGGCCTTTGGGCGGTTAAGCCCTTGAGCGCCGTGACTTTTTCCCGAATGTACGACAAACGCACGGGGTTTAGGCGATGAAGGGGCTTAAACGGGCCCTGCTCGTCCCACCATGCATCGGCCAGGGCGCCGAATTTTTCAGGTTCGTTGGCTAAAATCGTGCTCATACTTTATCCCGGCAATAACGATAATGAAGGAGTGTTTTCAAAAACGCGGGCCAGTCCTGGCGGTCTTCCAGGGCAATCAGCATGGTCCATAATGCATCCCGCGCGGCGCGGCGTTCCTCGGGCGGGGCCTCTTTCAGATCCATCGCCAGGGCCAGAATGTCAGGATCCGTCGTGGTCATGGGCAGCGTTTCGCCGGTGGCCCGCTCATACAGGGCCACGGCCCGAGAATACGGATCGGAAAGGCGCTGATAGGCCTGATTCAAACGGGGGGCAGAAAGGGGGGAAGTGGGGTCTTTTTTATCCAAAACATCGGGATGGACGCGGCGGATGGCGTGGTGAAAGGCGTCTTCTAAATCCTGTTTGCTTAGGGTCAGGGTGGGGGGTACCCCCAAAAGGGCAAAGGGGGAGGAGGCTTGCTCAGCGCAACACGCGGGGTCTGCCCCCTGGCAGGCATGGCAGGGGGCCGTCATGGCACCGCCGCCGCATTATCGATGGTTTCTGTGATTTTTTTCGGGGGGGTGATAATGCCCCCGGATACCACCATTTTAATCCCCTGCTCCACGGTCATGTCCAAAGGCACCACGTCCCGCTGGGGCACCATCAGCAAAAAGCCCGACGTGGGATTGGGCGTGGTGGGGACAAAAACATTGACGGTGGTGTCTTTGATTTTCTCCTGGGCCTCCCCCGCGGTGGGGCCGGTGACAAAGCCCAGGGTCCAGGCATCGCGACGGGGAAATTCCACCAGAACGACCTTGCGAAAGGCATCGGATTTGTTGGTTAGCACCGTTTGAAAAATCTGCTTAAGCGCGCCATAAAGACCCCGCATAATGGGAATGTGGGCCAAAATGGATTCGCCCATCCGAACAACCAGTTGCCCCAAAACGCTGCGGGCAATGGCCCCGATGACCACCAAAAAAACAAAGGCCATCACCAGCCCCATACCGGGGATATGGTAATAAAAATCAAACTGTTGTTGATAGGCCGCCGGCAGCAAGGCCCCCACCGCCGCATCCACCCACCGCACCATCATCATGACAATGTAAAAGGTCAGGGCCACGGGGGCCACCACCAAAATCCCTGCCAGTACGTTTTTGCGTAAAAATCCCATGGGGGCACCTTAACGGGAAATGGGGGTGAGGACAAGGGAGAATACCCACGGCTTAGTAAACTGCGGTTCTCGGTGCGCCGGGTCCTACCCATCGGCTCAGGAAGGGGGGGGGGGGGGGGGGGTTAGAGGTGACCTTTGCCGTTGGTTGGGTTGGTGGTTTTTTCGCAAACCGGGG
>JBILRW010000044.1:0-9526 GCA_044372405.1 Alphaproteobacteria bacterium
TAATGGCTGCCCCCCCGAAAAAAAAACACCTGAATACAGGTTTTTTCGCCCCCCCGGGCCATGGCCAAAACATCGGCATCCCCCAGGGCAGAGGTGTGAATATTCTGATGCTGTTGAATTTGACTTAATGTCCGAATACGGTCGCGGTACAGGGCCGCCGTTTCAAAATCTTGCGCTTCACTGGCGGCAAACATCTTTTCGGAGAGTTTTTTTTGAATGGCGCCGTTTTTTCCCTTTAAAAAATCAACGGCGTCTGAGACCTGATCCGCATAAGCCTCCCCTGACACATACCCCACGCAAGGCGCCGTGCATCGTTTGATCTGATATTGCAGACACGGACGGGAACGATGGGCAAAGTCATGATCTTGGCAGGAACGGAGCAAAAACGCCTTTTGCAACGCTTCTATGGTTTCATCCACCGCCCCTGCCGATCCAAAGGGACCAAAATAATGCCCCCGCCTGGCCCGCGCCCCCCGATGTTTGATCATTTGGGGATAGGGGTGATCTTTGGGAATAAAAATACAGGGGTAGGCCTTATCATCACGCAGCAGGATATTATAGCGGGGTTTGAGTTTTTTAATCAGATTGCTTTCCAGCAGCAAAGCCTCTTGCTCGCTTTCCGTCACCACAAACGCCATGGCGCGGGTCAGGGCCACCATGCGCTGCAGGCGAATGGGTAAGGCTTCCGGGCGTGTATAAGCCACCACGCGCTTTTTCAGGGATTTGGCTTTCCCCACATACAAAACTGTTTCATCCTCAGCCAGCATCCGGTAAACGCCGGGTGTTTCAGGCAAATGGGCCAGATGCTCTCTGATAAGATCCACACCGGTTTTTAAGGGGGTTTCGGTCATGGGACAAACCCTTAAACCCTCGCAACCTGTTTTAGGGCGGCGCGAATTAACTCTTGGGTGCTGCTTGCCGCCTCGGGATTCTCTTTCTGAACCCGTTCGCACATGGCATAGGCATCGGCCCGGCTATAGCCCAGCTGCTCCAGAGCCAAAATCGCATCGTGTTCCGTTTGTTTTTCAGGGGAAGCCGATAGCGTTGTTGCCTGGGCATCAGGAAGGGATAACGCCCCCTTGGCCACGACATCTTTCAGCTCCGTCACAATCCGGGCAGCCAGTTTGGGGCCCACCCCATCGGCGCGGGTTAGGCTGCGCTGATCTTGAACATGAAGAATTCTTTGTAAATCATGGGGGGAAAATGCTGAAAGCAGAGCCAAAGCAATTTTTTTTCCCACCCCCTGAACGCGGCTGAGTTGATGAAACCACATTTGCTGCTCTGATGTTTCAAACCCAAACAGACTCACTCCGTCTTCACGCACAACATAATCAGTGAGTAAGAAAACATCACCTTGACCAAGGCTTAGCTTTGATAAAACAGGTAAAGGACAAAAAATACGATACCCCACACCCCCCACATCCATAACAACGCTGTCCTGGGCAAGGGCGTGAACGCGTCCTTTTAAATGGGCAATCATGGGAAAGGTCCTTAAGTTTGTTTCTAGAAACCATTATCTAGCATTTTTGGCACAGCTTTTGCAAATCCTTGAGCGTATCCTCATGTGATGAAGAGTGTTTTATGTATTCTTACAAAACCTTAGAAACCCTGAAAACATCCGATGTCATTGGTATGTTTGATGATGCCCTGGATAGTTTAAAAAAAGGCCTTTATTATGGGTCCGTTGCCAATACGCGCCAGTTTTTTTACAATGTTGGACTGGCCAAGGGATCGCTGATTAGCCTGTCCGAAAGCATTGATCAAAGCGATCATGTGGCCAAAAATCTTTATAACCTTCTGCACTTTATCCTCTACACCCTGGAAGATATTGATAATCATGAAGACATAGCGGCCCTGCAAGATGCTATGGATATCTTGGAGCCCCTGAGAGAGGCCCTGGCGGCTTAATCAAGACAATCTCTTGTTTAAGCCAAACTTAGGCCCTGCCCCAGAATCTCCTGCCAGCCTCAAATGCGATATCTTTCATCGCCCCTGTCTTTCATCGCCCATTGACGCGGTGGTTTCCTTTGATAATATCCTCCCCAGTCTCAGGCGCGCTTGGGGTTTTTCTATAGGAAAAAAGGACACTCTTCATGACCAACTTCCAAGAGTATATGGGACTTTTGCCCCAAGATGCCCTTCACAGTCACCCGTCCTATCACTGTTTGTATCGCGCTTATTTATCCCATATCCCGCCCGAGGATTTAAAGGGGATTTCCCCCACAACCCTGCAAAATCATGTGGATAGCTTATGGTCCCTCATGCAGGACCGCCCCACGGGATCAGGGCCCCGTATTCGTTTTCATCACGCAGAAACCACCCAAACATGCATTGACATTATTAATGATGACATGCCTTTTTTGGTGGATTCCGTTACGGCCGCCATCAATACCTTTGGCTATCCCGTGGAACTGTTGATTCATCCGGTTTTATCGATAAAACGGGATAAAAAAGGACATTTGCAAGAGATTACCGAAGCCTCGGGCACGGCCTTGGAATCGGTCATGCAGGTTCATTTGCCGTTTATCCCGGGGGCTGATGATGCAAAAGCTCTTGAAGCGGCCCTGTATCAGGTTTTAGAGCGCGTCAAAGAGGCCGTTTCTGACTGGAAACCCATGTGTCATCAGGCCCAAAAAGCTGCCGATCATTTGGTGGCATTACCCGGTGGATCGGGTGAGGAAACCAGGAACTTTATCACCTGGATGCTGGCGAATAATTTTACCTTTCTGGGATACCGCAGTATGGATCTGGGGGAAGGGGCCGGTGGCGCGTTGGATTTACAGATCAACCCTGAAAAAAGTTTGGGTATTTTACGCAATTCGGCTTACTCCCTGTTTGATGTTCGCCGTTATGGATCCCATCTGCCGGATGCTATTGTGGATTTTCTTCAGGATGGATCCCGGACCATTCATTTTGGAAAATCGTCCCATAAATCCCAGGTACATCGGGCCGTTTCCATGGATGTGGTCAGCATCAAACGCTTTCACCCGGATGGTCGGGTGGCGGGGGAAGAACGCTTCGTGGGCCTCTTTACCTCTCAATCCTATTATGCAGCCCCAGAAACGGTGCCCATTTTACGGAAAAAAGTTCAGCATGTGATTGAAAAAGCCAGCATGGATCTCAGCAGCCATAACGGCAAGGCCCTGCTGCACGTGATCCGGACGTTTCCCCGCGATGAATTATACCAAATTTCAGCAGATGATTTGTTCACCATCATTACGGGGATTCTCAATCTTCAGGAACGACAAAGGGTATCGTTGTTTTTGCGCGAAGATCCCTTTAAACGTTTCATCGCCGCCATCGTTTTTGTGCCCCACGAGCGTTATAATTTGGACGTTCGCAAAAAAATTGAATCCATTCTATGCTCGACCTTTCATGGATGTTTAAAAACCAGTCACGTTTCCGTGGAAGAATCCATGTTGACGCGTCTTTATTTTGTCATCGAAACAGACCCGTCTCGGTGGCCCTCTTATGACGCCAAGGCCTTAGAGCTACACCTGCAAAATGCGTCCCGTCGTTGGGTGGATAATTTAAAAATCGCCCTTTTATCGTCATCTTCCCCGGAAAAAACCCATGATTTTCTCAAAAATTATGGGGATGCTTTTCCCATCAGTTACACCGATGTTTTTTCGGATAAAGAGGCCATGGAGGATATTTTCCGCCTGGAAGCCCTTTATGAGTCCGAGGAGCTGGATGTTCATTTGTATCGTCACCCCGATATGCAACTGCACCATTTTCATGTGCGCTTGTATACTATGGACAATCCCTTATCTTTATCGGATATGTTGCCGGTTTTGGAATCTTTGGGATTATCCGCTGTTACTGAACAGGCGTATAATATTCTCCCCGCCCATCATGAAACGGGGTGCTGGATTCACGATTTAGAGGTTTATAAAACAGATAAATATCCCATCGATATCAATTCAGTAAAAGAAAACGTCAAATCAGCAATACAAGCTATTTGGCGCCGTGAATGTGACCTGGATTCCCTGAACGGATTCGTGCTGCGCCTGGGATTACCCTGGCGTGATGTCAATGTCATTCGGGGATATTTAAAGTATTTAATGCAGTCCGGTCATGCCGTTCAGTACACAACGGCTGTTGATGTTTTGCATCAAAATACAAATTTTGTTTCTTCCTTTTTAAAACTTTTTTATCTTTATTTCGACCCGAAGTCTTCGCGCGAAGGTATTGCTGAGGCTGAACAGCACATCCAGGAGGTTTTAAACGCCATTACTGGGGTTTATGAAGACCGCGTTTTATCGGCTTTAACAACATTACTCCGCGCCACGCTGCGAACCAATTTTTTCCAACGGGATGAGCAGGGTCATCCCCGCGCTGCGCTGAGTTTTAAAATGCGCTCCACCGACATTCCGTTTTTGAAGGAGCCTCGGCCCTTTGCTGAAATTTTTGTCTATAATACCCAAATGGAATCCGTTCATTTGCGGGGGGGACCTGTGGCCCGTGGGGGGATTCGCTGGTCAGAAAGACCGGAGGATTACCGTCAAGAAGTCCTGGGCCTGATGAAAGCACAGCTGATTAAAAATGCCCTGATTGTTCCAACGGGATCCAAGGGGGGCTTTATTATCAAGCGCGCCCCTGTGGATAGTCATCCCCAATCCCTGAAACTTGAGGTCGAGCTGGCCTATCAAACCATGATGCACGGGATGCTGGACATCACAGACACCATTGCCCTGGATAAGAGCATCATCCCTCCGGTGAATGTTGTGCGTCGGGATGGGGATGATCCTTATTTGGTGGTGGCCGCGGATAAGGGGACGGCGACGTTTTCAGATCTGGCCAATGGGTGCGCGCAATCCCGCCATTTTTGGCTGGATGATGCCTTTGCCTCCGGCGGCAGCGTGGGCTATGACCACAAAGCCATGGGCATCACGGCCAAAGGCGGGTGGGAGGCTGTTAAACGTCACTTCCGCGAACGGGGCCGTGATATTCAAACCCAGGACTTCACCGTCATTGGTGTGGGGGATATGTCCGGAGATGTGTTTGGAAACGGGATGTTGCTTTCCCCCCATATTCGACTTTTGGGGGCGTTTAACCATAAGCATATTTTTGTGGATCCCAACCCCAATACCGCTGTTAGTTTTGAGGAGCGCAAGCGCCTATTTGAAACCCCGCGCACCCAATGGACGGATTATAAGCCTGAGGCCCTATCCCCCGGGGGGCGGATTTATCCCCGGGATGTTCGGGAAATTACCCTAACCCCCGAAATTAAATCGTGTTTTGGCATTCATGATGATGTGGTTCACCCAGATTTTCTGATTCAGACCCTTTTGAAACATGATGTGGATCTGTTGTGGTTTGGGGGCATTGGAACCTTTATTCGGGCCCGTCACGAAACGGATCGGGATGTGATGGATAAGGCCAACGACAGCCTGAGGATTGTCGCCGATGACGTCCGCGCCGCCGTTATTGGGGAAGGGGCCAATTTGGGCATGACCCAGGCCGCCCGGGTGGCCGCTGCCCTGGCGGGCGTTAAGCTGAACACCGATGCCATTGATAATTCGGGCGGCGTGGATTGTTCAGACCATGAGGTTAATATCAAAATCCTGCTGGCGTCTCCCGTGCGTCGGGGAGATATGACCCTGGCCCAGCGTAATGATCTGCTGGCGTCCATGACGGATGATGTGGCGTATTTGGTGCTGCGGAACAATTACTTACAAACCCAAGCTCTGTCTTCTTTGGAATATCAGGGAACGGCTCTGGTTCATCCCCTAAAAAGGCTGATGCATCATTTGGAAGCGTCGGGTCAGCTCAATCGAGCGCTGGAAGGACTACCCACCGATGCCACCATTGATGCCCGTTTGGAACAAGGCCTTGGCTTTGTTCGTCCTGAATTGGCTGTTTTGCTGGCCCATAGCAAAATCGCCTTGAAAAAAGACCTTCAAGGCACCAGCCTGCTGGAAGAAGAGCGCATGTTGGAAGACGTGGCCCTTTACTTCCCCAAGCGCCTTCGAGAATCGTTTTCTGAGGATATGAAGACCCACCCCTTAAAAAAAGACATCATCGCCACCTTTACCGCCAACAGCATGATTAACCGCATGGGGCCGCATTTTGCCTTTTCCATGCAACAGGCGGCGGGCTGTGAACTTTGTGATGTTGTTCGTGCGTATACCATTGTGCGAGAGGTATTCCAACTGCGGGGTTTATGGAAAGACATTGAAGCCCTGGATAATAAAGTTTCCGCCACCACCCAGCATAAAATGCTTTTTTACACAACACGCCTAGCCAACAGTGCCATTGCGTGGTTGCTGCGAAAACACGCGCCGGGAACCTTGGCTGTGACCGAACTGGTGAAAACATTTCGTCCTCTGGTTCAGGAATGCATGGACATTTGGGATGACATTCTGGTGGGGGAAGAGCGCGCCGTTGTGGAAAAAACCCAAAACGCCTTGATTTATGAAAATGTCCCGGAATCTTTGGCCAAGCGCATTGCCTTACTCCGTCCCATGATGGGGGTTTTGGATGTCATTGCGCTGGCTGATCAGGCCCAGGCCGACCTGTCCAAAGCCGGACGGGCGTATATGGCCGTTTATGATGCGTTATCGTTGCATCAGGTACATCGTTTTCTGTCCCGACTCTCTTCGCCCACATTATGGGATCAACAGGCGCGAGATGCGTTGCGGGCGGATCTGTATGCCGCGCATCGGGATCTTGCCGCCCGTCTTCTGAATCTTTCGGGAACGTTGGAAGAAGCCCAGGACGCTTGGCTGAATCAAACCGCGCCCCAACGAAAACAATTTTTGGATATGATGTCCCAAATGGACGAAAACGCGCTCCGTTTATCCAACCTGGTGGTACTCATGAGGTTTTTAAAGGCGATGGTGGGGTGAGATTTTTTCCCTCACGGAAAAATGTTATACTGCCGTTGCGTTTCCGTTTGTAAAAACTGGTTGGGGGGCATGGATCCCTGTTTCCAGTGATACCAGATGTGCTTTTCGTTAAAGGAATAAACGGGGGAAAGGTCTTTCAGATCCCGGGCGGCGTTGATTTCGTTTTTGGTTTCATCCAAAACCAAAACATCGGTGTTGGCATAAACCAGGGTTACGGCCCGGTAAATATCTTTTTTATGATCAAAAACAACAGCCACACGCAAACGATCCGGCGACAGGCCCAGCAGCCGGAGGCTGATGTATTTGGTGATGGCAAAATCTTCGCTATCGCCACCAAATGTCAAAAACTCTTCGGGATCTTTCCAGGTATCCCCGGATCCCGTCGAATCACTGTCATGATGATAGGGCATGCGATTGATAAAACTCTGAACGGCCTCAATCTGGGCTTTTCGGGAAAGATAGGCTGTTTTTCTTAAAAAAACCTGCCACTGCTCATAGGGGGAAAGGCTCTCTATGTTCCCCTCTGTCAAAAAAGGCTGCGCAAAGGCCGTGCGGCTTTTTTCCAGCGAACGCTGCAGGGCATCAATTTTCCCCACATAGGCGGCGGCATGATCAAAGGAAACCTCTGAGGCCCCAAAAACCTTTTGCCCACGGGGCGCCGGAATGGTCAAATCCATCAGCGCATCCAGGGTGTTGATTCCCCCGGCACGGGTCACGGGTTGTTGGCCCGTCTTTTTTGTTTCTTTTTTATTTTTCTTCTCTTGCTTTTCTTTGGTCACTTGTTTTTCTTTGGTCGCTTGCGTGACGCCGACTTTGTCTTTGGCTGATAATTCTTCATGGGGAAGCCCCACCGACGCCCAGGCCGTTAGTATAAATCCCAGCAAAAAAACAAAAAACAAAACAAAGACTTGAGGCATAAAGAAAATCCAGGTCAGTATACTTAGGAAAACATGGCCTCAGTATACCGCGAAAACCTCACTAAATCCTTTAGGGCCCCAAACGAATCCACACGGGGGTATGATCCGATGGCTTTTCCAGACCCCGGGGGCTGCGGTCAATGCCGGCATCCCCCAAACGGTCGGTGGCCTGGCTGCTGGTGAGGAGATAATCAATACGCGCTCCCTCATTCCGATCATACCGCCCGGCCCGATAATCCCACCAGCTGTACAGGACGTCTTCGGGATATTTCAGACGCAGGGCATCCTGATAGCCGTGATGAATCAGGGTGCGGAATTTGGCGCGTTCCGCGTCTGAAAAAAGCAGTCGGTTCACGAATGCTTTTGGATCATAAACATCCCGGGGCTGGTGCGCCACGTTAAAGTCCCCCCCCACAATAACGGGAAGGCCATCGGCCAACATGGCCTGCATCCGGTTGTGTAACGCATCAAAAAACGCCATTTTTTGGGTAAATTTGGGCGACGTGAGATCCTCCCCGTTGGGAACGTAGACCGAGGCGACCTTGACGTTGGCCGTTAAGACCTCAAGATACCGCGCCTGGGTCTGGCCGTCCAATTGGCGGCAGAGAACCTCCATGGGGGCCTTGGATAAAACCGCCACGCCGTTGTAACTTTTTTCCCCCACCACCGCGATGTTATAGGGGGTGGTTTCAAAATCCAGATAGGGAAAGGATTCCTCGGTGCACTTGGTTTCCTGCAGCAAAACAATATCCGGACGAAAACGATCCAGCCAGGACAGCAGGTGACCCATGCGGGCCTTCACCGAATTCACGTTCCACGAGGCAATGAGCAAGGACATCCCCCATCATAAAAAAAAGCTGGACCGAGGTCCAGCTTCAAGTTGGTTATTAAGGAGAGTACGAATGACCCCTTTATAGAGCACATTATGGTAGGTGAAAAGTGACGAATGTCACTTTTTGGCATTTTTTTTGAAAAAAAATTTGCGATGAAAAAAGACTTCAAAAAAACACTTCCTTGCACCGAAAAAATCATCTATAATGCAAAGAGAATTTGATTTGTTTTGAAGGAGGATGGACCCATGGTTGCGCTACCTCTTATTGCTGCGGGTGCGGCTTTGGTGGTCTCAGTGGCTGCCAAAGCTGGCAAACCCCCTCCGGGATTTGGGCGGTTTTTGGGAAATTTAGCAGGTGCTCCCGTTGACTATCTTGGGTCTCTTGGTGATGCCGCAACGGGTAAGTTAAGTAACCGATTCAATCTTGGTGGGCCCTTCAGCTTCGCTGCTGATTTGGGGCAAAATATTCGTTATGTCGTTGAAAATGTGCTGCCCTCAATATCCGCCATGCAGTCAAGCATAGGACCTTCCACGGAATTTTCTTTTTTTTCCAACGGTGAAGGCCTAAAATCAGCTGAAGAAGCCGCTCGACATACTGCAAGCGCTCTTTGCTTGTGGGGTAGTGAGTCTTTAAAAGCTGGTCGCACAATACTAAAGGCAACGGGGACAATCAATACAACGACTGAATCTGTATTGCTGTCAACAGAAGGTGTGCTCAATAATATACGGATCGCTTTTCTGCCAAGAGTTATCCAAGCTGGGCTTAGCGTCTAAAGAGCAACCCTTTTAGCCCCTAACAACCCCCTATCCCCACCATGAAAAATGTGTTAACGTGGTGTCCGTTTTAGCGTATAGGGTCCCTTGGAAAGAATGTCTGTTTTTGATCGATTAAAGGGATTGTTTTCGGCCTCTTCCCAGGCCGTGGA
>JBILRW010000014.1:0-29038 GCA_044372405.1 Alphaproteobacteria bacterium
CCATGTTAATCAGCAAATCTGGCTTTTGTTTTTCAATCAGCGCAATAACCTGCGCCGTATCATCGCCATCAACCTCAGAAACGGTGATGGGGGATGCACAGTCCTTCTGGACAGCCAGACAACTTTCTAGTCGGCGAGAGGCCAAATGGATGCTCTTAAAAACATCCGTATTCATGGCGCATTTTTTGGCCACAACGGATCCCGCCGCGCCTGCACCGATGATCAAAACACGACCCATGGCGTTCATTTTGTCCTCTATCCTTGGTGTTCATTAAGCAGGGAGCAATTTAAGGCATAAGCCACAAAAAACCAAAAGGTTATTTTGGGGAGATTAAAACAGCAACGGTCATTCAATAAAACCCCTATCAGGAAACGGCACACCCATGTTAGCAGCAATTTTCCCAGCCAATGCCAAAAAATCATCATAACATTCTTTGACGGCATAAACGTGCGCCCCAATGGCACCATCGGCAGGTTTTAAGTGAAAGATAGGCTTGTTCCCTTCCTGTGCCAGCGGCATAAGACTGGGGTAGTGCTTTAATTGTGCCAGTTTGTAAGGATCATCCTCAACCCTGATGGCGTGTTCAGGCTTTTCGTCCAATACGTATTCACGATAGACGGCAGGGATTTTGTCCAGCCAACGCTGATACGCTTTTACGGGTGTGTTTCCTCCTTTAACGCCATGCTGCATGACAACATAACCTATAGGATTCATGCTGCCCGTCGGTAAGGAGATAGAGGTATTTGGCGGTAGTTTTGATTTTCGCTCATCCCAGCCCTTTCTCCAGTTCTGCAGGGTAGGCCCTAAGTTGCGCAACCCTTGTAGGGAAAATAAATCTGGCGCGAGAGGAAAAACAACATAATCCGTTGCAATAAGAGCAGCCCGATTGATCGCCCCAAGATTCGGACCAACATCAATCAAAACAATCTGGGCAGGATGTTGCTCGACAGCCTTTAGTATCATTCTATAAAATGCAGTAGTAAACCGATATCCTCTGACATTATCACCTAAACACTCAAGCCACGTTTTAGAAAGCTCATCTTCAACCTTTGCCAAGGCGAGGTTTCCGGATATCAAGGCAAGATTAGGACTTACTTTTTCTAAATGCGGCGTATCAATATCACCTGTACCGTCCATTAACGGACGCAAACAGTCGGAAATTGTATTGCTGTCTTCATGACCCCAAAGCGTTTCCAGACGATCTTTATCTAAAAACATAGAGGTAAGATTCGACTGTGGATCAAGATCAACCGCCAGCACCGGAACACCCCTGTCTGCGAACATCCACGCCAGATGATACACCAACGAAGTTTTACCCACCCCGCCTTTGTTATTAAAAAAAGCAATGGTTTTCATTCGGGTCTCTTCTTTATTACCGCAAGAACAAAATTACCATTACCTGTAAATTCAGCAGGTGGATTGCCATTAGCCTTCAGGCTGGCCTGTGCCTGTTGAATGCCGTAACCATATCTGTTCACATAGCCTAAGGCTTGCATCATCTCGGCAATAACGGGATTTCTGTAATCGCTGGTGGTTTCCATGGTGTCCAAAGTTACAATACCGTAAGGCCCACCTGGGCTATGAATTTCAATCCGATCGTTAAACCAATAGAATTTTATCGGCGCATTTGATTGATAATCTCGGTGCATAACCGCGTTCATCAAGAGTTCCCGAAGTGCACGCTCCGGATAATCAGGATGGGCTTTTTCTGTCAAAAGAGTTTGTTTTTCAAGCACGGTGGTAATATTAACGTGGGACAGTGTGTCCAGTTCACGCAAAACGGATAGCAGGTCGCCGGAAATCTCGGCTTGATTGGAAATTTCATCGGTTAAAAAGTGACCGTTGATTTTTAAAAACTGTATATAAGCACCCGGTAGGTAGTACCTTGGATTCTTACCAAACAACAATACGCCAGCATGTGTTGGGCAATGCTTTTTGGTGTCGTAAAAACGCAGCGAGGCCAATTGATTCTCTATGTTCCGATGATTGGCCTCGATGATATCCGCCGCGATCACCTGCTGACGATATGTAGCAAAGAGCGCAAGCGATAAATCATCAAGGCTTGCCTCTTGGGCTGGGCTGGAATCAAAAGTTCTTGCGCTTGCTATTCTGCGTTCGATTAAGGTGCGCTCTTCCTGTTCAGAGGCATAGGCCTTTCTCGGCCCCACACGAACGCATACCCTACCCCTGAATCGGACAGGGGGAAAAGAGGATGGAAAAACTTCCGCGACGGCAACATCGCCGCCCTCAAAAGAGAACTTTTTAACGGTCATTTGCGGTAGGGGTTGAATGTTGCCGTTTGCCCGAATCCCAGCAAGGTCTTTCAGCAACTGATCAGAAACAGATATTCCTGCTAATGCGCCATTATCATGTACACCAACGATCAAGTATCCCGGCAGTTTATTGTTGGGAAGGTCATTGGCAAATGCACAGATGGCCTCAGACATTTTATCCTCTTTCGTGAATGAAGACGTTCTTTCAACCCGATCCGATTCCATATCGGTCAAAAGGTGTTTCAATGTCTCGGCATCAATCATGCATGACTCCATGGCAGGGCTTCCAAGTCATAGTGCTTCATAGCAGACCTTCCCGTTTTATCCTTTGGTTTATTGGTTGGGTGATGCGCGTTTAAGGGGTTCCTGTCTTGATGGGTGATCCGCATCCCCGCGTATCTTTGTTTATCGTGTCGGAACAGGAATTTCACCACTGTAATCGTAAAAGCCCTTACCTTTTTTGCGGCCCAGCCATTCAGCGCACACCACGGTGTCTTGGGCGAAGTTTTTGGGAACACCGCCCCCAATCATCAGCAATCCCGTTGTGCCGGCCTGAATTTTTACATCGGTGAGCTCCCGGAAATCCGCGATAGAATCCAACGTGATGCAACCCTGCTTTTTACCCGCCTGATGCAGCACCAACCCAAACCCAGCGGAAGAATCCGTAAACGCCGGACAAAAAATGGGCACACCGTGTTGATAGGCCAGCTGGACCATGGATTTTGGCTTTTTGGCCTTACCCGAGGCCAACCAGCGCCCCATTTCATGAATAAACGCGCGAGAGCTATAGGGTCCCGCCGGCAAAGCATCGGCAATGTCCTTGATGGCATGATCACAGGCCTGAAGATCGTCTTCGTCAATATAATAATCCGACAGGACGGATCGGCCAGCATCATGCCATAAATTTCTGACGCCCGGGCCAGATCGCGGGATGTAAAGGACATTTTCCCCATTTGATCCACGATGGTGCGGGCATCAAAGGACGTAATATCAATGTGCTCAACCGGGGTGCTGAGCCATTCCTTTTTTTGAGCGGGATCAAACTGAGCATCCAAAGGCGTCACAGGCAAAGGAACAGAAGACATGGGCGGGATCTTTCCAAAAAATGCATGATAAGACAAAATAAAAAATCAAAACATCACAAATGTTACCATTTGTCCACGGTTTTTTTGACACCGCCCTCTAAACATGAATCGCCTTGGCAAAGCACGCCAGGGCGGCTTCTTTTACGGCCTCGTTGAGCGTCGGGTGGGCGTGGCAGGTGCGGGCAATATCCTCGGACGATGCGCCGAATTCAAGGGCCAGAGCCAATTCCGCAATCATCGTTCCGGCATCAGGCCCCAGGATATGGGCCCCCAGCAAGCGATCGTTGTCTTTATGGGCCAGCAATTTGACAAAACCCACCGCGTTACCGCTGGCTTTGGCCCGTGAATTGGCGGCAAAGGGAAATTTGCCCACGGTGTAGGGGATGCCTTTGGCTTTCAGTTCGTCTTCGGTATAGCCCACGGTGGCGGCCTCGGGCCACGTGTACACCACGCCGGGAATGGCGTTATAATTAATGTGGGGCTTTTGTCCGGCCAGCATTTCGACGCAGGCCACACCTTCTTCTTCGGCCTTGTGCGCCAACATCGGCCCCGCAATCACATCCCCAATGGCGTAAATACTCGGCACAGTGGTGCGGAAATGCCCATCCACAACAACGCGGCCCCGATCATCGGCGTTCAGGCCCACGGCGGAGAGATTCAGCCCATCCGTATAGGCCCGCCGCCCCACGGCAATCAAAACCACATCCACCACCAAGGCTTCCCCGGAATCCAGGGTTATTTTGGCGTTTTTCCCCGTGTTTTCGATGGCTTTTACGGCTGTTTTTGTTTTGATGATCAGGCCCTGTTTGGTCAAAATGCCGTGCATATCTTTACTAATATCCTGATCCATGGCGGGCAGGATGCGGTCAAAGGCCTCAATCACCGTCACCGTTGCCCCCAGGCGTTGCCAGACACAGCCCAATTCCAAACCAATATACCCCCCACCAATAACAGCCAGGGTTTTGGGAACTTTGGGCAGGCTAAGCGCCCCCGTGGAGGACACCACGATTTTTTCATCAAACGGCGCAAAGGGTAACGCAATGGCATCGGACCCCGTGGCAATCATAATGTTTTTGGCCGTGATGTTGTCTTTGCCCTCCACGGCCAAGGTGTTGGTATTAACGAAAGACGCCGCCCCTTGAACAAACGTGACGCCGTTTTTTTTAAACAAAAAGGCAATACCCTTGGTTAAATCAGCAACGACTTTGTCTTTGCGGCCCAAAAGAGCCGCCAGATCCAGTTTGACCGATCCCACCTGAACGCCGTGTTCGGCCAAACTGTGGCTGGCTTCGTGAAATTTTTCTGAGGATTGCAAGAGCGCTTTTGACGGAATACATCCCACATTCAAACACGTTCCGCCCAAGGTGGCCCGTTTGTCGATGCACACGACCTTCATCCCCAGCTGGGCCGCCTTAATCGCCGCCACATAGCCCCCGGGGCCTGCACCAATAATCGCCAAATCGTAATCGTAAGCCACGTTATCCTCGCAAAGACACTGTAAAAAAATGAACCCAAACCCTATCAGATCCTGTATACTTTGCAACATGCGGAAGGGGCTCTCGTTTGCATGCCCCTCTTGAAAGCCCCAGGAACGATAAAGCCCCAGGAACGATTCCCATATCCTTTTTTAAGTGCCTATAACATCCCAAAGGACGACCCCCATGGACATCGAAAAATTTACCGAAAAAACCCAGAAAAATCTGCAAGCGGCCCAAACCCTGGCCATGCGGGCGGGGCATCAACAGGTAACACCGTTTCATATTTTGTCTGTGCTGCTGGATGATGAAGATGGCCTGGCCAAAAATCTATTGGTGGGGGTGGATAGCGCCTTGTTAACACAAAAAATTGAGGCAGAACTGGCCAAGCTGTCCAAGGTCTCTGGCACCGGCGCCGAAATGCACTGGGGGCGGGAGGCCGCGCAGATTTTGGACGAGGCCACCCGTTTGGCCACATCCTATAAAGATCAATACGTGACGCAGGAACGGTTGCTTCAGGCCCTGGTGGCGTCCAAAACCGCAGTGGGGGAGCTCATGCGCTCAGCGGGCGTGACGGCGGAAAAACTAGAGGCCCAAATTACCAAAATTCGCAAGGGCCGCACGGCTGATTCTCCCGCCGCTGAGGGTGGTTATCAAGCATTGAAAAAATACACGCTGGATTTTACAGAAAAAGCCGCATCGGGCAAAATTGATCCCGTCATCGGGCGGGATGAGGAAATTCGGCGCACGATTCAGGTCCTTTCCCGCCGCACCAAAAACAACCCGGTCCTGATTGGGGAACCTGGTGTCGGGAAAACCGCCATTATCGAGGGGCTGGCTCAACGCATCGTGAACCGTGATGTGCCGGATAGTTTAAAGGATAAAAAGTTGTTGTCCCTGGATCTGGGGGCCCTGATCGCGGGGGCCAAGTTTCGGGGGGAGTTTGAGGAACGTCTAAAGGCCCTGCTGGCTGAAGTTTCCGCCGAAGAAGGCCAGGTGATTTTGTTTATTGATGAACTGCACACTTTGGTCGGCGCGGGCAAGGCCGACGGGGCCATGGATGCCAGCAATATGCTCAAACCCGCCCTGGCGCGGGGGGATTTGCACTGTATCGGGGCCACAACCCTGGATGAATACCGTAAATATATTGAAAAAGACGCCGCGCTGGCCCGTCGTTTTCAACCCGTGTTTGTGGATCAACCCAGCGTGGCCGAAACCATTTCGATCCTGCGGGGGATTAAGGAAAAATACGAACTGCACCACGCCGTGCGCATCAGTGATCATGCCTTGGTCGCCGCCGCCACGCTGTCGGACCGTTATATCAGCGACCGCTTTTTGCCCGATAAGGCCATCGACCTGGTGGATGAGGCCGCGGCCCGCCTGCGCATGCAAATTCAGTCCAAGCCCGAAGCTTTGGAAGACATGGACCGCCGCATTATTCAATTAAAAATTGAGCAGCAGGCATTGAAAAAAGAAACCGACGAGGCATCCCTGAAACGTCTGGCGGAATTGGAAAAGGAACTGGCGACCCTCACCGAAACCGCCACGGCCGAAACGGCCAAATGGCAGGCGGAGCGGGATCAGCTGGGCAGCATTCAAAAGGCCAAAGAGGAACTGGAAACACTGAAAATCGCCCTGGAAACCGCGCAACGCTCGGGGGATCTGGCCAGGGCCGGGGAGATTGCTTACGGCAAAATTCCCTCATTACAAAAAAAACTGAGCGAGCTAGAGGCCGCCACCCAAGGCCGGACCGATGATACCGTGACAGAGCAAGACATCGCCAGCATCGTGTCCCGCTGGACCGGCATTCCCGTGGATAAGATGCTGGAGGGCGAGCGGGAAAAGCTGCTGGCCATGGAATCTGTCCTATCCCAAACGGTGGTGGGGCAGGCTCAGGCCGTGGCGGCTGTATCCCAGGCCGTGCGGCGTTCCCGCGCCGGATTGCAGGACACCAACCGGCCCATTGGATCGTTTTTGTTTTTGGGCCCCACCGGCGTGGGAAAAACGGAACTGAGTAAAGCCTTAGCCCAGTTTTTGTTTGATGATGAATCAGCGCTGCTGCGTATCGACATGTCCGAATATATGGAAAAGCACGCCGTGGCCCGCCTGATCGGCGCGCCCCCGGGCTATGTGGGGTATGAACAGGGGGGGGCACTGACGGAGGCCGTGCGCCGCCGTCCCTATCGCATCATTTTGTTTGATGAGGTGGAAAAGGCCCACAACGATGTCTTTAATATATTATTGCAGGTCCTGGATGAAGGCCGCCTGACTGATGGCCAGGGGCACACGGTGGATTTTAAAAACACCGTGCTGATTCTTACATCGAACCTCGGCAGTGATGTCATTGCCACGCATCCGGCGGGCACGCCCTCAGAGATCCTGTTTCCGTTGGTCATGGATCGGGTGCGGGGGGCCTTTCGTCCTGAATTTGTCAATCGGCTGGATGAGATTTTGCTGTTTAACCCCCTGTCCCGTGACCAAATGGCGGCCATTGTGGATATTCAGCTGAAACGCCTACACAGCCTGCTGGCCGGACGGGATATTGCCTTAACTGTTACCGAGGCCGCCAAAACCTGGCTGGCGGAACGGGGTTTTGATCCCGCTTACGGCGCCCGGCCGCTGAAACGCGTCATCCAGCGCCATGTTCAGGACCCCCTGGCGGAGGCCATTTTGCGGGGAACCCTCCCCGATCACACCGCCGTCACCGTGGACGTGGGGGAAAATGGGTTAAGGGTTGTTGTGTGACATTTGTAGGATTTACGCAGAACGTCATTGCGAGCCTCCGTAGGAGGCGTGGCAATCCAGTCTTTCCGCGGGTGGCATTTCTGGATTGCTTCCTGCTTCGTTCCTCGCAGTCGCAATGATGAAGATTCTGCTTAAGTCCTGATTTGTTAAAATAAAGAGACCCTAAAATACCTCAGCCCATCTTCCCCCCCGAGCGGAAGGCCTTCATGGCGCGCTCGGCACTGACGTGATCCCCCAGGGTTTGGAGACACTGGGCATAGTCATAATAAAGGGAGGCATCTTGATGGGAAAGATGCAGGGCCTGTTCCATGGCCTGCAGGGCGCCCTCAAAATCTTCTTTTTGAAACAAAGCCTTGCCTTTGTGGTGATGCAAAATATAGGACCGGGGGTAATAGGCCAGACCGTGCCGCACAACGGCTAGGCAATCCTCAAAGGCCTTGGCCTGCAGCAAAAGTTCCGCATACCGCAACGTCACGTGCAAGCTAAAGGGCATGGCGGCGTAGGTTTCGGCGTAGTGATTCAGCGCGTCATCAAAAAAGCCCACCTTATAAAAACATTCCGCCAAACAAAAATGGGCCTTGCTGGCCAAATGAGGGTACGTCGTCATTTCTTTGTAATGCATGATGGCGCTGAGCATGTCGTCTTTTTCTTCGTACAGCTTGGCCATATGTTCCAGGGTATCTGTATTTTTCGGATCCAGATACAGGCTGATTTGATAGGCGCCAATGGCCTCATCAAAGTGCTTTTTTTTCAAAAGAATGTTGCCATAACTACGGTAAAACAGACCACTATTGGGATCAATGGCAATGGCTTCGTCGATACAATGCAGCGCCGCATCATAATCATCACATTCAAATTTCAAAAGCCCCATGGCATGCAAGATAATGGGATTCCTGGGATCGACATCCAAAATACGCTGATAAAGAACCATGGCCTCCGGCCATTTGCCCGATTCATGGTAATATGTGGCTTCTGCCATCATCGCCAAAATGCTATCGTCAAAGTGATTCATGCTGTATAACCCCAACCCTTATGCTATCATCAAACCTTTAAGCGAGGCTTAAGAACATGTCTTGGTCCCCTACAATGGCTGTGGCTTTGGGCGGCGCTCAGGGGGCTTTGCCCCATTATGGTGCCTATTATTGTATGCGTTTGTTTTCAAAAATGTTTTCTATCGCCCAGGGCATGCTTAAGGTAGCCCCCCTGTGATTACCTATATCAAAATTTCAGCGGATGATGTGGGCCGCCGCCTGGATGCCTTTGTGCGGGATCGTCTTGCCTGGCCCCAGGGAAAAATCCAACGGGCCCTGCGCACCAAGGATATTCGGTGCAATGATGCCAAAACCACACCGGACTATCGCCTGGCCCTGGGGGATACGTTGCGTTTTTATGAGGGCGAAGGCGGAGGAGACCGCCCCACCCCCAAAGTGCCCGCTCTGGTCCCCTTATCCCGCGCCGATCGGGCCATGCTCAAAGACATGATTCTTTATGAAGACGAGAATCTGATTGCCCTGAACAAACCCGCCACCCTGGCCAGCCAGGGGGGAAGCGGCATTACCCGCGCCCTGGATCAAATGATGGTGGCCTGGTGGCAGTACGAGGGATGGGAGGGCCAGCCCCGCCTGGTGCACCGCCTGGACAGACCCACAACGGGCATCATGATTATGGCCAAAACACGGGCCGCGGCGGAGGCTTTATCGGCCCAAATCCGCGCCCATACCTTTACCAAAGTTTATGAAGCCCTGGTTTACGGGGTGCCGCTGAAAGACAATGGGGTTCTGCGGGCGCCCTTACTGGCCCATCAAGGTTTCGTTCGGATTGATCCCGAGGGACAAGAGGCCGAAACCCACTGGCGCGTCCTGAACGTTTATGAAGACGCCCTGGCCCACCTGGAACTGCGCCCCAAACAGGGCCGCATGCACCAACTGCGCGTGCATTGCATGAGTATGGGCCACCCCATCATCGGGGATCGAAAATATGGCCGGGTGGAGCCCCTTCCCCTGCGCCTGGCCCCGGGATTGCACCTGCATGCCCAATCGGTAACCTTCACAAATCCGACAACGGGTCAGGGACAAACCTTAACGGCGCCCCTTCTCAATCCCATGGAACAAAGTGTCGCGGCGCTGTGGGGGTCTGAGGGGTAGGAGAGGATGTTTTCTTAATTTTGTCTTGATTTTTCCCGGAAAAAACCCTAAAAAAAACCAAAGAAAGCAGAGAGACATAATCCATGCTTTACGAGCCCCCCTCACAATTGCCCGACAATACAATGGCTGGATCTGGGCGGGATGGGCTAAGAAATGTAATACACCGCTTCCCCCTGGTGTGGTTTTGTCTTTTGGGCTTGCTGGTAATCGGGGAATACCTCTCTTCTTTTGAGCAAATGCCCTCTTTGAGGCGTTTTGTTCTTGAGGCTTCCTTTGCGAAGCGCCTTTTTGGTACTCTTGCTTTGGGCGTTTTATGGGGAACCGCAACGCACCTGTGGGCAGAGGCGGCAGGATGGCCGCGTAAGAAGCTCCTGGGCGTTTTTTCGGCGGGTTTGGCTGGGATTTTTGTGTTTGCATTCCAGCCCCACGCCCCCGCGATGTGGGAATGGATGTTTTTGGCCATGGGCCTGGGTATTCTTCCTTTTATTGCTCCCTTTTCAAACCAACGCCAAGAGGAGACGCTGCTTTTTTCCCGTCACGTTGCAAATTCTGGCATGGGGATTGTGCTGGGAGGCAGCTTTTATCTTCTGATTGTTCTCCTGATCTTTCTGTTTTCGTCTGCATTAAATGGGCTTCTGGAAATTGAAATCCCTAGCGATTGGTTGGAACGATTAACCCTCTATGTGGGCATATTTTTTCCTACGCTTTATGCACTGTCGTTTATCCCCCGTATTCCCCCAGCTGAGACGCTTCAAGTCTCTCGTGCGATGTCCTTTATGGTCACGTATATTGCTGTTCCTGCTTTGTGCGTTTTTGGTGGGCTTGTTATTGTCTACGGCCTGAAAATAGTGCTTCTTTGGCAACTTCCTCAGGGAAATTTAGGGATTATCACAGGAAACATAGGCGCTTTTGCCCTAGGCTCTTGGATTGCCGCCCAATGTTGTCCCAAAATTGACAGAGGTTTGCTGGCACACTATAAGCGCTTCTTTCCCTATGTCTGGCTTCCCATTAATATCCTTCTGATTGTGTCTATCGGCAACCGGATCGTGGCGTATGGCTGTAAATTCTTTGGGAGCAAATTCTTTGGGTTCTTTGGGAGCAAATTCTTTGGGTACCTAGGGAGTTACCTTTTTTTAGAAGTTTTTGGGTGAATGAAGATAACTCTTCATTTCTTTTTTTTGCCTTAGTGCGGTAGGCAATACAAGATACTCTGATCTTCATTGCATCCCTCCTTGAAAAAAAATGGGATGCGGTATTTGCCCTATGAATCCGCCGTGATTGGCATAAATATGCTGATACACCAGATCTGTCCGCTCATTCACTTCTTCATCATCATAGACCTCTTGGGGTAACCATTGCAGATTATCGAAAATGATCGTTTTGACCTGCGCGGCAACTTGAGTGCTTTCGCGCCAGCGTTCGATTTTCAGCTTTTCTGCTTTCAAGGTGGCGAGCGTTTGCACCGCTACCTTTTTAACAGCTTCCTCTTCTTGTTTGCTTAGGGTCGGCTTGCGCAACAGGTCGAAGATGGCCAAGGTTTCTTCATCAAGGCCTTCGGCAAGGGCACGAGACTGCTCCGCCGATAAATCCTTCATAAAATCTTGCAGATCCTCGAATGCCTTTTGCACGCTCTGCAAGTCTTTGCCGTTATTGTATTCCACAATGATTTTTTTGTAGCGTTCAAAAAACTCTAGCCGCAGCGGATTTTGCTGCACCATTCTTTCCAGTTTTTGTTCAATCGCCTCTTGCAGATCGAAAACCACCAAATTTTTCTTTTCCGACTTTTGAAATGCCTGGCGCAGACGGTCAAAATCCAGCTTGCTGAGATCAATGTAATCATCATCTGTGCTGGCGGTGCCACCCACCGTGACGCTCATGTCGACTTCCTGCTGCAGGCGGCGAATGACAGCGGTAATATCCGCCCCCTTCACCTTCTGGTTCAGTTGTTCATAAATGGCCTCAATAGAATGATGCGCCTTGATGAAAGGTTTGATCTCCTCTTCTGGGTAGAGTGCCTTGTATTTGCGGAAGACATCTCGCGCTAGGAACTCAAATTGCGTTCGGGTTTTCTCGTTAAGGCAGATGCAGTTCATCCCCTTTTGAATCAGCGCCAGTTTTTGCATGGCATTTGCCGCAGCAATGAGTGCTTCAAGATCAAAGTCAACACTCGTCAGAAACTGCTTCACCAGTTCAATGGAAGCCGTTAAATCCACCACCAGCTCTTCCAGCCGCTCGGTGGGATTTTTTGATACATCGCCTTCATCCGTGCCGTCACGGCCTTTGCCGTCTCCCTCGCCGTATACCGCATAGGCTTCTTCTAATTTGCGGTAGACGTTACCGTAATCAACAATCAGGCCGTTTTCCTTTTCGTCATCGTACACTCGGTTGGCACGAGCGATGGTTTGCATCAGGGTGTGGCCTTTGATCGGCTTATCAAGATACACAGTAGAGACGCACGGGACATCAAAGCCCGTAATCCACATGGCGCAGACAATCGCCAGGCGGAAGGAGTTGTCCTCATTTTTGAATTCTTTCTCAAGGTCACGATCCACCATCTTTTTACGATGCGGGGCAATGTCCAGCCCCATAGCGCGAAATTTGGCCACTTCATTTTGTTCAGCGCTGACCACCACGCAAACTTCTGTTGCCTGAGCGCGCTTTAGGTGGTGGCCCAATTTAAGGGATTCTTGCTGGTCTGGGCATTGCTGGATGCGTTTGCTCAGTTCGGCCACATACTGCGGCCAGTGATGCATAACCAAGTCATACATCCGCACGGCGGTGGGCTTATCCAGCGCAACAAACATTGCCTTACCCTGATAGCCACGCTCGTTGAAATGCCAGACAAGGTCTTTGGCAATCGCGTTTAGCCGTGCCTCGGAGGTAAGAATGGGATAATCGCGGGCAAACTCCCGCTGTAGTTTGGCACGCTGATCATCGTCGAGATCTTCGTTCTCGATTATTTCGGCCATCTGTTCGTCAAGGTTGGGGTTCTCTATCCCCAGCTTTTCACCACGGCCCAGATAGCGCAGCGGCAAGGTTGCCCCGTCTTCAATGGCGCGTTTGAAATCATAAACTGAAACATATTCGCCAAAGATGTTCTTGGTCAGCTCCAGCTCTTCCTTGATGATTGGCGTGCCGGTAAAGCCAAGGTAGGAGGCCTTGGGGATGCCATTAAAGCGCATGTTCTGGGCGAATTTGCCGCCCTGGGTGCGGTGTGCCTCATCAGAAATAACGATGATGTTGGAGCGATCCGTAATCAGCGGGTATTCTTGCTCGGTTTTTGGATCGATGGAAAACTTGTGAATCAGGGTGAACACATAGCGGTGGTTTTCAGCCAGCAGGCGGCGCAGATCATCTCGGCTTTTGGCGCGGATATTTTCCTCGGTCACCGCGCCGCAGCCGGTGAAGGTATCGTAGAGTTGCCCTTCCAGTTCGGTGCGATCCACCACAATCAAAAAGGTGTACGAGCCGCCCAGCTTGCGATGGATTTTCTGGCATAAGAACACCATGGAATAGGATTTCCCCGACCCCTGCGTGTGCCAGAACACGCCGATTTTCCCCTGAATATCATCGATGCGGTTAATCTTGCTCACCACCTTGTTCACCCCGATGAACTGGTGGTTTTTGGCCATGATTTTCACCACGTCTGCCCCCTCGCCGTCGAACAGAAGAAAGTTTTCAAACAAGTCGAGCAGCCGCGCTGGGGCGCAGGTGCCGCGCAGCATGGTGTCAAGGCTCACCATGCCTTCCTCTTCTTCCTCAATACGCTTCCATTCCAGGAAGAATTTGTACGGACTGGTCACGGTGCCCACCCGCGCATCCGTGCCATTGCTAAGGATAATAAAGGCGTTGCAGTGGAACAGCGCGGGGATAGTGTCTTTGTAATCCGAAAAATTATCCCTATAGGCACTTTCCAGATCGGTGTGATGGGCTTTCAGTTCAAAAAACACCAGCGGGATGCCGTTCACAAACCCCACCACATCGGGGCGGCGGTTATAGAGTTCGCCCACGACTTCCAACTGACGCACGGCGAGAAATTCGTTGTTGGTGGGCGCATCAAAATCAAAAACCCGAAGGCGCTTGGATTCCATCTCACCCTTGGCATTGCGGAAGCTGACGGGCACACCTTTGGTGAGCAGGGCGTGCTTTTCCTTGTTGATTTGTCCAAGGGTTTTGTCGGCGGCTTTTTCGGTGATGGTCTGAACGGCGTGGATGTATGCGGCATCGGGCAGGCCGGGGTTCAGCGTTTCGAGGGCAGCCCGCAGGGAGCGGGTCAGGATGACTTCCGATTTATTCGCACGCCCTAAAAGCCCCTTTTCCCCAAAGGTTTCCTTGCGCCAAGCATACACCACCCGCCATTTAAGATCAGACAAGCAATCCTGAACGGCGGCTTCCACAAGGCCATCTTCGGAGTATTCATAGCTCATGCGGCCTCCTCATGGGACTGAATAACATGATATTTTTTTTCTATAATCTCTTGAAAAGCGGGCGTGATGCGCTGCCAATCCACGATATCAACCTTAATGGGCAGCAGACTTTCATCAAAAGCGTACTTTAGTTGTATTTCCAGATCGGTGGGTAAAGGTTCTTTACCAATAATGGCCAAATCCAAATCCGAAAACGGTTTAACCCTGCCCTGTACCCGCGAACCAAACGCCCAGACCGTATAGTGCGGTATGTGGTGTTGTAAAATACCGGTGACGATGGCTAAATCTTTTTCGGCCAACTCTAGCATAGTGTCTGCCTTTTCTTAATTTGAGCACACAAAAAAGCAGCTTCTTCTAAAAAATCCTTAAGACGGCTGAAAACATCCTCGGCTTTTGCTTCATCATAGGTATGGCTGGTGATGCTGCGGCACTGGCGGTAAAAGTGCCACACATCCCAAGAATGCAACAACAACCCCTTTTCCGCCCCCGTGCGGATCAGCTCCTGAAAACTCATGGCATCAATGCTTTCAGGCGTTGGTTCGGTGGCTTCCAGATAGCGCTTCAACATTTTATGGGCCAGTTCATAGGTATATTCAAACGCCTGAATCCCAGCGGCGCGAAATTGCTGGGCAATATCGGGGTCGTTTTGCGCCAGGTCAGAATCGGCGTAGTCTAAACTTTTTTTAAGTTGCGCGATGGCTTTTTCCAGAGAAGACAGGTCGATCATAGGGTTGTCCTTTTTTGGATGCCATTTTTCAACGGCATGACGGTGGGGGGCAGAGCGTCATCCCGACGAAAGTCGGGATCCAGCCCTAAAATTTCATGATATAAGTCGCGCCAATTAGGATTATTTTTCTCAATCATCTCTATTTTCCATTTTCGCTTCCACTCCTTGATTTGTTTTTCACGAATAATCGCTGTTTCCATGGTTTCGTGCAGCTCATACCATACTAGGGTTTCTAGATCGTATTTTTTGGTAAACCCTTCCACCAGCTTTTCCTTGTGTTGCCATACGCGCTGAATAAGGTTGGATGTGACGCCCGTATAAAGCGTTCCGTTGCGTTTGCTCGCGAGGATGTAAACAGCCGGTTGCTTCATAGAGAATTCTTTTTTTGGATGGCATTTTTCAACAGCATGACGGTGGGGGGTAGAGTGTCATCCCGACGAAAGTCGGGATCCCGTGCCCCATGATTCTGGATGCCGTTTTGCAACGGCATGACGGTGGGGTCATAGCTTTCCACGTCGATCACGCCCGTCATCAGGCGGGGGAGCAGGATGTCGCGGGCTTCGCGGAGGCGTTGGTTTTGATCCCTTAGATTCCAAACTTGTGAATTTAGTTTTGCAATGCAGGAATTCCATTTTTGCAGCACTAAAGTTGGAGGTATTGGAAATTCAATACTATTGATGAATGCCTTGTTAGCATGGGGTATTGCAGCACCAGTATTATTCGTTTGTAACGATTCAAGAACTGACTTGAAAAAGAGATAAAGAAGGGAAACAGGCAATACCTTAGCCTCAATTTTAGCCATGGTTGAACCTACAATACCGTCTTCTGCATAAAAAACGTGAGAACTTCTGGCTCCGTCCATGCACATCACCAGATCGCCGCGCTTTGTTGAAACGTGTTTATCTGGCGTGGTGAATTTGAAGTTCCCTGATTCTAGTGAATCAAGGAGCATAATTCTTACTAGTCCTTCAGCATATTCAGTGAACAGTTCATCGACCTTTTTCCCCTTAACGAACTTGAGATGCTTACCCAGAGGTTCTTTCGTCCACCCCACCGGCAACCCCGTCTCAGGATTAACGGGAATGGATTCATGGCCGGGGAAGCGCAGGCGCACGAACCATTCCTCATAGGTAATCTGCGCCATTTCCTCCAGCAGCTTGATGCGCTTTAGGTTGTTTTCGATTAGGTCGTCATAGGCTGATAATATGCCCGCGATTTTTTGTTGGGTGGGCAGTGGTGGCGTAGGAACAATGATATTTTTGAGATCGCTGCTTTTTATGCCTTTTACATTTGCACCAGTAACGATTGAAGCTATTGCCCCTTTGCCAGAGGGAGATAGCAGCCAATAATAGTAAAAATATGGGTTGGAATGTTTTTTATTAAGTCGCAATCGGATAACGGAGGATTCGTAGGTGGTAGGTTCGTTAAGGTTTTTTACGATAGAAGATTTGCCTGCTCCTGATTCTACAAGTGATCTTCTGCCAAATAAAATATCGCCATCCTTAAGAGTATCGCGTTCCAATTCTTTTTCGTTTAGTTCAACACGCTTCATGTCTTGTTGACCAACAAAATCATAGGCGAATAACTCGCCCATATTCACAATCTTACAACCTCTGCCATGGAACTCTTTAGGCTTGTAAATACCGTTTCGTGACGGCTCTAAGTAGAGCTCTTCAAAAATCTTTGTTTCCCACATCATGCCGACCCCCTCAAAATCTGCTGCATCAGGGTTATTGCATTATTGCAGAAATAGACTAATCCCCTAAGCATTATCTGCCTCCGCCTTTTTCGCCACCCGTTTTTTCGGTGCGGATTGCAACGCCAGATAATTGTCCCCGCTCACCACACTATGCCCCAACTCCTCTTCGGCCTGTTTACGGGCGGTACCCGCTACGCCGCCGCCGCGTTTCGCCACTTTACGGTTGGCACTCAACCCTTTCGGCTGTTCCTTGGCGGAAATTTCGGTGGTGACGCGCTCGCCCAGCATGGTGAAAATCAATTCCAGATCCGTCATATGATCGCGCAGGTTGATACCCGATTTTTCGGGCAGGTTTTTATGCTGGCGGTATTCTTTGGGCGTCATGCCAAAGGTTGCGCGGGAGATATCCGCCGTTAGAATGGCATAGTCTTTCTTGTTGGTGAGGCCGCGTTGTTTCCATTCATCGGTCAAATCCTGCCGCACCGCCATACCGCGCAGACGTTTATCGATCCAATCTTTGGGATAACCCTTTTCCTCATACAGGCGCTTCATGCGCTCTTGTGCCAGTTCAGGATTTTCAATCTCCTGAATACGTTCCATGCCCACTTTCGCCAGCCAGCGTTTGAACGGTTCGGCCTTGGGGGACGGGATGGACTGGATGATGCGCAACAGGGATTCCGTGTTGGCGCAGTCAGTCGCACGCATTTTTTCATCAGGAGCAGGCAGTTTCAACTGTACGATTTTTTCGTACAGTTCAATATAACCCTCTTCTTCAGAGATTTTTCCTTTTAAGTCAGACCAATAACGCCTTGCATTTTTTGAGTCAGTCAATGCGTTCACAATGTCAATAATAGAAAACCACCACTCTTCCTGATGCCAAGTACGGCGGATTTTTTGTTCCTTGAATAAGACGATGGCTTGATTTTGCTCCATTATGCGGCTCCTTTTAATATCTGTTGCATCAGGACGGTGGCCTCGTCATTCAGCGTCGCAAGTTCCCGGTGAATCTCCCCAAGGCGTGCGCTATAGTCAAATCCTTCATCCATCTCAATAGAATAGCCCACATACCGCCCTGGCGTCAGGCTCCCGTCGTTTTCCTCTACCTCGGCCAGATTCACGATTTTGCATAAACCCTCAACATCCTCATACTTTCCGTTTGGGAAATGCTCTTTCAGCCAAGGGTTACGGGCAAAGGTTGCGGCGGTATCTTCGCCCCGATAGGCTTTGATGATGGCGGTCAGGCCTTCCATTTGATCAGGCGAGAAATCCCGCAGCGTGGTGTTGATCTGGCGAAAGGTGTTCCGCGCATCAATCATCAGGATTTTATCGCGGTTCTCTGGTCGTTTGCCTTTATCCAAAAACCACAGATGGCAGGGCAGTGAGCGGGTGTAGAAAAAATTATTGCCCACGGCCACAATGCAATCCACCGCGCCGGTTTTAATCAGCCGCTGGCGGATCAGCTTTTCACTCGCCCCCGCATCGGTGGCAGACGAGGCCATAACAAAACCTGCCCGACCTTTTTCATTCAGATAATGATAGAAATACTGAATCCACAGATAGTTGCCGTTGTCTGCTTTCGGCAGGCCGACATCAGGAAATAACCGCTTGTCGGTTTTCACAAAATCGCGGTTTTTATCCACCTTGTTGACGTTAAACGGTGGATTAGCCATGACAAAATCGCACTTGCCCACCAGATCGTGCGGGTCGGTGTAAAAGCTGTTGCTTTCGATAATCCGTCCTTCAATGCCGTGAATGGCGAGGTTCATTTTGGCAAGGCGGGTGTTGTTGGATTTTAATTCGGTGCCATACACCTTGATGGCGGCATTCACGCCCCGCCCCGTATGCGTTTCAACAAAATGCCCCGTTTGCACGAACATCCCGCCAGAACCGCACGCGGGATCATGGATGATGCCGTGATCCGGTTCAATGAAATTGACAATCAGCTCCACCAAGGATGGCGGGGTGAAGAATTCACCGCCTTCCTGTGCGCCCGCGCCGCTCATGGAAAACTTCATCAGAAAGTATTCGTAAATGCGTCCGAACACGTCGCCTTTCAGCTTCTTGACGGAATCTTTATTGAAAACACGGATGAGTTCCCGCAGCAGGTCAGCATCCAAGTCCTGATAGTTTTTTGGCAGGATACCTTGTAAATCAGGATAACTAGCCTCAATCAGCCGCATGGCCTCGTTGACAGCCTCGTTAACATCTTCACCTTCAGGCAAATTTGCCAGATAGCCGTATTGAGACTTTTCCGGTAGCATCATCGCGCCCGCGGCCAGAAAGTCTGCTTGTATGGCCGCACGTTTGCCACGCGGCCCTTCGGGCAGGTGTGCCTCAATAGCAATCTTCGCCTCTTCATACCGATTTTGGGCATAGCGCAGCAAAATCAGCCCCAGTACAGGGTCTTTATATTCCGCCGCTGTCAGCTTTGAGTTTGCCCGAAGGTTATCCGCAGAATCCCAGAGTTCTTTTTCCAGCTGTTTGATTTGTTCGTTGTTCATGCGGGCTGTCCGTTCATGGTGTGACTTTGTGTTTCTTGCTGGCTAATCCAACGGGCAATCTCTTCTTTGCGAAAACGCCAAACACCACCGACCTTGAATCCTGGCAGTTTTCCCCCAGACGCCAAGTTATAGGCCGTCTTTGTCTTGATTTTGAGGTATTCAGCGACCTCACGAATCGTCAGGATATCGGATTCCATGGAGTCCTTGCGATTTTCTATAGTTCACCATGGAAAACTAAAGGAATTTCGGGATAGTGCAAGAAAAGTTTGGCAAGCCCTGCAATCGTGGGTGTGTATTTGCAGTGGGCTAAACCCTCAAAATCAGGTTATGTCCATCATCCGCCCCTGCGGGTCAAAATCCGCGCACTCAAATTGCCGTTGGCGGCTGGGATATGCGCGTTGCAAATACCAGCGTTATAGAATGATCGTCTGTTTCTAAAATGTCATTAGCCGAAGGCGGTCTGCCGAAACCAACTAGGTGGCGTGCTACCGGATTAAGAACAATTTGAATGGGGCTAGCCATGCACGACATCTCCATTTGTCTGTGGAGACTTTAAGCGACTGAGTTTCCTGCTGACGGTAGATTTATGCCAGCCAGTAATTTCGCCGATTTCCTCCTGTGAAAACTTTAGCTGCGTATCTTCGCTGATTATTTTCAAGAATGTATCAGGATCGCCAAACAGCAGCGTCCGGCGCATTTGCTCAATACGCGCTCCATTCAAGGTTGCAAATTGTTGAAGGGTTTCAATAAGACCGCGCCTATCCTGCGCGGGTAAAGCCATGGCACGTTTGTAGGTACGCACAAGCGATTCAATCTCTGCGCCAGTGGTTCCTTCGGTAAACCAGGCAATCAATTTGAGATGACTGGCAGGAGCATTAAGTGGCACGATGAAATGCCGTGCGATTGTCTGACGCCACTTTAGCACGGTTTTCGGATTTAAACTCAATCGCTTCGCTAACGCTGCGATGCTCTCTTTAGAGTTTTGTATTTCTTCTCGGATTCGCGGCGTCGTCTTGGCATTAGCATGCGGTACACTTCCCATAAATTGACCTCTCTTACGGTGTTATATACTACACCATAAGAATTCGGCACTAAACAGCTAGCGGCATAAGTCAATTTCATCGATCTTTGAATGATTGCGCAAGATAATACAAAGGAGGAACCGCGCTTGCTTTAATATTATCAGGGGAGAATTGTTCGCTCAGAACGGCTGCTTCATCAGGGGTAATTCGTTGATAATCTTCTAATAATTTTTTAATAGTGCCATGGCACACAAGATACCGTTGATACGGCTCAACGAGTTTCCCCCTTGTAAACAAAAACGCCGCTAAATTAAACGGATTCTCCCTAATAATGCCGCAATCCATTATATTTTCACGCTTGGAAACAGCCCAATAGTTTTCGTTATTTAGTGTATATGGAAATAGAGGCATATCGAACGCCTCGATGGCGCGTGTTACGAGTGTATCCGGCCACGCCTCTCGCGGAACATAAGGCAAGAAGCCTGAGTGGTTGAAAGAGTCAACTGCTTTACGCAAAGGGGATAGGTCATGCTCATATGAATCGTAAATGCCAGCTTCACTGCTTACAGGACATAGATGTAAGCACTCGTGCAGTGCTGTTACGATCATGTCAAAATCAGTAACGCCTGTTGCACTCGGACCCCAAGATACGGCTGTTTGATAATAAAAATTAGCATGAGGAAATAAGCTATACTTCTCTCCATTCACCAAAATAAGCAGCGCATCGGTTTCTGCCAACAAGGGGTGTCGCGGTCGCGTTGGTCTTAGATGAGCATATTCCGCATCAGGCGTGACCGAAGGGATAGACTGTTCTGGATAGGCAATGCCAACAGTGATTAATTCGGCGGGGAAATGTTGCTGCAAAAAGCGTTGATAGCGTTGCAGGGCGGCACGGAATGGTTCGCTGGCTAATGTTTCTGCATCATATCCTTCGGGTACAATCAGAAAACGTTTGGTTTTTGCAAAATTGCCTGTCTCTGGCCATACAATGCCGGGTGGGGTAAGGGGATTTTTGCCAACTGCGGGGGGCGGCGGCGGTGATGCCGTTATAAAATCGGAAGGCGGCAGCGGATATTGCTTGTATCGTCTATTTTTTTGATTCCGTTTTTTTTGAATGATCATAGCGGTTGAGCTACCAGCGAAAGAGGCTGCTAGTGCTTGAACTGGATCAGGGAGTACTTTCGCAGCAACAGGGAACATCACTACGGCACAGGCAGCAGTTACTGAAGCCGCTGTTAAAATCCGTGTAGACATTTCTCTGATAGGAGACAGCATCGAAAAAGCCCTACTGTTGTGCGTAGCTACATATCAACCATGTGTGTCATTCTCGTAACCGCGAAAGCAGGGAACAGCATGACACATCGAGCAATCGTTTCGCGTAAATCTCAGAAATGGTTATATAGGACAAACATTAATAGACTTTTAAAGCTCTTGCTCAGCCTGTGGATATGATGGATAACAGGGGCATCAAAACGGGGTGCGCGCCTTGATTCCCGCTGCTCCTGCCCTTGTTACCCACATACCCACAGGCGCAACAACCACAACCTTCGGTTGAATTTTAAGGAAGGTTTAAGGGGTGGTTTTTAGACCTTAATCTCCCCGGATTCGTGGTTTGATTTTTGGGAGCAGTTTACTCCACCTTAACCCCATTGAAAAAAAATTCGGCTCTCTTAAACGATTCAGGCAATACAATGCTCATCTCTCCCTTGATGACCTCATAAAAATATACTGTTAATTATGCAACCGGCTATATGCCAAAAAGTGACGCGATAACCGTTTTCACGACAGAAAACTATCGCGATTCGTCTTCTTCCATTTTTCAAACGCCGCTGCCTGAATCCGATACCTCGCCAGCACGCCCTCGTGCAGCCGCTTTAGGTCATCGAGCACCATATCCGTGAACGCAGAACGATCCTCCTTCGGCAGAGCTTCTGCTGCTTGCTCAATCACCACGAGGGGTTTGCTAATGTTTTCCGTAACAATCTGGTGGATGAGGGTATGCAGCGGCACGCGGTATTTCAGGCGCAGCGGATCAGGCGGGGTTAAGGTTTTGCGCACCGCAAGGTATTCCTGCACCGACCGCTCATAGGCCCAAACAAACACATCCCGCAAAATCTCAACGCGGCTAAGTTCATACACCGCCAGATACCCATCAATATAGGCGCGTTCCGGCACATCCAGAAAGGTGAGCGGGCAGAGATTATGGCGCAGCAGCGGTATATTAGCCGCTAGCCGCGACACGCGCTTATTCACGTCTTCAAACGGCTGCAGATAGGGAATCTGCACCATCAGGAAGAAGGCTTGTTCAAACGGATCAGTAATCGCGCCCGCTTTTTCCAGAATTTCACGGAAGGCGTCCTCAATCACCTGCGGCAGAGCGTGGGGTTTATAAACCGAACCACCAATATCCACGGGTCTGCTGCGCAGCCGTCCCGACGCCGATGGATCCAGCATCAACCCCTCTGAAAGCAACCCGTGCAGGTTCAAAAAAGTGTGCAGATTAAAACGGGTATCGTCTGCATTCTCCACCAGAAACTCAATGGCTGCCTTGTGATTCAGAATCATTTGGGTTTCTAATGCATCTTTCCCTACGGCAATTTCGCCGTGCGCAATCAGGCGTTCGGTATCAAGGCGGCTGTAGGTATTGCCTTCAAGGCTGCTGGATGCCCACGACAAATCAATCAGCAGGCGGTGCAGCACCTGCCTGCCGTAGGTTCCAGGGGGAAGCCGTTCTTCCCCTGTTTCGCCAAGGCGGCGCAGGTGGGTACGGGTTGACGCGCTCAGGTAAAACGTCTCGTTCGGCTGATAGCGGCGCAAAAAATCGATGTCATACCCGACGGGAGTGCGTTCTTGTACCGGGCGACGAATCAGGTGCTTCACCTCTAAACTGTCCGCCGCCAAGGGGAAAGTCTGGGCCGTTGTATCCTTTGAAGCACTTAACGGATAATAGCGCACCGCTCGCCCGTTGCCACGCCGCTCTAATTTCCCTGCTGTTAGCAGATCGTTTAAAGCGCGTTGTAGGGTGCGTTTGGATACTTCTTGCCCCAAACGCTGCTCTAATTCCCGCAATGCTGCTCCTTGCGCAGAAAGACACGCCAGAATTTGTTGGGCTATCAATGAATCGTGATCGTGTGCCATGGGAAGCGTTCCTTAATCGTGCCAGCAACCTTGGCACGATTTGGCACGATTAGCAAGAAAAATGGCACGATTATCCCTCAATCGTGCCAAACACCTTTTGCGGTCATGAATCGGCGTACTGCCCGTTCTGGTCATGCTATGGTCATGGGCAGGGCTGCAAAGGGTTGGTAAAGGTTGGTACTATCGAGCGAGGGCCTACTGTGCTAAAACTTTGTTATTGCGCCTAAATACGGTTTATTGTTAATCCTTGCAACTGTTGGCTCAAGGAATCATAATCCCTTGGTCGGGGGTTCAAATCCCTCTCGAGCCACCATTGTAATAGAAGCACTTTATGTCTCGCGCCAATTCAGACGAACATTATATCATTGATCTGTGTGATAAAATCCTAGAGCGCAAAGCGTCAAGAGGACATCGTTTTCCTTTTTTATTGGGGGACGCCTCTTTAAAAACTGGCCTGAAAAGAACTTTGCCTGTTGACGCATATTATCACGATATTCAATTAGTCATTGAATATCAGGAACGACAGCATACAGAATCTGTAAAACTCTTTAATAAACCAACGGCCACAGGCGTTATGCGCGATGTGCAACGTCGTGTTTATGACGAGCGGCGGTTGGAGATATTGCCTCAGCATTGCATAAATATTCTTGTTCTCGATTACACCGCATTCAAAACGAAAAACAAAAAGTTATTAAGAGACAGCCTGCATGATGAACACGTTTTGCGTGACAACTTAGCGCAGTTTATCAGATGCCGGTAACCCTTAAGATTGTGGTTGCCGTCACCATCATCCTCGGCACCTCTTGGCTCTCTGGCAGGCTCTCTCACCGCGCTGCCCCTCGTTTCCATCCTCGCGCTGGCTGGCTTAGGTCTTGTCTTCTTGCCCAAGCGTGAACAATGGCCTTATATAAAGAAATGACACAAACAAAAATCCCCACGCGCCTCATTATCCGGCAACCCGACGACTGGCATGTGCATTTGCGCGATGATGCGATGCTGGCCGCTGTCGTCAATTACACTGCCCGCCCGTTTGCGCGGGCTATTGTGATGCCGAATCTTAAGTCCCCTGTAACCAGTGTTGCGGCGTTTTCAATCCCTCTATCACCGCATCATAACCCAAGGACTGGCGTTTCACGACCAGAAACCGGCCCTGACCGACACACCCAAACGCCGCATCGGGCATAACCTGCTCATCCGTTTGCGGGATTTTAAAGACGCGGTGCTGCGCTGTCTGTTCGATCCATCCGTGCCGTTCACCAATAACCTCGCCGAACGCGACATCCGCATGATGAAGGTCAAACAAAAAATCTCCACCCTCCGATCCCTCCTCTCCACTGCTGCCAAACAAAACCTCAACCTCCTCCAAACCATCAAAAATGCCTTCGCAGGTCAGCCACCCCCCATCCCCGTTTAGAGGGGAGGTAGGGAGTTACAAAAAGTTTCGCAACGGAATAACTTTTTTCTTGCGTTTTGATGCTAGGGGTGGCATAAACACCTTCTGTTAACCAGTCCTTCAACGACCTGGTGGTTATTGCGAACAGAGAACACCTGATCCCATTCCGAACTCAGAAGTGAAAATGTTCAGCGCCGATGGTACTGCATCTTAAGGTGTGGGAGATTAGGTCGCCGCCAGGTTTTTGAAGGGCTGTTTTTTTGAACGCCAGCCTCCTCCTTTTCCGTTGTGCTGCTGATTCGCGGGTGTAGCTCAGGGGTAGAGCGCAACCTTGCCAAGGTTGAAGTCGAGGGTTCGAATCCCTTCACCCGCTCCACTATTATTACCACATGGGACTTCCCCTTTGTTTCATTTCCCTCATTTATGGACTTAAACACATTCCGCAAACCCCAAACACCTCCACCACCGAGGCACGGGGCTGAAAGCCTAAATTTTTTGCTTTTGCGGGAATCAGGGCAGAAAGCTCGGCATGGCAAAACTCCTTAGCATCCCCGCAGGTATCGCAGATCAGGAACTGACAGACCTTGTGTTTGCCAGGGTGATGGCAGGGCACAGATGCATTCAGCGCATTGACTTTATGCACCAACCCCCGCGCCTTGAAACCGGTCTAAGCCGCTGGTTTCAGGGCTTCCAGGGCGACTTTCAGTTGGCGAACGCTGTCTACGGAGCGATGGAACATGGCTTGCTCTTCCGGTGTTAAGTTGATTTCAATGATTTTTTCAATACCGCCGGCCCCAATAATGGTGGGTACGCCGACATATAAATCTTTGACCCCATAGGCACCGTTCAGATACGCTGCGCATGGCAAAACACGTTTTTGGTCCCGCAAGTAACTTTCCGCCATGGCAATGGCCGAAACGGCGGGCGCGTAAAAGGCCGATCCGGTTTTCAGCAGCCCCACAATTTCAGCCCCCCCATCCCGCGTGCGCTGGACAATCTGATCCAATTTTTCCTGAGACAACCAGCCCATTTTGACCACATCGGGTAAAGGAATGCCCGCAACGGTGGAATAACGCACCAGCGGCACCATGCTATCCCCATGTCCGCCCAGGACAAAAGCCGTGACATCTTCGGTGGATACGCCGCAGGCCTCGGCCAAAAAGAACCGAAACCGGGCCGAATCCAAAACCCCCGCCATACCCACAACACGATTGTGGGGAAATCCGGTTTTTTCCTGCATCACCGAAACCATCACATCCAGCGGGTTGGTAATGACGATGACAAAGGCTTTGGGGGCATACTTTTTGATGCCTTGGGCCACATCGGCCATGACTTTGCCGTTGATACCCAGCAGATCATCGCGGCTCATCCCCGGTTTGCGGGGGACCCCTGCGGTGACAATCACAACGTCCGCGTCCTTAATGGGGGCATAATCGCTGTTGGCCCCAGAAAGCATCGCATTAAAACCCGCCACGGGGGCGGATTGAGAAATATCCAGGGCCTTCCCCTGGGGCGTGCCCTCGTTAATATCATACAGGACAACGTCGCCCAGCTCTTTCATCCCTGCCAGCAGGGCCAGGGTACCCCCGATTTGGCCAGCACCAATCAGTGCAATTTTCGCCCGTTGGGTCATGCAGAATCCTTTCTTTGGGAAATGTAAATGTTGCCTATAAATAGTATAAAAAGACAAACAGAACGTAAAGAGGGAATTGTATGCGTTCACCCCTTTTGAGACAGATGTGATGTCCAAGCGAAACCCCGGGGGACTGGCTTTGGCTGCATGATCGATGGTTGCTGGGCAAACAAAAACGACCCCGGCGGTGATTGTTAAGTAGCCTGCTCACACCCTCCGTAACAATCCATCCGGACATAATGTTATTTCCGCATAGGGCCCCATACCCTGAACATCCAACACAAAATCCGGTGATTCTGCCAAAAAATCATGCAAAGCGCGGTGGGGATTGTCGGTGGCCCATCGGGCTTTGCCATGGGGGACGTGGGCCATGTCTTTTAAGGATCCATCCATGACCATGATAAAACTCCCCTTTGTCACCAGGGGGGCGTACAGGCGTAGCTCTTGCAGGACGTGATCATAGCGATGACCACTGTCCAGAATCACGCAAACACGGTGCCAGTCCTGGGGCTGTATTTTTTCCCGCAGTTGATCAAAAATTTGGGGATCTGTGCTGTCGCCCTCAATCAACGTGATCCAGGGTCCAACGATGGGATGCTGGGTTAAGGCTTCCGCGACGTCTCGGCGTAAGGTTTTTTCAATCCCGATGACCCTGGCCCCGCCGTACCCCAAGGCCAAATGCGCATAAAGCGCCATGGACCCCCCGCCCGAAACCCCCGTTTCAAGGATCAGGGTGGGTTGTTCGGCCATAATCAAGCGCTGCATGCGCAGGACATCTTCCGGCAGTTGAATGAGGGGAAAGCCCATCCAAGACTGGGCAAAGGGATACCCCGCAGACCATCCTGCTTTTAGCCAAAGGTAGGACAAAAGGGCAAACCCCTCCGGCGTGTAAACATCCACAGGGTTTCCGTTAGGATTCAGGAGCGTGAGACCTTCAGGCTTGGCAGGCATACAACGCAATGGCCGCCGCGTTGGAAACATTCAGGCTGGGAAAATTGGGATTGGTGGGCAGTCGCACCAACATATCCGCATGCTGTACCAAATTGGGACGCAGGCCCTTTCCCTCCGCCCCCATCATGAGGACCTTTTTGGTCCCCAAATGGCTGGGATCAAAGGTATCTTTTCCGGCAGAGTCAAAGGCGATGGTCCAAAATTCCTCTTTTTTCAGATCGCCAAGGGCGCGGGCAAGATTCACAACGGACACAATGGGGATATGCTCCAGGGCGCCACTGGCACTTTTGGCGAGAACGCCGCCCTCTGGCGGGCTGTGCCGGGATTGCACAATAATGGCATCGGCGGAAAAGGCCGCCGCCGTTCTGACAATCGCCCCAAAATTATGGGGATCTGTGACCTGATCCAGCATTAGGAGTAAGGAAGCCTCGGGCAAAACATCGCATAAATCCGGTTGTTCCAGGGGAAAAACCTCCGCCGCAATGCCCTGATGAACCCCATCATGGGTTTTGCGGTTCAGATCCTGATTGGATGCCAGGCGGACGTAACGGGGGTCTATCAGGGTGTGATGACCTTCTTCTTGCATGCGGTCCCGGGCATTTTCATTGACCCATACCTGATTGACCGTGCGGCTGGGATTGTTCAAGGCGGCCAAAACACTGTGCCAGCCGTAAAGGGTGTAGGGTTTGCGCATAGACGGGTAAACTCTTTATATTTTAAGGATTTTTCATGCAGCTTTGATGGGTCATGACTTTTTTTGGCCTTTAACCCACATCCTGCGCATAAAGCGATAATTCCAGAACAATCCCACCAACGTCCCCCCAGCAGTGCCGATCAACAGTCGGGCCGTCATGGGGGGAATGAGATGGGTGATGATCATAAACGTCGTCATATTCATCAACGCCCCTATCAAAATCCCCCGAACATAACGAAAATACTCCTGCCAGGTGGGTTTGGCCTGGACCTGAAACGTTAACCAGCGGTTTCCCAACCACGTGGCCGTCACAGCCAGAACAAAGGAAACTGCGTAAGACGGTAGATCCCAAAACCCAAACCCATGAACCAAAAGATAAATCAGGGCTGTGTGACCAACAAAAGTCGTTCCCCCCACCACCAAAAATTTTATAAAAAAAGAAGAAATTTTCACAAAACGCAGAAATTAAGAGTCAGCTTTGACTTGCCTTTTGTGATAAAGCTCTGCGAAATCAATGGGCTGTATAAAAACAGGGGGAAATCCACACTGCAGCGTGGCATCCACCAGGATTTGCCGCGTGAAGGGAAAGAGATAACGCGGGGCCTCAATAAACAAAATCGGATGTTCCGGATTGTTAAGGGCAGGGGCAAAATGAAACACACCCGCATACAACGTATCCATAATGCAAATGGCCTGAGCCGCCTCATCATTCATTTGCAGGGTGAGGCGCAAGGCCACCTCAAAATGTTCCGGATCCAGCGCTTGAACAAGAACATCGCCTTGAATCGTTACCTGGGGCTGAGTCTTCAGGGCACTGAAAACATGGGGTGCCTTTGGATTTTCCACAGAAAAATCCTTAAGGTACTGTGTTTTAATGGTCATTTGAAAAGAGGGAACAGTCACAAAAAACTCCAGGCTTGAAACAATAAAAAACTAGGACGATGATTTTGGAACAAATGACGCCAAAAGAGAATCTTTAATTTGCCCCAGTTTAGATAACCCTCGATGGATCTGTGGGCCCTGATCCATAATCTGTTTATAAAGGCGTTGATATTGGGCCACCGCGGACTCAACCGTGTAATCTTGTTTGTAATGGTTAAAACCCTTTTCAATCAAGGAGGCGCGTAAAA
>JBILRW010000066.1:0-2762 GCA_044372405.1 Alphaproteobacteria bacterium
CAACGCCACCCCGATGCCGCCGCCTCGGCCTATCTGTGGTCCATTGAAAAAATGCCCAAAGAGATCGCCGCAATCCAAAAGGAACACAAGGAGCACCTGGACACGGTCCAAATGGCCACGGCTTGACCCTGCCGCCCGGACCTGTTTTTGGTGAGTGGGTTTTCCCTTGACTTCCGTCACCCATTGGGTTATTGTCATGTTATGAATCCTGAATCTCTTTGCACTGTTGTTTCTTATCATGCCTTTCTCAGAGAAGCCGCGCGGTACTGGGATGAAAAAGATTATGAGGATTTTGTTAATTATATTTCCAATAACCCCACGGTAGGAGATGAAATCCAAGGAACGGGGGGCCTCCGCAAAATCCGTTGGTCCCGTCCAGGCATGGGGAAACGGGGCGGGGTCCGGGTAATTTATTATTTCCACAATCTGGACTACCCCATACACCTGATTTGGATATACGGAAAATCAGATCAGAAAGATTTAACCCCTGAAGAAAAAAAGGCTTTTACCAAAGTGGCCGAGACCATCAAAAAAGACTTGAAAGGAAAATCATTATGACACAAAACACCGAAGAGTTTAGCCCCCTTGCCAAGAGTATTTTGCAAGGATTGTACGAAGTTCTGGAGTATACACGGGGTAATGTTCCCCCAGGAACAAAGGTTCATATTTTTAAATTTGCCAACGCCAAAGCCATTCGGGAAAAACTGGGCATGACGCAGGGGGTTTTTGCCCAAACGTACAACATCCCCGTGCATACCCTGCGGGGGTGGGAGCAAAAACAACGCCACCCCGATGCCGCCGCCTCGGCCTATCTGTGGTCCATTGAAAAAATGCCCAAAGAGATCGCCGCAATCCAAAAGGAACACAAGGAGCACCTGGACACGGTCCAAATGGCCACGGCTTAATCCTATGCCCCGAATCACAATCCCTTTTCTTTACACATCCTCAGCAAAAAGGTAGTATGATCAAAGGGAGATAGAGGATTGTCATGACGCACCAAATCACCATTTCGGATCATCTTTGGGGCCAGATTCAGGGGGTATCCCACGGGCTCAACCTGCCGCCAGAGGAGCTGATTACCCGAGCGGTGGATCATTATGTGGACCATTACACGCATCACGAAAAGGTTCCCAATGCGGAAACGCGTAAGGTGCTTTCGGACACCGATAGGGGCATCGGACTCACCCCGCCCATGACGCTGGAGGCCTTCTCGTCCTGGCTGGATACGCTGACGGCAGATGACGACGATGAAACGGTTTAATGTTATCCCCTCAACGGCGCTGAAACGGGATTTAAAGCGGGCGGTGAGACGGGGGAAATCTTTGGAAAGGTTTTATGACGTTGTGTCTCTTTTGGCCCACCAGCATCCCCTCCCCCCACGCTGTCGTGACCATGCCCTGACCGGTAATTGGACGGGTCACCGGGATTGTCATATTCAACCCGACTGGCTGTTGATTTACAAAATTGACGGCGATGACCTCATCCTGGAACGCACGGGAACCCATAGTGATTTGTTTGGATAGGAAGAATACCCAAAAAAAACAGGGCCAGTAGCAAAAAGGTAGTATGATCAAAGAAAGAGAGAGGATTGTCATGACACACCACGTCACCATTTCGGATCATTTATGGGGCCAGGTTCAGAGGGTATCCCACGGGCTCAACCTGCCGCCGGAGGAGTTGATTACCCGAGCGGTGGATCATTATGTGGACCATTACACGCATCACGAAAAGGTTCCCAATGCGGAAACGATGGAGGCCATGCGGGATGGGGACCTCAAAAGAAACCTGACCCAGCACACCAGCTTAGAGAGTCTTTTTAAAAGCTGGGAAGACCTCTGATACCAGTTCACTTTCAAAACCACCAGCTGTAAGCATCGTCATTCCGGACCAGCGAGCCTGCGAGCGCCGAGCCGGAATCCAGGATCTATGCCAAAACGCGAAGCGTTTTGTTCCTTGTTTTTAAAAAAATATATCGGCAAAAGGCTGCGCCTTTTGACAGTTGTTCGGGCTACCGGATCTGCGTTCGCTGCGCTTCACTTGTCCGGTATGACGGCTAATAAAATAGCCATGCCCCTCCTGGAACGCACCGTCAGCCACAGCGATTTGTTTGGATAGGGAAAATCCCCCCCCCAAAAGCAGGGCCCGTGGAAAACCACGGACCCAAAACACCAATATCCCTACCTATAAATAAGGACCAATAGCTAAGAGTTTCATTAAATCTTATTTAGAGCGTTTGTGATCTTGGTATTTAGCCCCGTTTGAATCTGAGCTGTTAAAGCGATACCAACCGCAACCAACAAAACGGCGAGAACAGCATACTCAACCAATGTGGCACCCGACTCGTCTGCTTTGAAGGCAGCAACTTGGGATTTTAAAGAAGATAACATTTTCATAACCGTAACCTTTCCAAAAGTGTGTTTACTGTGCTCTGCACATGACCTCAGTATGCTCAAAAAAGGTTAACAAGTCGTTAAACAAAAAATGTTTTTTAAAACCGTTTCAAAAGTAGTTAGGGGGGGGCCATTTCATTGTTCGTCATACCGGACAAGCGAACGCAGTGAGCGCAGATCCGGTATCCAGCGCCACTGTCAAAAGGCACAGCCTTTTGCTTTTATATTCGTTAAAAAAAACAAAGAACAAAGCGCTTCGCGTTTTGGGATATGTGCTGGATCCTGTCGGGGCGCTTGCTACGTTCGCTTATATCTTCTTTTCAGCTTTTAAAAGAGTCGCTATTTTTTAGAAGCGGGCGTGAGAGACCGTAA
>JBILRW010000016.1:0-28265 GCA_044372405.1 Alphaproteobacteria bacterium
AGCGTTCTCTTTTTCTAATGCCGCGATCTTTTTGTCACGTTCGTCCATACACCCTGTTTAAAACACTCCCCCCACTTTTTCAAGGGGTTATTTAAGGGAGGGGACAGGGGAGCTGGGGAGTTACAAATAATTTTTTTCAACACATGCCACAAGCTATACAAACAGATTTAGCGTAATATATATATTAGTCAAGAATTTTATGTGTTTTTATGTGTTTTTGGTAAACGGAGGGTTGCGGGGCTTATGGAAATTAACAACCCTTTGACGGGGACTCTTGCGATTTGATTGTGAATTGGTATTAAACCCCCAAAATCTCCCGTTTCCCCGCATGATTGGGTTGACTGATCACGCCTTCTTCTTCCAGTTTTTCAATGATGCGGGCGGCGCGGTTATAGCCCACTTGCAGATGACGCTGCAGGAAGCTGGTGGAAACCTTACGCTCGCGCAGAATAATGGCCAGGGCCTGATCGTACAGCGCATCGCCGCTGTCGCCGGTGGAGGCGCCGCCGGCGTCATCGTCGTCCTCTGCCATGGTGACATCATCCACGTAGTCCGGTTGACCTTGGGCTTTCAGATAGGAAACGATACTTTCGACTTCGTTATCCGTCACAAAGGGGCCGTGAACCCGGGTAATGCGGCCGCCCCCGGCCATATAGAGCATATCCCCCTGGCCCAAAAGTTGCTCCGCCCCCATTTCCCCCAAAATGGTCCGACTGTCGATTTTTGAGGTCACCTGAAAACTAATCCGCACAGGAAAGTTGGCCTTAATGGTTCCCGTGATGACATCCACGGACGGACGCTGTGTCGCCATAATCAGGTGAATTCCCGCCGCCCGCGCCATTTGGGCCAGGCGCTGAATGGCGGCCTCAATATCCTTACCCGCCACCAGCATTAAGTCCGCCATTTCATCCACAATGACCACGATATAGGGCAGGGTTTCCAGCGGCATCACCTGATCCTCAAACACCGGTTTTCCCGTTTCGCGATCAAAGCCCGTTTGCACGCGGCGATGCAGGATTTCCCCCTTTTCCTGGGCATCGTTAATGCGGCTGTTATAGCCCTCGATATTCCGAACGCCCAGGCGCGACATGGCCTGGTAACGTTGTTCCATTTCTTTCACCGCCCACTTCAGGGCCGTGATGGCCTTTTTCGGGTCCGTCACCACGGGGGTCAGCAGGTGCGGGATGTCATCGTAAACCGACAATTCCAACATTTTGGGATCCACCATGATAAAGCGGCATTTTTCCGGCGGCAGCATGTAGAGTAGCGACAGGATCATGGTGTTAATCGCCACGGATTTTCCTGATCCGGTGGTTCCTGCCACCAACAGGTGCGGCATTTTCGCCAAATCCACAATCACCGGCGCCCCGTTGATGTCCTTACCCAGCGCCAACGGCAGCTTGGCCGCGTGAGATTGATAGTCTTTGTGTTCAAGCACTTCCCGCAAATACACCATTTCCCGTTTGGGATTGGGCAGCTCAATCCCGATGACATTGCGGCCTGTGACCACGGCCACACGGGCGGAAACGGCGCTCATGGACCGGGCAATATCATCGGCCAGGCCAATAATGCGGGATGATTTTATGCCGGGGGCGGGCTCCAGCTCATACAACGTCACCACGGGGCCGGAGTTTGCCCCGACGATATCGCCCTTCACCCCAAAATCAGACAGAACCTGGGCCAGGGCCTCAGAGGTCCGCTGGATCTCCCGCGGCTCCATTTTTTGCGCCTTGGTTTTATGGACGGCGAGCAAATCCATGGGGGGCAGCTGAAACCCTTCCCCGTCATTATAGGGTAACGGTTGACGCGATGATGTCGCCACCGATTTTATTTTTTTGTTTTTGGCCTGTGTATTTTTCGGCTCGGTAGCCATCAGGGGCTCCCCCTTAATGGACAGCGGGGGCAAATCAGAAGAGCGGGATAGGGAAAGACGGCTGAAAAAGCCACCTGCGGCGCGTACAACAGCCAATGGGGTAAGCCACAGCCAAGAGAACAAAGCTGCCCCCCCCCTCTTTTCAGCCCGAAGCGCTGAAAGACCCAAGGCCCTATAAGATAATAACAAAAACAAAACAGCCAGAATACCCCGCACGCCCCAAGCCCAAGTGTCATTGTGAAGAGGTAAATGGGACTGAAGAGCCGTTTGCGACCAAAATCCCGCCACGCCGCCGGCAGGAATATCAATGGCATCCTGTTTCAGCGTCCCCCAAAAGGCCGCCAAGGTGGATCCCAAAATCAGCGCCAACACCCCTTGAATCACACGGGCAAACAATCGAAACGGTTTTAGAGATTGCCAAAAATGAAGGCCGCCCGTGATAATCAACAGGGGCAGTAAAAAGGCTGAAATTCCAAAAGTCTGAAACAACAAATCGGAAATCACCGCGCCTTTTGGACCCAACAGGTTATGAACGGACTGCCCTGAAACGGCAGTGTTTAAAGACGCATCCAAGGTATTGTGGGTCAATAAAGCCACCCCCAGCGCCAGACCTGCCAAAAACAGACAGGCGCCCCAAAGACGCCGCACCCCAAACGTCACAGCCTTTTGCGCCTGAGGGGATAGCAAAGAAGAAGGTAAAACACGCATTTGGTTTTTATCTTTGGGTCAAATCATGGCCACCGTCAAGCGGTTATCCCTAAAACTGCCCGCAAAATCCCACCATACACCTTGGATAGCAAGGTTAAATCGGCAACGCTGCAATGTTCATTAATTTTATGGATCGTTGCATTGGACAGGCCCAGCTCCACCACGGGACAATAATCCTTAATAAACCGGGCGTCTGAGGTGCCCCCACTGGTGGACAGGGTAGGCGTTTGCCCTGTCACGTCCTTTGTCACGTCTGCCACCGTTTTCACAAAAGGATGGTTGCCATCGGTAAAAAAGGCCTCTGACGAACAATCTACTGCGAGTGTGTAGTGAGGCCCAGACAGGGGCCCCGCCGGCAAAACACGCTGGCAGGTCTGATGCAGAAAATCGGTTAAACTTTGCGCGGTGTGATGGGCATTAAAGCGAATGTTCAGGCGCAGGGTGCAGGATGCAGGAATGATATTGCTGGTGGGATTGCCCGTATCCACGCTGGTAATTTGCAATCCTGATGGATCAAAATGGGGATGCCCCTGATCCAGGGGTTTTTCCAGCAGTAAGGATAAAATTTTGGCCCCATCATGCACCGGATTATGGGCCAAATCGGGATACGCCACATGTCCCTGGGTCCCCTGAACGGTGATGTTTGCATTCAAACTGCCCCGACGGCCAATTTTCAGGGTATCGCCCAGGGTGTCGCCGCTGGTGGGCTCCCCCACCAGACACAAATCGGGAATCAGGTTATTTTCTTTCAGCCAGGCCAGGACAGGTTTTGTGCCGTGAACTCCAGGGCCCTCTTCATCGGCAGTGAGGAGAAGACTGATTGTTCCCACATGGTCCCTGGGAAATTCCCCCAGCGCCGCCACAAATGCCGCAATGGCCCCCTTCATATCGGCCGCACCCCGCCCCCAAATGTTTCCTTGATCCACCACGCCCGCAAACGGGGGATGAGTCCAGGCCCCCAGGGGTCCCGGGGGTACCACATCCACATGACCGGCGAAACAAAAATGGGGGGCCCCGTCCCCGCGATGGGCAAACAGGTTATCCACGCGGCTTTCCCCCTCACCAAAGGGCAAGCGCACACAGGTAAAACCCAACGGTTCCAGCCACGTCGTAATCAAATCCAGAGTTCCCGCCGGATCCGGTGTCACACTGGGGCAACGGATGAGATCAATTAAGAGAGCCACAGGATCCTGCATCATTCTTCCCCCAAAACCTTGGGGTCCACAGCCCCCCCTGTCCCCGTGACATGGATAGACCGTTTGGGATAGGGAATTTCGATGCCTTCTTTTTGAAACATCTCATAAATTTTAATGCGGATATCACTGGCCACCCCCAGCATGACCGAGACGTTTTTCACAAAACACCGCAATTCCAACTGCAGGCCGCTATCCCCAAAATCTTTCAGCAAAACAAAGGGCGCGGGTTTACGTCGAACCTCCGGATGTCCCTCGGCGGCGTCAATCAGGATGGCTTTGACGCGTTTTAAGTCACTTTCATAGGCCACGGCCACGGGAATATCCAAACGCCCCACGGTATCGTGCAACATCCAGTTGGTGACGGTCTCCGTAATTAACTGCGAGTTTGGAACGATGACGGAGGCATTTTGAAATGTTTCAATTTCCGTGGATCGGACCCGTATTTTCCGCACGGTCCCCTCGTACTGTCCAATAACGACCCAGTCGCCCACGCGAATGGGGCGCTCGAACAACAAAATCAGTCCCGAAATAAAATTGCTGGTAATGGCCTGTAATCCAAAACCAATCCCCACCGATAAAGCCCCCAGCACAATGGCCAGGTTTTCCATATTCAGGCCCAGCGTGCTCATCCCCGAAAGAATCGCAATCCCGATACCCACATAACCCGTTAAGGCATGCACCGCATTTTTCAGGCCCCCATCCACCCGGGTATTGGGAAAAACGCGTTCTGAAAAAAACCACTGGGCAATGCGGGTGGCCACATAAATGGCCAGAAATAGGGAAAGGGCCGAACCGATATTGAGAAAATCAAAAGTCAGCTTGCCAATTTTAACACCGCTTCCGTATTGATCCAGCCAGGCTTCTAAACTTTTGGGCGGCATGCCCCAAAATGATAAGACGACCATAAAAAGAAACAGGGCCAAAACAGGCTCTAAAATCAGAATGCCAAGAACTGATTTTTTTGGGGTTGATTTTTTTTCTTTCCCCCCGGAAAATCGGCTGATCATCCATAAAAAACCATACCGCAACGCCCCAAAGGACAACATCGCCACCAGCGTCACAGTCACGTTAAAGGCCAAATATACTGCCAGCGAAACATACCCGAGCGCAATCGCCGGAAAAACCAACACGAGTGCAAACCGCATCAAAAATAAAAAACCATTACCGATCCAGGTATGATCTGCCTTTTTTTCGCCCCGAAAATCATCGCCCTCATCACTTTGATGCCGAAAGCGCAGCGGCCTTAACACGATCAACATCATAATCGCCAGGGAAACGGTGAAAAAAACGGACCCCACGTCGTGAACAAATCCCTCAGACCCAAACAGATGCACCCTGAGGGCAAAGGTACAAACCGCTAGCATCAAGGCATAAAACAAACGGCCGGTATGCAAACGGCCCACGGTTTCGGTGAACGTCGGGGAAACGGGGGGCAATTGCGTTTGAATATACCCCAGAATCGATATCACCAAAACCACAAAGGCCACCTGATCCCAGGCCCGGAAGGCATCAAAAAACGCAGACGCTTTGTCCACAAAATCCTCAAAGGAAAACGTCGACCAGTCCAGACGGGTCAGCAGGGTATCCCGCAGGGCCTTTTTTTCTAAAGTATCTAGCAAAGCCATCAGCTCCTGCGCCTTGGACAAAGCCAGCGTGGCCCGTTTGTTACGGCTGTCGATGTCAACAATAATGCCTTTTAGCTTTTTGCGCTGTGCCTCAATCCGATAATCCACCGGATCTCCTTTGGCGGGATCGGGACCCAGAGCCGCAAGAAGCTGCGCCTGAGACTCTTTTTGCGAAAGGGCCAAATCCGCCTGAATTTTCGCCTGAATCCGAATTTCCCTCAGAGTTCCCCGCCATGTTTTCATCTGATCCGGGGTGGTCACGTCGTCATTTTTAAAAATCTGCCGCTCAATGGACGCAAGATCCATGTTCCACTGGCGTAGCTGTTGATCAAAGGTGGGCTCTGCCCCGGCTGTGCTAACCAGGGTAAGGGCGAAAAACAGACACAGACAAAAACGTATGAAACATCCTAAAAGACCAAGTTTTTCGTCATTGCGAGGAGCAACGCGACGAAGCAATCCAGGGTTCACGGGAATGGTAGCTTTTCTGGATTGCCTCGTTGCGCTCGCAATTGTGTGTCTCAAGTGTGCTATAGGGTAGAGAGACGAGAGGGGAGCCGTTCGCAATAAGGCTTGAAAAACAGCCGTCGTCATCTGGGTCTCCCTCTCGTCGTTTTGTCCAACCGTTTGAAGGGTAGACAGGGATGATACGCCCGCACACAATCATAAACATTGAGAGCGCTTATGAAAACTTATACACACTTTGTTGGTGTTGACATAGCCAAAAATAAGGCCACTTGCAGTCAGGTTCATTCAATGAAACCCATTGAAATCCCAGTTTTCAGAGGCTCTGGAGATATAATTTTCAGAGCCATCAAGATACCCACAAAATCTAGCGTCTTGCCGTTTTCATCGAATGACCCTCGCTCTTACACCTTTTTCTTCCTTTTTTGTCTAAAAAAGACTACAAAGAAATTATGCACTTTTCGCACTATCATACTGATGGATTTTATGACGAGCTGTTCCTGACCGATGGACAGCCCAGGGCAGAGGCTTCCCCCTTAATTGCCCAGATTAATGCCTTATCCACCAAGGATTTACGTCGCCGCCAACGGGCCGCTGAACTGGCCATGTTTCAGCAGGGCATCACGTTTAGCGTGTACGGCGATCGCCAGGGCCATGAAAAAATCATTCCTTTTGATATTTTGCCGCGCATCATCACCGCCCAGGCGTGGGAGGTGTTAGAGCGCGGCTTGAAACAACGCATCACGGCGCTCAATGCCTTTATTCACGATGTGTATCATCATCAAAACATTTTGCGGGATGGGGTTATCCCCAGGGAACTGGTCCTTTCCAGTGCCTGTTATTTGCCGGCGTGTCAGGGGTTAACGCCCCCCAAAAACATTTGGGCCCACATTGCGGGTATTGACCTGGTGCGGGATGAATCGGGGACGTTTTATGTGCTGGAGGACAACGTGCGTTGTCCGTCCGGCATTTCCTATGTCCTGGAAAATCGAACCATGCAAAAACGGACCTTTCCCCGGGCGTTTGAGGCCATGCGGGTTCGTCCCGTGTCCAATTATCCCAACCAGCTGTATCAAATGCTGCGCCAACTTTCTGAGGCTGAGGATCCCACCGTCGTCGTTCTCACCCCGGGTATGTACAATTCTGCTTATTTTGAGCATGCGTTTTTGGCCCAGCAAATGGGGGTTTTTCTGGCGGAAGGGTCCGATTTGACCGTGGCGGATGATTATGTCTGGCTAAAAACCACGCGCGGTTTGAAAAAAGTCGATGTGATCTATCGCCGTATTGACGATATTTTTCTGGATCCCCTGGCGTTTCGTCCGGATTCTTTGCTGGGGGTCCCGGGTATTATGGATTGCTACTGGAAAGGCAACGTGGCCCTGGCCAACGCGCCAGGTACGGGTGTGGCCGATGATAAAGCCATTTACGCCTATGTCCCCGCCATGATTCGGTATTATTTGGGGGAAGAGGCCATCATTCCCAACGTGCCAACGTATCTTTGTTCCGATGATCAGCACCGCCAGTATGTTTTGGACAATCTGGAAAAACTGGTGGTGAAGGCCGTGAATCTTTCCGGCGGCTACGGCATGCTCATTGGCCCCAAATCCACGGCGGAGGAACGCGCGACATTTGCAAACGCCATTGCCGCCAACCCCCGTGATTATATTGGCCAGCCCACCCTCTCCCTCTCCCGCGCCCCCACCTTAACGCCGGAGGGCATCGAGGGCCGCCATGTTGATTTTCGCCCCTATATATTGTCCGGCGATGATGTGTTTGTTTTGCCCGGGGGGCTCACCCGTGTGGCTTTGGTGAAGGGATCTTTGGTGGTCAATTCCTCCCAGGGCGGTGGCAGCAAAGACACCTGGATTTTGGGGGATTAAACGATGCTGAGTCGGGTGGCCAACGCTGTTTATTGGATGAGCCGTTATTTAGAGCGGGCCGATAACGTGGCGCGCTTTATCCATGTCAATATCCACCTGATGTTGGATTTGGGGTTGGAACATGATACCGGCCGTTGGGCGCCCCTGGTGGCGGCCTCGGGTGATGATGATGATTTTAAACGTCGTTATGATGACTATAACGAAAAAAATGTTTTGCATTTTTTGACCTTTGATGAGGAAAACCCCAATTCCATTTTGTCCTGTATTCATCGCGCCCGGGATAACGCCCGAACGGTGCGGGAAATTTTATCGTCCGATTTGTGGATGGCCATTAATGATGTTCATCATTTAACCCAAAAACAGGCCAAGCGTCGCAAAATTGGGGATTTGCAGGATTTTTATCTTTCTATTCGGCGCGCTGGTTATGTCTTTACAGGCCTGTTGGAAGACACCATGACCCATAACGAAGCCTGGCACTTTGCCGACCTGGGCCGAATGCTGGAGCGCGCCGATAAAACGGCCCGCATTTTGGATGTAAAATATTTTCTGCTGTTGCCCAGTTTGGACTATGTCGATTCCCCCTATGATGCGGTGGAATGGAGCGCGGTGTTAAAATCCGTCAGTGCCTTTGAGATGTACTTAAAGCAACATCACACCATTAACTATAAAAACGTTGCCGATTTTTTGATCTTTCATCCCCATTTCCCCCGGTCCATCGTGCGTTGCACCCATCAGGCGGCGCGGTCCCTGCACAGCATCGTGGCCACCACCGGCAGGGACACCGATATTGAGTTTGCCATGTCGGGCATTCGGTCTTTTTTGGCGGACGCCACCATGGAAAGCGTCTTAAACCAGGGTATGCACGAATTTATTGACACCTTTCAAAACCATATTAACGTTTTGGATCAAGAGATTGGCCAGACGTTTTTTGCGGTGTGAGCCCTTCCGAAGGAAGGGAAAAGGCGGGGTGGGGCAGCAGGATTTGTCCCCCGGGTCAAGGGTGAGACGCCAAAAAAGTTGCGTAGCAAAGCCCCGAAGGGGCGGTCTTTTTTGGTGCGAGGCGAAGCGTACCCTTGAGGCGGGGGATAAATTCTGCTGGGTGGGAGCCTTTTCCTTGTGGGCCGAACGCGGCTCCCGCACTCTTTTTTCCTGTCACCTGTCACCTGGCACCTGCCTCCCCCCCCCCCCCCCCACCAGGGGTCTGAAGAATAATATGATCCCCAGCCTGAACAGAAACGGTGCAGCATCCGGGGAGGATTCTGGGGGATTGTCCGGATTGCTCAAGGCTGTTGATGCCGGGTTTCCCGCTGTCTCCTCCGCCCAGACCCTGGGGGCTTTGCTGACGGTTGTTGGTGATTAAGGACACCGCCAGAGGCTCTAAAAATTCAAGATCCCGGATAATGCCATTTCCGCCGTGATACTGGCCTGAACCACCGGTATTCTCAGCAACGGCGAGTTTCCAGACGCGAACAGGAAAGCGCTCCTCTAAAATCTCAACATCCGTTAACCGGGAATTGGTCATATGACATTGGTAGCCCGTTGATCCGTTAAAGTCAGGACCAGCTCCGCCGCCGCCGGCCAAAGTTTCATAGTATTGATGGGTTTCATTGCCGAAAGAAACATTGTTCATGGTCCCATGACTGCCGGCCTGAACCCCCAGCGCCAACAGCAGCGCATCCACAACCAGCTGAGATGTTTCCACATTCCCAGCACTCACCGCGTGGGGATAGGGGGGATTAAGAAGGCTCCCTTCCGGGACAATCATATCAACAGCCCGCAAACACCCATCATTAAGGGGAATATCATCATGCACCAAAGAGCGCAAAACATACAAAACACACGCCCGCGTCACCGCCAAAGGCGCATTCAGATTATGCTGTCCCGCAGGGCTGGTGCCGGAAAAATCAATGCACAGGCGTTTTGTTTTTGGATCAGGGGAAACCTTTACCGTCACCACAGATCCATTGTCGTGGGTCAGGGTGGCGGATCCTGGGGGTTGGTGGCTTAAGACTGTGGCCACGTGCTTCTCAGCATTTTCCAAAATAAACCCCATATAGGCATCGACAGTATCCGCGCCGTAAGTCTCGACGATATCCCGTAAAGCTTTTACCCCCGCCCGATTGGCCGCCACAGAGGCCCGTAAGTCCGCCAAATTTTGATCAATGTTTCTGGCGGGGTGAGGGGGTTTGGATAACAACGCCCGCAGAGCGTCCGCCTGAAAAACTTTTTGATCCACCAGTTTTTGAGGGGGAATCAGCACGCCTTCCTCATCAATATGCACACTGCTGGCGGGCATGGATCCAGGCGTGATTCCCCCCACATCGGCATGATGTCCCCGACTGGCAACGAAATAACGCACGATACCGTCAACAAACACAGGGGTGATGACGGTAATGTCGGGCAGATGAGTACCCCCCTGATAGGGATCGTTGGTGATAAAGGCATCCATGGGGTTCATGGACAAACCGCTGTCAATAACCGCCCGTACGCTGGCCCCCATGGATCCCAAATGTACGGGCACATGGGGGGCGTTGGCAATCAGATTTCCTTTTTGATCAAAAACAGCACATGAAAAATCACGACGTTCCTTGATGTTTACCGAACGGGCCGTTTTGGCCAGGGTTTCGCCCATATCCTCAGCCACCGAGGAAAAAAGGTGATGGAAAATTTCTAAAAAGGCCGGATCGGGATGCGTTAAGGGCGGCTTGGCCTCGATTTGGGTCCTCCCCCGGGTATCTTGCAGAATCAGACCCCCTGTTTCATCGGCAATGGAGGTCCAGCCGGCCTCAACCACCACGCTGGTATCATGATCCAGCAACAGCGCCGGGCCCACGACGGTTTGACCGGGATTCAGAGACGGAAATTCATAAAGGGGAACCTTATGCCACTGGCCTTTGCTGTACATGGCCTGATGGTCCATGGGGGGCAGGGCCTGGTTCAGGGCTTTTTTGATGGGTAAAGCGGGGGACGCCGGCATATGGTGGGCCTCAAGAATGATGGTTTTTAACATCACCGGCGTATCGTGATCCGTCATACCAAAGAGGTTGCGGTGGGCACGATGAAACGCATCCTGAAGGGTTTCCAGGCTGTCATGGGTATCATAGGGAATATCCAGGCAAGTGTCGCTTCCCTGATAGTGCATTTGCAGGATCGCAGAGACCTGGATCGGACTATTGGCGGGTAGATGAAGGGAAAGTTTGTTTTGGGCCAGGGCGGCCAAGGATGTGTAATGCGCAAAAAGAGCCTTATCGCCTAAATCGGCGCAGGCAACAGACAGATACCGCGATTCCAAAACCGACTCAGGCGCAATCCCCATGCCAAAGGCCGAAAGAACGCTGGAAAAACGGTGGATAAGAATTTTTTTAATGCCCAAGGCCTCCGCCACCAAACAGGCATGTTGCCCCCCTGCCCCGCCGAAAGCACACAGGGCATATTGACGCACGTCAAACCCCCGGGCCACCGAGAGTTTATGAATGGCCCGCGCCATGGCATGAACGGCCACATCCACAAAACCTGCCGCCACCGCCGCCAGATCATGGGGGACCCCTTCGCTCGGTTGCAAGAGAATCAGCTCGGACAATGCCTGTTCAGCCGCCTCTTTATCCAGGCTTTCATGGCCATTGTCCCCAAAAATACGGGGAAAAAACGCGGGTTGGATTTTGCCCAAAACAACATTGGCATCGGTTAAGGTTGCGGGTCCCCCCTTACGATAACACGCGGGCCCGGGGTGGGATCCGGCAGAATCGGGGCCCACTTGAAACCGTCCCTCGGTGATATGCAAACGGGACCCGCCGCCCGCGGCAATGGTATCAATGGACAGCGTCGGGGCCGCCAAAGGCATTCCCTGAATCATGGTTTGATAGCGGCGGTCCAGCGTTCCCTCAAAACGGGCCACATCCGCCGATGTTCCGCCCATGTCAAAGGTGATGATTTTAGAAAGACCTGCGGCCCTGGCCGCCTCAATCGCCCCAAACAATCCCCCCGCCGGCCCCGAAAGCAAACTGCGCGCCCCCCGAACGTCCGAAGACTCTACCAGCCCCCCGTGGGACTGCATCAGCCGTAAAGGGGTATTATCAATATCTTTGCGCAGCGTCCGGACATAGACGGCCAGGGCAGGGGTAAGGTAGGCCTCTAACAATGTTGTGCTGGCCCGGGCACACCATCCCGTTTGGGGGGCGACTTGGTGGGAAAGATAAACGTGGCTAAAGCCGGCTTCCCGCGCCCATTGTCCCACGGTGGTTTCGTGTTTGGGGTTTTTCAGGCTGTGAATCAGGGCAATGGCCATGGTGGCGCAGCCACTTTCGTCCCGTATTTTTTTCAGGGCCTCTCGCGTTGCCTCTTCTGCTAAGGGCGCAATTTCTTCACCCCCTGCGCTGATACGCCCCTGAATTTCCAACACATGGTCATAAACGTGGGTACGATCGTGAACCTTACGGGAAAACAGGGATGGCCTGGCCTGATCACCGATGCTTAGGGCCGATCCAAACCCCTGATTTGTCAGAAAAACAACGGGGTATCCTTTGCGCTCTAACAGGGCATTGGTGGCCAGGGTTGTGCCCAGACGGATTTCTGTGGTTTTTTGGGATCCCGAAGGGGGCTGCAAAAGACGAATACCGCGCACCAGGGCATTGTCATAGTGATCGGGGTTGTCTGATAGGATTTTTTTAACCTCAATCTGTCCATCGTCATGAAGACAGACAATATCCGTGAACGTCCCCCCTCGATCAGCCCAGATACGCATTATGTAAAAACCTTTATATAAAAAACCTTATTGTGTTTTGGCGGGTTTGGGACGATGTTTTTTTTCGTGGGTGTCACCATCGCCACTGGAAATCACTTTGATGGGTTCGCTTTTCCCCTCAATCACATCATCATTCACGACAATTTCGTGAACATCCTTGATATCAGGCAGATCAAACATGGAATCCAGCAACACGGCCTCCATAATCGAACGCAGTCCCCGGGCGCCGGTTTTGCGCTTGTTGGCTTTTTTGGCAATGGCAACTAAGGCAGAATCGGTAAACGTCAATACCACATTTTCCATGCGGTAAAGTTCCTGATATTGCTTGACCAGAGCATTTTTGGGCTCAGTCAAAATTTGAATCAGGGCTTTTTCGTCCAGATCTTCCAGGGTGGCAATCACCGGCATACGGCCGATAAACTCAGGGATCAGGCCGTATTTGACTAGGTCCTCAGGCTCAACCTCTTTCATCACATCACCAACGCGGCGCTCATCCGGGGCGCGAACATCGGATCCAAAACCAATACCGGATCCCTTGCCCCGCTGGGCAATGATTTTTTCCAGCCCCGAAAACGCACCCCCGCAAATGAACAAGATGTTGGAGGTATCCACCTGTAAAAATTCCTGTTGCGGGTGCTTGCGTCCCCCTTGGGGCGGGACAGAGGCGACGGTGCCTTCCATCAATTTCAGCAAAGCCTGCTGAACCCCTTCACCGGAAACATCCCGGGTGATGGACGGGTTGTCGGACTTGCGCGAGATTTTATCCACCTCATCAATGTAAACGATCCCCCGCTGGGCGCGCTCTATATTATAGTCAGCGGCCTGGAGCAGCTTTAAGACGATGTTTTCCACATCTTCCCCGACATAACCCGCCTCCGTTAAGGTTGTGGCATCGGCCATGGTAAAGGGAACATCAATAATCCGGGCCAATGTTTGGGCCAACAAGGTTTTTCCGCATCCCGTGGGGCCGATGAGCATAATGTTGGATTTGGCCAGCTCGACCTCACTTTGGGATCCGGTATGGCCAATGCGTTTATAATGGTTGTGAACCGCCACAGACAAAACCCGTTTGGCCCGGTTCTGGCCAATGACATAATCATCCAAAACCGTTTGGATCTCGCGCGGGGACGGAACGCCGCCGTCTTTGCTTTTCAGCAAAGGAACGCCCGTTTCTTCGCGAATAATATCAGTACACAGATCCACGCATTCATTACAAATGAACACGTTGGGTCCCGCGATCAGTTTTTTGACCTCGTGCTGGCTCTTCCCACAAAAGGAACAATAGAGAGTTTCTTTGCTATCAGCTTTTTTCGACATAACAGAACACGTCCTGGTTTTTTCTCTTTATACCCTAACATGCATCTCTTTAGCAAAACCTTAAATGGGGTTTTTTGTTTTCTTTCGTTTAGGGGGTGTTAAAAAAAGTCCTGCCCTTGAATAACAACGCTGTCTTTTTGAATAAGGGATTGAAAAACTGGGTCTAAGCCCTGCCAATCCAGGACATCCACTTTGTAGGGTAAATTGGATTCCGCAAAGGCATCCCGAAGGGCGGCCAGAGTTTCAAAGCTGAGAGGTACGGAATGATCCAGGCATAAATCCAGATCCGATGTGGGGCGGCTCTCTCCCCGAACGCGGGAGCCAAAGGCCCGCACTATGGCCGATGGGACATGGGCGCGCAACACCGTTTGAATCAACACCAAATGATCGCGGCGAACATCAAGGGACACGGTGCAAAACCCTCAACAGCGCCTGCACATCCCCCAAAAAAAGCTTGGCCCGATTATAAACCATCTCGGCTTTATCCTGATTATAATCGTGAGAGGTCTGGTTGCGGGCTTCGTAATGGCCAATCCAGGCTTCGGCATCCTCAATCAGGGATAAACGGGCGGCTTCACGAAAAATATCTTTTTTGGCCCGCAAATCCCATTCTTGAACATCAAAACACTGCAACAAAACGCGGCGCAGGGTTTTCCATGCCAAATCCATCGTATACTCAAAACGTTGAATCACCCCATCACGATACAAATCGCTGGGGGAGGCCTCAGCAATGCTCAAGCCCGCCTGCAACTGAAAAACCGCTTTTTCCAAAGGATCAAGGAAGAGCACCATAGCGATACCCACGCATAATCGAACAACAGAATCCTTGTTTACAGGGGTTTAATAGGGGGGGCAAGAGATATTGCCTGCCCCACTAAGGTTAGTTTTTTTTGGAAGGTTGCGATGGCTCTGAGGATGGCCCATTTTAGGGTTGCGCCGGATCGTGCCAGGAATTTTCTGGCATAATGTTTGATGGTGGCCCAAGAGTTTTCAATTTTATTCAGATCAGGGGCGTAGGACGGCAGCCAGAGAATCGAGCAGCTTGCCTGGGCCGCCAAGGCCTCCAGTTTCTTTTTGCGATGAAAGGGGGCGTTGTCCATAATGAAAATTGGTAACTCCCCATCCCCCCTGTCTCCCCCTTAAATAACCCATCAACATCACCCCATCAACATCACCCCTTGCCAAAATCCCTGTTTCTGGGTAGGTTCATAGCCCAAGGTGGCAACAGAGGATACCATGACCATACCCGTAACCACAGGTCCCATTGCAGGATCCAAGAAAGTTTATTTGCCTGTTGAGGGCACCTCTAACCTGACGGTTCCCTTTCGTGAAATTGAACTCAGCGTGGGGGCAGAGGCCCCTGTTTTTCGGGTTTATGATACCTCGGGGCCCTATACAGATACATCCGTCACCATTGATATTAATGCGGGCCTGCCCCGTTTCCGGGAATCTTGGGTTAAGGAACGCGGTGACGTAGCATCCTATACCGGGCGCACGATCCAACCGGCGGATAATGGGTTTGTTTCGGAAAAACAGCGCGTTGAGTCCTTTCCCGTCACGCACCAGCCCCTGCGGGCGAAGACAAACGAAAAGGCCGTGACCCAAATGGCCTATGCCAAGGCCGGCATCATCACCCCGGAAATGCAGTATATTGCCGCCCGGGAAAACCTGGCCCGTGCCCAGGTCAAAACCGATTTTCGCGCGGCAGATGGTGAGGGCTTTGGGGCCACCTTCCCCACCGTCATCACCGGTGAGTTTGTTCGCGCCGAAGTCGCCGCCGGTCGCGCCATTATTCCCTGCAACATCAACCACCCCGAAGTTGAGCCCATGATCATCGGGCGGAACTTTCTGGTGAAAATCAACGCCAACATCGGCAATTCCGCGGTGACGTCTTCCGTGGGGGAAGAAGTCGAAAAAATGGTGTGGGCCATTCGCTGGGGGGCTGATACTGTCATGGATCTCTCCACCGGGCGCAACATTCATACCATTCGGGAATGGATTTTACGCAATTCCCCTGTGCCCATCGGCACCGTGCCTATTTATCAGGCGCTGGAAAAAGTCGGCGGTGTGGCGGAGGACTTAACATGGGATCTGTACCGCGATACCCTGATTGAACAGTGTGAACAAGGCGTTGATTACTTTACGATTCACGCGGGGGTTTTGCTGCGGTATGTTCCCTTAACCGCCGATCGTATTACGGGCATTGTCAGCCGGGGCGGATCCATCATGGCCAAGTGGTGTTTGGCCCATCATCAGGAAAATTTCCTTTACACCCATTTTCGGGACATTTGCGAGATTTTGCGGCAATACGATGTTAGCTTTTCCCTGGGTGATGGCCTGCGCCCGGGATGCGCCGCCGATGCCAACGATGCCGCGCAGTTTGGGGAATTGGAAACGCTGGGGGAACTCACCAAAATCGCCTGGGACTATGATTGCCAAGTGATGGTGGAGGGGCCCGGGCACGTGCCCATGCACAAAATTAAAATCAACATGGAACATCAGCAAAAGCTCTGCCATGACGCGCCGTTTTATACCTTGGGGCCCCTCACCACGGACATTGCCCCCGGGTATGATCACATCACCAGCGGTATTGGGGCGGCCATGATCGGATGGTTCGGCACCGCCATGCTGTGTTATGTCACGCCCAAGGAACACCTGGGGCTGCCCAACCGTGACGATGTCAAGGTCGGCGTCATTACCTATAAAATCGCCGCCCACGCCGCCGATGTGGCCAAGGGCCACCCCAGCGCCCACTGGCAGGACGACATGTTATCCCAGGCGCGGTTTGATTTCCGGTGGCAGGATCAGTTCAATTTGTCCCTGGATCCCGACACGGCCCGGGCCTATCACGACGAAACCCTGCCCAAAGAGGCCCACAAGGTCGCCCATTTTTGTTCCATGTGCGGCCCCAAATTTTGTTCCATGAAAATCACCCAGGAAGTCCGGGAATACGCCAAAAAGGGCATGCATGACATGTCCCAGAAATTTCGCGAGGCCGGCAGTGAGATCTATCAACCCACGGAAGAACCGGTGCATTGATGAAAAGGGCAGCGGGGCGGGGCGAGGGTCTTTTTTATGCTGCACCCGCCCGCCGCGCCTCCTAGGGCCCCTGTAGTATGCGCATGAAACCCAAACACATTCGCCTGATTGCCCTGATGATCAGCCTTTTGGCCCTATCAGGGATCGCCTTTTTGGGACTCTTTTATAATCAGGATAGCTTACTCTATTACACAAAACCCAGCGATGCGGGGGATCATCAGCCGGGGCGTTCGTACCGCATGGGGGGGTTAGTCACCGATTGGCAGGCGCGGGGACAAAGCCATATCTTTACCTTGTCGGATCAAGGGACTCATATTATTGTGCATTATAATGGCATTATGCCGGATCTGTTTCGGGTGGGGCAGGGGGCCATTGTGGATGGGACGTTTGGACCTAAGGATGTGTTTTTGGCCACCCGCGTTTTGGCCAAGCATGATGAAAACTATCAACCGCCGGAGGCCCCATGACCACCCCTGATCCCCGCGCTGAGTGTTTGACGCTTTTGGCCTCTTGCCTGGATATGGGCACGCTGCACCTGACGGAACAGGGCAATGTTCATGAAACCCTGCGCGGGGCCCTGCCTGGGGTGACGGCCAAACTGTTTGTTCGCACGCCAGAGGTGTATGCCTCTCTTTTAAAAGGGGGAAGCATCGCTTTTTTTCAGGCCTGGATGCGCGGCGACATCACCAGCGATAACATTGGTTTGTTGATTTATTTGCTTGCGAGCAATAAACGTCTCTTAAGGACTCTCCCCCCCCCAAAATCCACGCACACCACGGCGTCTCAACGACGTTACCCCCTGTCCACCCATCACCCTGATTTTTTGTCTGTGTGGATGGGCAAAAGGATATCTTTTGGGGCCGGATTTTTCGATGGTTTGGTGGAAACGCTGGATCAGGCGCTGGAGGGCCGTTATCACGCCATATGTGATGCCATGGTTTTGAGGGATTATGATCATGTTTTGTATGTTGGGCAGACCATGGGATCGTTTCCGGCGTTTTTTGCGGAAAACAGTCCCAACAGCCGTTTGCATTGCTTAACCCATGGCCATTTGCAAAAACAGACGGTGCAAAAGGAAATGCAGGTGCGCGGTTTTGACAAACGCGTGACGGCGGAGGCTTTTGACTTTCCAGCCCTGCAAGGGCGTTACGATTTTATCGTTGTGAATCATCTTCTGGAAGTGATCCCCGCCCCGCAGTGGGAGTATTTTTTCTATAAACTCAAGGACATGCTGCGCCCCGAGGGCCGTATTATTTTACAGGTGTGTTTATCGGCCAAGGAGCAAGGGGGCAAAGAACGAACGTTAAAAAATAAGAACGAGCCCGGCCTTTGGTCTTTCATGGCCTATGAAGACGCGCGTTTTTTCTCGGAGATTACCTTGTTGCCCCACATCAAAAAAAATTATCTGCGGGTGCGGGAACAAAAGGCTTATCCCAAAGACATGGCCCGCACGTGTAAGTTGCTACGTGCCTCCTTAGATGATCATGTTTTGGAACTCCGGCGTCATGGTGATGCGACGGCCCATCGTTTACTGTGGGCCTTTTTGCTCAGCCTGATTGAGGCCACATGCCTGCAGGGCGATATCATCCCCACCCATTTTGTGCTGGAGCATGATGTTTGAGGGGTACTTAAGACAAGATCTACCGCTTCCTCTTTTCCTCTTTGGCGGTTTTTTGGGCTTCCCTAAGATCTTGCAGTTTGATCCAGCCCTCGTCCCCGGCTTTCAGGGTTAGGGCCGCCCGCTGAATATGAATATCGGCCTGACGAAGGTCATTGCTGAGCAAAGCCATTTCGGCCAGAGAGAGCTCGGCCAAGCCTTTTTTCCCCAGACCTGCCTGGGCAATGCTCAGCGAACGCCAGGCCAGGGTGTTGTAGGGTTCTTTTTGGGTGACAAAGGCTAGGTGTTCCTCGGCTTTTTGATAAAATTCCGTTTTCTTTTCTGTTTTGGCACGCTCAAGATACGCATTGCCCAGCGATAAACGAATCAGGGCATTAAAGGGCACCGCCTGATGCGCTTTTTGATAGGCGAGAAAACTTTTTTCAGCATTACCGTTCATGGCCTCCAGCTGGCCAATGGTATCAAAAATATAGGGATGCCAGGGATAGGTGGCAATCAAGCCCTGCATACCCAAACGTCCCTGATCCACCAGGTGTTCCCGATAATCCCCAATGGCCCGGGCATAGCGGGCATCCAGGATTTTATCGTTAGCAGGTAGTTTTTTTAATTCGCCATCGGGTGTCAGAAACCCCGTTAATTTTCCCCGCACGAAAGCCAATTGATCATCCTGGCGCTGGGTGCTGCGCACGCCGCGATAGGGGGATTTCGCAATGGCCTGCTCTAAAAAATTCAGCCGCTCGGTGTCGGTGGGGTGGGTGCGCATGTACGGGTTGCCCTCTTCCCGCCATTGGTTGGATATGGACAGGTTATTGAGGAAATCATACAACCCCTCAGGAGAAAGTTTTAAACGCTCCAAAATCGTCACAGCGGCGGCATCCGCAGCGCGTTCCTGGGTTCGGGTATACTGCAGAAAATTTTGCATGGTGAGCTGGGCACCGCCGCTTAAGATGGCAAAGCCAACCTCCGGGCTGCCCAATAGAATTGCAGTGGTGGTGCCCAAAACATAGGTTAAAATCTGGGGCGTGCTGAGTTTATCCAGCTGATCCTTGGTGCGGGCCAAATGCCCCCCGGAAATATGGCCGACCTCGTGGGCCATAACCCCGATGACTTCATCGGCGCGCTTGGCTTTCAGCAGCAACCCCGTATGAAAAAAGATATTCTGTCCCCCCGCCACAAAGGCATTCACGGCCGGGTCATTGACAATAAAAATCCGAATGCTTTGGGGATGCAGGCCCGCGGCCTCAAACACAGGGGTGCAGAAATCCCGCAGGACCGATTCGATCTCAGCGTCCCGAATCAGGCTGGGTCCCCCCGCATGGGCGGTTAAAGAGGTTGTACTTCCCAAGATAAGGCATAAAAATAGGGCGCGAATAAAGCAAGGAAGGGCGGAATAACCCATCCTGCAACCCTTATTGATCGTCATTGCGAGCGCAGCGAAGCAATCCAGAAAGCCCAAAACTCCTGGAAACCCTGGATTGCTTCGTCGCTTTGCTCCTCGCAATGACGAAAAATTATGGTTTTGAGGGGTTCCCATCAATAAATCCCATCCAGACTGTCTGGGGTGTCCAGGGATCCTCCGGGAACGTCTCCTCCCGTGGAATCGCCGGGGACCTCAACGGTTTTTTGTTCCAGGTCTTGGCCGGGAATAAAGGCCTCAACAATGCTGCCCGGCGTATCCGGCGGCACCACCACGCCGGAGTTTAAATCCGTGGAAACCAAACGAATACCGGCGGGCATCCGAAACGGCACAGACGGCATGGTGGGCAAAATTTTCTTCATAAAGTCAATGAACACAGGAACGGCCACACTGCCCCCGGTTTCTTTGCGCCCCAGGGTTTGGGGCTGATCATATCCAAAATAAACCCCCACCACCAAATCCGGCGAAAAACCCATAAACCAAACATCCCGGCTGTCATTCGTCGTCCCTGTTTTTCCCGCCAAGGCATAACCCGGGAACGCCGCCCCAATTTTGGCCCCCGTTCCCCGGGCGACAACACCACTGAGGATACTCACCACCTGATAAACCTGGCGGGGGTCTGCGAGGGTTTCCCGAGTATCCGGCAAGATAGGGGGATCCTGCTGTTGCCAGGTTTGATTTAAACAATCGGCACAGGCGCGATCATCGTGACGAAAAATGGTTTTTCCATAACGGTCCTGAATCCGGTCCACCAGTGACGGATGGATTTTCTTTCCGCCATTGACCAATTCGGCATAGGCCTGGGTCATTTTTAAAAGGGTCGTTTCATTGGACCCCAGAACCGACGAATAATAGGGCGGCATTTTATCGTAAACCCCAAAACGATGGGCAACGTCCTGAATGGGCTTTAATCCCATGGCCAGGGCCAAACGCACGGTCATCAGGTTTCGGGATAATTCAATGCCGCGACGGATGGTGGTTAAGCCATAAAAATCACCGGAATAGTTGCTGGGTTTCCAGATGCGATCCTGATCGGCACCCAAGATTTCCATGACCACTGGGGCGTCCAATAAACGACTGTTGGGGGCATAGCCCGATTCCATGGCGGCCAGGGCGACAAAGGGCTTAAACGACGAGCCCGGCTGGCGCGTGGCCTGGGTGGCGCGGTTAAATTCGCTGCCATCAAAGGACGTTCCCCCCACCATGGCATAAACCCGGCCCGTGTGGGGATCCAGGGCCATCATGGCGCCGTTGACTTTGGGTACCTGTTGAATGGCCCATGTTGGGGCAGATGGTATTTTTACAGGAGCGGTCTTATCCTCTGGCGCGAGTGTATCCGGGGCCTTAGCCTCCTCATTTTGCGCAATCCAAATCACATCGCCTGGGGAAAAAATATCCTGGAAAGACGCAATGGGCGTAAAGGGCTGGCCGGCTTTTTTTGCGGCCTTCATTTTCCAGGCCAGGGCCGAGCGGGGCAGGGTCAGGCGTAATCCATCTTCGGTTGCGCCTGAAATCTCAGTTTTTTCAACAGATTCTATATAAAACAATGTCCATCCCAAACGGGCAAAGGCATGGGGATAATGGGCCCAACAGGTGGGGGAGGTTTGATCCTGGCACGCCTGGGGAAGGGAAGGAGCGCGCCCCACCACCCCATGCCACGCCCGAGCCCGACGATCAAAGGCCACGGCGCCGCGCATCAGGGCCTTGTGCGCCTCGTCCTGCATCATGGGGTTTAGGGTTGTTCGCACGGATAATCCGCCTGTATACAAGACCTGAGATCCATACCGGTCCACCAGATCCCGACGAATATCCTCAGCAAAATAGGGGGCATTGACATAGGAAAGGGTGACTTCCTTGGGGGGGAGGAGAGGTTTTTTCTGGTAAAAAATAACCTCATCAGGTTTTAAAACCCCGATTTCGCCCATACGAAAAAGAACCCAGTTTCGCCGGGCCAGGGCCGCATCATGGTTTTTTACGGGATGATAATTGCTGGGGGCCTTGGGCAGGGCCGCCAGAAACGCGGCCTCATCGGGGGTTAGCTCCGTTAACGCCTTCCCAAAATATCGCTGGGCCGCGCTGCCAATGCCGTAACTGCCGAGGCCAAAGTAAATTTCATTGAGGTACAGCTCTAAAATCGTTTCTTTGGACAGGGCCCGCTCGATGCGAAAGGCGACGATGGCTTCCTTAACCTTACGTTCCAAGGATTTTTCATTGCCCACCAAAAAATTCTTGGCCACCTGTTGGGTAATGGTGGACGCCCCCTGGCGACGGCCCGTATCATTGACCCAGGACCAGGCATTCAGGAAAGCCGCCCGCATTACGCCCCGAAAACTCACCCCTTTATGGTGGAAAAACGCTGCATCTTCCGATGCCAAAAACGCCTGAATCACCAGGGGGGGCATCATGCCATAGGGCACAAAAACCCGGCGCTGCTCCGCATATTCCGTAATCATCTGCCCATCAGCCGCATAAAGCCGCGTGGTGATTTTTGGAGTGTATTGTTTCAGGGCCTCATGGTCCGGCAAATTCCGGCTGAAATACACATAACCAATCCCCGCCGCCACAGCCCCCACCATGGTCAAAGACAGCATCACGGAGAGACCAAGGATCAAAAAACGACGCATACTCATTTAGGGCTGCCACGATACATGTTGGGGATTTTTGGGATGGTCTTTAAAATAAGCCTGAGTCGCCGCCACAATCCCCTTGACTAATTTCTCGCGGTGGCTTTTTTGAACCAACAGCCACTCTTCTTTGGGGTTTGATAAATAGCCCATTTCAATCAAGACAGAGGGGACATCCGGGGCCTTTAACACCACAAACCCCGCAAAACGGTGCGATTCGTATTTCAGTTTGATGGACGATGAAAGGGCCATCACCAACCGCGTGGCATACTCAGCCGAGGCATTCATGGTGCCCCGCTGAACCAGATCAATCAAAATGTTGCTCACATCCTCAGATTCACCCGACAAATCAACGCCGGCGATAATGTCCGATTGATTTTCTTTATTGGCCAGCTTGGCGGCCTCCCGGTCCGAGGCCCGCTCAGAGAGCGTATAAACGGACATGCCCGTGGCATCGGCATTCACAGCCGAATCCGCATGCAAAGAAATAAACAAATCCGCCTGGGCCGAGCGCGCAATATCAATGCGTCCTCTCAAAGGGACGTAACTATCGCCATTGCGGGTTAAAACGACCTTGTACCCTGGTATTTCCCGAAAGGCTGCCGCCAGTTCCTGAGCGGCTTTCAGCACCAGATCCTTTTCCTGGGTGCCCCGTTTTCCCCTGGCGCCGGGATCTTTCCCCCCATGGCCCGGATCCAATACAATCACGATGGGATTTTTGGCGGAGGGGGGCGAAGGGGGAGCTTTTGTTTTTTCACCCGCGACGGGTTCTGGAACAGACTCCGCCTCTACAACCGTTGGGGAAGAGGCTGTTTCGCCTTGGGAAGAAGGCATTTTTTCTTTGGCTTTAACGGCCTCAAGCCGTGATAAAGCCACAGGAAGCAGAGCCTTTTCCTCTGGCTTCATCAACGTCGTCGCAGCGGGTTTATCATTTCTTGCGATTTGAGACGGACGGGGCGGCGTGCTGGCAGGTGTTTTGATGGTTTTTTCCGCCACAGAGCGAGTCACAGGACGGACTTTGGAAAAGGAAAGGGTCAAAACAGGGGGACGATACCCCGCATCAACCGAGGCCGAGCCCACCAAATCAAAAACCAGGCGATAGGTTTCCGCGCTATTTTTCGCCCGACGAAATCCCGTCACCACCCCCCCTTTGGATAACGAAGGGTCCTTGGCATTCCAGGCGGTGTTTTTTAAATCAATGACCAGACGATCTGGGTTATTCAGGGTGAAAACGCGCATTTCTGGCTTGGTTTTTTCCAAAAACGTCATCTGAACAGATTTGGGTCCCACAGTCACTGCCATCACGGCATTGGGGGCCGCCATCACCCCACCAGAGAGCGTCAACATCAGGAAAAATAAGGACAGCGCGGCCTTCATGGCTTTTTTTCGCCTTTTTTTTAACATTCCAAAACCGTTTTAACAGTCCCCGCCAGTTGTTTCAAGCTAAAGGGTTTGGCAATAAAAGAAACGTGATCCAGGCTTTCCAGTTTTTTGCGAATACTTTCTTCGGCGTAGCCGGAAACACAGATCACTTTCAAATTGGGGTCTTTTTTGCGCATGATTTCAATCAGCGTTGGGCCATCAATGACAGGCATCATGACATCGGTCAGCAAAAGATCAATTTTCAAATCCGGTTCATTTTGCAAAATTTGCAGGGCCACGTCGCCACTGCGGGCCTCAATGACCGTATATCCCTTATTTTTCAAAACACGAGAGCTAAAAATCCGCACAGGATCTTCATCCTCCACCAGCAAAATGGTGCCCATGCCGGTTAAATCGCCGGTTTTTTCCTCAACCACCGTTTCGGCCACGCGCTCTGGCCCTGTATAACGGGGCAAATAAATTTTAAAGGTTGTGCCCCGCCCCAGGGTGCTGTTCACAGCAATAATCCCCCCGCTTTGCCGAACAATCCCATACACGGTGGCCAGCCCCAAACCGGTGCCCGAGCCCACGTCTTTTGTGGAAAAAAACGGATCAAAAATTTTATTTAAATGGGCAGGGTCAATGCCCTTACCCGTATCCGTCACGCTGAGAGTGACGTAATCCCCCGCCGGCGTTGTATCGTTACCGACATTCAGCGGTTCCGCTAACGTGATGTTTTCCGTCCTTAACAACAAGGATCCCCCGTTATCCATGGCATCACGGGCATTGACACATAAATTCACAATCACTTGTTCCAGCTGCGTTTTATCGGCGCGGATGGTCCAGACTTCCCGTACATGCTGAACATCCAGCTGGATCGATTCGCCAATCAGCCTTTGTAGCAAATGGGTAATTTCCGCAATGGCGTCAGGAACCTTAAGGACCTGTAGTTCAAGTTTTTGCTGACGCGAAAACGCCAACAATTGACGCACCAGGGCCGTGGCCCGTTTAGCATTTTGGTGAATATGGTTGATATCGGCAAACGAGGGATCCCCGGCAATATGGCGCTGCAACAACAAATCACAAAAACCACTGATGGCCGTTAGCAAGTTATTGAAATCATGGGCAATCCCGCCCGCCAATTGACCCACAGCCTGCATTTTCTGGGATTGCGAAAACTGCATCTCCAGATTTTTACGATCCGTGATGTCAATCAAATAAACCAAAAATTCTGTGGGCAAATTCTTTTTGTCAGACGGTAAAGATTGCAAGTGAACCAATAACGTTTTTTCCGGACCTGAGCGGTCGATTTTTTTTAAAGGGTTAAACGATTTCAGGGGCATTTCAAAACGGGCGTATTGTTTCTCAGCCATGAAGGTTTTAAACTCAGATTCCATGTACCCCTTCTCAGAATCATCAATAAAATCCAAAAAATCATGATTAAAGATACGTTCTTCCTCCAGAGCAATCATTTCGCAAAACGCGGGATTCATGCTTTTGATCGTTCGGTTTTCTTCCAAAAGGGCCAAGCCAAAGGGGGCATTAAAAAAATAGGATTGCAGTAAATCTTTATCCTTCAAAATCATCTGCTGCCCCCGTGTATAGGGCAGCTGCGAAAAACGAGATTTAACCTTTTGCTTTCTTTTATAATTTTGAAAAAAAACAAAGGAAAATAAACCCAGAGAAAGGGTAAGAAGCAGGAAGAGCCACAGATAAATAAAAATCAAACTTCCCGTTACCGTCGTTAGGTAAATAAAAAGAACCGTCAACAAGGCCATGGTGACTGAGGTTATGAAAAAGCCCCTTTTTGAGGAAAAAAAGGCATTCATGGCTTGGTATCCTTTTTTAAAAAATCGTCCAGGGTCTCGATGATACTGCCAGGGGAGATCTTGGCCAGATCTTTATTCCGAAAGACTTTAACCCACGGCCCCCGTTGCGCACACCGCGCTGGATCCGAAGCATGGGAAAAGAGGGTGATGGTGGGCGCCCCCGCAACACTGAGCAGGTGAAGCGGCCCCGTATCATTCCCAATGGCAAAGGTGGCCCCTCGTCCCAACGTGGCCAGATCATGAAACGTGGTTTGTCCGGTCATATCGATGCACGGGGGAACGGCTTGCTTTATGGCATCATTAAGGGGGGCATCAATACGCGTTCCCACCAAGATCGGGGTGATTTTTTTTTGGGTGAGATAACGGGCGATATCAACATAATGAGACACCGGCCAGCGTTTTTCGGGGCGATGGGCCGATCCACCGGCGACCAAAACCGCAAAAGGGCCCTCGGGTAAAGAGAGCTGTGAGGTACAGGCCCAATCCACGCTGGGCGGATAAAAATTCGTGAGTCCGGCGAGGGTGAGCTGCTCATTCAATCGCTCAAGGGTATGGATTTTTTTGCGATGGAGGGTGTTATGACGATAACGGCAACCCGCCACAGCCCCCGACCAATGGACGGGTTGATGGGGCCACAGCATCCAAAAATAAAACGCCGTTCGATCACTGTTTTGCAAATCATAAACACAATCAAAGCGTTCCCGCAAAAACCATGAACGAAGAGTGGCAATGCCCCGAACATCCCAAAATTTAGGTTTTTTATCCTGAATCACGCTGTCAAACCACGGAATATCTGCGGCGATATTGTGGTAAGGCGCCGCGGTCAATAACGTTAGGGAGTCACCGGCATGATGATGGCGTATGGACTGAAAGGCCCCCATCGCCTGAACAAAATCACCAAAGGCCCCATGTTTAATAACCAAAATATGCTGAGACATAATCCTGAAGGTAGGCGATTAACGCTCATCCATTGGGTTATCCACAGGGGGATCCATGGGTACAGAAGCCTTTTTATTCATGGGCATGTTATGCATGGGCATTCCCTTGGGCGCCATCATACCATCGCGCGAGCATTTTCTGTAGGTGAACCAAACTTTGCGCTGCTCAGGGGTTAACAGACGCCAAACCTGGAGCTCTGATTCAAATCGCGCATTGTTCAGGGCAGAAGAAGCCGCGTTAAAGTCATTAAATAATTTTTTGAGATCGTCTTCTTTGGGCGCCGTACTCTCAAAACCCTGGTACAAAGCGCGTTTTTTATCGCGCATATCGGAGCGGGCTTGCCGAGTAATATCCCCCTGCTTTTCATCAATAGCGCGGAGTTTTTTTTCAAGATCGGGAGCGGGCTTTAATGCCTCAAGGGAGCGCTCAAACGGCGGCTTGCACATGGGGCGGGCATCATCTCCCTTACCACCAGGAGCAGCCCATGCTGAACTGACCAAACACAAGGCCAAAACCATCGTACGGATAACAAACATAAAAAAGGCCTCTGATAAAATTTACAGAGGCCAACTATACGCGTTAACCTTCATAAAAACAATCGTTTTTCGTAACACTGTTTTTCGTAACACAACAAGTAAACATGTCCGATGAGTTGACAAGTGGTTATGTCCGAATTGTGTTTTTAAAAGGGTGTTACGGAGGGAGCTTTTTATCCACAAATCCATAGCCCCTTTTTTAGGGTAACTCCCTAGTCGATAGGGGTATAGATGACGGTTAATGGAGGGAAAATTTTCACAGAACCTCCTGAGAACCCAAAAAAACCAACGCCTGATCCACGGACAACCGATGTTGCTCCCCCGTTTTCATGACTTTCAGGGTCAGGGTTTCCGTCGCCATTTCCTCTTCGTCAATAAAGATCAAATGGGGAATGGCCCGCTGGGATGCCTTTTTCAGGCGTTTTTTTAGGGATCCATCAAACCAGACTTCGGCGGAAAAACCGTTATCTCTCAAACATTGCGCCAAGCGCTGGGCATAAAACGCGTGGTTTTTTTCCGACGGTGCCACAACCACAGAAACCACAGGCAAGGGTGGCGCGAGGGTGGCCAGCATCAAACGCTCAACCCCCGCCGCCCAACCGATCCCGGGTAAATCGGGCCCGCCCATGGTTTTCACCAGGCCATCATAACGCCCCCCGGCCAAAATCGTCCCCTGGGCCCCCAGTCCATTATGCACCCATTCAAAGGTTGTATGGACATAATAATCCAGCCCCCGCACAATTTTTGGATTGATGGTAAAGGGAACCCCCAGGGCGGTCAGGCTGTCACAAACGCAATTAAAATGCGCCCGGGCGTTGTCGGTTAAAAAATCGCGCAAAGCCGGCGCGTTTTCCAAAACCCCATGATCCCCCGCATCCTTGCTGTCCAAAATTCTTAAGGGATTGCTTTGCAAACGACGCTGGCTATCGGCACTCAGCGCATCCGCCAGGGGGGTTAAATATCCTACTAAGGTGGTCCGAAAGGCCGAGCGGCTCTCAAGATCCCCCAGGGTATTGATCTGTAAACGGGCATCGTTGGCCGCGCCCACAGCTTTTAAATAGTGCCAGGATAACAACAGCGATTCCACGTCAGCCTCTGG
>JBILRW010000046.1:0-9141 GCA_044372405.1 Alphaproteobacteria bacterium
ACAGTCTTTCAAAGACTTAGCGCACTTACGGTCTCTCACGCCCGCTTCTAAAAAATAGCGACTCTTTTAAAAGCTGAAAAGAAGATATAAGCGAGCCTGCGAGCGCCCCGACGGGATCCAGCATATATGCCAAAACGCGAAGCGTTTTGTTCTTTGTTGTTAAAGAATCTATCGGCAAAAGGCTGCGCCTTTTGATATTTGCGCTGGATACCGGATCTGCGCTCACTGCGTTCACTTGTCCGGTATGACAGACAATAAATGGCCCTGCCGCCCTGCCCCATTTACCTTCCGTTAACCCTTTTCATAGTACAATGGCCGTAATGTCGCTCCATCTTAGTATTTGACGCACGTGGTTTTTTCCTGTGCGTCATTTTTTTGGACCGTTTTTTTGGCCATGGCATCCAAAACCGTGGCCAAAGATTTTTTTAAGGAGCTTTCCGTGACGCAATACGGCAAAACAACATCGGGAATCACTTGATGTCTCAGCCATGTCATCTGACGTTTGGCATAGCGGCGCGAGGCCTGCATACCCATCTCAATCATCTGTTTTTCTGAAATCTCCCCCGAAAGAAATGCCGCAATTTCAGGAACCCCAATCATCTTCATGGCCGGATGGTGGGGCGTCAGGTTGTGTTTTAACAAAGATCGGACCTCTTCAGTCGCGCCATCAGCCAGCATTTGTAAAAAACGATCGTTAATGCGGGGATAAAGCTCATCCCGTGGGGGCATCAGGGCAATGATAAAAAAGGAATACGGCGCCGGATTTTCCTGAAAATCATCGGCGTTTTGTTGCCGCAGGTGCTTTGGCGTTTGTCCCGTCATCATCCAAACTTCGGCGGCGCGCAGCAAACGTAAACGATCATGGGGATGAATTTTTTCCACCAAATCAGGGTTATAGAGGGATAAAAGGCGATGATAAACGGGCGGAGAAACCTCCTCCATGGTGTCCCGGATTACGGATCGCAGGACCTCTGGGGCCGCAGGACAATCCATAATCCCCCGCATCAGAATTTTCAGATACATCCCTGTCCCCCCCACAAAAACAGCCCTTTCCCCATCAGGCAGCGTTTCTAACAGAGTGATAACGTCCCGATACCAATGACCGGCGGAATAGGCATCCTCAACCCCCCGATACCCCAAGAGGTGATAGGGAATGGACTGACGAAAGGCCACATCCGGCTGGGCCGACAGACAGGGCAGCTCCCGATAAACCTGCATACTATCGGCATTGATGACACGGGATTGACAATGAATGGCCAAATGATGACCCAGCAGACTTTTCCCGCTGGCCGTGGGGCCGATAACAATGGGCAGAGACAAATCAGGGGAATTCAGGGGAAAAACAGCCGTTTAATAAGCACCAAAAATATACGCATCTTTCAGCTGAACATCCCGCTGCAGGGTAACGATGTTGCTTTCCAGGGCCTCTTTATCCTCGCTTAACTGCTGAGAATGGGCGCGATAAACATCGCGAATGGATAACATGGCCACAGCCAAATCCGATTGATCAGACCGCACAACGGGCAAGTGACGACACCCATGTTGATCCATCAGATCCAGCGCATAATCCACCGAATCCATCAAATCAATACGAACGGGCGAGGGGGTCATCACATCCGCCAGCGCGGTTTGATCCACGGGCAAGCCCAACAAAACAACACGGTTGAGCAAATCCCTCTCCGAAAAAATGCCCTTTAAAGCCCGTTGTTGATCAACGATCATCACCGCCCCCACCCGTGCCTGGGCCATGAGTCTAACCGCCTGATCCACACGATCATGGGGGGAGAGTGTATGGGTCGTATAATTGCGAATCAGATCACGGACCAGTACACTTTTCATAAAACAATCCCCCTCTGTGATAACATTTTCATTGTTTCGATTGTGACAAACTTAAGAACGAATCTATAGGCTCACCCCCATTATGGATGAAGGCCCCCTAAAAATACATTTGTATTTGCAATGGCTAAGGAGGCGCAGCTTATGATCCATAAACTAAAGGTCAAATTTAAAAAAAGTCCAAATGACAGACGCATTGTATCAAAAAAAACAACAAAACACAAAGGGGAAAATTTTGCGCCCTAATCTACTCCGCCACCTCCACCACCCGAATGTCCAGGGCGGAGCCCAGGCCGTACTGATCCAGTGATGTTGCCAAGGCATCCATATCAAACCGCGCCGGCACATCAAAACAAAACCCCGCTGTGACGCTGGCCCCATTGCCGGGGGCGGTGGTTAGGGTGACTTCACCGGTTAAGGCATTGACGCTATAGGCAGAGGGGGGCAGGGGACTGCCCGCCACCGCCACCAAGACCGATCCCGCCACGGGCTTGGTAATGGGCCGAACATAGCTATAGGTGCCGGAGGTATAGGTTTTTTGCAGCGTAAACACCTTTTGCGTTCCATTGCCCAATCCCAAAACCTGATCCGTGGCGGCGGGCGTCGCAGTGATGGAACAGGACTGATAATCCTGCCAGTCTTGATAGCGAAAGGCATAACCGCGCCCGCGCCGCGCCCGAAAAAACGTCAGCAGGGCCTCCAGCTGTTCGGGCTTCCGCACGCCGTAGGCCACATTGTACCGCGACCGCGCATCCATCCAATTGATATTGCGCTGCTCATGCCCCGTAAAGGAACTGATAATCGTCGTGGAAAATACCGGCCCCCCCGAACTTCCAAAGGAAATATCGGTTGGAAAACGAATGTCATGAAAGGTCATAAAAAATCTCCTGGTGTATAAAGTTTTGGAAAAATGGGGAAATAACCCGCCCCGCACGTGGGGGAGGTGAGTGGTGAGTAGGGCGTGGTGAGTAGGAGGGGGGACCTTTCCCCCTCTCCATCGGGCAGAGGCCATCTTTTCTTCTCCCTCTCCCCCCCTGGGGAGAGGGTAGGGGAGAGGGGCCTGCAACCAAGAAACCTCTCAATTGCGGCGACACACCCACCCTAACCCTCCCCCGCAAGCGGGAGAGAGAATTCATGGGATAAAGCCATTTCAAGCCTTCATAAAAACCGAATATCTTTCATAAATGGGATAGCGGGCCATGAAATCCAGTTTGGCCTGTTGTAAAATCGGTAAAAGGTGGGTGAGGGTCTTCATAAGTAATAAGTTTTTTTCATAAGGGGCAAGGGAATCGTCTCCCTTTGACCATACACGATTTTGTGAAGGAGGGAAAAGGCAAAAAACTTACCCCACCGCCTCAATCGCTGCCTTAAGAGCCGCTTCTGCAACCTCAAACATCTCCAGCCGCGCCCGGTATTCCGCCACAACCTCTTCCCCTGCCTTGGCCAAAAAACCAGAGTTATTCAGGCGGCCCTGAACGGCAGCACGTTCTTTTTGAGTTTCATCGATTTTTTTGTGCCAGCGTTCTTTCAGGGGGGCGATGTCGGTGGTGGGGGGCAGATAAAGAAAAGCGCTTAAGTCTAAAGAGAAATACGGCAATTTATACCCTTCGTGGGGCGCATCCTCTAACTTTTGTATCTCGCACCCTGCCATGGATAACAAATGATCTTTGCCGTAACGCAGGGAATGTTCAGAAAAGGCGGAATAAATAACCAATTTTTCCTGCCGCGCAAAGCCCAACAATCCCCGAAACGAACGCAGGCCCTTGATCATCGGTTTCAAGTATTCCTCTATCATAACCACGGCATAGCGGAATGTATCAGAAATCGCCAAGGGTTCAGGCCAATCCTCCACCGTCAACGGATTTTGGGTATGTCCCAAAGATACCGCCATTTCATCCGTGATAAACGGCATCAACGGATGCAACATCAGCAGAATTTGTTTTAAACACCACGCAAAGGTTTTTTGGGTTTCCTCAGGGTCAAAGGGATGATAATCCTTTTTTTTAAGGAAAATCGTTTTGGCAAATTCCACATACCAATCACAAAATTCATGCCAAACAAAGGCGTAAAGAGCCTGAGCGGCCTCATCAAAAGCGTATTTTTCTAACGCGGTTTCCACAGCCCCAAGCGTTTCGGTAAGTTTTGTGATAATACACTGATTTTCATCCAATGTCACCGTTTGTGGATCAAAATCCGCATCCCACACACACCCATTCATCTCCCCAAACCGGGCGGCGTTCCACAGCTTCGTGGCGAAGTTGCGATAGCCCTCAATCCTGGCCGTGTCCAGTTTCACATCGCGGCCCTGGGCGGCCATAATGGCCAGGGTAAAGCGCAGCGCATCGGCCCCGTATTGATCCATCAGGTCCAGGGGGTCCACGACGTTGCCCTTGGATTTGGACATTTTATGCCCGTGTTTATCGCGCACCAGGGCGTGAATGTACACATCGCGAAAGGGAATGGCTTTTTCCAGGGCCTTTGTGTCAATGGCTTTGCCCGACATTAAATCATCAAAAAAACCAAGGGGTTTCGCATGGGCATACAGCCCCATCATAATCATGCGGGCCACCCAAAAGAAAATAATATCAAAGCCCGTCACCAGCACCGATCCCGGATAATGAGCCTTTAAATCATCCGGCGTTTCCGGCCAGCCCAACGTGGAAAACGGCCAAAGGCCAGAAGAAAACCACGTATCCAGCACGTCGGGGTCTTGGGTAATGGGCTTACCCCCTGCCTTTTCACGGGCCTTTTCTTCCGTTTCCTCAACATACACGGTGCCGGCCTCGTCGTACCAGGCGGGAATCCGGTGTCCCCACCACAGTTGACGGGAAATGCACCAGGGCTGAATGTCCTCCAGCCAGCGGTCATAGGTATTTTTCCAGCCCGGAGGCACAAACTGAATCACGCCGTCGGCCACGGCTTGCAGGGCGGGTTTGGCCAGAATATCGGCGCGAACGTACCATTGTTCCGTCAAAAAGGGTTCAATGACGCTGCCTGATCGGTCCCCATGGGGAACAGTATGCCGCGTGGGTTCGATTTTGATCAGGAGTCCCGCATCTTCCAGGGCCTGAACCACAGCTTTTCGGGCGGCGAAACGCTCCATTCCTTGAAAAGCCGGGGGCACCGCATCATTCAGCGTCCCATCGGGATTCAGGATGTTGATGGGGGACAATCCATGCCGCTTTCCCACCTCAAAGTCATTAAAATCATGGGCAGGGGTAATTTTCACGGCCCCAGTCCCTTTTTCGGGGTCAGCGTAAGGATCCGCAATCACGGGAATGGTGCGGTCTGTCAGGGGCAAACGCAGATGATGCCCAATGGCAAATTTTAGATCGGGATTGTCCGGATGCACCGCCACCGCCACATCGCCGAGCAAGGTTTCCGGCCGGGTTGTTGCCACCGTGATCCCGCCCGCGCCCTCTACAAAAGGATAATGGATGTGGTAATAGGCGCCGTCGATGTCTTGGGATACAACCTCAAGATCCGAAATGGCCGTTTGCAGCGTCACATCCCAATTCACCAGGCGTTTATCCCGATAAATCAGGTTATCATGATACATAGCAACGAAAATTTTACGCACCGCATGACTCAGCCCCTGATCCAGGGTAAAGCGTTCCCGCGCCCAATCGGCGGAGGCCCCCAGACGTTTCAGCTGTGACACAATGGTCCCGCCGGAGGTTTCTTTCCAGGCCCAGACGCGATCCAAAAAGGCCTCCCGCCCCAACTGCTGCCGGGTTTGGCCCTCGGTGGCCAGCATTTTCTCCACCACCATTTGCGTCGCAATCCCCGCATGGTCCGTCCCTGGTTGCCACAACACCGCCCGCCCGCGCATCCGGTGATACCGAATCAAAATGTCCTGCAGGGTAAAGGTCAGCGCATGCCCCATATGCAGCGACCCCGTCACATTGGGGGGCGGCATCATAATGGTATAGGGCGCCCCGTCCCCCCGCAGCGCAAAGGCATCCGCCGCCAGCGACCGCGCATACTGTTTTTCTTCAAAAGAACCAGGGGAAAAGGTTTTATCCAGCATCGTGCAACAAATTTTAATCATTCCATGGCCCGCACCATACCGTATTGGGGGGGCGGGTGCAATTGGGGAGCGGTGGGGATAAATGTCGTAGCCCCAGAATCATGGCCGTTTATGATCCGAAGACGCAAGAGCACCCCTGATGCACGATTCCAGAGACTGCAAATGATTTTCAATCACAGAAACAACAGTCTGCGGATCAATATCCCCCAAGTAATCATGCACCAGGATATTGCGAAAGCCCGTGATTTTTTTCCAGGGAACCTCTGGATGGTTTTGTTTCATAGTATCCGGCAAGTGCTGCGTAGCCTCTGATAAGGTTTGCAAATTACGCAAGGCGGCATCGTAAAGGATATCATCTTCCAAGAGATCCCCCCGTTTCAGAATCCGGGAAATGGTCTCTAAACAATCCAAAATATGTAGGGCATATAGCGTCCAGGACTTTTTTTCCTTCATAACCCAACGGCCTCCCCCAAAACATCGGCCGCGATGTGTCGGTTTAGCTCGTGCTCCGGAATCAAGTCAATTTTTCGGTGCAACAGGGATTCCAGTGCCTCAACCAGAGGCAGACGCTGGGTAAACAGATCATACCCCCGGGGAAACGTGACCAGAAAATCAATATCACTCTCTGGCGTTTCCTCCCCCCGGGCCACAGAGCCAAACACCCGGACATTCTCCGCCCCGTACTGACGGGCCAAGGCCAAAATGGGATTTTTTTGAGTATGCAGAACGGTCAACAAGGTCATAGGTTTAAGCATACCAAAGAGAAGAGAGTGGGGCCAACGAAAAAAACGCAAACGAAAAAAACGCATCTTGTTTTAAGAAAAAATCCCTTGTACTCTTAAGGAGTCCTGAGAGGAGGCGCACGATGCAAAACAATACCATAGTCACCCTCGATCCCCATTTTCAGCAATTTATCGCCCACCAAATACAGGCCGGACGTTACACCTCTGCCAGTGACGCTGTTCGTGTGGGACTACGCCTTTTGGAAGAATACGAAACAAAACGAGAAGCCCTGCGTCAGGCCCTGAAAGAAGGGGAAGACAGCGGGATTGCGCCCTATACCCTGCATGATCTTTTGGATGGGTTGGATGATGGGACATCATGATGGCCTTTGTTCTTACCCGAAAAGCCAGGGAGGACATGCTGTCTATTGGTCGCTATACCGAAGAAAAATGGGGAAAAGAACAGCGAAACCGATACCTGTCGATGCTGGATAAGGCTTTTTTTACCTTGACAGAAAACCCCTCCCTGGGACGTTCCTGTGATGCTGTGAAACAGGGGTACAGAGCGTATTCCATCGGAAAACACGTTATTTTTTACCAACGCGAAGCCCCAGAAACCGTCAAAATCGTCCGTATCCTTCATGAAAGCATGAACGTGGAGAAACATTTTTAGAACGCTTTAGGGCGTGCCAACAGGGTGCAATTGGGGCCAACGAAAAAAAACGCTTTTTCCTTCACAAAATGTGACAAATGTCATAGGGGCAGGGGCAGGGGCAGGGGCAGGGGCAGGGGCAGGGGCAGAATGGGATTCTATCAATAATACGGAGAATCCAATGTCTAATTCATACCCCACTGCAAATAATACCTCTGTTGCAAAACCTAATCAAACTGAGCCTTCTCAAGGACAACAAACAAGAACCTTTGAAAAAAAAGGAATCATTGTAAACACTCAGGGGCGGCCATTCTACGCTGAAACTGTGACCGATCGAGAAAAGCCCATTCAAGAAAGACGCGGACCCTCTTGGATTGAATCCGGTCTTCTTTGGACCTCAACGGTTTTTAATGGTGCTTTAAAAACCGGATTGATCTGTGCAACGGCTGCGGCATGTACCGTAGGAGCCGTTGGATGGGAAAAGGTTGCCAAAAACCTTGGCGTGAAAACAACCAATGATCCCGTAACAACATACTTACAAAAAGCCGAACTCGAAACATCTTGTCGGAAGCATAACGGCACCGTTTATTCGACGGCGAATGGTGGCCAACCCAGAATTGAAAAAAATTCGGATGGAACAGTAAATGCCGTCATCGATTTAGACCCCAACGCTCTTTTATTGAATCAGGGCGGCAAATCTGATGGTACAGAAGGGGGCAATGTTTGCTCTTTGAAAAATGTAACGCCTAGAGATGTTAACAATACTCTAAATGATTTTAGTGTTATTATTCAACAGCATCAGCAAAAACAGTTTTAGGGATATTAAAAACAGAAAAGCCCCCTCCCCGCAAGGAAAGGGGGCTTTTTCCTACTCCACCCTAAACTCATCAAGAAACAACACTGGATTTCACAATGGTGTTTTTGCTTTGTTTTTCCTTCACCTTCTGCAGGATGTCCGCCAGATGATAGGGTTTTCCTTCGCCCCGAATCAAGGACTCCAGCCCGTAAAGCAATTCTTGCCTTAACGGATCAAGGGCACTTTTTTCGTCAACCTCCACCATCCGGCGCAGGGCATCCCGCACAACCTCACTGGCATTGTTATACAAACCGCCAGAAACTTTACTTTCCACATACTGTTGCAAGTGCGGGGTTAGGGATATGTGCATAAAAAACCCTCATAAATGGTACAAAGATTGTATACTCTGTATCATTTTTTGTCAATACAGAATCTATTTTGTGCTGTTTTGATTCCTGTTACCCGTCACCTGCAACCTGTCACCTGGTTTACCCCACCACCTCCAACACCGTCCGATAAATCACATCCGTCTGCCATTCCCGCTGGGGGCGACGCAGGTCCGTTTCCCGTTCCTGAAAACGGATGGCTTGCAGGGTGGCGCCGGGGATGGTGATGGCGGCGGGATCCAAAACCTGGTGCAGGGTTTGCACGATGCTGTTGCTTTCCGCCAGCGTCCGACTGTTGGACCACAACGTAAAGGTCAAAAAATACTGATAAAACTGATGGGTGGATGTGGGCAGAAAACGCCCCAAATCCGCCCGTACAATCATATAGGGGGCCTTCACATCCAGCGGCGCCAGGGTATACAGCCCCGTGATCTGATTCATCAGCGCGGGCTTGGTGCTCAGCGAGGTAACAATGGCCTGAACCAGGGTTTCTGAAAAATCGTTAACCATAAAAAAGTTCCTTTCTAACTATGAAAAATGAAAAATGGGACAAAAAACCAGGGCGGTTAATTTGTGAAAAAATCCTATGTTTTCGTCATCCCGGACCAGATACTGTCTTTCGGGTCAAGGGGAAAATGATGTGTGGGTTTGGTATTGGGGGGCTCATTGCCGCCCCCCAAGCCCCCGCTAGGATATTTGGGGAACAATGAGGGAAGATG
>JBILRW010000047.1:0-9068 GCA_044372405.1 Alphaproteobacteria bacterium
ACCCGCCACCACAAAGGGAACATAATTGCCTGCCACGGGTGAGGGCTCGGGCAACACAATACCCAGATTTTCCAGGCGCTGGACAATGGGGTGGATCATAACAGAGCTCCCAAAATAAAATTACAGTTTTGAGAAAATCACAGAGGCGTTGGTGCCGCCAAATCCAAAAGAGTTCGATAACACGTGGGTTAAGGGTTTTTCCTGGGCCTGATGAGGGACAAAATTAAGGTCGCATTCTTCGTCCGGATCGTCAAGGTTAAGGGTAGGGGGCATAACATTATGGTTCAGGGCCAGAATGGAAAAAATAGCCTCCACAGCACCCGCCGCACCCAACAGATGCCCAATGGCGGATTTTGTTGAAGACATACCAACTTTATACGCATGATCCCCAAACAGTTTTTTCACGGCGCGCACTTCAATCACATCCCCAGCGGGGGTTGAGGTTCCGTGGGCGTTGATATAGTCGATGGCTTCTACGGGTAAAGCCGCCCGTTTCAGGGCCATACGCATGCACCGATAGGCGCCATCGCCATTTTCAGCAGGGGCCGTAATATGGTGTGCATCGCCGGACAGACCATAACCGGTGAGTTCCGCGTAAATTTTTGCCCCTCGGGCGCGGGCGTGCTCCAGTTCTTCCAAAATCACAATGCCGGCACCTTCCCCCATCACAAAGCCATCGCGACCACGATCCCAGGGGCGGGAAGATTTTTCAGGGGTATCATTGTAACTTGTGGAAAGGGCTTTGGCAGAGGCAAACCCAGCCATACCAATCCGGCAAATAGCGGCCTCTGCCCCACCTGCCACCATAACATCGGCATCCCCCATCTGGATAAAACGGGCGGCATCCCCAATGGCGTGGGTTCCTGATGCGCACGCGGTGACCACGGCATGGTTAGGGCCCCGAAATCCATGCTTGATTGAAATTTGTCCACTGGCCAGGTTGATCAGACTGGAAGGGATAAAGAAGGGGCTGACCCGACGGGCCCCCTTTTCAGCCAGCAGCAAAGAGGATCGTTCAATTTCCGGCAATCCCCCAATACCCGAACCAATCATGACACCGGTCTGGTTGGCTTCGTGATCATTGTCAGGTTTCCAGCCTGCATGGGCAATGGCCTCATCCGCCGCAATCAGGGCATACAGGATGAAATCATCCATGCGACGACGGTCTTTATCACTGATGTAGGCCGAAGGGTCAAAAATATCGTCGTGATGCAGCAGCTGTCCGGCAATGCGGCAGGGTAGATCTTCCGTTGAAAATCCCTTAATTGTCCTTATGGCTGATTTTCCCTCAAGAAGAGAGGGCCAAGTTTTTTCAACCCCAACACCAAAAGGGGAGACCAGGCCCAAACCCGTGACAACAACGCGGCGCAAACGAAAAGACTCTGCCATGGCTATACCTGCACACGGGCAGCGTTAGGCCGCAGCGGCGTTTTGCTCGATGAAAGAAATCGCATCTTGAACAGTTTGAATTTTCTCAGCAGCATCGTCGGGGATTTCAACGCCGAATTCTTCTTCAAAAGCCATGACCAGCTCAACAGTGTCGAGACTATCAGCTCCCAAATCGTCCATAAAGTTGGCGCCGGCAACGACCTTGCTTTCGTCAACACCCAGGTGCTCAACAACAATCTTCTTGACGCGTCCGAAAATATCCATGATTCATCATCCATTAAGTTATGTTTTAGAGACCCGACATCATTAGCGACCTTTAAAACAGAAATCAAGGGCAGAAATTATCTTTTATGACGGCAGGGCATCAGCGACTTATCCTTTTAAGAGAAGAACGTGACTACGGCAGTCTGGAATTGCTGTTGGAAAAAAGCCTTTTTCGGATCCACCATGTCCCTGTTTTTACATATCAATTTACATCTCATGTGACGCATCCTTCATCATCCAGTGTCATCCTTTTTTCCAGTCGCGCGGGGGTCCGGGCCTTGTCGTCTCGGATGCGTGATCAGGAAAAGGGGCATTGTTTTGTCATTGGCGAAGAAACGCAAAATGCCCTTAGAGCAACGGGTTTTCAGGGGGAAATCGAATGTTTTTTAACAATTCAGTCCCTGCTGGATCATTTGAGTCATGCAAAGCGAAGAGACGTTAAGGCCATTCATTACTATCGGGGCGATGTGATCAAAAATCCAGATCTGGAGCAGCATATTCGGGCCCTGGGGTTGGAGTATGCAGAACAAATCGTTTATAAAACACAGTTAGTCAAAGAAATTCCCGAATCCATCCGGGTTATGATCCAGGATGCCAAGTGCCCCATAGGGTATATTGCTGTTTCCGCGCGCGGGATGAGTCACTGGGACGATCTGGTTTTTTATCATTGTCTTGCCAATCTGTATCGTCAAGGGCACTTATTTTGTCTGAGTAAGGATGTTGCATCCGGTTCCCGAATTATGCCACACTCATCCATCACGGTGCCCCAAGAACCAAGCACCACGTCCCTTATTGAATCCATTCAATCTTATTATAAACGGCCAACACCAACGCTTTAGTCAGTCAGTATCGATCCTATGAAACCTGTTCATGACGCGACATCAGATCCCAAACGTTCATACCGTCGATTCCTCCGGCTGTTTTTGGTGGCACTCCTTTGGGGCGGTGTGGCTTTTGCGGCGGGGATAGGGGTTGCACGCTATGGGGGGATCTTTCCTCCGTCTTCTGGGCCCGTCTTGCCACAGCCATCGGTGGATTTAGCCCCTATTCAGACGCAGTTGGACCGGATGGAAACGCTCCTGACAGAGCTTTCCCGTGTTCCTCAGCCCACAGAGGGGGCGGCGGTTCAGCCCTCCCCTGCCCCTTTATCTCTTTCTTTGCTGGGATCCTTGGATTTTTCAGGCAAAGAGGCCTCGTCTGAAAAAACGGATTTGGTTTTGGCCCGGGATATTGTGGATGATCTGTTGTTTTTTTTCGCATCCCAGACGCTTACCCCCCGCGATGTGGATGCGTTATCGCTTTTGATTCAAAATATTTTTCCAGAAAAAAAGACGGATGATCTGTCTATTTTACGATCGTCCTACAGTCATTTTGTGGGTCAGGCCGAGGATCTGGTCCTGCTGCCCGAGCCCATTGTTGCCCCAGCCGATGCGCCCACAGCCAGTAAGCCTTCGTTGTGGCGTTCCTTTCTCAGTCATTTTGTGACGGTTCGTGCCCCGGGTGAGATGAATCCCGATGATCCTTCAGCGATATCTGGTGCTGTTGGGGTCTACAACGATGCCTATGATGCCTGGCAAAACACCATTTTACCGGCACTGCGTGCGGGTCATTTAGACGATGTTTCGCGTGGTTTGGAGGGTCTGGATGCTCAGGCCCTGTTTGCTGATGACAGGCGTTGGCAAGCGTGGAAACAGGATTTTGACATGTGGTTCCGTTGCTACGCTCTCCTCCGTTCCGCCCGTATGGATATGACACGCCGGATGATTCAGGATGTTAGCGATCATCTTTCCAGGGTAGTCCCACCAACGTCTCCCCCTTCCCTCCCCTTACAAAATCTATCTGATGGGCTTCAATGAAAACGGCCATTACCCTCTTTTTACTCGTTGTTTTGGTGGCGGGGATTCAGTTCTTATCGGCAGATACGGTGACGGTTCTGCTGGCCGGGTATGAAGTCAGCATGTCCCTATCTGTGGCGCTAACTTTTGTTCTTATTTTGTTTTTTTTGGCCCATGGCCTTTTAAGCAGCATTGCTTCTCTCATGGCCTGGTCACAGCATCGGGGATTGCGCCGTCAGGTGCAACGCTCACAAGATTCCCTGGATACGTTGGGCCTCTGCTGGCAGGCCGTTGTGTTGCAGGACAAAAAAGGGGCGGATCGGTATATTGCCTCGTTAAAAAAATCCCTCAAAGAAAACCCCCTGCTTCCCTATCTTCAGGGACGGGTATGTGAGTTAAAGGGCGATATTGAGGGGGCCCGTCAGGCCTATCAAGCCCTGATGTTTGATCCCAAACTCAGTGCGCTGGGCATTCGGGAGCTTACCCATCTGCCGGACAATCAAACCAAAGATCCCTTCCAGTGGCTGAGTACCCTGAGTGTGGAGCAACGCCAGGAACCCTGGGCGGTGCGGGCGCTCATGGCGCGGGCTTTGGTGACGGGGGATATTGAGGGGGGAAAGCAACTGTTTCGGACGCATCGCCGGATTTTTGATGTGAAGGAAGCTCTGCGCATGGAAAAAGCCATAACGGCGGCGGCGGGAAAACGAGCTTGGCAGGTTTACACCGAAAGCCAAAAGCAGGATCGGGAGGCCTTGGAGCAGACTCAGGAATCTTTCAAACAAGCCTATCAACGGGATCGCAGTGACGGCGCTATGCGGGCTCTTTACGCCGCTTCTCTTTCGGAAACGGATCCCAAAGAGGCCCTTTCTGCCTTAAAAAAAATGCTGCCCCAGGGGGCGGGCTTTTTGTTTGTGCAAACGCTGCTGATGCAAATTGTGCGCTCTTTGCCTGAAAAAGATCGCGCCAAAACGATAAAGTCCCTGGAACTGAAAGAAAACTCCCCGCTTTATCATCGCCTGATGGCCTCAGCGTTTGAGAGTTTGGGTTTTGTGGAAAAGCTCGCATATCACGAATCCGAAGTGGTTCGTTTGCAACCGACAGAGGTTGATACCGTTCGTCAACCCTGGGTTTGCGATCATTGCCAAGATCAAAATCCAAGCTGGCAGCCCGTGTGCGGCAATTGTAAAACCATTGGATCCTATGGTATGGCGTCGGCGGTTTAGGGATGGGGAGCATGAAACGGGCGTTGTTTTTAGATCGTGACGGGGTTATTAATCACGATACGAATTATGCCTATCGTCCCCATGAGATGATTTTTGTTGACGGGATTTTTGATCTTTGTCGCCGGGCCCAGGATTTGGAATATCTCCTCATTGTCGTCACCAACCAAGCGGGTATCGGGCGGGGGTATTATACTGAGCAAGACTTTCATGACCTGACACACTGGATAGACCAACAGTTTAGCGACCAGGGGATTGCTTTAACCGAAACCTATTTTTGCCCCGATCATCCTGAGCATGGGCTGGGTGCCTATAAAAAAGAATCCTTTGACCGAAAACCAAATCCTGGGATGTTGCTGAGGGCCGCTCAAAAATACGACCTCTCCCCTGCCCTTTCCCTGATGATTGGGGATCGGGAAACGGATATGCAGGCGGCGCAGGCGGCGGGTGTGGGTAAAAAAATCCTGTTGTGTCCGGAAAAGCCAGAAAAAACCGTGGCGGATTTTTGGGTGAGGGGGCTGGGTCAGGTGGTCCCGTTATTGCTTGGATAAGGGGTTTCTGGGCTTTAAGGAGTTTCTGGGTGTTTGCCCCCCATAACCATGATAATCCAGGTCCGGAGAGATTTGAAGTGTGTACCGCCCCGGGGCCGATTCCGGCGATAAGGAAAGCGTCGCCCCGATGAAAATCGTATCCATCCCAAAATAATTCAATCTGGCCACATCGGAAACGGTGGCGACTTTGGTGCTGAAAAGAACAAAATTATCCACAATCCCAGGGGTAATTTTAGAGGTTGGTGCAACGCCCGTGGGCATTAAAGTCAGAGTGCGATCAAAAATCAGATTCACCTGGGTGTTGCGCCCCCCTGTAATGGCCAGACGCCCGGCGCCGTACGTATCACTGGGTTTTAGGTCAATATCCCCCACAACCTCCCGCGTTCCATTGGGATGCACGATGATTTTTCCAGGGCCGCGAACGGCCAGAACAGTGCCAAAAACCACGGGGCTGTTTTCAAAAACCTGTAACGTGGCCAGTTTTTTCTGTGGCTTTTTGTCTTGAGAAAAGGCCGTATCGGTTGCCAGGCTTGTGCCAAAAACCAAAAAACAGAAGAACAATCGCCAGAACCTCATGAAAAAGCCAACTCCTAAATGGTGTATCCCCACACTTTGGTGTCCAGCGCAAAGTTGTCTTCTACATAGCGCACCAGAATTTCCAGGGCCTCATCCGGTGACAGGGACTCGGTATCAATAATCAGATCGGGCGATGTGGGGGCTTCATAGGGGGCGGAGACACCGGTAAATTCAGGGATTTCCCCAGCGCGGGCTTTTTTATAGAGGCCCTTGGGGTCGCGGGCTTCACAGGTGGCCAGATCAGCCTTAATATAAACTTCGTGAAATGGAAGGGGCCCTGCAAGGTGCCGGACGCGGGCCCGATCCGTTATATATGGGGCAATAAACGCCGTGATGACCAGCATGCCGGCCTCAGCAAACAAACGGGAAATTTCCCCCACGCGGCGCAGGTTTTCCTGGCGATCATCGGGGGAAAAACCCAAATCAGAGGATAAATGGCGGCGAATGTTATCCCCATCCAAAACGTAAACCCGGTATCCCTTTTGAAACAGGGCTTTTTCCAGGGCGATGGACAGGGTGGTTTTGCCCGATCCGGACAGGCCGGTGAAAAACAGGATGCCCGCTTGGTGATTGTTCTGGGCCTCGCGGTGGGGCAGCTCAACCTTGTGTTCCACAGGGGTTAGATAGGGATTGTGGAGATCATGGCTGCGCTGGTTGGGGAATCCTTCCGTGCTGATGACGCCGCCGCCGGCGATGTCGTAGCCGTCCACCAGAACAAACCGGCCCATGGTGTCGTGGGTGCGGAAATCATCCAGGGCGATTTTGGCGTGGGTGCGGATAATCACATCGGCAATGGCGTGGCGGGGAATTTCGGTGGTGGATTGCTCCGTTAAATTACCCATATCCACAACGCGCTCGATGGCCTCAATTTTGGCGGGCAAGGCATGGGTGTGGACCTTTAATTTATACGTGGCCCCCACTTTGGCGGATTGGGTACCCAGCCAGAACAGGCGCGCGCGAAAAACATTGGTTTCAAAGGGGGCGTGTTCAGGGTGGGCAATGACCTGGCCGCGCTCGATAAATAGCTGTTCGCTGAGGGTAATGGACACCGATTGACCGGCCTTGGCCGCCAAAATGGGGGCGTTGGGCTCGGGGAAGGCCTCAATGGATTTAATCTGTGTTGTCTTGCCTGTGGGGGAAATGACGATGGTATCGCCAATGCGCAGGCGTCCGCTTTCGATGCGTCCGGCGATGATGCGGCGGTGATCCAGTTTATACACATCCTGAACGGGCAAGCGCAGGGGCAAATTGACCAAACTTTGCCGGGCCGAGCACATCAGCATCGCCCGAACCACCGTGGGGCCATCGTACCAGGGCATGGACGCGGCGGGGTCCTTCAGGTTTTCGCCGCTGCGGGCGGACACGGGAATAATGGCGCGGGCCTCTAAATTCAGCGTGGCGAGATACGCTCTGTAATCGGCGCATAAACGCTCATAGGCCTGCTCGCTATAATCCACCAAATCCATTTTGTTAATAATAACAATCAGCTGCTTGATGTTCAGGAGCTGCGCCAGGGCGGCGTGGCGTTTGGATTGTTCCTGAATCCCCTCGCTGGCATCAATCAGCAGCAAAGCCGCATCGGCATTGGCCGCGCCGGTGATCATGTTTTTGATAAATTCCCGGTGCCCGGGGGCATCGATGATGGTATAGATTTCATCATTGATTTTCAGGGGGATGTGGGCGGTGTCAATGGTAATGCCCTGATCCCGCTCAGCCTTTAGCCCATCCATGACAAAGGCCCATTCAAACGGCATGCCGCGGCGTTTGCACATGGCCTGGATGGCCTCCATCTTGCCGTCTTTTAAATTGCCGGTTTCATAAATCAAACGACCCACAAGCGTGGATTTTCCGTGGTCAACGTGACCGATAATGGCGAAATGTGTGTTCATAGGGATGAAAAATAAGGGGTTTGTGTGTCTTTATGGACTCTATCCATAGCGTATATCGGGGACGGCGGCAAGCGGGTAGCTGGCCAGGTGACGGGCAACATGAATGTCAATAAAATTCTTGACTAATATACATATATATATTACGCTAAATTTAATTCTTATATCGCCACTTTCAACGAAAAAATTTTTTATCACTTTTTTTCAATGATGGGATGCGGTTAAGAGGTTCGTCTCGTTTTTTCATCCCAACCACGTTGGGTAAAATATCATGAAAGGATTAATTGCGCTTCTTGGTTTGGGTTTGGCTCTTTCTTCCTGTGGCGGCTCTGCTCAGGAAAAAGTTCAGGTTCGTGGGGAAATTGAAGCGTCTATCCCCATGAGTCTTTTCACCGGAGAGTCAAATAATGACCCCGTTTGGTTTTTCATCAATGATGGTGGGAACCAGTTCCTTGGTCACCTGACCGAGGAGCAAATCCAAAACAAAAGTTTTAAAAAAGCTTGGTCTACCTGCAATTTTGTCCTCTCCCCCACGGGGGAGAAGGACACCGAGACCGGAAAGCCTTTGTACAAAATTGAGGCACAATCTGATTGTGTCTCTAACATAAAATAAATAATCCCCTAATCCCCCGCCCGTTTCCAAAGCGGGGGATTTCGTTTTTTTTGGGGGGGGGCTAATCCCCGTAATGATAGCAACATTGCACAATCACCAAATCATCCCCGGAAACTTTGTAAACCAAGCGATGTTCGTGGGTCACGCGGCGGGACCAATATCCTGACAGGTCGTGCTTCAGGGCCTCGGGCTTTCCCGTTCCTGAAAAAGGGGATTTCAGACATTCTTTGATCAACGTTCTGATTTTCTTTTGCAATTTGGGATCTTGATCGGCCAAAGTGCAAAATTGATCCCATGCCTTTTGAGAAAAGACAAGATTCATGCCTCATCCCCCTTCACCCGATGAACCACCCCCGATTCAACCTGGTGAAGGCTTTGATACAGAAAATCCGCATTTTTGGGGTTTTTGAGCAGGTGCAGGGTTTCCTGCCAGCCATTAAAATCCTCCAGCGACATCATCACCACCGGACTCCCATCGCGGCGGGTGATGAGCAAGGGTTCGTGATTATGACACACGGCATCCAAACTTTTGGATAAATTCTGCCTCAGCGTAGTGTAGGTTTGTGTTTCCATAACAATACTTTTCTCCTCTTCAAAACAGCACCCAGTATAACAGATATTGGTGGGGCTTTCATTTCAAAAAGTGAAAAAATCACCCTACCCCACCCCTAACCAAGGTGGGGGGATTTCGTTTTTTTGGGGGCGCGCATTAAAAAGAGTCTTTTGTTAGCGCA
>JBILRW010000048.1:0-8985 GCA_044372405.1 Alphaproteobacteria bacterium
GCGTTAATGGCAATCCAGGTTAGTATTACCGGCCCTACAATGCGGCCCGCTTCTTCGAGAATAAGGGGATATACGTCTTCAAGCGTTTGAATTTTACCCCAGTCATCCAGTCCAATAACATAATCTGTACCAAGGCCTATGGGTATAAAGATAAGGGATGCTATAAAACCAGCCATCCCTGTTTTGAACCAAGGATTAAGGTGATCAAAAAGTCTTATATTCTGTAAAAATCTATGGGTGATAATTAGAAGCGGTATTAGAATACTGAATTGCACGGTCCAAAAGAGAAGGCTCGTGAAAATACTCGGCCCCGCCAAAGACTCCGGCTCTAGCATAGTAAAAATCAGAATCAGAAAGACGCTGACCCAGAAAAAATAGCGCTGCGATGATACAGATCCAAAGTTCATGACTCTATAATACATAAAATTTATGTGGAGAAAATGACCATTCGTGCAATTTACTGACCGTTCATGCGCAAGCCACTGCCTTTCGTGCATCAGCACTAGATTTATAAAATATCCATGCCATAAAAAATTATGTGTCACAACCGGCACGCAACCAAACCAAACTTAAACTAATGGAGAAAAAAATGAAGTTTAAACGTGCTGGCGCTTTAATGGTCGCTACAATTTTATCTGCTGGGGTGCCTGCATGGGCCGATGACAGCATGAGCAATGAAGGGAAGTTTTTTGGCAAATTATATGGCGGTGCCAGCATGTTGCGGGATCAGAGCATCTCGCAAACCGGTGTGGCTTCTGCTGGGGCAACCAGTGATGCATCATTTGATACAGGCATGGTAGCAGGCGGCGCAGCAGGATATTATTTTACCAATAATATTTCTGCCGAGCTTGCTTGGGATTACCGTAGCAATAGCCTTGATAAAGCAAACTTTTCAGATGGAACGAAGTTTAATGACGGCGATTTTGCCTCAAATATCTTTTTTCTGAACGGTTATTATCATCTGGATGCTATTCTGAACAGTAAGTTTCGTCCTTATATTGGAGCAGGTCTTGGTTACGTTCAAGAGATTGATATCGATCTGAAGAATGCTACTAGTGGGGTTGAAACATCATATTCACAAGACGGAGAACTAGCCTATCAGTTTATAGCTGGAACGTCATATGGGCTTACCGAAAACTGGGACTTAACGGCTGATGTACGCTATATGCGTGTTGATAGCATCAATTTAAAAAGAGAAGGCGGAGGCACAGCTGAATTGCGCAATGTAGATTATGATCCAGTGTCTTTAACCGTGGGCGCTGTTTACAAGTTCTAGCTAGCATTAATTGGTTATCTAAAATCGAGACGCCAATTCTGGTGTCTCGATTTTTATATTATATTACAATATCTTGGGAAATATTTGAAAAGTTGGAATGATTCGGTACAATACACCACCAAGAAAACCAATCGATTATTCCCTATCCCCCAACAGATCAAGTTCCCCCTTTCCGTCCTTGGTGGTCTGTGGTATGCCTGGGGTCTTCTTTTGACGGACAACGAGAGCCATAACTTATGCAGGATGATACACGTAACATCATGACGGCCGTTGTGCTTTCTATGTTGTTTTTGTTTGGTTATTACGGTTATATCGCCCCCATGCTGGCGCCAGCCAAGGGAACACAGACCGTCCAAACCGCAACGTCCGAGGCCCCCGCCGCCGTTGATTGGGATGCCGCTGTTGCCCCAACCGCGGCTGTGCGTCCTTTGGGTGAGGTCCTGGCCGAAGGTGAACGGGTTCCCCTGGAAACCGATGGATTAAAGGGATCGTTGCTGCTGTCTGGTCTTTCCATTGATGATATGATTTTAAAACAGCACTTTACCACGTTGAAACGGGACGAGCCCGTGCGGCTGTTAACCCCCCCCCAAACCGGGAAGCCCGATGCCTTTTTACGGATCGGCTGGTTGGGTGAGGGCGCCCCCCCCCGTGACGCCGTATGGACATCCAACCCCAAACAACCCGGGCATTTTACCTGGACCAGTCCTGATGGACTTGTTTTTACAACGATTTTGACCATGAATCGGTATATGTTAACCCTGAATCAGTCGGTTCAGAATACGTCGGATCAGACCCTAACCATTGCCCCCTTTGGCCTGTTGTCCCGCCAGGGTCCCCTGTCGGATCATAGTGGGGGCCTCATAACCACAGGCGCTGTGGGAACGTTTGATGGAACGCTGGTTCAGAAAAATGATGGGGATATGGATGATATGCCCCAGGGCTTTGCCTCTAACGAAGATACTGCGGGATGGCTGGGCTTTGCCCAGCATTATTGGTTTACGGGGCTGATCCCTCAGGGTAAAGCCCAGTTCCGCCTGCGCCGGCAAATGGAGGCCACGGGTCCCCGTCACCAAATTGATTATGTGGCCAAGGTGCCCCCGCTGCTTTCCGGACGGTCCCAGACCTTTACGACCCATTTTTTTGTGGGTCCCAAAGATGCCGGGGTTCTGGCGTATTACCAACGAACCCTGAACATTCCCCTGTTTGATCGCGTCATTGATTATGGGACGTTTTATTTTATTACTAAGCCCCTGTTTCAGCTGCTGCATTGGCTGTACCAACAAACGGGGACCATGGGGGCGGCGATTTTGTTGCTGACGTTGATGGTGCGCCTGGTGATGTTTCCGCTGGCCAATAAATCATATGAATCCATGAACAAAATGAAGGACTTACAGCCCCGCGTTGACGAGCTAAAGGCCCGTTACAGTGGCACCGCCACGGAAGAGCGCCTGCAATTCAGCCAGGAAGTGATGAAGTTGTATAAGGAAAACAAGGTCAATCCGGCCTCCGGCTGTTTACCCATGTTGTTGCAGCTGCCGGTTTTTCTGGCCATGTATAAAATTCTGGTGATTTCCCTGGACATGCGCCATGCGCCGTTTTGGGGGTGGATTGATGATTTATCGGCCCCGGATACGGCCTATATCCTCAATGGTTTTGGGATGATTCCCCTTGAGTTGCCGTCTTTATTACAAATTGGTGTTTGGCCCGTGTTGATGGGGGTAAGTATGTTTGTCAGCCAGATGTTCAATCCCAAACCCACCGATAAAACCCAGGCCATGATCATAAATGCCATGCCGGTGGGGATGGTTCTGGTGGCGGCCCCCCTGCCCGCAGGTCTGGCCATTTACTGGACCTGGAGCAACATTTTGTCCATTTTCCAACAGGCCTATATCAAAAAAACCGCCAAGAGTACCAAGAAGATTTAGGGGCAAGGTCATGATCCCATCAACCAGTCTCTCCCACACGGGACAAGGAAAGTCTTAAACACCCCACACCCAAAAGCCATGTCAGGGCTGTTAAGTCCTGTTTCTAATACCGCGATCTTTTTGTCACGTTCGTCCATACACCCTGTTTAAACAGTACCCTCCCCCCCCTTTTCAAGGGGTTATTTAACGAAGAGACAGGAGACCTGGGGAGTTACGGTTCTTCTAAATTTTCCCCGCCAACTGCCGCAGCACATAGGATAAAATCCCATCGTTGTTGAAATAGGCCATTTCTTCGTCGGTATCAATCCGGGCCAGAACCTGAGTCGTGGTTGTGGTTTCATCGCCGCGGTGGATGGTTAGGGTTAACGTGGCCCGGGGTTTTAAGGCCTGAACGCCAATCAGATCAAAGGTTTCATCGCCGCGCAGAGAAAGACGTTTCCAGCTTTCGCCGTTCATAAATTCCAGCGCCAACACCCCCATGCCAATCAGGTTTGATCGGTGGATGCGCTCGAAACTTTCGGCAATGACGGCCTTTACACCCAGCAATCTTGTGCCTTTGGCAGCCCAATCGCGGCTGGATCCGGTGCCGTATTCTTTGCCGGCCAGAATCACCAGGGGGGTGCCTTGGGTTTGATAGTGCATGCCCGCTTCATAAATGGTGGTATCGGTACCCTGGGGCATGATTTTGGTCACGCCGCCCTGGGTTTCGGGACGCATGGCGTTTTGCAGGCGGATGTTGGCAAAGGTGCCGCGCATCATGACCTCATGATTACCCCGCCGCGCGCCATAGGAATTGAAATCCGCTGCGGCCACACCATTTTGTTTTAAATAGAGGCCCGCCGGCGTGCTTTCCTTAATGTTTCCCGCGGGAGAAATATGATCCGTGGTCACACTATCCCCCAGCAGCGCCAAAGGCCGGGCCCCAAGGATGTCTTTCAGGGGCTTTGTTTCCATGGTCATGCCCACAAAATAGGGCGGATTTTGGATATAGGTGCTGGTGTTATCCCACGCATAAGTTTTGCCCACAGGCGCAGAAACGCGCTGCCATTCCGGGGATCCCTCAAAGACCTTCCCATAGCGTTGCTTGAACATTTCGGGGGTGACACTGCGGGCCATGATTTCCTGAATTTCCGCATTGCTGGGCCAGATATCCCGCAGAAAAACATCGCGCCCGTTCACCGTGGCAATGGCCTGGGTTTTCAGATCCTTGGTCAGGGTCCCGAGCAACGCATATGCCACCACCAGCGGCGGACTGGCCAGATAATTGGCCTTAACCAGGGGATGAATCCGCCCCTCAAAGTTCCGGTTACCGGACAGAACAGCGCCCACCAACAGATCTTCTTTTTTAATGGCGGCCTCAACAGCATCCGGCAGCGGCCCCGAATTTCCGATACAGGTGGTGCATCCATACCCCGCCAGATTAAAGCCCAGCGCGTTCAAATCATCCTGCAACCCGGCCTTGGCCAGATAATCCGTGACAACCTGACTGCCCGGGGCCAGGGAGGTTTTCACCCAGGGCTTGCGGGTTAAGCCCAAAGCGCGGGCCTTTTTCGCCACCAGACCCGCCGCCAGCATCACGGCAGGATTGGAGGTGTTGGTGCAGCTGGTAATGGCGGCAATGACCACGGCCCCATCGCTGATGGGCTCATTTGATCCCACTAAGGTCGTGGATTTTTCTTCAGTTCTTCCTGATAAAGCGGAAAAGTCCGTATCCCTAAATTGTGCAGAAACACGGGACAGCGGTAAGAGGTCCTGGGGCCGTTTGGGGCCGGCCAGGGAGGGTTCAATGGTTTCCAGCTTCAGGTGCAACGTATCGGTATAGGTCGGCACATGGGCATCATCGCGCCACAGATGCTGGGTTTTGGCGTAGGACTCTACCAGGGCAATGTGATCATCACTGCGGCCTGTCATTTTTAAGTAACGCAGGGTTTCCTCATCAATGGCGAAAAAGCCACAGGTCGCGCCGTACTCCGGGGCCATGTTGGCGATGGTGGCGCGGTCGGCCAAGCTGAGCTGAGACAACCCCGCCCCATAAAATTCCACAAATTTGCCCACAACGCCTTTTTTCCGCAGCAGGTGCGTGACGGTTAGGACCAAATCCGTCGCCGTGGCCCCCTCGGGCAGGGTGCCGGTCATTTCAAAACCGATAACATCAGGAATCACCATGGACACGGGCTGGCCCAGCATGGCGGCCTCGGCCTCGATCCCGCCCACACCCCATCCCAGAACAGACAGGCCATTGACCATGGTCGTGTGGGAATCGGTGCCCACCACCGTATCCGGGTAAACCGTTTTGGTTTCCTGATCGATAAAAACCACCTGCGCCAGGTATTCCAGGTTGACTTGGTGGCAAATGCCGGTCCCGGGTGGCACCACGCGGAAATTGCGAAACGCCGTTTGGCCCCAGCGCAGGAAGCTGTAGCGCTCGCCATTGCGCTGAAATTCCAGATCCACGTTTTGTTGAAAGGATTCTTTGGTGCCAAAATGATCAATCATCACCGAGTGATCAATGACCAAATCGACGGGACAGAGGGGATTGATTTTTTCGGGATTTCCGCCCAGGGCCTTTAACGCATCCCGCATGGCCGCCAGATCCACCACGGCGGGGACGCCGGTAAAATCCTGCATCAGGACCCGGGCGGGACCATAGGCCAGCTCGTGGGTTGATGTTTTTTCCCGCAGCCACGCATCAAACGCCGAAACATCCGCTGAGATATTATGGCTTTTCCGCAGCACATTTTCCAGCAAAACCCGCAGCGTGTAGGGAAGTTTTTTAATGTCCCCCGTTAATCCGGCTTTTTCCAAAGGATAATACGTATAGCTTTGCTGGCCAACGGTGAGGGTGTGGTTCATGGATGTCTCCTAAAGGTCCTTAAAGGGGTGTATTTTTCTTTATCAGGACTTACGCATAACCTTGCGTCTGGCGAGCGCAGCGAAGCAATCCAGAAATGCCGCCAGCGGAAATACTGGGTTGCCACGCCTCCTGCGGAGGCTCGCAATGACGTTGTGCGTAAGTCCTGTTTATAAATCATGCTAACGGCTGAACGGTTGAAAAAAAGTTAGCGGGGGGAGGGATACCCAAAACAAAAAGCCCCGACGCAGAACGTCGGGGCTCAGAGCAATCATCCCAGGATGAAACTACTTCTTCAGGACCGTAACGGAACGACGGTTTTTGGCCCAAGACGACTCGTCAAAACCGGCAACAGCAGGACGCTCTTTACCAAAGCTGATGGTGCTGATGCGGCTGGCAGGAACACCGGAAGCTACGAGGAAGTCCTTGGTGGCGGTGGCACGACGGGCACCCAAGGCCAAGTTGTATTCACGGGTACCGCGCTCGTCGGTGTGACCTTCAACGATCAGATCCAAATCGGTGTTGGTTTTCAGCCATTCGGCTTGTTGACGCAGGGTGGCTTTGGCGGATTCGTCCAGAGCGTGACTGTCAAACGCAAAGTAGACATTGGCGCCCACAGCGGCATCAAAGGCACCTTGTTTTTCGTTGATTTGGCTCAGGTCTGTACCGTAAGTCGTGACATTAACATCGCTGGGCGTGCTGCTGGCAGAACTGTTTTCTGCGGTGTCGGTACCCGTTTTTACGTTGTCTTCACCGCCCGCACACGCGGCAACAGCGACCAAGAGAGACATTGACAAAAGAATTTTTTTTACCATAGTTTTACCTTAAGTTGAGATGATGAATAACTGCGCAGGATTGCCGAGACATTTGGCCTCTTTTTCACAAGCGACTGTGAATATACAGTTTTTTTTCACAAAGAAAAGCACTTTTATCAACAAAAAACCATGATAACATTTTGGATGTAACATTTGAATCACAGTCCCCTGTGGCAATCCCAGGGCTGTCAACTTCTGCCGTAACCCGACATTTTTCCTCATTTACGGACCACAGAAGGAATTTTTGATGGCTTGGAGTCGGCTAGACTATTGATTTACAATAAAAAATCTTAATTACAGATTAACGCCCTAGGTGTGCCAGGGACTGTCCATTTCGTAGGGTGGTAAGATCATGACAAAAAACCCATGACAGAAAATCATCTTGATCTTGTGAAACAGATCCCGTATAAGGTCCTAGCTTTCCGTCAGGTCCCCATCGTCTAGAGGCCTAGGACACCGCCCTTTCACGGCGGCAGCAGGGGTTCGAATCCCCTTGGGGACGCCAATTTTTGGTTCAGCCTGTTTTTCCTACATGTTTACCGATGGGACGCTGTGAAATAAGCAGCTTTTGCTCTATTCACCCTTTGATAAAGACCCAGCACGCTCATAGGCAGCCTGCACAGTTTTTGTCAGCAAGGGGGAAAGACCCGAGAGCGCATCCATCAGCACAGCCAAGCCAGCCGCTGTCGTGCCGCCTTTGCTGGTGACGGCCTGGCGCAGGGCGGCAGGGGTCAGGGGGCTGGCTTCTTTTAGTTTCAGGCTGCCTTGAACCAGGGTCTGGACCATCTGGGCGGCCTGATCGGGGGGAAAATTCAGGGACAGGGCGGCCTGCTCCAGGGCCTCAAAAAACGCATAAACATATGCGGGGCCGCTGCCTGAAAAGGCTGTGATGCGATTAAGATCATCCTCAGTTGTGACGGGAATCGGCAGCCCCAACGGGATGAGCAGCCGATGCAAAAGATCCTTTTGTTCTGAACGGATTTCTGTTGGCACATAATACCCCACAATTCCCGATCCCACCGCCACGGGCGTATTGGGCATCAGACGAATCACGGGGCGCCCCAACCCCTGGGCCAAGGTATCACACGAAATCCCCGCCGCAATGGATAGAACCAGCGTGGCCCCAGGCGCTATGTCTTTCCAAAGGGGAAGAAGACCGGGCAAAATCTGGGGCTTCACGGCAAAAAGAAGGATAAAGGGCCGGGTCAACGCCGGTAAATGCTCAGGACCTGAAAGGTGAACCGTGTTGTTTCCCCCAACACCCGTTTCTTGATACGGATCAACGCTGTAAATTGTCTGAAACGGGGACACCGGACCCCATCCCTGGACCATGGCCCGGGCCATTTGGCCCGCCCCCACCAAAACCAAATCTGTGGGGGGAAATGAAGGGGGGAGGGGCATGGGGATTCAATCAATACAAATAATAAATGGAATTTACGAAAAACCCTCGTCGAAATGGCGATTTTAGCGGTATGCTGGCTCTACATTAAAGCTCTTTTTTGCTGGTTTTCTATCTGTTTTTCTAAGACACCTTGGGCCAACACTAATTGATCAGAAATCTCATAGAGAATCGATTCACCAAGGGGCAAAGGGATGGATTGTTGTTTGGCTTGATTAAAAAATTCACCAAATTTATCAATGGCGCCCATAAAATACCAGCGGCCTGATTGTGAGCGATCCACAGTAATATTGTGTGTTTTTGCAAAATCAACGCATGGCCGACATTTTTTATCCAATTCATCTTGGGATATACCATTCATCTGAATGGAAAATCCCAAAGTGTTATCGCTCAATTTTCTTACAAACGCAATTCCTGTCCCTAATTCTCTGTCTTGCAAATAAAGGGAATCATCGATTGGTAAAAAATCAAAATCATTAAGCATACAGACCATCCAAGATACAGAATTGACGCGTAAGTTTCAAAAACCTTATAACACCCTTTGTTTACAAGGTTAAGGGGGATTTTGGCCGTTTTGGCCGTTTATTTCAAGTCGTCATACCGGACAATGTAAGAGCAACTTGATAATGTCCTCCTTAGCAAATTAAGAATGTCCGCTTTAGGGTTTTGTTTTGTCATGAAACAGGAGCTTGGAGATGGTAAATTTTGGAGTTCAGGAG
>JBILRW010000049.1:0-8845 GCA_044372405.1 Alphaproteobacteria bacterium
CTGGGGGCGGTGGATTTTATCACAAAACCATCCAATTACGCCTTTAAAGAAATCGAAGAGATGGCGGATGTCATTCGCGAAAAGGTCAAAAACGCCGCCAGAGCCAATATCCAAACCCAGCGCAGCAAACCACCGGCACGCGCGGTGGCCCCCATTACCATTAAACAGAACATGGTTGTGGCCATTGGTTCATCCACCGGTGGGGTCGAAGCGCTGGAAACCATTTTTAAACATCTGCCCGCCATCATGCCACCCATTCTGGTGACCCAACATATGCCGCCCTATTTTACCGAGAGTTTGGCCAAGCGTTTGAACGCTTTGCTGCCTCTGAACGTGGTTGAGGCCAAAGATGGGGAACGTTTGCAGCCAGGTTATGTTTACATTGCCCCCGGGGGCCGTCATTTGATTGTGAAAAAAACAAAATATGATGCCATCCTATCCCTGCTGGATACCGAAAAAGTTAATGCCCACCGTCCGTCGGTGGATGTGATGTTTCATTCTGTTGCGGATGTTTTTGGATCCAAAGCGCTGGGGGTTATTTTAACAGGCATGGGCACCGATGGGGCCATGGGCCTGAAAGTCATGCGCGATAAAGGCGCCCACACGCTGGGCCAAAACCAATCCACCTGTGTTATTTACGGGATGCCCAAGGCCGCCGTGGCTGCCGGTGCCGTTTGCCAAGAATTACCCCTGCATGCTCTGGCCCCCAAGATCATCAAGTATTGCGAGGCCGAATCATGAATGCCGCTGCTCACCCTATTCCTCTTCTTCAAAACACCCTAGATACCCATCACCACACCGATATTTTAACCTGTATTGCAGCGGGGAGCGATCTGGAATCCAGCATTTTGCAAAATTTATCATCCGATGTGGAATCCCTGTCCAACCATTTGGAAGACGAGATCAGCCGCATGGTCACCAATTTCATGGAAATTTCCAAAATCAATACCGAACAGGGAAATTTTTTAGAACAAGTCGTTAAACAAGCCAATTCCATCCAGGTGGAAGACCAGGACATGAATCTGGATGAGTTTAATGACTTTATCAGTCGTACTTTTTCTGAGATGATTGATCTTAATATCTTTTATTCGAAAGAGGCCATGAATTTGGTCTTTGTTCTGGGTAACGTCATGAGCCAAATGGAGGGGGTCGAGGCCATGGTCCATAAAATCGGTGTCCTGAATTCCCGCACCAATATGGTCGCCATTAATGCCACCATCGAGGCCGTGCGCTCCGGCGCCGAGGGCAGCACGTTTAAGGTGGTGTCCGATGAACTGCGCGAACTGGCCGATGGGATCAATGGCTTTGCCAACAATCTGGGCGGGGAAATCCAAACCATTCGCCAGGGCATGACCGAATCCCACAAAATCCTGATGCGTCTGGCCAGTAAGGACATGATCCCGCAAATGATTCTGCAGGAAAAAACCGAACGCATCACCAAAAACTTGGTCAAACAAAGCCAGTATTTTTCACAAACCGTTCAAAATGTCATGGAAAACACGATAAAATGTAAAGAAATCAGCAAGCTGGTGTGTAACTTTCAGGTCCAGGATCGGGCCAAACAGGCCCTGGAGTATGTTATTGATACGCTGCGGGCCTTTGCCAAGCGCAATACGCTGCAATCCGGTTCCATCGATACTTTGGTGGGCGCGAAAGAGAACAAGCAAGAGGCGGAACAAAAGGCGTATCAAGGCTTGAATCAGGGCATTGCGGCCTTGGCCCTGGAAGATAGCCGCGAAAAACGTCTGCACGCGTTTTTAACGCGGGGACAGGACAGATCGCTGAAGGATTTGGTCAGTTTGAACAAGAAAGAAAATAAGACGTTTAGCGGTGAAGATATTGAGCTTTTTTAACGAGGTACCCTTATGTCAAAAGTTGAGCTTATCACACAAAACAATGCCAAAAAAATTGCCTTAAACGGCCATTTTACGGCCATTGACCATGACCAGTTTCGATCGGTTTTAGAGGATTTGAAATCCGCCGAGGGCTGTTTATCCTGCGCCGTTGATCTGGAACATCTGGAGTTTATTGATTCTGGGGGCCTGGGGATGCTGCTGCTGCTGCGTGATTTGTGCATGAAACAGAAAATGGCCCTGTCCCTGGTCAATGCCAAAGGGGATGTGATGCGGATTTTGGATATTGCCAAGTTTGATCAATTGTTTCAGGTGGTGAGTGGGGAGTAGTGAGTGGTGAGTGGGGAGTAGAAACTTGAAAGACATAGTTTTCAGGCAGTACGGAAATACGGTAGCTTTATGATTCCTAACCCCCCACTCCCTACTCACCACTCACTACTCACCACTCCTAACCCCTCACTTCCCACTCACCACTCCCCACTCCCTACTCACCACTCACTACTCACCACAACATTCACCTTCTCTACCCAGGAGATTCTCAGCCGTGATTGCGCTGATGAGGTTGTTTCCGCCATACCCATCGTCCTAAACGATCACACCCGTTTTTCCGTACGTTTCTGCCTGCACGAGGCCCTGTATAATGCGGCCCTGCACGGGAATTTAGAGATTGATGATCTTCATCATGCGGGCCTGAATCAAAAAATTGAGGCACGCCTCAGCGATCCTGTTTTAGAAGCCCGCCCCGTTTTTGTGACCTGCCACCCGCAAGAAGGGGTCCTGGACATTGCCGTGAGGGACTTTGGGCCCCCGGCTGCCTTAATGATTGAGGGGGAAATTGAGGGGATTCGTGGCCTGGCCCTGATTCAGCAGTTAACCCAAAAGGTGACGTTTGATGCACAGAGGAAGGAACTGGTGATGCATTTTTTCTTGGGGGCGGCGGCATGAATTCTCTTCGTCATTATGGGGATGCCCGGATTTTGATTGTGGATGATGATCGGGTCAACCGTCATTTGATTCGGGGGTTGCTCGCCAGCAAGGGCTATACCCAAATTTTTGAGGCCGCCGATGGGATTGAGGCCCTGGAGCTAAAAAAGAAACAATCCCCCGATTTAATCCTGCTGGATTTGCATATGCCGCATCTGAGCGGTTTTGATGTGTGCCGGATCATCCGGCGGGATCATCATCATGATGACATTCCCATTATCGTCATTACCCAGGTTGACAACACCCAGGACCGCGTGGCGGCGTTTGAGGCCGGGGCCACGGATCTGATCAGCAAACCCGTGCATAAGGGCGAGCTGCTGGCCCGGGCGTCCATTCATCTGAGCCATAAATTTCTAACCCAAGACCTGATTCATTACCAAAAGCGGATTGCCCAGGAATTGCGCCGGGCTTATGACGTACAGCGGTCGCTTTTGCCCGCAGAGCGCCATGTTGAGGCCATGAATGACCGTTATGCCATAACTTTAGAAGGGTACTGCCAGCCGTCCACCGAACTGGGCGGGGATATGTGGGGTGTGGCGCCCCTGGATGAGCATCGTTTGCTGATGTCTCTGGTGGATTTCAGTGGTCATGGGGTTCATGCGGCGCTGCATACGGTGTGGCTGCAGGCCTATATGGGTCACAATCCGATGGTGCCCAGCGAACATCCGGATGCGTATTTGGTGAACATTAACAAGGCGCTGAAGGCCTATATGCCGCTGGGGCATTTTGCCACCATGATTATGATGGTGATGGATACGAAGGCGCATACGTTAACTTATGCCTCCGCCGCCCATCCGCAGTTGATTGTGTGGGATGATCAGGGGACATGCACCCACATTGCCGGGGGGAAAAGTTTACCGCTGGGGATTTCTGAGGAGGCCACCTTTGAATCCATTACGTTACCCCTGCCGCTGGGGGGGGCCTTTTTTGCGTACAGTGATGGTTTACTGCACCCTGATTTGTGCGATACGGCCTTTACTGAGGATTCCCTGAATGCCGCCGCGGCGCAATGCACACCCGATGTTTTTCTGGATTTAATCAAAACCTATCTCGGCATCACCCGGCCCAACCATCTGCCCGATGATAATACATATGTGTTTGTGAGGCGGAAGGCAGAGGACGCACAGCCCCAAACCCAAGCGGCGGCGTCATGACAATCCCGCCACCCCTGTTGGATTCTGGGCGTTTGCAAACGTTGATTCAGGATGTGGGGCAGGATGTTCTGATGGCATTGATTCAGGAATTTTTGGCCACGGATTATGAAACGCCCCTAAAAACCTTAACCACGCAAAGCCCCCAGCAACAACGCGAAACCCTGCACGGCCTGAAAGGCGTCGCCGCCAATATGGGGGCGATTGCACTGGTGGATGCGTGCTGTCAACTCAGCCAACGCCCCCACATCACCCCCGATGATCAGGCGTATATTTTGAGGGTTTTGGGGGATACGCGGGGGGGAATTAGGTTATAGGGGACAGGGGGTTGTGTTTGATTTTTATTGGGAACGCACAGGGATAGTGCAAAGGACAGCATTATATACATACAAGCCTAAATCCATAAGGCATTCTCGTGTTTCCTGTTCTGTTGGCACTCTAAGGTTATGTGTCGTAAAAAAATCTTCCAAAACCTTCTGAATATTCCCAAAATTCTGCTCAGGATTCGATGGGATATTTTGAGTCAGGATATGATCAAAATGATATTGCGCTAAAAGTTTTGCATAATGAATTAGATTTAAAGTCTCATCATCGTGTCTATAGTTCATCCAATGTTGATTGTTATTTTTAATCATCGATTTCCATATTTTATTAAAATCAAATGGTCTATCAACATCTAAATTATTGTTCCAAAACGTTTGAATTTCACCTAATACTCTATCCAAATCAGTATCTGTCATTTCATGGAAATGACGAAAAATAGCCATAAGATATTTCTTGGCATCTTGTCTTATAATAGTCGGGTTTTCAATCCCATCCATAAATCCTCCAAATTCCCAAAGCATTGATAATCAGGACTTACGCACACCGTCATTGCGAGCCTCCGTAGGAGGCGTGGCAATCCAGTTTTTCCATTGGCGGCATTCCTGGATTGCTTCGCTGCGCGCGCAATGACGAGGGTTATGCGTAAGTCCCGCTAATATGTCGAAATATAATGCCTTATTTTTTGATAATGTCAACCCTCCTTGTTCTCACCCTCCTTGTTCTCTCCCCCAAAAAGGGGTAGGTTGGGGGGTGTTGTTTGCCGTTTTTGTTCGTTATGCACCTTCCCCGCGTTTTGAAACCCACAGGCGTTATCCGAATTGGCCTGCTCGGGGGGTCGTTTGATCCCCCGCATGGGGGGCATTTGGCGTTGGCAGAGGAGGCCCTGAAGCATTTGGGGCTGGACCGCGTTTGGTGGCTTGTCGCCCCGAACAATCCGCTGAAGCATTTCCCGGGCGGCTACACCCCGCCGCCGCAACAGGCGCGTTGCCAGGCGGTGCGCCAGATGGTGAAGAACCGGCCCAAGATGGATGTTTTGGGTTTGCCTGAGGATGGCATGACCTATTTCACGCTGGATGCCCTGAAGGCGGCTTATCCCAAAGCCCAATTCATTTGGTTGATGGGGTGGGATTCGTTTTTGCACATTCACCGCTGGGATCGGTGGCAGGATTTGATGGGGCGACACCGGCTTGCGCTTTTTGATCGGGTGGGGTATAATGGGGTTATGCATGCTCCTGCCGCTTTGGCCTTTTCCCATAACCAGACCTCTGTTCATCAGATTTTTAGGGTATCCTCGGGCTGGTGCCGGATTCGGCTGCGTTTGCCTGCCATTTCCTCCACTGAACTTCGTGCTGCCGGACGCTCATGACCTTAACCCAGATCCCCACCTCTGCTGTATTTCCCGAAGGCCATGCATCCCATCACTCTCCACGTTTGACCTCTGAGGGGGAAGTTGCGGCACTGCGAACATTTTTAGAGGATAATAAGGCCGAGGACATTACCGTTCTGGCCATTGCCGATAAAACCGTTATGGCGGATTATCTGGTGATTGCCACGGGGATGTCCCGGGCCCACATTCACGCCCTGGCGGGTAAGATCCTGGAGACCTTTTCCACCCCAAATCACCTCATCCGTCGTGATGGGTTCGGGGCCACGGACTGGGTGGTTTTGGATACGGGCACTGTGATGGTGCATTTGTTTCGTCCGGAGGCCCGCACGCTCTATAATCTGGAGGGGATGTGGTCCTGAGCCTGGAAGCCCTGCAAGACACTTACCGCGGCTTGACCACCGAGGCCCTGATTCACCGCGCCCTCACAGCTGATTTTTCAGGACATATTGCCATGGTGTCGTCCTTTGGCACGGAGTCCGCCATTTTGCTGCATTTGATGGCCCAGGTGGATCCCACAATCCCTGTTTTGTTTTTGGATACGGAAAAAGTGTTTCCGGAGACCTTATCCTATGTGGATACGCTGATTTCGCATTTGGGCTTAACCAATGTTCACCGGTTAAAACCGGATCCCGTGGTTTATGAAGAAGACCACGACGGCACCCTGTGGCAGCGGAATTATGACCGGTGCTGTGAATTGCGGAAGGTTTTGCCGCTGCAGCGGGCCTTAACCCCCTATCAGGCCTGGATCACGGGCCGCAAGCAATACCACGGGGGCAGTCGGGCCGCACTGGAACCCATCGAGCACGACGGCACCCATTACAAAATCAATCCGCTGTATAACTGGCCCTTTGGGCGTTTGCGGTATTATATGGAAACGCATACTCTGCCGGATCATCCCCTGTTAGCCATGGGGTATTTGTCCGTGGGCTGCACCACCTGCACCCAGCCCGCCGCTGATGCGGACAATCCCCGCGCCGGCCGGTGGGGGGACAGTGATAAAGATGAGTGCGGGATTCATTTTTAGGGGGTGGGGGCAGCCCTAAAAGCCCACCCTTTTTCGTCTTTGCGAGCCTCCGTAGGAGGCGTGGCAATCCAGTCTTTCCGTTGCGCCCTTTCTGGATTGCTTCCTGCTTCGTTCCTCGCAGTCGCAATTGACGGTAAAAACTGCCAAAAAAAAAGCCCTGCGAAGGAGTATCCGCAGGGCTCGTCAACGCTAAAGAGCAACTACTCTTTAGGGGCAGCAGGCTGTTCGCCAGCAGGGGTCTCTGTGGTGGTGGTGGTGGTGGTGGTTTCTTCTTTTTTCACTTCTTTTGCAGGCTCAGCGTGAGCCACAGAAACAGCGAACAAAGACAGAATAGCGGACAGTAGGATACTTGTTTTCATTTAAGGAACCTCATTAAGGCAGTTTGAAAAAAAGTGTGATTTGATTCGCACCTTGATTAAGGTCATACCTTATCTGTAAAAAAACGCAAGAGGATTTTTTAAAAAAAATTTTTAAGGGAACCTCGTGACTTAAGCGCCCCCTGTAAGTATGACCTGGGTAAGGCCAGGCCTGTTATTTTATCCCCTGACGGGGCTTTCCAAGGTCATTTTTCTCTGTTGACTGAATTTTAACCAAAAAAAAGAATAATGGTCAAAGCCTCAACATAAAGGATTCTTTATGGCCACCTACCAAATTCTTTTGGCGGAAGATTATCCGTTGAACCAAAAACTTGTGGGTACCATTTTGCAAATGATGGGGTGCGAGGTTTTGATTGCCAACAATGGGGAAGAGGCGGTTTTTTTGTTTCAGGTTCACAAAGAAACCCTGGATGGTATTTTGATGGATATTAAAATGCCTGTGATGGATGGGCTGCAGGCCACACGAAAAATCCGGTCCCTGAAACAGGGCGCCCATATTCCGATTATTGCCTTAACCGCCAATGCCGTTGAGGGTGATAAGGAACACTGCCTGGATTCAGGCATGACGGACTATTTAACCAAACCCATCGGGCGGGCCGCCCTGGAAGCCGCATTAAAAAAATACGTGGGCAACAAAAAAAGCGTTTCTGCAAAAACCATGGGTTGAGGGTTTGCGCACCCGTAAGGGGTCAAATTTTTGATCATTATCCATGCAAGGGAACAATTTCCGAAGAAACGCCCCTATAGGGCACGATTTTTTTCAGCGTATCCTGAAGTTCTTGTTTGGCTTTCCAGGTTTCGTGGAGGTTTTGAAGGCGAAGGAAATAGCCTTCGGACAAACCAAAATACTGACACAAACGCAAATCGGTGTCCGCTGTAATCCGCCGTGTCCCATTCACAATGGCATGGATGCGGTTGGGGGGCACGGCAATGGATTTTGCCAGCGTGTTTTGGCTGATCCCCATTTCATCAATAAATTCATGTTTAAGAATATCCCCCGCATGGGGATTTTTTAGTTCGTTCATCGTCATTACCTTTCTTCATTTAGTGGTAATCTACAATCTCATACCCATTCACTTTCAAAAAAATACGAATCTCGTCGTCATCCCGGACAAGCGCAGCGAAGCAAGCGCCGAGCCGGGATCCAGAATCCAGCATATATGCCAAAACGCGAAGCGTTTTGTTCTTTGTTTTTAAAAACTATATCGGCAAAAGGCTGTGCCTTTTGACAGTGGCGCTGGATACCGGATCTGCGCTCACTGCGTTCGCTTGTCCGGTATGACGAACAATGAAATGGCCCCCCCCCAATACTTTTGAAACAGTTTTAAAAAACATTTTTTCTTTAACCTGTTGTTAAACTTTTTTGGCGATACTGAGGTCATGTGCACAGCACAAGTCAAAACACACTTTTGGAAAGAAAGGTTATAGTTACGAAAATGTTATCTTCTTTAAAATCCCAAGTTGCTGCCTTCAAGGCAGATGAGTCAGGTGCCACATTGGTTGAGTATGCTGTTCTCGCCGTTTTGTTGGTTACGGTTGGTATCGCTTTAACAAATCAGATTAGAATTGGGCTAAATACCAAGATCGCAACCGCTCTAAATAAGATTTAATGAAACTCTTAGCTATTGGTCCTTATACCCCTATCGACTGAAGAGTAGCGTCATTGATTTATCTGTGTTAGAAGTGAGGGATGACGAACAAAAAGAAGATTCTGGATTTAACAGAGCGCAGCGTCCTGATCAAAC
>JBILRW010000017.1:0-26005 GCA_044372405.1 Alphaproteobacteria bacterium
TTCATGACAAAACAAAACCCTAAAGCGGACATTCTTAATTTGCTAAGGAGGACATTATCAAGTTGCTCTTACAGGGGTGGGGGGGGATTTGGTTAGCGGCTATTGATTTTTCGAATGATGCTTTTGCGTCAATTCCATCAGTCCAAAGCCGAAAAGGCCCCAAGCTATCACCGCCCCTGCCTGCGCAATCTGGTTGTTGGGATCGGCGGCCAAGACTGATTTTGTGATGATTTGCAGGGCTCCGCTGAATTGCCAAGCAGGAATTTTTTGCTGCGTACCATCCACAATGATCAAACCTCCCAGCACGGCCTCCGCAATACCCCGCAACACAGGGTTATTAAAGGCATACCCTGCCGCGGCCGCTAAATTGATAGCGGCACTGGTTTTATGAAAGGCCAGAAGGTTTTTCAGTTTTGATGGCCAATGGGCATTGGGCAGCCGTCCTGTGACGACATCCCGCGTGTAGATTCCGAGTGTTTTGGCATTGTTTATAGCCTGTTTGGGCTTAACCGCGTCCAACAAGAATTGTGTTGTTGAGGCGGCTTCGTGGATTAGGGCAGAGGGCAAATTGCGAATATCAGCAGTTTCCAGGCGATTGTTGGGATCAACCGTATGTTTATTACGGGCCATGGACCACAGGCTGTTGCCCAGCAACATCCCGTTAAGCCACAATCCCGCATTTTCAGGGTTCATGGTCATTTGTGCTAAACAAAAGGCGTTAAAGAGAACAGCACCACTTCCGCCAAAAGATCGTTCTAAAAAAGCATCCTTCGCCATGGGAATCATGGTGAAAATCGTTGCCCCCCATTGACCCTGCGCCGCTGCATGGGCGGCAACCTCGGGTAAATTGAGTACCCCCCATTTATCAAGGACGTTAACAAGTCCAAACCCCACCTGTCCATAAATTCCTGCCTTATTCAGCCAATCCATGAACTGGTGCGCTCTTCCCTGCAGAGATCGGTCCAGATGATCCAATGTTTCGTGAACTTCTTTCGTTCGTTTTTCAACCGTGTCCACCAAGTCTGATATTGGTTCCAACAGGGCTAAAACAGCAGCCTCTATGCCTTCTGCTTTGGGGGCGTTATAGGCCAGCTTACACACAGGCGATATAATATAGTCCCGTTCTAACGGTGTGTTTTCAGGATTGGCAATAATATGGGCGCGTTGATTTCTGGGGTCAGGCTCCTCACGCCTTTCTTGCATTGCTTTTATCGCTTTTATCGACGATTCCAAACGACACCTGGCCTGTTCATCACCTTTTACGAACGGCCTCAGCGCCTCCAAAACTTCCCATTGCAGTACAGGTTCCTGCTTGACTGTGGGAAACAGCCTGTAAGACAACAATTGATAAGCCGTGTGTTCCCGATTGTTTGAGGTACGATCAATGGATTTGACCAAAAGGGCCAACACAAGATCCAAATAAGGCACTTTGGTAGGCCCTTCTTCCATGTCTACATCTGGAAAAAAAGTTTGAAGAAGTTCTTTTAGAGACTTTTGATTAATTTCCAAAGCCTTAGCCATGGATTTTAGCTCATCATTATCGGGCTTTTTCCAGTTGTCCAACGCCTTGAGGAGTTCATTGCTCCGTTTAAGTAACCCTTCAGGGGCGCTTAGATTGTTTTCCTCCGCCAAGTACCTTAAATACGCCAACACCACATCGCGATGCAATTCTGTGCCGATGGGGCGTGCTTTGGGGGCATTTTTACTATAACTTTGGGCTGCCGAATACCCTTCGTTAATGAATTCATCGCTGTCATGCAGTATAAAGAAAAGCAAAATATCTTTTTCATGGGGGGCGAGAGCCACCTGTTGCTCTTCCGATAAAAAACCCCTGAAATGCTGATACTGAAAATACAGAGATACAGCATGAACAGCATTGCTGTTTTCGTGGATGGGGAGAATTTCTGGATTATAGGCCGCGCGTCGCTTATCCTGAAATTCATAAAGAAAACGCCCCAAAAGAGCACGCTCATCATCCGAAAAACGATTGTTTTCCGGTAAAAAGTGGGTATTGAGGTAATCTAAAAGTTTATCCCACTCATTAATATCCCTGGGATACTCCCCTGCCTGCAGGGGTTTAAGATCTGGGCCGTAAAACCATGCATTAAGAGCCGATAAAAATTCATTCAGCTCCCTTAAAGAACCCTGACGATCCGTGTCATAAAAACGGTCCGTGAGTGCGTTAAAATGGGGTTCTACCCATTGTTCAGGTATATCAAAGTGTTGTATGAACTGTTGAGCCAAGGAACTTGTGATTGTGAAACGGGCCATGGCTGAAAAAGAAACGGTTTAATGATGGCCCATCTCTACCACACTTCCCCCCCCCTTTTCTGTGACATGTGTCACATTTTTTATGGCTGAGGATCAGGTTTATGGTTTTATGTCAATTTTTCAATTTTTCAGGGTGGTAAGATGAGGCGCAGGGTTCCTTTTTGTTCTGATTCTTATGCAAGCAAATTATTTGGGAGCAAATTCTTTGTGTACCTAGGGAGTTACAAAAATATATTTAAAAATACCGGCAAAAGCCTGTGCAAGAAACACAATCAGTAAAATTCTGTAGGCTCCCCACACGCCATCCGCTTTTGAATCCATTCTCTACTCCCCCCTCAGCACCTCAATAAACGCCGACTGGGGAATCTCCACTCGCCCGAATTCGCGCATGCGTTTTTTGCCTTCTTTTTGTTTTTCCAGCAGTTTGCGTTTTCGGGTGACGTCGCCGCCATAGCAGCGGGCCAGAACGTCCTTGCGAAAGGCCTTGATGGTTTCCCGCGCGATGACTTTGACCCCGATGGCGGCCTGAATGGGGACTTGGAACTGTTGGGCGGGGATCAGGTCTTTGAGTTTGACGCACATGGACCGGCCCCGTTTTTCGGCATTGGTGCGGTGCACCATGGTGGAGAGGGCATCCACCAGCTCGCCATTGACCAGAATGGACAGCTTCACCAAATCCCCCTCCATAAACCCGTCCATGATATAATCAAAACTGGCGTAGCCCCGGGACACCGATTTCAGCCGGTCGTAAAAATCATACACAATTTCGGCCAGCGGCAGGCGGTACACCAACATGGCTTGCTTGCCGACGTAGGTCAGGTTTTTTTGGATGCCGCGACGCTCGGTACATAACGTCAAAATGGACCCCAGGTATTCATCGGGGACCAAGATGGTGGCCTCGATCCAGGGTTCCTCGATGTGGGCGATTTTGCTGACATCGGGCAGATCGGCGGGGCTGTGAAGCTCCTTCATCGTGCCATCGTGTAAATACAGGTGATACCGCACGTTGGGCACCGTGGTGATCAGGTCCAAATTAAATTCGCGGGACAGGCGTTCCTGGATAATTTCCAAGTGCAACAATCCCAAACATCCGCACCGAAACCCAAACCCCAGCGCGGCAGAGGTATCTGGTTCATACAAAAAACTGCCGTCATTCAGGGCCAGTTTTCCCAAACTGTCGCGCAAATGTTCAAAATCACTGGCATCAATGGGAAACAGGCCGCAGAACACCACGGGGGTGACGGGCTTATACCCCGCTAGCGCCGAGGGGCACGGATCGCCGTCCACAGTCACGGTATCCCCCACGCGGCAATCCTGAATGGTTTTGATACCGGCAATCATAAAGCCGATTTCCCCCGGGTGCAGGGCATCCACCTTCACGGCCTTGGGCGTTAAAATCCCAACGTGGTCAATGACGTATCGGCCGCCGGTGCCCATCATTTGAATTTTCATGCCGGATTTCAGCGTGCCCTGCATCACCCGCACCAGCGTCACCACGCCCTGATAGGGGTCAAACCAGCTGTCAATCAGCAGGGCCTGGACCTTGTTATGATCGGGCAAGCGCGGGGGGGGCAGGCGGTGAACAATGGCCTCCAGCACATCTTCAATCCCGATGCCGGTTTTGGCGGAAATCAACAGGGCGTCGCTGGCATCAATGCCGATAACATCCTCGATTTGTTGGCGTATCCGCTCGGGCTCGGCCGCGGGCAGGTCGATTTTATTTAAAACGGGGACAATGTCCAAATTGGCGTCAATGGCTTTGTACACGTTGGCCAGCGTTTGGGCCTCAACCCCTTGCGAGGCATCCACCACCAGCAGGGCCCCCTCGCACGCCGACAGGGACCGAGAGACCTCGTAGGAAAAATCAACATGCCCAGGGGTGTCAATCAGATTCAGCTGATACGTTTCGCCGTTTTTGGCGGTATAGGACAGACGCACCGTTTGGGCCTTAATGGTAATGCCGCGCTCGCGCTCGATGTCCATGGAATCCAGAACCTGCGCCGTCATTTCGCGGTCGGACAGCCCGCCGCACACCTGAATCAACCGATCGGCCAGCGTGGATTTCCCATGATCAATATGGGCAACAATGGAAAAATTGCGAATGTTCTGCAGGGTCATATGGCATGGTATAGCGCGTTTTGCTGGGGGAGGGAATGGGGTTGTTTAGGAAAACAACGGCACCCTCATACCAACCGATCATCAAGAACATCCCGCACCAAAGCCTCTACCGTGGTATATTGGGTGATGCGATGGAACAATTTTGTGCTTGGCCCCTAAGTATTGGGGTTCAGGAAAAGAAATCCCCTCAAACGCCGATGCGGTGGTAAAACCGTCCAAAAGCGGCAGGGTTCTCCTCACACCAAAACCTTACCCTCCTCCGATACGGTGTCGTTTTCATCGCCGCTGGCAAGGATCATTTCGTTATGGCCGGCGCCGCTGGGTATCATGGGGTAACAGTTTTCTTTGGGGTCCACGCACACATCCACAATCACGGGGCGTTTGACGGACAGCATTTCGGCGATGGTGTCATCGACTTTGGCCGGATCCTCAACGCGCAGGCCCACGGCGCCGAAGGCCTCTGCCAGCCTGACAAAATCGGGCAGGGATTCGGAATAGCTTTCGGAATACCGCCCGCCGTGCAGCAGTTCCTGCCACTGGCGCACCATGCCCATCCAGCGGTTGTTGATGATGAAAATTTTCACCGGCAGGCGGTACTGGGCCAAGGTCGCCATTTCCTGAATGTTCATCAGGATGGAGGCCTCACCGGCAATATCAATGACATGGGCATCAGGGTGGGCAATTTGAACCCCCATGGCCGCCGGCAGTCCATACCCCATGGTGCCCAGCCCGCCCGAGGTCATCCAGCGGTTGGGGTGTTTAAAATCATAATGTTGGGCGGCCCACATTTGGTGCTGGCCGACTTCGGTGGTGATATAGGTTTCGTGGTCCTCGGTTAAGGCGCACAGGCGGGAAATGGCATATTGGGGTTTAATCACGCTGCCGTTTTGGGTAAAGGCGAGGGATTTTTTCTCCCGCCACTGGGCAATCTGCATCCACCACGGTTCCAGCGAGAGTTTATAATTCCGCTGGTGCCAGACATCCAGAAAATCCTCCATCACATGGGCCACATCCCCAATAATGGGGCGGTGAACCATGACGTTTTTGTTAATGGAGGAGGCATCAATATCAATGTGAATCTTTTTGGACTGCGGGGAAAACGCCGCCACGCGGCCCGTCACCCGATCATCAAAGCGGGATCCGCACGCCAGCATGACATCACAATCGTGCATGGCCATGTTGGCCTCGTACGTGCCGTGCATCCCCAGCATCCCCAAAAACTGGGGATCCCCCGCAGGATAGGCCCCCAGTCCCATCAGGGTCAGGGTACAGGGCATCCCCGTTTCCCGCACAAAGGTCCGCACCAGATCCGACGCCCGAGGCCCCGAATTGATAATCCCGCCCCCCCCATACATAATGGGGCGCGTGCTGGCGGCCAGCATTTCTGCGGCGGCTTCAATGTCCCTGCGGGGGGCTCTCAGCGTGGGGCTATAGCTTTTGGGTTTGGCGTTTTGTTTTTCGACATAGGCCGCGGGGGCAAACTGGATGTCCTTGGGCAAGTCCACCAGCACCGGACCCGGGCGGCCGTGGGTGGCCACATAGATGGCCTCGTGCATGACGCGGGCGATTTGATTGGGGTCTTTGACCAAGTAATTGTGTTTGGTACAGGCGCGGGTGATGCCGGTGGTGTCGGCCTCTTGAAAGGCATCGGTGCCAATGAGGAACGTGGGCACCTGTCCTGTGATGCACAGAACCGGCACGCTGTCCATCAGGGCATCGGTTAATCCCGTCACGGCGTTGGTGGCGCCGGGGCCCGAGGTGACCAGAACCACGCCCAGCTTTCCGGTGGACCTTGCATAGCCCTCTGCCGCGTGGACCGCCGCCTGTTCATGACGCACCAAAATATGACGGATGCGGTCCTGTTTGAACAGGGCATCATAAATGGGCAGAACGGCGCCGCCTGGGTAGCCAAAAATAACCTCCACCCCATGATCCACTAAGACCTTAAGCACTGTTTCAGCGCCATTGGCGTTGGGAAAAAAAGAGGGATCAAAAGACGTGTCAAGCATACAAAAAAATCAAAGGGTTTCTTTGGGGGAATAAAGGCACCTATTGTATCATAAGGAAAGCGGGGGTGCAAAAAAATTGAGGGGAAAAAATTGAGGGGACATTATCAACTTGCTCTTACAGTTGATGCATTTCTGTCTTTTCTTGGGGCGGAGAATCCTGTAGAAGGATTCACTTAGGGTAACTCAAAACCTCAATTTTTCATTGCGAGCGAAGCGAAGCAATCCAGAAATGCCGCCAGCGGAAAAACTGGATTGCCACGCCTCATAGGGAGGCTCGCAATGACGGCGTATACAGGTGCCCCTTATTCTATCAGGAGTTTAATTCATGAAAACCAAAGTCGTTCTTGCCTATTCGGGGGGTCTGGATACCTCCGTCATCGCCAAATGGTTGCAGGTGGAAAAAAACTGTGAGGTTGTCACCTTCACCGCCGATTTGGGGCAAGAGGACGAAATCGAACCCGCCCGCGCCAAAGCCGCCGCCATGGGCATTACCCAGATTTTTATTGAGGATCTGCGGGAAACCTTTGTGAGGGACTACGTTTTCCCCATGTTTCGGGCCAATGCGCTGTACGAGGGGGTTTATTTGCTGGGCACCTCCATCGCCCGCCCCCTGATTGCCAAACGCCAAATTGAAATCGCCCGCCAGGTGGGGGCCCGCGCCGTTTCCCACGGGGCCACGGGCAAGGGTAACGATCAGGTCCGTTTTGAATTGGGCTATATGGCCCACGATCCTGAGATTCAAATCATCGCCCCCTGGCGGGAATGGGATTTGACATCCCGGACGAAACTCCTGGAATTTGCCGAAAAAAACAACATTCCGGTGCCTTCCGATAAAAAAGGCGAAGCTCCCTATTCCGTGGATGCCAATTTGCTGCACACGTCCTTTGAGGGCAAGGCCCTGGAGGACCCCTGGACCGCCCCCGAGGAATCCATGTTTCTGCGCACCGTTTCCCCCCAGGCGGCCCCGGATAAAGTGATTGAAATTGTTGTGTCTTTTGAACGGGGGGACCCCGTGGCCATTGACGGCGTGGCGTTTTCACCGGCGGCATTGCTGGCGAAACTTAATGAGCTTGGCGGAAAAAACGGCATTGGACGGCTGGATTTGGTGGAAAACCGCTATGTGGGTATTAAATCCCGCGGCGTGTATGAAACGCCCGGGGGGACGATTTGGCTGACCGCCCACCGCGCCCTGGAAAGCATCACCCTGGACCGGGGATCGGCGCACTTAAAGGACGAAATGATGCCACGCTACGCCGAATTGGTGTACAACGGCCACTGGTTTTCCCCAGAACGAAACATGATGCAATCGGCCATTGATGCCAGTCAGCATTATGTCACGGGTGATGTCCGCCTGCGCCTGTATAAAGGCAGCGTCACCGTCACCGGCCGCCGTTCCCCATATAGTTTGTATTCTGAGGCCCTGGCCACCTTCGAAGACGGCGGCGCCACCTATGACCACCGCGATGCCGGCGGGTTTATTAACCTGGTGGGCCTGGGGGCTCGGGTTGTGGCGCGGCGGAAGGGGATTTGAGCCCCACGGGCAAGCAAAAAATCCAGAGAAAAACCCAGAGAAAAACATAGGGCCAAAAAATAATTTTCGTTTGTGACATTTGTTACAGGCGGTTGGGTAATTACCCTTTTTTCTTGCCCTCTGACTTGCTGGGTTTGGTGTGCTCGATTTCACGCTTTAGGGTCTCAATCTCATGCCGCACCATGGTTTGCAGCTCCCTTAGCCGCGCCCGAATGTCCATGGTCTCGTGAAAAATACCGGCAATAATGATGGTGTTTTTGTCATGCTTCTGAAAAGCAACATAGCGATGCTCAACAAGGTGAATGGAAAACGCCGTGCCTTCGGCCATTGCCTCACGGTGCGGTGAATTAAAGGTAGTGTGGTTATCAGCGATGTATTGCAGGCCGGACAGAAAATCCGCATTATATTTTCTGGCTTGCTTGGCGCCCCATGTTCTTTGGGTATCCCGTACGGCTTTTTTAAGATGTTCGCGGGCGGTATTCGTCATGCGGTACGTAAAACGGGGCATTATTCTTCTTCTTCTTCTTTTTCCAGTTCATCCAGAAATTCACTCATATGCTGCTCAACCTCTTCGGCTGAGTACGTGCGGCCGTGCTTAATATCGTCGGCGGATTTCAAGAGTTCGCCAAAGATATAAAGCCGTTCTGATTCCTTTTCCATGTCCAGGCGAATCAGGGCGCGGACATATTCGCTGGGGGTTGCGTAGGCTTTTTTGCCGTTGGTGCGGTGATCGACATAAGCCCGCATTTCATCGGGCAAACTAACATGCAGGCTGCTGGTCATGGTATGGCCCTCCTAGGCGCGTTGCTATGGTCCCATCATGGAATAAATCCGAAAAAATGTCAATAGATGACATTTTTTGCCGTGCATAGGTTCACGCAGCACTTACGCACAACGTCATCTACTCATAAATTCAGTTTGTGGCCTTTCTGGATGGCTTCGCTGCGCTGGCAATGACCAAAAATGGGGGTTTTTAGCAAGTGCCCTTGGCATACGCCCTCTAAAAAATACACCTCTGAAAAATACCCTTTGACAATCTGAAAAAAATTCTATACATTAATTGTACTTTTTTAGATAAAATAGGTTTAAAAATGACAATTGACATACTCAGTGGGCTTTGTTGCACAAATAGATCGTGAGGATGTTGTGCCCCTTTTTTAAGAGGTCGTGAGGGTGGTTTTCAGATCAGGCGGCACTTTTATAGGATTGGGGCATGCCGAGGCGTGTCATTGTGTTCATGGCATTGATAATGAGGGCGGATTCTTGTTGTTGATTTTGCAATTTTCTGGCGGAGAGTTTGGGAGAAAAGAGGGTTTTTCGTCTGAACATGGCGGTTTCGGATAGGGATCGTTGGTGATACCCTGTCTCTTTTTTCCATTCTTTGCGGGCATCTTCGCCGCCGCCTAAGGCCTCGATCCGCCGGATGGCCGCATCTCGGGCGGCCAGGGCAGGGTTGTATTTGGCGGTGATAATGTGGGGGCATTGCACCACGGCGCCTTCACGGGGGGGGATTTTGGGCGTGGCGCCCACCTGGGCGATGGCCTCATGACAGGCCGTTGTGTCATAGGCACCATCGGCACTGGCCTCTGCAATGGGCTGCGTGATTTGCGCCAATAAATCAGGCAGAACTTCGCAATCTGCCACGTCATTTTCAGTCAAAAGGCTGGCCACAATCTCACCCGTTTTCACGTCCACGGCCAGATGGAGCTTCCGCCATGTCCGCCGCTTGCTCGCCCCGTGCTTGCGGACTTTCCACTCGCCTTCGCCATATACTTTTAATCCCGTGCTATCAATGGCGATCACCAGGGGCTCGGTCGTTTTGCGGGGCGGAATGGTGACGCTTAAATCGCCGCGGCGACGGCATAACGTACTGTAATCAGGACACTTCAGGTCACTGTTCATTAACCCCAAGAGGGAATCCACAAAACCCTGGGTCCCCCGCAGCGGCAACCGAAACACGGCCCCCACCGTCAACGCCGTTTCAATGGCTATATCGCTGTAAACTTGGGGATGACCCCGCTTGCTGGGGCTCGCCGCCTTCCAAGCCGCCTGCGCGTCATCCGATATCCATATCTGCACCGAATAACGATTCCGCAGCGCTTTGTTGTATTCTGGCCAGTTCGCGATCTTGTATGTGGCCTTCGGCTTCTTATTATCGTTCATGTTATCATTCATGGCTTTGCTCGGGCTTTTGCTCTTCTTAAACCCTTCCTAGCAGAGATAAACTCCCCGCACTACACACTATTTGTGCAACAAAGCCTACTCAGTGAGCTCCCCAAAAAAGCCATAAAAGCTGTGTATGAAGAGATGAAAAACGCAATCTCACAATCAGAACAAGGCTTTAAAGATCCGAATGTTGCAGACCTTTTAATGTCTGCCGCTTCACGGGCTTTATCTAACCCTAACCTTAACCTTGATTTTGGAAGCATGGACCCTAAAGAATTTAAAACTCAAATTTCATACCTGGCAGTCCGGGTTCTTGGTGAGGTTATCACAGAAACAGACACCAAAACGCAAAATGATTGTAATATTCTCCCACCATTTCGTGACAAAGCTGGTGAAGTGCTTACTGGTCTCCAACAGATGCAAATCCTTTCAGGGGACAACCAGCACGAACTTTAACCCTTGCCGCCTAGAGCAGGCTCCGCCACTGAGAAATCAACCCCAACGCCTGCAGCGGGGTGAGTGTATCCGGATCCACCGCTGATAATGCTGATAAAACGGGGTGCAAAAGTTCAGGTTCTGGCTCGGGCTCTGGCGTTAAGGCCAAAAACGTAGGCTGCATTTGCGCCTGGTGCCGTAGGGATTCCAGGTTTTTTAAAAGGACGCTGGCCCGGGCGATGACGGCGCTGGGCACACCCGCCAGGCGGGCCACGTGCAGTCCGTAAGAATGCGCTGCCGCCCCGGGGGATAAACTGTGCAGGAACTGAATGTCTTCCCCCACCGTGGCCACGTCCATTTGCATACAGCGGAGACTCCGGCGGGTTTCGGGCAATTCGGCCAGCTCATGATAATGCGTGGCAAACAATGTCCGGGGACGCCGCCCATCGTGCAGGTATTCTAGGGTGGACCACGCCAGCGAGAGTCCATCAAAGGTCGCCGTGCCCCGCCCCATTTCATCCATAATGACCAAGGACGACGGCGTGGCCTGGTGCAAAATCGTCGCCGTTTCCGTCATTTCCACCATAAACGTGGATTTACCGCTGGCCAAATCATCCGCCGCCCCCACGCGGCAAAACACGCGATCACACAGGCCAAACGTCATGGCACGGGCCGGGACAAAGGACCCCATCTGCGCCAGAATCATCATCAGCGCGTTTTGGCGAAGATAGGTACTCTTCCCCGCCATGTTGGGCCCCGTTAAAATAATCATGTTGGATCCGGGCTTTAACTGGGTATCGTTGGGAACAAAGGCACTTTGGCGCTGCAAAGACTCCACCACCGGATGCCGGCCCGCTGTGATGATCAGGGTGGGCTCCGGCGTTAAGGTGGGCCGGCACCACCGATGCGCCAGGGCATTGCGGGCATGGGTCAGCATCACATCCAGCAGCGCGGCGCTATCGGCCATGCTGGACAGGCTGGGGGCGTCCTGTAAAACCTGGGTAATCAGCGTTGAAAAAAGGTCCTTTTCCAGCGCCAAGGCCTCCGCCGTGCTGCGGGATAAACGGGCTTCGATTTCCTGCATTTCCACCGTGGTATACCGAATGGCATTGGCCAGGGATTGACGGTGGATGAAGAGATCTTTGGGCAACCCTTCCGCATTTTTGGCGGCGCACTCCAAAAAAACGCCCAGCAGATTATTGCTTTTGTAACGCAGGCCCGCCTTGGGATACAGGGCCTGATAGCGGTTTTCCAGATCCAAAAGATGACGCTCCCCCTCATCCGAAAAAGCCCGCAGCGCATCCAATTGCCCGTGATAGCCGGTGCGAATGACACCGCCCTCGCGCAGGGTTTTCGTGGGATCGGGATTCAGGGCCAACGCCAGCGTTTGCCCCAGCGCGCTGTAACTGGGCAGGTGGGCCAAAATCTCCACCAAAAGGGGGGGATGATCGGGGTAACTGGCGGCAAAGGCCTTGATATGTTCATATCCCGACAGGGTTTGCATCAGGGCGATCAGATCCCGCGGTTGCCCTGCGCCCGCCGCCAAGCGCGTCAGAATCCGCCGCACATCGGCCAGTCCCGTCATTTTTTCCGAAATCTGCCGCGTAAAATCGGGGTGCGTTACGCCGTAAGTAACAGCGTCCCACCGTGACTCAATATCTTTGGCCTGCATCAGCGGGCGCATCAGGTGATCCCGTAGCAACCGACGCCCCGCCCCCGTTTGGCAGGTATCCAGAATCGAAAGCAAACTGCCCCCCCGTCCCCCGTTTTGGGCGGCAAACAGCTCCAAATTCTTGGCCGTGGCCATGTCATAGCGCAGGGTATCGTCCAGGCGCACCTGCTGCGGTGGCTTCAGCGCCACCCCGCACCCCGTGGTGCCTAGATATTGCAGCAACACGCCAAAGGCAATAACTTCAGCCTCAGAAAACGGGGCAAACACGGAAAAGTCTTTGGTTTTATAAAGAGTTTCCCACGCCCGCTGGGCCCGCTGGGGGAAAAACAAACTGGCGGGTTGGGGGGAGATAGTGGTTTTTCGAGCGGCTCTCAGGGACGGATCCAGACGGTCCCGCAAATCCTGATCCTTAACCAACAGTTCTTTGGGATCCAGAAAATAAAGGAGATTGGGCAGTTGAGCCACGGACACCGTCTGCAAAAACGCATCGTTGGTGGACACATCGCACCACGCCACGGCCACAGAATCTTTTTCAAAAGCTAAGGCACACAGAAAGTGGGGCGTGTGCGGGGAAAGCAGGCTTTCCTCAATCACCGTGCCCGGGGTTAGGACACGGATGACCTCCCGCCGTAACAAAACTTTATCTTTGCCGCCGGTGCGCAGGGCGGCCTCTTCCGGGGTTTCCATCTGTTCAGCAATGGCGACTTTGTGGCCGGCCTCCAGCAACATGGGCACATATGCATACAGCTGATGCCATGGAATCCCGCACATGGCCGCGGCGTTGTCTTTGTTTTTGTTGCGCTCCGTCAGTTGGATTTTCAGGCAGTCGGCGACAATTTTGGCATTATCAAAAAAAACCTCATAAAAATCCCCCATGCGAAACAACACGATGCAATCGGGATGTTGATCCTGAAACGCCGCATATTGGGCCATCATGGGGGTTAGGGTGGGGGCGTCGCTCATGCCCCGATTATGGGCCAGGGGCGGGACTTGTCAAGACGCAGAAACGTCCGCCTGCTCCTTCTCCTTCAAAGCCGCTTCCCACCGATGATACAGGGCGCTTTGCATTTGATCAATTTGATCCTGGGTTAGGTTGAATGTCAAAACACCCTCATCCTCGGGGGGCTGTTTTTCCAAAAGCGCCATTAAGACACTGGCCGCCTTCATACGTTGTTCCATGGTGGGGAGGCCCTCACCCTTGCCCAGACCTTCCCCTGTCATAATTTCTTGAAAAAAAGCCATTAAATCTTGACGGCTTAGGCTGGATTTATTGTTCATAAAATTAAGTCTCCTTATTAATGTTGAAATTAATGTTGAAAATAAGTTGAGGCCCCCCTTTGTGCGGGCAGGCCTTTTCTTATATTCTTTAAAAATAAAGAACAAAATGCTTCACGTTTTGGGTTTATGGAATGACCCTGATTGAGCGCAGATTGAGCCCTTTCCCCAAAAAACCATCGCACTTTTCCAGGCAGTGTGGTTTAAAGGGGAAAAATGCTTAGGAAATAAATGCCCATGCGACTGGTTTTTTCAAGATTTACGCAGAACGTCATTGCGAGCCTCCGTAGGAGGCGTGGCAATCCAGTCCTTCTGTTGGCGGCATTTCTGGATTGCTTCGCTACGCTCAGAATGACAAGGGCTATGCGTAAGTCCTGTTTTCTTTTTGTGATGATGGTTGTGTTCACGGGGGCTTCTCAGGCGGCTGAGCCCGGGGATGCGGGCGATGCTGTGGAAAGTACGACTCTGGCCTGGACAACGGACCGCGCGGTTTTAACGCAGATTGAAAAAAATCTGAATGCCCTGAAACAAATCGAGGCGACCTATGTGCAGCGGGAAGAGGGAAAGCCCAATCAAACGGGCACGCTATACTGGAAGCGCCCCAACCAGATGCATTTGAAAATGTCATCGAAACAATACTTAATTGTAAAGGCCGGAACGGCGGTTTTTTATGATCTAAATCTGGGCCAGCGGAGTTACATTTCCATTGACGATTTGCCGTTGGCGTTTCTGCTAAAAGATCCCGTGGTGATTCAAAACCGCACCGATTACAGTTTTCAGGTGGCCCATGATGATACCCGAACGTTTTTACGGGTTTTGCCGCAATCCCAGGATCAGCCCACGCTGTATTTTGTGTTTGATAAAAAAGACCTTCAGCTGAAGGGTTGGGCCTATGTCGATCCCGTGGGCAGCACGATTCGAACGGATCTGACGTCGTTAAAACAACCAGAATCCCTGGATCCGGATTTGTTTAAGCTGCGTCAGGATTTTCCCGGGTTTGAAAGACGATAACCCCAGCACATCTCTTTTTTTTGTCCATACCCCTGGGTTTTAAAAACCTGAAATCCCGCGCTAACCAAAGCCCGCCTGACGGCCGAAGCCGCCGTAAACGTGGCAAAGGTTCCGCCGGGGTGGGTGTTTTTTGCAACGGACGCCAGAACATCGTCCGACCACATGGCTGGGTTTTTAGCTGGGGCAAAACCATCCAAAAACCAGGCGTGGGCCTTTTGGGGCCAGGCCGTCAGGGCGTCCCAAACATCCTGAACTATTACCTGAAAAATCAATGTTTTATTTTGGGGTAGCTTGAGGGTAACGGGACCTTGGCAGGCCCCATCATAGTGGGATAACAAAATCTGATGCGCATCAGGAAACCGGGCCGCCCAGGGGGTGGTGACATGCTGAAGCTGGGAAAGGCTCAAAGGGTACCTTTCAACCGCAACATAAGATAAAGTGCTCCCCGGTGGGGCCAGGCTCAACCATAAATCCAGCATTAACAGGGCATTCAGGCCCGTGCCAAAGCCGAGCTCCCCCACCGTAACATTTTGGGTCAGGGGAAAGCGCTGGGGCAAAACATTATGTCGCAAAAAAACAAAGGCGGATTCCGCCGCAGGATCCCCGGGCTGAAAATAAACATCGTCAAAAACAGGGGAAAAGGCATAACCAGGCCCCAGGGTTGGGCGGGTATTTTCCTTGACATTTTCCATAGAATTCGATATGGTTTTTAAGTTGTCGTCGGAGCCGCGCGTCATGTCCCTATCCTATCAACGTAAAAAAGATGCCGGGGAAACCCAAAAGGCCAGATCATGGATTTTTAAGTCCCTCTTGTGGTTTGTGGGTATTATCTATGTGGGAACCGCCGTTTCCGCCAGTTTTTTTTATTTGGTGAAAAACGGGGTCAGTAAACCCAATATCCAGGGACTTGGGTCCTATTGGGAAACGATGTTTTCCCCCATCGCCTTTTATGAATTTCATCTGCAATGGATTGCCAACGTGGGGGCCGTGCCCAATGATTGGCGCATTTTCGGGCTGCCTGTTGAGATTCTGATGACCCTGGTGCCGGGGGCTTTGCTGTTGTTTTATATGCTGGTGAGGAATCCCTATAACTTTATTGATGATACCTTTGGATCGTCGCGCTATGCCCGGGATGATGATATTAAGGAAATGGGCCTGCTGGATAAAGGCTGGATCATTGTCATTGGGGAATGGAAGGGCAAGCTGCTGAAGCTGCCGGAAACCCTGTCGGTCCTGTGTGTGGCCCCCCCGGGAACGGGTAAAACGGTGAGTGTCGTTGTGCCCACCATCCTCACCTGCAACAACGTATCTATGATTGTGAATGATGTGAAGCCGGAGCTTTTTGATCTGACCTCGGGCTATCGATCCAAACACAGTTTTTGTTTTCGTTTAGAATGGGCCGCCCAAGACAAGCCAGAGCAGGGGATTTTCTTCCCACGCTGGAACCCCCTGTCCCCCATGTGTATTCCCGAATTTGGCCCCAACCGTGATTTGTATGTGGATCGTATTGTTAACATTATGATTGTGGAAAATGAAAAGGACCCCCACTGGTCCACCAAGGCCCGGGCCGCCCTGGCAGGATTCATTCATTATATTGTGCAGAAATGTGAAACGGGCAATTATCAGGGGATCCCCAAACAATGGCACGGGCACGAGGCCTGTATCCCCCTGCTGATTGACTGGATGACTGAGGGCACCATGACCGCCCAAAAGAAAAAAGAAGAACTGATGAAGAAAAACCCCATGCAGGCCATGCAGTATGACCCCGTGACGGAGTTTTTAAAAGATGCCGCTACGGAAGCCCACGAGGGTGGCTTTGCCCCCCGCGCGGTGATGGAATTAACCAGCCTGGCCGCCACACCGGATAAGGAACGCGGGTCCATCATGTCCACCATGGACGGCGGATTGATTGTCTTTAAAAACAGTGCGGTGCGCGCCAGAACGTCCAAAAGCGATTTTTCCTTTATGGATGTTCGGGGCATGCGCGACCCCATGACGGGGGAAATGAAACCCATTACATTATATGTCTGTGTGAACCAGGAAGACGCCAAAGCCCTGGGGGTCATCACGGGCCTCCTCATTGAGGCCATGTCCGCCTGGTTGGTGGCCCACAAACCCAAGGGCAAAACCCGCGATGGCAGAGACGTGGGGCCATTCCCCGCATTGTTTGTGCTGGATGAGTTTCCGCAGATGCCGAAGCTGCAGGCGTTAATTGATGGTCCGGCTGTGGGTCGTGGACAAAAGGTCAGCTTTCTGATGATCGGTCAGGATTTGGGCCAGATTAAGGCCAAATACGGGGAAAACGAAATGGAAACCGTGATTTCCACCACGGCGGCCAAGGTGATTTTGCCCCTGAACAACGAAACCACGGCCAAGCGGTTTTCGGAAATGGTGGGCCAGCGGACCATGGAATCCAAATCCAAAAGCCGGACGGTGGGTCTGTCCCGTCAAACCAACCCCTTTGCCAGCAACATGCAAAAATCGCTGCAGGGGCAACCCCTGATCCGGCCGGAGGATTTTATGTCCCTGCCCAACCTGAAACAACACATTATCCTGATGCAGGCCAACATGAACCGCCCCATAATGGCCAATACCCCCGCGTATTTTAAACATCCCGAACTCAAACACCTGGTGCACAATCCCGAACATGGCATGGGCCTGAGCTATCCCCCCGCCCCCACCATGCCCCAATTCATGATTGAAGCCCGCAAAGCCGAATACGCCGAAGACATGCGCCGCGCCGAAGAAGAAGCCCATCGGGATTTGGGGGATGTGGCGTAGGGTTTTTATGATTGTGTAGGGATCCAAAAATCCTTAAGACTGGATTGCCACGCCTCCTACGGAGGCTCGCAATGACGTTGTGCGTAAGTCCTGAGACAATGCAAAGCGGACATTCTTAATTTGCTAAGGAGGACATTTTCAATGTGCTCCTACATTTAAAAAAACAAACATTGCCATACCCGGGAAACTATGGCACATATACCGACGTTAATGCCCAGATGGCGGAATTGGTAGACGCACTAGTTTCAGGTACTAGCGGTCGCAAGACCTTGGAAGTTCGAGTCTTCTTCTGGGCACCACACAATCAGACGCCTACACCTCTGCCTTGGCCTCTGCCTGAAACAGCGCCTCCTCCCGCAAATACGTTGTGATTTTCCAACCCTGCCGCGTGGAGACCTCTGTTGTTCTGGCCCCCTGTTCATGCAGCCAGGCGCGGCGTTCGGGGTCGTGAAAGGGGCAGAAAATCTGAACTTTTTTTCTTTTTTTCAGCAGAATGTCATCCAGCGTTGCTAAAAAAGTATCCAACCCCTCCCCCGTTTGGGCAGAGATCAAAACGGGACGGGCCCCCAGAAAAAAATCTTGTTTTTGTTCATCACTCAGCGCATCGGTTTTGTTCCAAACATCGATGATGGGGACGTCTTTGATGCCCAAATCATGCAAAATGGCCTCCACATCCCGGGCTTCGTCAACGTGCCAGGGGCTGCTGGCATCGTGAACGTGCACGATGATATCCGCCGTTTTCACATCATCCAGGGTCGCGCGAAATGCCGCCACCAGGGACGTGGGCAAATCGGAAATAAACCCCACGGTATCGGACAAAATCACCTTTAACCCCGAAGGCAACTGGAAAAGGCGCAGCGTCGGGTCCAGCGTGGCAAACAGCATATCCTTAACAAAAACATCGCCCCCCACCAATCGGTTAAACAGCGTGGATTTCCCGACGTTGGTATACCCCATCAACGCAATCACCGGATACGGGCGATGGGACCTGGCCAACAATCGGTTTTGTTTTATTTTTTCCAGATCTTTTTTTAACCGGCGCAGGCGTACCTCAATCAATCGGCGGTCGATTTCCAATTGGCTTTCTCCCGGTCCCCCCAGGAATCCAAAGCCCCCCCGCTGCCGCTCTAAGTGGGTCCATGAACGCACCAAGCGGGTCCGTTGAAAGGTGAGTGAGGCCATTTCAACCTGCAATTTCCCCTCGTGCGTGCTGGCCCGGGCGCCAAAAATATCCAAAATCAATCCCGTGCGGTCCAGGACCTTGACCTTTAAATCCCGCTCTAAATTTCTTTGCTGCAGCGGGGACAGGGCGCAATCGACAATCAAAAGGCCGGCCTCGTGGGTTTCGATCTGCTCACGAATAACCTCCAGCGCGCCGCCCCCGATATAATGGGACGGACGAATGGCCGACACCCCCACCAAAGAGGCCTCGGCCACGGTCAACTCAATGGCCTGGGCCAGGCGAACGCATTCGGCCAACTTAACCTCCGGCGGACGGGTATCCGCAGAACGACGACCTTTAACAACAGGGTGAATCACCAGAGACAGCATGGGGTCACAATAGCACGGTTCGGGGGCTGTGTCTAATGGGGGGTGCACCATACGGGATTTTGAGAAAGTGGAATTTAACACAATAAAAGTTTTTAAAATCATTGAAAAACAAAACGATTTGTCATTCCGCGCGTAGTCGCGGAATCCACCTGGATGCTGCGACTACGCGCAGCATGACGAGAAAAGGGGTATCCGTACGAGGGATTGTCAATTTCGTAGGGTGTTAAGTGCCCCCACCAACAGGGCCCACCCCCACCCCCCCAAAAAAAACAAATCCAAAACCACTGGCGCGCTCGAGAGGACTCGAACCTCCGACCCTCAGATTCGGAATCTGATACTCTATCCAGCTGAGCTACGAGCGCACGATGAAACAACAAGCGCTTTCTATATAAGATCTTTCCCCCCAGGGCAACATTTTGTATTGTGCCGGGATGATTCGTGGTTTTTTCTCTTTTGTTGCCGGTTTGATCAGTCATCTGATGACCTTTGTGGTGGTGATCATCGCATGGGTGGCCTTAACCGCTGATCATAAAGAACAATCCAGCGTGTTTCTGGAATCCCTGCTGCGTCAGGTGGCCCCCCTGCTGATCAATGCCGATGTTTCCGCCGAAACGCTGACTGTCGCCTGGGATCGTCGCCATCATACCGTTGGGATTCGCCTGGAACATGCCAGCGTCATCGGCCATGATGTGCCGGTTTATGCCAGTGCCCGCCGCGTGGTTTTTCAAATATCCTATGGCCCCCGGTATCCCCGCTGGTTTATGGTGAATCAGGTTTTGCTGGACACGCCGGAAATTCATATCACCGTTGATCCGAAAAAAGGCGAAACTCCAGGATTCTCCCTGGGTTCTTTTCGCCTGGGCGGGCTGCCGCTGCGACAGTTTTCTTTAAACAACGGCCTCGTAGTGATTCAGCAGGCTTCCGGGGAAAAGCGTTTCCGTGACCTTCAGGCCCACTATGATGTTATCAGCCCCGAAGAAAGCCGCTTAACGGCCCAAGGGACATTTTCTGACGGCCCTACCGTGGTGCCCTTTACCCTGGAGGGAACGGGACGTTTGAGGGATCAGATTCTGGAAACCCTAACGGTGGCCCTAACCCTTGATAATGCTGTGGTTCCGGCCCCTTCGGCGGCCGCAACGTCGCTTTTAAATCTGCGGGGGGGCGGAACCCTGGTCCTTGATCTGAAAAACAAAAAAGCCACCTTGACGCAGCCCCTAACATTAACCTTTGGCGATACCACCCTGGTGGCCCAGGGAACAGCGACGCCGGAAACCATGGACATTCAGGCACGCCTGACCCGTTTGTCGGTGAATCAGCTTTCTGCCCTGTGGCCCGATGGTCTGGCGGCGGGGGGAAAGGCATGGGTCACCCAGCACATCACCCAGGGCCAGGTGCCCGAGGCCACGCTGAACCTATCCCTGACAAAAAACGAAAAAACGGGCTTTGAAATTAAAACACTGCAGGCCAATGTCGCCCTAACCGGGGCCACCGTTGCCTATTTACCCCAAATGACCCCCATTACGGGGGTTGCGGCCACCGTGCGCTTTGATTTATCGGGCATGAAGGGCAGCATACAGCGGGCCATGATGGGCAAAACCCCCTTAACCCAGGGAAAAGTCGATATTGCGGGGTTTGATAAGGATCTACAGACCATTCTGATTCAGGCCAACCTCGCGGGGTTACTGAGGGAGCAAGTCGCCGAAGTCATGCGGGCCATTCCGGATGATTTTAAAAAGGCAGGGCTGAATCAGGATACCTTTGGCGGGGAGGCTGTGACCCAGATTTCTGTCGGCTTTCCGCTGATTGACGAGCTGGCCTTTTCCGATGTCACCCTGTCGGCCACATCGGATGTTAAGGCCTTTACCATGACCCATGCGGATTTGCCCCTGCCGGTGCGGGACGGGAATTTAAAAATTAATTTTAAAAACAATGTTTTGGAGGTTGCCGGCCAAGTCCTGGCCCAGGGCATTCCCGCCGATGTGGTCTGGACGGGGGATTTTCGCGGGGAAAAGGCAAAAACCGCCATCACCGTGGATGCCGTTGTGCCAGCGTCCTTTTTGGTGCCCCATCTTCCAAGCATTGCCATGGTGACGGGGGCGGGGCATTTGCGTTTGGAACAGCAAATGGGCCAGGACACCCCCATCATCACCCTGGATGCCAAAGACATGGGCATCAGCCTGACGGTCCCCACCTTTGTGAAACAAAAGGGGGCGCCGCTGACCTTAACCTTTGGGGGGACGGCAGACAGTCGGACCTTTGTGGTGCAGGGGGAAAAAGACGATCGGGCTTCGGGCCTGATTCTTCAAAACCCTGATGGCAGTACCGTGGCGAAAATCGGATCCTTTACCCTGGGGTGCAATGATTTGCGGGCCATCATTACGGAATCGGGGGGCCACGTGGATATTCAGGCCACGGGGGAAACTCTGGATCTGGCCAATTTCAGCACCGGCCATCCGGAGGGGTTAGAGCGTCCGGATGACAAAGTCGATTTATCTGTATTGCCCGAATTAACCGTTCACGCCGACACCAAAACACTGCATTTGATTGAACATGACTTTGCGGCGGTTTCCGTGGATTTGGATATGCGAAACAATACCATTCAGCGTCTTTTGGCGTCGGGAAAATCCAAGGCCGGAAAGCCGTTTCAAATCGTCCTGAATCCCGACCGCACAGCCGTGTCGGTGCGGTCCCAGGACACAACGTTTTTAACAGAAACCTTGGGATTAAACTCTCGTCTGCAGGGGGGAACGCTAACGGCTACCATTGCGCCGCTCAGCGAAGGTCGCCTAACCCCTGAAACCAAAATCCGGGTGGAAATGCGCAATGCCGTTTTAAAACGTGCCCCCATTTTTGGCCGGATTCTCAGTCTGGCGTCCCTGTCCGGCCCCCTGGAATTGCTGACGGGGCAGGGGATGCTGATGAATGAAATCAATCTGGATGCCCGGCTGGGGAAAGAAACCTTTTTTATGGATAATTTAGAGATGAAAAATGCCTCCCTCGGGGTCTTTTTCACCGGACAATTGGGTGTTAACGATGAAACCATCACCGGAAAAGGGGCCCTGGTGCCTGCTTTCGCCCTGTCCCGCATTGTCTCGGCCATTCCCCTTTTGGGGGGATTGCTCACCAGTGCAGACAGTGGGATTATCTCTATCTCCTTTTCCATCTCTGGCCAAATAAGCGACCCATCGGTAACGGTAAATCCCCTAACGTCCTTTACCCCCGGCGTACTGCAGGATTTGTTTGGTATGGGGCGGCGGGAGTAGGGGGGGATTGTTTTTAGGACACCAACATTTCTTTGATGGTTTCTGGGTTTTTCTCAATTAATTTCAGATACGCCACCGCATAATCGGGTGGGGTCCGTTTTCCCTGTTCCCAACTGCGCAGGGTTACCCACCCATTTCGGGAAAGAGCCTCTTTTTCTTTAGCGCACCTCTAAAAACAGGGTGCGGAGTTGTTGATTTAATCGTGTTTGCCACCCGTTGCCTGCTTTTTTCAGGGCGTCCAGCACATCGGCGTCCAGGCGTAGTGTTACCTGTTGTTTGGTGGGGGCTTTTTGTTTGCCTCTACCTTTGGCCTGACGTATCCCATCAAAAAAGGCGGGGGGAAGGACCTCTCGGGCAGGACGTGCGGCCCGAAAAGCCTTCTCTGTCCATTCAAAATCATCAACGTCTTTTGTCATTTTTATCAGGATTATAGCCGATTCTCATAAATATATTGTAACTACAATTTGATGGCATGTCAAGGGATTAAACATGAACAAAAACAATGTTAAGGACGGGCACGTTCACCCCCCCACCATCCTCTCCCCCGCCAAACACGTCCAGGGGGCCAGCAAAACGCCGTTGCGATAATGACCCAGGGCCATAAAGACGCCTGGCACAGAACTGGGCTGAACCACGGGGGTATCATTCAGGGTGCGGGGGCGATAGCCGATCAGGGTTTCGGTGATGGCCCCCTCCAACATCGTCGGCACCACCAGACGGGCCTGTTTCAGCAGGTGATAAAGCCCGCCGGCGGTGATGCGGGTATCAAACCCCACGGGCTCCACCGTGGCCCCGACATACAGGCGATGATCACAGCGGGGGACCAGATAAACATCCTCCCCCCACACCACATGGGAAAGGGACGGCCCGGGCATGGTTAAATACAGCGCCTGGCCCTTCACCGGATCCAGGGGGGGGAGGTCCGGAATCAGCGCCTCTTGCCCCGCCCAGGCCCCCTGACACAAAATAACGCGATCAAATTTTGTTTTTTGGCCCGTGTTTTCCGTGATTTCAACACCCTTGGGGGTGGGAGTTAGATGAACAACCTGGCGATTGTAAAGAATCACATCGCCCAAAACATGGCCCAAAGCCCCCAAAACCCGGCGTGGGTCCACATGATGATCGGCGGGACAAAACAGCGCGCCCAGGGTTTGGGGCGACAGCCAGGGCTCGCGGGCGCGGGCCTCTGCGGCCATCAACCACTGAGGATCCCACCCCAAACGCCGTAAATAGGCCTGATCATGACGCAAACGGGCCAGCCCGTTGGCATCGGTGGCCACCATCAACGTCCCCGCATCCTGATAATCCAGGGATAAACCGCTGTCAGATTCCAGGGCATCCCGAAAAGCCGGCCACAAACGCTGACTTTCGGACAGCAGGGGGGCCAGATGTTCTTCCCCCGGTTCCTGCTCCAATTGCGCCGCCAACATCCCCGCCGCGGCATAGCCCGCTGAGCGCGTGACATCCCGCGCGGATTCGTAAACGGTGACGGACCACCCGGCCCGCCTCAGCCACCAGGCCAGGGACAAGCCGATGAATCCACCGCCGAGAATGGCGAGACTGCGATTTTGGGGGTTCGACATGCCTCAACGTATCCTAAAATCCCATCATCTCTCCCCCTTGGGGAGAGGGGCGCTCACCAACAAAAAGCCAAATTGCGGCAACACCCCCACCCTAACCCTCCCCCGCAAGCGGGAGAGGGGACGAAGGTTACTCATCCTTAAAATCAGGCTTCCTTTTTTCCAAAAACGCCGCCATGCCTTCTTTTTGGTCATGGGTGGCAAAGACCGCATGAAACAGGCGACGTTCAAAGGCAATGCCCTGGGCCAGCGGCGTTTCAAAACTGGCCAGAACGGATTCCTTAATCATCATCAGCGATGGCAGGGATTTTTTCGCCAGCGTCTGGGCGATTTTCAAAACATCCTCAGCAAAGGTTTCCTCGGGCAGGATCTGACTGACCAGGCCCGCGCGCTCGGCTTCTTCGGCACTGACCATGCGGCCGCTCAGGCACCAATCCATGGCCTTGGCCTTGCCCACGCTTTTGCCCAAACGCTGGGTTGCGCCGGCACCGGGCAGAATGCCCAGATTGACCTCGGGCTGGCCAAATTTGGCACTGGGACTGGCTAAAACAATATCACACATCATGGTCAATTCCGCCCCACCCCCCAGGGCAAAACCCCGAACGCCGGCGATGACGGGCTTGCGGAAATTGGCCAGGGCCTCCCACGCGTTGGTGATGTAGTTTTCTTTGTACGCCTCGATATAGGTTTTATCCTTCATCTCCGCAATATCAGCACCGGCGGCAAAGGCCTTTTCCGATCCCAGAATCACCAGAACCTTAATGCCATCATCGGCCTCTGCCTGGTGCAGAGCATCTTTCAGGGCCCGCATCAGGGGGGTATTCAGCGCATTCATGGCCTGGGGGCGATTCAGCGTAATAACAAAAACGGCGCCGTTTTGTTCGGTGAGTAAAAGAGGTTCCGTCATAAAAATTCCTAACCGTTAAAGGGTGATACACGTACCCCGTGATCAAACCCCAAAACACGCCAAAAAACAAGAGAATCGTAGGGGTGAGAAGGCCCCCCTTTTTCATTGTCTGGCCGCCCCTGATGATCTAATCTCCATAAAAAACGATACCCCTATGCCCGCCACCCATCATTCAGCCCTGTTTTCTCTTTCGCGGCCCATCTCTCTGGTGGGATTTATGGGGTGCGGGAAATCCACGTTGGGGCGGGCGTTGGCGGCACGGTTGGACTGTCCGTTTGTGGATATGGATGATGAAATTGACCGAATGGCCCGGCGGTCCATCCCAGAGATCTTTAGCACACTGGGGGAGGCCGCCTTTCGCGATTACGAAACAAACGCCGCCCAAATGCTGCCCACACCCAGCGTTGTGGCCACGGGGGGCGGGGCCTTTGCTTGGCCCAAAACCCACACGACCTTACAAAATCAAACCATAACAGTATGGCTCAGGCTTTCCTGGCCCCTGCTGATCAAACGCTTGGCGAGGGAACGTGATCATCGCCCCCTGCTGCAGTCTAAAAACTGGAAGCAGCAGGCGGAAACTCTGTACGAAAAACGCCTGCCCTGGTATGAAAAAGCCCACGTTATCATCGATACTGACCACAAAAAAATCCCCACTCTGGTGCGCGAGATCCTGCAATGCCCCGCCCTCGCCCCGAAACCGTAACGCAAAAAACGCTGTATGATCAGGATTACCTGGTCTTTATGGCCAGTTTGCTAATCCAGGACCCTGTTTTGTTGCATCGTTTCCAATCGGGCATGGCCCTGATAGGGACCTGGTTTGACATCACATCTCCCCGCATCCGGCCCGAAGGCAACGACACCTTACTCGCCCATATCAAACTGCAGTGGTGGGCCGATACCCTGTCCGCAGGGCAGTATCAGGACCATCCCCTGTTGGCGGAGGCACCGGCGGATCTGCTCAAAAATACAACCATAGCGTGCATATTACAGTCCTTTCGATCCTATTTAGAATCCCCCCCCCTGACACAAAGGGACTGGATCCCCCATTTGGATGAAACCTTTGGGGCCATGGGAAAGATCATTTATGGTCAAGACATGTTTGAGTTTTCAACCTTTGGCGCGCAAAAACACGCAATGCGGGGGGATGGGCCCGTGGACATCTCCACGCGCTGGCCCAAAAAAACCAGCGGCGACCTGGGGATTATGGCGCGTGTGGTGCGGGCCGTGGGCAAAACACCCAAAAATCCAAAAAGCCCCTGGGCATTGCTGAAAGTGTGGTGCGGGGTTTGATGGGGGTAAGCGCCTGTTTACTTTCAAAAAAATACAAATTTCGTCGTCATTCCGGACCAGATACTGTCTTTCGGGTCAAGGGGAAAATGATGTGTGGGTTTGGTATTGGGGGGCTCATTGCCGCCCCCCAAGCCCCCGCTAGGAT
>JBILRW010000003.1:0-83564 GCA_044372405.1 Alphaproteobacteria bacterium
ATACTTTTCTCCTCTTCAAAACAGCACCCAGTATAACAGATATTGGTGGGGCTTTCATTTCAAAAAGTGAAAAAATCACCCTACCCCACCCCTAACCAAGGTGGGGGGATTTCGTTTTTTTGGGGGGCGCGCATCAAAAAGAGTCTTTTGTTAGCGCATTCTGTGGTATCATAGAGCCATGAAAGTGACCTTTGATCCCGTCAAAAATCAGGCAAATTTTAAAAAGCATGGCCTTTTTTTGAATGCCGCTGAAGATTTTTGTTGGGGGTCTGCGTTTTACCAAGAGGATACGCGGAAGGATTATGGCGAAAAACGGTATTATGCCCTCGGTTTTCTTCATGGTCGTTTGCACGCCGCTATATTTACCCCAAGACCCGAGGGTATTCGGATGATTAGCCTGAGAAAAGCCAATGAAAAGGAGGTTCAATGTTATGAAACCCACACCCGATCCTGACGACATTCCTGATTTAACAGAAAACTTTTGGGCGGGCGCTAAGCCTGCTGCTGAGATACTCCCGATTCTTTTTTCCGCGGACATTGCCGGGGAACTCTTGGCGCGGCGTCACGGACAGCGCACCATTGCCCTGGATGCTGATATTGTGGCGGCTTTGGAAAAAACAGGGCCTGATTGGCAAAACCGCCTGAATGGGGCTTTGCGTCATGTTTTGGGGGTGGGCTGACCCCCTACCCCATCTTATCCACCCGAACCGAATTTCCTCTTCCCCGTCCTTAAACCCTGTTTTCACACCCCGACAAAAACCTCCTGCACCGTGCCCACGTCCCGCCGTCTAATGGTTGTTTTGATCGTTTCTCCGATGGTTTGCATGGCCACATCCAGTTCGTAGCGTTTTTGCAAATTCATCCAAAACGCCGCCGAGACCCCAAGCCACTGTTCCAAACGCAGGGCTGTATCCGCCGTCATGGCCCGTTGACCCGCGAGCAGTTGATAAATTCTGTTGGAGGGAATCTTGAGTTCCCGCGCCAAAGCCGCTGGAGATAGGGCAAGCTCGGTCAGTTCATCCGCCAGAACCTGACCGGGATGAAGGGGATAGATTGGGCGTTTTTCGGTCATGATAGGGGCTCCTTAATTTAATGATAATCAACAATTTCAATATGAAAAGGTTCAGTATGATCTTCGGGCCATTCAAAGCAAATCCGCCACTGTTCATTGATGCGAATGCTGTATTGCCCTTTTCGTTTCCCGTCCAAGGCCTGAAAACGATTGCTGGGCAACAATGTCAGGTCACGCAAAGAATCCGCCTCCTCTAAAATCACCAGACGTTTCCGTGCTTGTTCCTCAAACGATTGAAACGCTTTGATTCTTCCTCCCTCAGCAAACTGGGCTGTATTTTTATCCCGATAGCGAGAAAAGTCGGAAGAATGATGCGTCATTATCAGCAACCATACCAAAAACGACGCACAACGTCAAGCGTCGAATTTGCCCCTACCCCATCTTATCCACCCGGGTGGCATGCCGGCCCCCCTCAAAGTCGGTTTGCAGGAACGTCAGGGTAATATCCATGGCCACGGCCATGCCCACAAAGCCCGCCCCCAACACCAACACATTGGCATCGTTATGCAGCCGGGCCAGCCGGGCCGACAGATGATCATGACACAGCGCGGCCCGCAGGTGGCGGTAACGGTTGGCGGCAATGGAAATCCCGATCCCGCTGCCGCAAATCAGAATGCCCCGATCTTGGGGTTTGTTCAGCAGCGCCTCCGCCATGGCGGCGGCAATGTCGGGGTAATCCACGGCGGTTTCGGTGTGGGTGCCAAGATCCGCAAGGCTGTAGCCTTGGTGGGTGAGTTCCTCCCGCAAATAGGCCTTTAGCGTTAATCCGCGATGGTCAGAGGCAATCAAAACATGGGACGTCATGGCGTTAACCCTGTTTTTGTGCAACAGAGACCTCAAACCGCTGCATCACCGGATTGGCCAGCAGGTCGCGTCCCAGACGCTCTGCCACCGTCAGGGCCTCTTCTTTGTTGCTGGTTAAGACATCAAAGACAAACTGGCGTTTCTGAACAAGATTTTGCACCTGGGTTTCCCCCAGGGTGTGAATGGCTTGCAGGACGGTTTGGCTTTCCGGGTCCAGAATGCCCGGTTTCAGGGATACGGTCACAGTGACTTGCACGGTTAGGATTCCTTTGTACAAAAATCTTGGTTAGGGGTTTTGGGGGGCGTCTTGTTCGTCTTCGCCGTCGTCTTCAGGGGGTATGGGAGTATCCATACGCCCTAAGACCACACCATCGGGCAGAACGCCCAGGCGGCGGGCGACTTCTTGATAGGATTCCTTCACCTGGCCCATATCCCGGCGGAAACGGTCTTTGTCCAGGACTTCGTTGGTAATGGCATCCCACAGGCGGCAACTATCCGGGCTGATTTCATCGGCCAAGATAATTTGTACATCGTCCTCGTCGGGTCCGTGAAGGCGGCCAAATTCAACCTTAAAATCCACCAGTTTCAGGGAAACGCCGGCCATCAGTCCCGATAGAAAATCGTTAATCCGCAGGGCCATGTTAATCATGGCGTTCAGCTCAAACGTATTGGCCCATTCAAAAATCAGGATATGTTCATCACTGACCAGGGGATCATCCAGATCGTCATTCTTATAATAGTACTCGATTAAGGGGCGCGGCAGGGGTTTGCCCTCCTCCAGGCCCAGTCGTTTGCACAAACTGCCGGCGGCGATATTGCGGACAACGACCTCCAGCGGGATCATTTGGGTTTCGTGGATTAACTGCTCCCGCATGTTCATGCGCTTGATAAAGTGGGTTGGGATACCAATATCCCCCAGTTTCTGCATGATGTGGCTGGAAATGAAATTATTGATGACGCCCTTGCCCTCAATCACATCGAATTTTTTGCGGTTAAAGGCGGTGGTGTCGTCCTTAAAATACTGCACCAGCGTCCCCGGGGCCTGGCCACGGTATAGAATTTTGGCCTTGCCTTCGTAAACTTTTTGTCTGCGTGTCATGGGATATACTGCCAAAGAGGTTTCCTTTAAAGAAACATGAATAAAAACACTCTTTATCTTTATACGCTTTTTTTTGGGGCCTGGCTAACGTTTTGTCAGGGCCTTTGACATTTAAAGTCCCAATCCCTATAGTGCCGTTGTTGCAATAATTTTGGTGTTTGTTAGAGAATGATTCAGCGCACGTTTGGCCAATATGGCGGCCAGTTTATTTCCGAGCTTTTGATGCCCCTGATTCAAGAGGTCGATGCTGCCTATGAAGCCGCCAAAAACGATGATGTGTTTTGGGCCGAATTAAACCTGTTATTTCGGGATTATGTGGGAAGGCCCAGCCCCCTGTGGTATGCTAAGCGCATCAGCGATGATTTGGGCGGCGCCCAGGTGTATTTCAAACGGGATGAGCTGAACCATACCGGCGCCCATAAAATTAACAATTGCCTGGGGCAAATTTTATTGGCCAAGCGCATGGGAAAACGCCGCATCATCGCCGAAACCGGCGCGGGGCAGCATGGCGTGGCCACCGCCACGGTGTGCGCGTTGTTTGATATTCCCTGCACGATTTATATGGGGGCCAAGGATGTGGCCCGCCAACGGCCCAACATTTTTCGCATGACGCTGCTGGGGGCAGAGATCAAGCCGGTGGAAACGGGAAACAAAACCCTGAAAGACGCCATGAACGAAGCCATGCGGGACTGGGCCGAACATGCGCGGGATACGTATTATCTGATTGGAACGGCGGCGGGACCCCACCCTTATCCCACCATGGTGCGGGATTTTCAGTCCATTATCGGGCGTGAATTGCGCGTGCAATCCATCGAGCACCTGGGCCGTTTACCGGATCATCTGGTGGCATGTCTCGGCGGCGGATCCAATGCGTTGGGGCTGTTTCATCCCTTTCTGGACGATCCCGTGGCCATGTATGGGGTGGAGGCCGGTGGTTTGGGTATTGATACCGGCCAGCATGCGGCGTCTCTGACCATGGGAATCCCGGGGATTTTGCATGGGAATATGACTTATTTGCTGCAGGACGATCAGGGGCAGATTAAAAACGCCCATTCCATCGCTGCGGGTTTGGATTATCCGGGTATTGGTCCAGAGCATGCGCATCTTAAAGATACCGGACGTGTTCATTATGCCACGGCCACGGATGCTGAAGCTCTGTCGGCCTTTCAATACTGCGCAAAGATGGAGGGTATTTTGCCCGCGCTGGAGCCCGCCCACGCCCTGGCGTTTGTCCGGACCTTGGCCCCCACCCTGCCCAAGGACGATATTTTGGTTATGAACCTGTGCGGCCGTGGGGATAAAGATCTCTTCACCATCGCCGACGCTTTGGGAATGACGCTGTCATGAAACGGATTCCCCAAACCTTTGCCAGGCTAAAGCAAGAGGGCCGCGCCGCCTTTATCCCATACCTGATGGCCGGCGATCCTGACCTGGAAACAACCGAACGTCTGTTATCGGCCCTGGCCAGCCTGGGATGTGATGCCATTGAGCTGGGGCTGCCGTTTTCGGATCCCGTTGCCGATGGGCCCGTGATTCAGGCGGCAGGGCTGAGATCCCTGAAAAATCCCCCCCGTTTTACCGACATTTTTGCCATGATTCGCCGGTTTCGCCAGCATCATCCCCATGTCCCGCTGATCTTTATGGGGTATGCCAATCCTGTTCATCGTTACGGTGTCGAAATGTTTTGTCACGAGGCTAACCACGCCGGCGCCGATGCCCTGTTGTTGGTGGATGTGCCGCTGGAGGAAAAAGGGGCCTTTACCCATCCCGCCCTGCCGCTGGTGCCGCTGATCACACCCTTGACCCCTAAAGACCGACAGGCTGGGATTTTGGCCTCTTGCGACCCCAACAGTTTGGTTTATCTGGTGGGGCGTGTGGGGATTACGGGGAAAAGCACATCGTTAAGTCAAGTGTTAAAAGATTTTTACGAAACCATTAAAAAGCAATCGTCTAATCCTATTATCTTAGGGTTTGGCATTAAAACCCCCCACGATGTGGCCCAGTTTGGGTCCTTTGTGGATGGTGTGGTTATGGGTTCTGCCTTGGTGGATTTGTGGGCTCGGACGCAGCCTCTTTTTATGGGGGATGATCTCCACCCCGGTGTTAAATCCTTTGTTGTAGATTGCTGTCAGTCCACACGAATTTATAGTTAAAAAGGACAAAATAATGAGCTGGTTAACGCGATTTGTTCGACCAAAAATTCAGGCTATTGTCCAACCGAAAAAGGACCTGCCTGATAATCTGTGGCATCAATGCCGGGCCTGTGAAAAATTGGTATACGTTAAGGAATGGGCCGTTAATCACAACGTCTGTCATTATTGTGGCCACCATGGACGTATGACGCCAGAGATGCGGTTTTCCATGCTGTTTGGACAAAGGTATGAGATCCTAAAAATTAAAAAAGTCCCCCACGATCCTCTGAAATTCAAGGACACCAAACGCTACACGGAACGTCTGAAGGACGCCCAGGCGCAGCAGGCCTCTTCCGATGCGGTTCAGGTCGCCATTGGGACTGTAGAGGGTCAAGATCTGGTGGTGGCGGCCTTTAATTTCTTTTTCATGGGCGGGTCCATGGGCATTGCGGCGGGGGAGGCCCTGGTTCAGGCGGCGGAATATGCCACGGCCCATAAAAAACCTCTGCTGGTGATCCCCTCATCCGGTGGAGCGCGCATGCAAGAGGGGATGTTTTCCCTGATGCAAATGGCCCGCACCACGGCCGCGATTCAGCGCCTGAAGGATGCCGGTTTGCCCTACTTGGTCCTGCTGACAGATCCAACAACGGGGGGGGTGACGGCCTCCTTTGCCATGATTGGCGATATTACCCTGGCAGAACCCAAGGCCATCATTGGCTTTGCCGGACAGCGGGTGATTAAGGAAACCATCCGCGAACAACTGCCCGAAGAATTCCAAACGGCAGAATACCTTCTGGATCACGGCATGGTGGACCGCATTGTGCCCCGCCATCGGTTAAAGGCTGAGCTGAGCAATGTACTTGACCTCTTGATGAATAAAAAAAAGGGGCAGGATCAACGGACCCTTTCTGTGGTCTCTGCTAAGCCTGAAAAAGTGCTCAAATCTCAAAAAGCTCTGGCTTTGCCGTTATAAGATCATGATTTTTATTGGTTTTATCCTTTTTTTTTACCTGATCGGATCCATACCCTTTGGTTTGATTTTAACGCGTCTGGCGGGTTTGGGGGATTTGCGATCCATAGGGTCCGGCAACATCGGGGCCACCAATGTGCTCCGCACGGGGAATAAGGGATTGGCGGCCCTAACTCTTATTTTCGATACGGCAAAGGCCTGGGTGCCCTTAGCCTACCTTAGTGATTTTCAGGATCCCTTTTTTCCTTTGTCCCTCTGGTTGGGTTTTTTTTTGGTCCTAGGACACTGTTTCCCACTTTTTCTCAGATTTCGCGGGGGTAAGGGCGTGGCCACAACCTTGGGGGTATACGGGGGTATTGATCCTGTGTTGGGGCTTTGTTTTGCGGTTTTGTGGCTGGGGATGGCCCTGGCGTTTCGTTATTCTTCCCTGGCGGCCCTAGTGACGGTGGTTTGTATGCCGCTGGCGTTTATGCTTTATGGCACATTTTCTTATCTATACGTTCCTCACGTTCTTCCCCTCATCGCCACTTCTTTGCTAGTCATTTGGCGTCATAAAGATAACATTCGCCGTTTGAGACAAGGACAAGAATCCCGTATCACGCTAAAGGCTCCCTCGCTATGATGCTTTACGATACCCTCCCCGAAACGGAAAAGGCCGCCTGGCTACGGTTGTTTATGACGGAAAACGTGGGACCCGCCACGTTTTTTCAGCTGATCGGGCGGCATGGTACGGCGGAAAAGGCTCTTGCGGCCCTGCCCGATTACGCCCGGCGAGGGGGTCGGAAAAAGGCTTTGCTGATTCCCTCAGCCGCTGACGTTCAAAAACAACTGGATTTGTGCGACTCAACCGGAGGCCGTTTGCTGGTGTATGCAGAGCGCGCCTTTCCTGCTGTGCTTCGGGATATTGCGGACTGCCCCCCGCTGCTCTTTGTGCGGGGACAGGTGTCTTTACTCCGTAAAAAAGCCGTGGCCATTGTGGGAACGCGGCGGGCATCGCTGAATAACATGAATTATACGCGCCTGCTGGCCCAAAGCCTGGGAAAGGCAGGTTACCCAATTATTTCTGGCCTGGCCCTGGGGATTGATGGGGCCGCGCATGAAGGGTCGATCGATACCGGAACCATTGCCGTTTTGGCCGGTGGTCTGGATTATATTTATCCCCCCAAGCATACCAACCTTTTTCACCAGATTGGGGAAAAGGGCTTGCTGATCAGCGAGCGTCCCTTTGCTTCCCCAGTTCACGCCCATGATTTTCCCCGGCGCAACCGCATTGTTGCGGGGCTTTCGGCGGCGGTGATTGTGGTGGAGGCGACGGAGGGCTCTGGGTCATTGATTACGGCCCGCATGGCGAAAACGCAAGACCGATTGGTGTTTGCGGTGCCGGGCTCCCCCAGTGATCCCCGCGCGGCGGGCACCAATGCTTTGATTAAAAACGGTGCCCATTTGGTCACTGGTCCCGAAGACGTCATTGCCATCCTGGAATCCCAAAGTATCCAGCAATCCCTGCTGCAAGACCAAAATGCCGATGATCCTTGGAATTTGTGGCAGCCCATGAAACATGTTCGGGATGAAGACATTGATGCGGCCCGCACCGATGTCCTTGGCATGCTGGACACAACCCCCGTGGCCGTGGATCAACTGATCCGGGCTGTGGGGTTGCCACCCCATCTGGTGCACTGCGTTTTGCTGGAATTGCAACTGGCGGGTCGATTGCAGCGCCACCCAGGGAATAAGGTTTGTTTGAGTGGGGAAATTCAGTAAATCCTGGATTTTTGGATAAACTCACTCCTCTTGCTTTTCCCCCATAATTCAGACTAAAACCGTGGGACGTAAAAAGGATACTGTATGTTTAAAGGATTTTCCGAAGCCCTGCAGGCCGTGGCCCAGCGATACGCGGTGGTGCGGGATGCGCTGGCCCAGACTGAGCGTTTGGACCAGGAAACCTTTATCAAATATTCCCGGGAGTTTTCGGATCTTGAACCCCTGATCCAACTGATTGAGGGCTATCGTGCCGCGCAAAAGGGCCTGCAGGAAGCCGAAGAAATTCTGGCGGATTCGGGTGCCGATGCTGAATTTCGGGATTTGGCGGATCAGGATCGGGCCAAGTGTAAAGAAGACATTGTACGGTTGGAACAGAAAATTGCCTTTGCCCTGATTCCCAAAGACGCGGACGATGACCGCAACGTGATTGTGGAAATTCGCGCGGGAACGGGGGGGGACGAGGCTGCTCTCTTCGCCGGAGATCTGTTTCGGATGTACACCCGCTATGCTGAGCGTCAACGGTGGCGGGTCGATATTGATCAACTCTCAGAAACGGGCATGGGGGGCGTTAAAGAGGTGGTGATGACCCTTGAGGGACGCGGAGCCTATGCCAGCTTGAAATTTGAATCCGGGGTCCACCGGGTTCAGCGTGTGCCGGATACGGAATCCAGTGGCCGCATACATACCTCTGCCGCTACTGTGGCGGTGTTGCCAGAGGTGGAAGAAGTGGATCTGGTGATTCACGAAAAAGATCTTCGTATTGATGTGTTCCGCTCCAGTGGCCCCGGGGGACAATCCGTTAACACCACCGACAGTGCTGTCCGCATTACCCACATTCCCACGGGTGTGGTGGTGCAGCAGCAGGATGAAAAATCACAACACAAAAACAAAGCCAAAGCCCTGAAAATCCTTCGGGCTCGTTTGTATGAAGAAGAACGACGCAAAACCATGGAGGCCCGCGCTGGGGCCAGAAAATCCCAGGTGGGCAGTGGTGACCGGTCCGAACGCATTCGGACGTATAACTTTCCCCAAAGTCGGGTGACAGATCACCGGATTCAGCTCACCTTGTATAAACTGGCGGAAATTATGGATGGTGATTTATTGGAAATGATCGAGGCCCTCACCACCGCCGACCAGGCCGAAAAACTGGCGGCATTGGAATAGACAATCCTTTTTAAAAAAGTCCTCTGCCATGCCTCATTTTTGTGCAGAGCAGCAATTTTTTCAAAAAAAACAATGTTTTTCTTGAAGTGAAGAAGACCTTGTGCTATTGTTTAGAAATAATTCACAAGAATGTTATGCTGGTAAAGGAGTTGGCCATGCCCAATGCGCAAGGACATGCTTTGTATCTCAAATGCCTGAAGCCACAACCGCATCCTGAAAAGGTGGACTGCCTGATTGTCTCCATGGATTTGCCATCGGCTATGATTCGTGACGCCATTGAAAGCCTTCAGGCGTTGGCGATTCCTCATCAACTCATCACCGTCCAGGGGCGGACCAGCCTTTGCCTGTCCCGGTCCTCCTATGAACAGGCTGTGGTCTTAAAGAACGATTAGGGTTCTTATGGGATTCTGATTTCTTCCTCCCTACTCCCTACTCCCTACTCCCTACTCCCTACTTCCTAGTTTATTTTATGCCTTTACCCAATAACGCTTTACCCTATGAGGAAGACGGCGAAAATCACGATGCCATCCTCTTGCGTTTGGCCAGGGATCCCGATCCCTTTATTCGAAAAACGGTGTTGTTGAACCCTAAAATCCCCCTGGCTGCCTACGCTCTTTTTGCTGAAGACCCTGAAGTCTCCCTTCGTGAAGAAAACTCTATCTTTTTAGCTAAAAAAATGCTAAATTATGATGACATTCAGGAACCCATACCGGATTGGCTTGTGTCTGTTTTAATGATGTGTGCTCGCGATGTGGCCGACAGTGTTCGGGTGGGTCTTTCGGCCAGCCTCCGTTTATGTCGCTGTCTACCCAGGGGGTTGATGATGATCCTGGCTAAGGACAAAAATCCAGATGTCTCAGGCCCCATTTTGCGGTCATCGCCGGCGCTGACCGAAGTTGACTGTGAAGAAATTATCATGGATCCATCGGTGAGTGAAACAACGCTGGAGGCTTTATCGGAGCGTTCCGATCTCTCTCCGGCCCTAACCCAGCGCTTGCGGGATCAGCAGGGCCGTATTCGGGATTTGCGACTCTATCAAGAGGGCCTGAAACTGGCCCTGGAGCACAAAAAAGCCGGTAAATTAACGGACGAGGCCGTTTATGAAGCCGCCAAAGCCAAAGACCGCTTTTATGTTTTGGGCGCTCTTAGTATCCTCTGCCAAAAAAAGCCGGAACATATTCAGCGCGTTTTGGCCTCACAAAGTGCCATGGCGATTTTAAGTCTTTGCTGGGTATCGGATCTTTCCGCCCGAACCGCGTATCAGATTCAGGTTCATATTGCGGGTATTTTGCCCCGCAAGGCTCTGGCCCCCGCCCAGGGCGGTGGTTATCCCTTTGCGGAACGTCAAATGGCCTGGAATTCGGAGTTTATGGATACTTTGGGTCAAACGGGGAACGGGTGACAGGTGACAGGTGACAGGTGACAGGTAATCTGCCATGCCCCGCCTTTTCTTTTTATCCCCTCGGCAAACAGGACCCGCACGACGCCATGGGCTCTGGGCGGAATTTAATGTCTTCGGTGGTGATCGGGTTTCCTGTGCAGGCACAAAGGGGCGTGGGAATGGCTTCAAGATTTGGCCTTACCGCCACACGATCATCAAACACAAAACAGCTACCCTGCCAAAGGTTGTCTTGATCCTGGGTTTGTGCGAAGTAATCCAGGATGCCGCCCTCCAGTTGATAAACATGTTCAAACCCTTCGGCCTTCATAAAGGCCGCTGCCTTTTCGCAGCGGATGCCGCCGGTGCAAAACATGGCAATGGGTTTGGTTTTATCAGACAAATTATCTTTAACCCATTCGGGAAAACCATGAAAATGATCCAACTTGGGGTTCAAGGCGCGGCGAAACGTGCCAAAGGCGACTTCGTAATCGTTACGCGTATCCAAAACAATCACATCATCCCGCTGAATCAGCTCAGCCCAGTTCGGTGGGGCCACATGGGTGCCCTGGGACAGGGTCACATCCACAGTTTCGTCCTTCATACGGATGGTTTCGGCCTTTAAACGCACCTTCATGGTTCCAAAAGGGGCCGTGTCGTGCCAACTTTCCCGCCAAGGAATATCCAAAAAGGCAGGATCCAGAGCCGCAACATCTGTTTTAAAAGCGGCGATATCCCCAGGCAATCCTGATAAGGTGGCGTTATAGCCCTCGTAAGCCAATAAAATCGTTCCCTTTAAGTGATGATGGTTCGCCAAGCTCAGCAAGGGCCAGCGGATCTCTTGATAATGGGGTAACGGCACAAAACGATAAAACGTCACAATGAAATAGGGCTTTGTCATGACGGTCGCGCACGTTTTCGTTTAAGCTGCAGATTGGGAAATCCACTCCGACAAAAGGTTTTTAGGAAGCGCCCCGACTTTTGTGGCCACAGGCTGGCCATCTTTAAAAACCATCAGGGTCGGTATGCTGCGAATGCGGTATTTTTGGGGGGTTTGGGGGTTTTCGTCGATGTTGATTTTAACAATTTTAACGCCCGTAATTTCCTCGGAAATATCCTCTAGTAACGGCCCCAGGGCCTTGCACGGGCCGCACCATTCGGCCCAAAAATCCACCAGAACAGGGACAGAAGACTGCAAAACGTCCGTTTCAAAACTGTTGTCTGTAACTTTATGGGTGGTCATATCAGGGCCTCACTAAATCTGTTATAGAAACATCACGGTACTATGCTGCCTGCGTCATCGCAAGAAACTTTTGCTGACGTTTAAAACGGCGCTGGGTGGTGGGTGTTTTCATGACCTCCACCAAATGTTGGCGCAACACATGACGGGCGGCGGCAAAGGTTTGCTGCGGGTGTCGGTGGGCCCCGCCCAAAGGTTCTGGTATAATCGTATCAATAAACCCAAAGTCCTTGAGATGCTTAGCGGTGATTTTTAGCGCCTCTGCTGCCACAGGGGCCTGCTCGGCGGTGCGCCACAGGATAGAGGCGCAGCCTTCCGGTGAAATCACCGAATACACCGCATGCTGCATCATTAAAATACGATCGGCGCAGGCCAGGGCAATGGCGCCGCCAGATCCGCCTTCACCCGTCACCAAGGCAATAACCGGCACGGACAGGCTGAGGGAAAGCTCAATACACCGGGCAATGGCTTCGGCTTGACCGCGCTCCTCTGCCCCAATGCCGGGATAGGCCCCGGGGGTATCAATAAAGGTCAAAACAGGAATCCCAAACCGTTCTGCCAGATTCATCAAACGCATGGCTTTACGGTATCCTTCAGGGTGAGCCATGCCGAAATTATGGGCAATGCGTTCATCCAGATTGCGGCCCCGCTCCTGACCAATCACCATAACGCTAACACCATCAAAACGGCCCAGACCGGCAATAATGGCTTTATCGTCGCCATAACAACGGTCCCCGGCCAGGGGCGTGAATTGTTCAATCAGAGCGGCAATGTAATCAGAACACTTAGGGCGCGCATGATGCCTGGCCACCTGAACCGTTTGCCAGGGGGTTAAATTGCCGTAAATCGTTTCCAGGTGTTTATCGAGCTTTCCCTTTAAGCGGGCAACCTCGTCCTGCAAATCCAGGCTTTCGGCCTCAATGCGCTGAAGCTCCTCAATTTTATTTTCCAAATCCAAAATGGGTTGTTCAAAATCAAGGTACATAATTTTAGGGCTCGTCTCTCATCTTCTTTGTGTTATAGGGAGTCTGTGTCTTTTTAGCAAGACTCTGGTCATCTGGCTTTCATCAAAGGACCTATGCCTCCTCCGGATTACACGCCCGCCGCATACCATCGCCGACAAAAATCAGCAGTGATAATAATGTAGCCATGGAAACAAAGGCCGAGAGAGCCAACCAGGGGGCCTGCAGATTGTTTTTGCCCTGTAAAATCATTTCCCCCAGGGATGGAGAACCCGAAGGCAAGCCAAAGCCGAGCAAATCCAGCACCGCCAGGGTTTCAATGGCTCCTGTCATTTGAAAGGGCAAAAACGTAAAGGCCGCCACCAACGCATTGGGCAAAACATGGGAAAAGAGGATGTGAAAAGGTGTGTGCCCCTGCGTCACCGCGGCGAGGATATAGGGCTGCTTGCGGACCTTCAAACACTCTGCGCGAACGACACTGACCAGGGCCATCCATTTAAAGAGTAACATAATCAACAAAATCCACCCAAAGGACGGCACCACCAGCCCGGAGAGAATAATCAATATATAGAGTATGGGCAGGCTGGACCAAATTTCAATCATACGCTGCAACACCATGTCCACCGCCCCGCCGAAATACCCCTGAATCCCGCCGAGAACAACCCCAATCACGCTGCTGATCACCGTTAGCGTCAATGCAAAAACCAGGGACATTTGCATGCCATAGAGCAACCTTGCCAGTACATCCCGCCCCTGATCATCCGTCCCGAGCCAATGGCGGGCACTGGGCGGGGCAGGGACGGGCTGGTTCAGGGCCATGTCCAGCGTATTGTATGAAAAGGGAATCAGCGGCCACACCATCCACCCGCCGCTTTGATGAATCAAGTCCCGCACGAAGGGATCATGAAAATCCGCCGGCGTTTCCAGGGTGCCGCCCAGATCTTTTTCGGTATACGACACAAGCAAAGGAAATAAAATCTGTCCCTGATGCTGCATCACCAATGGCCGATCATTGGCCAGAAGATTCGCACCCAAAGCCAGTAACACAAACACACACAGCAGTCGGCTGGCCCACAGCGCCAGGCGATTCCGGCGAAAGGCTTCATAGTACAGCGAAAAAAGCGTTTTGGGGGTTTGGGTCATCGCGGGGAGGTCTCAAAATCAATACGCGGATCCACCAGAACATACATGAGATCATTGAGGATATTGAGCAGAAGCCCCAAAAGGCTAAACAAAAACAACGTCGCAAAAACAACTGGGTAATCGCGGTTCAGGGCGGCTTCGTATCCCAGAAGACCCAAGCCGTCCAGGGAAAAAAGGATCTCGATCAGCAGCGCCCCTGTAAAGAGCATATGAATCACCGTGGCCGGAAACCCCGCAATGACCAGAAGCATTGCATTACGAAACACATGACGCCATAAAATGCGCCCTTCGCTGGCACCCTTGGCCCGGGCGGTGAGCACAAAGGGCTTGCGCAGATAATCCAAAAAACAATTTCTGGTCAGCAATGTTAAACTGGCAAAACTGGCCAGGGACAAGGCAATCATGGGCAGAACCAGGTGCCACAAATAATCCAGCGCACGGTCCCAAAAGGGCCAATCGTATGAGCCCTCTGACGCCAGCCCCCGCAACGGAAACCAACTGAAAAACTGCCCGCCGGAAAACACCACAATCAAAAACACGGCCACCAAAAATGACGGCAACGCATATGCCGCCACCAGCACCATGCTGCTGATGACATCGCCGGTACTGTGGGCATGACGGGCTTTGTAAATGCCCAGCGGAATGGAAAGCCCGTACATAATCAATGTACCCCACAGCCCCAGGGACAACGATACCGGCAACTTTTCCAGAATCAAATCCCACACGGGACGATCCGAAAAATAACTGGTGCCAAAATCAAAGGTAATGAATTGCCGCATCATTTTGAAAAAACGGGTGGAAAGCGGCTGATCAAACCCAAATTGTTTGGTCAGTTCATCCCGAAGTTCCTGATCATAACGCGGGGCCTGGGGGGATGTTGCCGCGCCGCCCTCGGCAAAGCCCCGACCGCTCAAACGGGCAGTGGGATCCAGTCCCTGATACCGGTTCACCATCTGATCCACGGGTCCCCCGGGGGCGGCCTGAATCAACACAAAATTCAGCACCATAATCCCCAGTAACGTGGGCACCATGAACAACAAACGCTTAATAAAATAGGCGGCCATGACCCGAGAGTTTTTATGTGATGTTTTGTTTGAGTTTTGTTTCTGGATTGTCTTGAGCTGACACTACACCTCTTTTGGGGCTTAGGCTAGGGGAGAAGGATGAGGTCTTTTACCAAACACGTTAACAATCAACTCAACTCCGCAATCAATCCTTCAATGACGGAAAGCCCCTGTTGCCAAAACGTAGACTCTTTGGGATTCAGGCCAAAAGCCCCCAACATGGTATCATACCGCTGGGTCCCCCCTTTTTTCAGGAAAGCAATGTATTTTTCTGCAAATCCCTCTGGCTGTTTCTGATAGGTCGCATACAGGGTATTCACCAGACAATCCCCAAAGGCATATGCGTAAACGTAAAACGGGGAGTGAATAAAATGCTGAATGTAGGTCCAATAGATTTTATAGGGATCAGACAGGGTAATGGCGGACCCCAAGCTTTCGGTTTGCACGTGCATCCACAGGGCGGCGAGATCCTCCGCGCTTAATTCACCCTCTCCCCGAGCGGCATGGACTTTGGTTTCAAAGGTATGAAAGGCAATTTGGCGCACAACGGTGTTGAGCATATCCTCAGCCTTTGAGGCGATAAGGGCCCGCCTTTGTTCAGTATTTTCAGCATCTTTCAGGAGGGCCTGAAACGTTAACATTTCCCCAAACACAGAGGCTGTTTCGGCAATGGTCAACGGTGTATCCGACATCAGATACCCTTGATCTGCGCTTAAAACCTGATGAATGCCGTGACCCAATTCATGGGCCAGGGTCATGACATCGCGCTGAGATCCCTTAAAATTCATCAAAATATAGGGATGAACGCTGGGAACGCAAGGATGGGAGTACGCCCCGGAATCTTTTCCGGCCTGGGGGGCGGCATGAATCCAGCCCTGATCAAAAAAACGTTTTCCAATGGCGGCCATTTCCGGGGAAAAGGCCTCATACGCCGATAAAACAATCTCTTTCGCCTGATCCCAGGTATAGGTTGGTTGCGATACCTGAGGCAGCGGAGCGTTCCGATCCCAAAAATTTAGGGTTTTTTGGCCCATCCATCCCGCCTTTAGCTGGTAATAATGATGGGACAATTGGGGATAGGAAGAACGAACGGCCTTAACCAACGTTTCCACCACGTCACCTTCCACCTGGTTTTGCAGATGGCGCGAGGCTGAGGGCGAAGGAAACTTGCGCCAGCGGTCCTCCGTGGCCTTGTCCTTTACCAAGTTGTTTATAATCAGGGCAAAAGTCTCTTTTTGGGTTTCCAGTCCTGCGGAAAAAGCCAGACCGGCATCTTTTCTGACATCAGGGTCAGACGACGTGTTCATCAGGTGCAAAACCTGAGTTTCTGTCATGATTTCGCCGCGATAGGAAAACCGCAAACCAGCGATAATCTGATCAAACAGACGAATCCACCCATCCCGACTGGTGATATGCAGATCATGCATCAATTTTTCGCTGGTTTCCTCCAGCGTATAGGGCTTAAACACCCGTACCTGGTCCAACCAGGGCCGATAGCGCGCGATGTCTTCATGGGTTTGATACAGCGTTTTGACATAATCTTCATCCAGGGCGCACAGGCCTAGGGTATAGAAAATCAGATCAGATTCTAAGGTTTGCAGGGCTTCCCGTGTGTTTTGATACACCTGGGCCCGCGCCGTATCATTGCGATTTTCGGAAAACAGCAAAAAAGTATAGGTCCCCAGTTTGCCAAACAGCTCGGATAAGGCCTCGTAATCCTGAATGGCCTGATAAAACTGAAGGGGGGTGATTGTTGAAAAATCTTGGGTGGAAAAGGCTTGGACAAAAGACGCAGTTTTGGCTTTTGCTTCGGAGAGTGCCGCATGAAACAACGGATCTTCAGGGCTTTGAAACAAATCGTCAAGGCGCCAGGGGGGAAGCGTTTCGGTCATTGGGCATCCTTTTCAGGCTCAGCAATTTGCCGTTTGCCGGCAAAGGCATCCAAGTATTGCTGCACCACAACCTGTTCGTGGTAGCGTTTTTTATAGGTCTCATGCCCTTTTTTCGCGAGGTCTTTTGCCAGTTTTTCATCGCCCAGAACTCTGTTGATGGCCCCAGAAAGGGCGTCGTCATTCCCTACGGGGACTAACAAACCAGTTTTTTCATGTTCAATAACTTGGGAAGGGCCTTCACTTTCAGAGGCAATCAAGGGTTTTTTGTGGGACCAGGCTTCCAGAATGACGGAACCAAAGGGTTCATGACGCGATGGGCACACAAAAACATCGGCATGATTCATAAAGGTTGAGATGTTTTCTTGCCATGGCAAAAAATGCACACGACTGGCAATAGGGGCAGCCATTTCAACAAGGGCCTGCTTTTCGTCTCCCTCGCCCAAAAGGCAAAGCTGCGCTTCTGGAACCTGAGTCATGGCGTTCATCAGCACATCAAACCCCTTATTGGGGTGAAAGCGGCCCAGGGCCAGCACGACTTTTTTCTTTGGATCAAGAGAAAGAGCACTTGGCAAGGATGTTCCCGGAAGGGGTTCATCGGCAAAATTAGGAACGGTGACAATTTTTTCAGCAGGCCAACCCTTATCCAAATAAAAGGTTCGTAAGTGATCCGTCATGGCAATCATCAAATCGCATTGGCGATAGTATTTTAGGTCATAATACCCCCCTGGGCGACCCACGTGTAGCGCATGACTTTTGGGGCAAAATTTTGTGGCGCGATTCAGCCAGGTAAAAACCACATCGGGTTTAAAGGACTCAATATGCTCAGAAAATAATTTTTTGGTTTTAAAATCAAAAAATCCTCCAAAGGGAGCCTGACGCAGTTCAATCCCAAGATCCTTCAGCCGTTTATAACGATCATAATTATGACGCATCAAAACCTGAAGAGTAACATCGTCCCTGGCATGGAAGGCCCGGGCCAGACGTTCAAAATGTTTTTCGGCGCCCCCTTTAGCGGCACCAGCAATGGCCATTAAAATACGCATGGTGCTAAGCAATCTTCACAACATTACCTTCAGGTTTCTGGCGAGATAAACTTTCAAGGGCCTCTAAATAAACCTGAAACAATTGGTCTTCTTCGCTGCGTTCTTCTTCGCTTTTTTTGCGCCAGGCGACTAACTTGCGTATGACTTTTTTATCAAGACCTGTACCAGAAGCCTCTTCATAAACAGCGCGGATATCTGTTGCAATGGCCTCTTTTTCTTGTTCTAAATTTTCGATCCGCTCAATAAATGAGACCAATTGTTTGGCACTGGAAGGATCAGGGGCGGAAAATGTTGTCATGGCACGTCCTTTGGGAGTTTTTTATGGTGCTCCAGGTTTCCATACTTCCATTCAAATGGCAATGACAAAAAAGAAAAAATCAAAGGGTCGTAGCCTGGTTTTTTTTTTAAAGGATTTTATAATCTTTTTTACCGTCTCGTCCTTACACTGGACGGGCATTAGGGGGAAAGTTTCATGGACCGTGACCATTTGATTTTGATCGCTGAGGATGACGAGGTATCCCGGGTCCTTATGGGCAAATCTTTAGAAAAAATGGGTTTTAAGTCCGTGGCTGTGGGAAACGGAGAGGAGGCTTTAAGCGCCTTTCGTAAAACTCGCCCCTCCATTGTTTTGTTGGATTTGATGATGCCCATTATGGATGGTATTGACTGTTGTCGTCATATTCGGGCTGAGGGTGGATTCGGGGAAGAGGTCCCCATTATTATGATCACAGGGATGCAAGACCTGCATATGGCGAATGCTTCCTATGATGCGGGGGCCACAGATTTTATTACCAAGCCCATCAACTGGATTGTTCTGCAACATCGTATCCGATATATTTTTCGGGCGTATCAAAATTTTAGAAAACTCAGAGACGGAGAAACACAGCTAATAACAGCCCAGCGCATTGCGCAATTGGGGTATTGGTATTATGATCGATCCTTAAAAACTATTCATTTTTCTGAGGAAGCCAAGCGCATCCTGGACCTGGATCCCCATCAGAGGCGTCCCTATACCTTAGAAGAATATATGCGTCTGATTCCCAAAACCGATAAAGAATTGGTAGAAGTTTTTTTTAAGGAAGCCTTGTTGCACAATAAAAACACGGCCATTGATCATGCTTTTTTGACGCAGGATCACCATTTGCGTTATGTCCATTTGCAAACCGGTGTTGAATCAATCGATGATTTATCTTCCCCTTTTATTAATGGTATTGTTCAGGACATCACTGAGCGTAAACAATACGAAGAAACCCTAAATATCACTCAGTTCGTTTTGGATCGTGCCTCCGATGGGGTCATGTGGACCAATGCCTTTGGGAAGATTTTATATGTTAATGATGCGGCCTGTCAGTTGTTGCTGAAATCCAAGGAAGAGTTACTGCGAAGCACGATTCACGGCCTTAGAGATTTTCACAGCTTAGATCAATGGAGAGAGCACTGGGAACGTTTGAAAAAACAAGGGTCCTTCACAACAGAAGAAAATTTACGTCATGATCCTGACCAAGAGAAGGTTATTGAATTTACAGAAAATTATTTACTGTTTAAAAATAAAGAGTTTAACTGCGCGTTTATGCGTGATGTGACCCAGCGCTATCAGGAAGAGCAAGAACTGATTCTGGCCAAAGAACAAGCCGAGGCCGCCAGTCGTTCCAAATCAGAATTTTTAGCCAATATGAGCCACGAGCTTCGCACCCCCCTTAATGCCATTATTGGATTTTCCAGCCTGATGCATAGCGAAATCTTTGGTTCATTAGGTCACGAAAAATACAGGGAATATGTAGGAGATATCAAAGAAAGTGGCGATCATCTTTTAAGTATTATCAATGACATTTTAGATCTTTCCAAAATTGAAGCCGGTCAATTTCAATTGTTTGAATCGAAAATGAGTTTAAGTAAAATGTTTGTTTCTGCCTTAAGGATTGTTCGGGGCAGGCTTGAGGCAGAAAAAATAGTGCTTATTGACGATATCCCTGATGATCTTCCCACCCTTTATGGGGATGAGCGCGCGTTGAAACAAGTGGTTATGAATGTTCTTTCCAACGCTATGAAATTTACCCCCGAAAGGGGAAGTGTTAGATTGTCGTGTCATTATGACGCTGTGATCCAGGATTTTCCCATCGTGATTCAATGTGCGGATACAGGCGTGGGCATGCGGGAAGAAGATATTGCCAAGGCATTAAAACCCTTTACTCAAATTGATAATTCCTATGCGCGTCGTCACGATGGTACGGGTCTGGGCTTACCTTTGGTTCAAAAACTGATAGAAATGCATCAGGGTAAACTTCACATCAAAAGTGCGCCTGGGGAGGGAACAACGGTGTCTCTTTTTTTACCCAGAGAGCGGGTTTTGGTCTAAATTTTTTTGCTCCCCCCTTTGAATTGAATTGCCCGCGTCAGAGGCAATTTCTGGGACAATCTTCTGGGACAATCTTTTGACACTTTCGGTGGGGTTTGCTAAAACAAGGCCGGACTTGAAAAGAGACTTTCCCCGTGCCCCAGTCATGCCGTCACGATACCTATATTTTTGATTTGGACAATACGCTCTATGCTTCAGCGTCCAAGCTGTTCAGCCAGATTGATGGAAACATGACATCGTTTGTGCAGAAACATTTTGATTTGCCCTTTGATCAGGCCCAGGCCCTGCAAAAAAAATATTTTGAGGATCACGGCACAACGCTGTATGGTCTGATGAAAAAACACGATGTCAATCCGCATCATTTTTTGGATTATATTCATGAACGTGTGGATTACACGTGGCTGAGTCCCGATGCCGAACTGAAAGCGGCCCTGGACGCGCTGGAGGGAAAAAAAATTGTCTTTACCAATGCGTCCCACCACCACGCGGATCGGGTGCTGGATCGTTTGGGCATTGCGTCGTGTTTTTCCGGGTGTTTTGATATTATTGATGCGGGCTTTGCCCCCAAGCCCCACCGGGAAACGTATGAAAAATTATTATCTGTTTTTGATGTAGACCCCTCGCGGTCGGTGATGTTTGATGATATTCCCAAAAATTTGGTGACGGCGTCCCAGGTGGGTATGGCCACGGTTCTGATTTTGCATGATGACGAAGGCCTTCCCTATCGTTATGATCATGATGACCACGGCCCCTTTGTGGATGATCAAACCCGTGATCTGGCCCAGTGGCTGCATCACCACCAAAGCATTGTTTCTAAAATCCCATCAGAAAAGAAAGCGTTTTCGGCCCCATGATCTCTTATACGGAACAACAGAAGATTATTGAATCATCTTGGGAAGAGCGAGACAGCATCACGCCAAACACGCAAGGGGATCTTCGGGCTGCTGTGGATGGGGTGCTCAGTGCCCTGGATCAGGGTCGTTTGCGGGTGGCCAGTCCTGAAGGCGAGACCTGGAAAGTCCATGATTGGATTAAAAAGGCGGTTCTGCTGTATTTTCGTTTGAACCCCATGCGGGAGCTGGGGGGCGGGGTGAAGGATGCCCTGTACGGGGATGCCAAGTGGTATGATAAAGTCCCCTCAAAATTTGCGGGTTGGTCGGCAGATGCCTTTCAAAATGCCGGATTTCGCGCGGTTCCCCCGTGCACCGTGCGCTTTGGGGCGTATATTGCGCCGCAGGTGGTGCTGCTGCCCTCCTTCGTCAACATCGGGGCATTCGTGGATCGGGGCACGATGATTGATACCTGGGCCACGGTGGGATCGTGCGCCCAAATTGGTAAAGATTGTCATATCTCGGGCGGGGCCGGTATTGGGGGTGTGTTAGAGCCCCTGCAAGCCGCGCCGGTGATTATTGAGGATAATTGTTTCATCGGGGCCCGCGCCGAAGTGGCGGAGGGCGTCCGTGTGGGGAGGGGATCTGTTTTGGGTATGGGGGTGTACTTGGGGGCCTCCACCAAAATTGTGGATCGCGCCACGGGGGAGATTTTTATGGGCTATGTCCCCCCTTATTCCGTTGTGGTGGCCGGAACACTGCCCGCTGCTGATCCCAAAAAACCCAGTTTATACTGCGCGGTTATTGTGAAGCGCGTGGATGAAAAAACACGGGCGAAAACGTCCTTAAACGAACTACTACGGGGGGATTAGGGGTATGGGAACGTTTGTTGTTTTTGGGGGAACGGGATTTGTGGGGCGATCCATCGTGCATCATTTGTGCGCGGCGGGGCATCGCGTCATCGTGCCCACGCGCTCATTGGAAAAGGCAGCCTTCCTAAAAACATCCGGCCATGTGGGCCAGGTGACGCCGTGTCCGTTTGATCTGTTTCGGGCTTCGGAAGAATCCCTGAATACCGTGTTATCGGGGGCTGACGGGGTGATTAATACCGTTGGGATTTTATCCCCCAAACGGTTGTTTGACGCCCTTCACGTTCAATGGCCCAAAAAGCTGGCCACGGCGTGCGGTCATTTGGGGGTGAAGCATTTGGTTCATATTTCCGCGCTGGGGGTAACGCCGTCCTCAAAAAGTTTATACGCCTCGTCCAAGGCCCGGGGTGAGCAAGCCGTTTTGTCCATTTTTCCCCGCGCCAGCATCCTTCGTCCCAGTGTTATTTTCGGGCCTGGGGATGCCTTTTTGGGTAAATTTGCCAAAATGGCGTCGCTGTTTTCCGTTTTGCCCCTCATCGGCGGCGGCAAAACCCGCTTTCAACCGGTTTTTGTGGGCGATGTGGCGGAGGCTGTTATCACCCTAATTTCCAATGAACGGTATGAAGGACAGGTCTTTTCCTTGGGCGGGCCCAACGTCTTATCCTTTCGTGATATCTTGCGCGCCATTGGAAAAACGACGGGGCGTTCCGTTATTTTTCTCCCCCTGCCCTTTTTTATGGCCTCTCTCTTGGGGTGGGTTTTGCAAAAACTGCCCCGGCCTATGCTGACCGCCGATCAGGTGATTTTATTAAAAACGAACAACGTTGTGCCGGAAGGGGTCAAAACGTTTAAGGATTTGGACATCTTGCCAACCTCCATGCTGCCCATGCTGCCTGAGCTTTTGCAGGGCTATGTTCGGGGGGGCCGCTGGGGCATGAATCATGGTGACATTATGTCATCTGAGGCTTCTTAATGCCAACCTTTGATCTGGAATCCTCCCACGCGGGTCTGGTGGTGGGGGTTGATGAAGTGGGCCGCGGCCCCCTGGCTGGTCCTGTTGTGGCGGCGGCGGTGGTGTTTCATACATATGATGTGCCGATTCAGGTGTTATCGCTGATAAAGGATTCTAAAGTTCTCTCTTCACCCCAAAGGCTGCGGGCGATGCAGGCGCTGGCCCCCTATGTTTCTGTGGGGCTGGGGGCGGCATCGCGCGGGATGATTGATCAGATCAATATTTTACGGGCGAGCTTACTGGCGATGCAACGGGCGGTGGCATCTCTGGCCCGGCGTCATGGGCCGTTTCATCATATTTTGGTGGATGGCTCCCATTGTCCGGCGTTTTCCTGTCCGGCTTCGGCAGTGGTGAAGGGGGATAATCTCAGCTTTTCCATCGCAGCGGCGTCCCTTTATGCCAAGGAAACCCGGGATGCGTTGATGACGCGTTTGGCGGCACGTTACCCCCATTTTTCCTGGGAAAACAATGCCGGTTATGGCACGGGGGCCCATTTGAAGGGGCTGGAGGCCGTGGGCATTACACCCCATCACCGCCTATCCTTTCGTCCTGTGGCGCTGCGGCAAGGAGGATAAAACATGCGTATTCTGGTTGCCGGTCATTTTAAATACGCCATGCATTACGGCATTATGCAAAAGCTGTATCATGCCATGATCCGTCTGGGACATGCCGTGGTGCTGTTTGATGATCGCGCCGTGGCCCGGCGGTCCACCTGGTTCGGCGGTCGACAAGTTGGCATTGCGCCGATGAATCTGCGGTTTTTAAAGGCCGCCCAGGAATTTCAGCCGGATATCATTCTGCTGGGGCATTGTGAAATGATCTGGAATGTGACGCTGGATCAAATTCGTAAAAGTCTGCCCAGTGTAAAAATCCTTTACCGTAATGTGGATCCCCTGATGCATGTTCAGAATGTGAAGGATATTCACAATCGCACGGACAGCGTCGATTGGATTTTTTTAACGACGGCGGGGGGGGCTTTATCCCAGTTTTCCGGAAAACGGGCGAAAATTGCCCATATTCCCAACCCCGTGGATCCCGCCATTGAAACCGAGCGGGCCTTTGCTGCCAGCACCTATACCCACGATTTGTTTTATGCCATTGGGGGCATTTATGAAAACGATCCACGTCCGCTGGTGGCCCAGGGAATTTTAGCCGCATGTCCCAACGTAAGGTGCTATTTCGGGGGGATGGGGGATCCGCATCTGTTTGGGCCGGCCTATTATGCCAAGCTGGCCACGGTGAAAATGGGTCTGAATTACAGCCGCGAAAATGATGTGTATCTGTATTCTTCGGATCGCATGGCCCAATATATGGGCAATGGCTTGTTGACGTTTGTGCATCGGGAGACGGGTTTTGGGGAAATTTTCTCCGATGACGAGATTGCCTTTTTTTCAAATACCGACGAACTACACGAAAAAATCCGTTTTTTTGCCCAAAATGATGATCACCGGGCCCGCGTGGCCCGCCAGGGGTGGGAAAAAATTCACACAGTGTTTTCCAGCGAACAGGTGGCGCGGTTTATGATGCAGTGCGCCCTGAATCAGCCCATTTTGCCAGGGCAATTTGCCTGGCCGGTGGATGTTTTTTTAAGGTAGAAACCCCTTACCCAAACCCATACCGCGCCAACACCTCCCGCACCAAAGCCCGGCGGTTGGTCCCATAAACCGGATCGTTGATGCGCAGGGCATCCAGCAGGGCATTCACAGGCTGCGAGAGGGCCAGCAACGCCTGAAGCCGAACCGTTTCCCCCGTCAAACTCACCGTTTCGGGCGAGGGCGGCAGGGCGTTCAGCCCCTGATAAACCTGTTTTTCCAGGGGGTCGTGTAATAAACTTTCGTCAAGAAGGGCTGTTTCGCCGCCCCATAATCCTTTCAGCCGAATCATGGTGGCCTGAAGGGTTTCGCGGTCCGAAAAATCAGCCAAGGCCTTGGCCTTCACCCAAAGGGCCACCAAATCCACGGGGGGCCCCTCAGGCGGTAAAACATCCCGCACAATGTCCAAAGGAATATCGTGCTCGTCCGTCAACGTGGTAATGGCTTTATCGAGCAGAAAGGCCTGGACCTCTTGAAATACTTTATCCGCAAAGGGTTTGTTGGCTTCGGGATAATGATGCTGGATCATGATTTCTTTCAGATACGTCATATCAAAGGAAGGAATATGGGGATTGCCCACCATCAACCCCACAATCCCGTACGCCAAACGGCGCAGGCCATAAGGGTCCTTACTGCCCGTGGTTTTTTCACCGGCGGCAAAAAAGCTGAGCAAACTGTCCAAACGATCCACCAGGGCCAGGGCTGTGGCCAAGGGATTGTTTCTGAAAAACGTTTCACGCACAAAATTGACCAGTTGGTATTGTGTGGCGATGGCCTTGACGATCTCCGAATCTTCCCCCTGATGCTGGGCGTAAAAGGACCCCACGTGTCCCTGCAATTCCGGAAATTCCCCCACCATCCCCGTGGCCAAATCGGCTTTGGATAACGTGACGGCCCGCAAGAGTTTAGGGAGGTCCACCCCCTGCACCAACGCGGCCACAACGGGGGCCAGGGCCTTCATCCGCTGGACTTTGCCATAAACGGAGGGGTCCAGGCCCAGCTTGACCAATCCCGCATGAAACGTGCGGGATTTTAGGGAATCGTTATAGGATGCTAGGGGTTGTTTTAAATCCGTTTCCCAAAAAAACGCGGCATCGGACAGACGGGCCCGCAAAACGCGCTCGTTCCCGTGAATGATACCCTGGGGGACATCGGGATCCACGCGGTTGGCCACCCCCACAAAATAGGGGGCCAGGGACCCATCGCCATGCTGGGTGGCAAAGTATTTCTGATGCACCGCCATGACGGTTTTGATAATGGGGGCCGGTAGGTGCATAAAATCAGCGTCGATTCGGCCAATGAACGGGGCGGGGTAATCGATGAGCTTACTGATGTGACTATCGAGGTGTATATCTATGGTGTCTATCGGAAAGCCAAGGGGTAAGGGAACATTGTTTTTTTCACAAAGTTCGCGAACCATTCGAATCATTTTGGTATAGCGCTCTCCGGAATCCCCGATAATGCCGTGTTGGCCCAAGGCACGCTCATACGTTTCTGGCGTCACCGGGACATCCGGCGCCCCGTTTAATCCCAAACGCCCCAGCGACAGGTTGCTATAGGGCAGAATCCGCGGCCCCGTTGTGTCAGTAACGTACTGGGGGGCGTGGTTTCCATGTCCCAAAAACAATCCCCCAGGCAAAACCTGATCATCCACCATGGCCACAATCCGGCGCAGGGGCCGCACCCATCGCAGCGTCGCATCCCCCCATGTCATGGATTTTGGCCAAGGATAGGTCATGATAAAATCAGCAAGGGCGGGGGCCAGGGCCTCCGCCAGAGGAACGGGCGGCGTTGTGACTGTGGCAATGTGAAACGTCCCCTTGGGGGTTTCTGCCACGGAAAATGTGGCATCCGCATACCTCTCCTGGAATTTGGCCACAACATCGGCAGGGGCGGTTGTTTTGGGGCCGCGGATTTCTTCGGATCGTGCGGGTAAGGTTGCGGGTAAATTGTTCACCAAAAAAGCAATACGACGCGGCGCATCAAAGGTGACAAAAGGAGCATCAGGCAGGCCCACCTTTTCCAGCAGGACGGCAAAGGGTTCCCTCAGCTTTGTTTCCTCCGTTAAAAAACGGGCGGGAATTTCTTCGCTGTTTAGCTCTAGCAGGAAATCAACCATGGGCGGGTTCCCCTTGTGTTTGTTTCTCGGCGTAGGCTTCGCAGCAGGCCTTGGCCAGGGCCCGGATGCGGCCAATGGTGCGGGCGCGTTCATTCACCCCGATCATTCCCCGGGCATCCATCAAATTAAACAAATGACTGGCGGCAATGGCCTGTTCATAGGCGGGCAGAATCAATCCCAAAGACAAAAGGCGCGGACATTCAATTTCTGCTGTTTCAAAGGCGTGTTTCAGGGCCTGGGTATCGGCGGCCTCAAAATTATACGCCGATTGTTGTTGTTCGTTGGCCAAAAACACATCGCCGTAGGTCATGGGATAACGGGACGCCGGGTCATTAAACGCCAGATCATAAACATTTTCGCGGCCCTGAATGTACATGGCCAGGCGCTCTAATCCGTATGTTAATTCAACAGAAACAGGGGAACAGGGGATACCCCCCACCTGCTGAAAATAGGTAAATTGTGTGATTTCCATGCCGTCACACCAGACTTCCCAACCCAAACCGGCGGCCCCCAGGGTGGGGCTTTCCCAGTCATCCTCAACAAAGCGAATGTCGTGATCGCTCAGGGACAGGCCAATGGCGGCCAAACTGGACAAATACAGCGCCTGAACATTGTCGGGGCTGGGTTTTAAAATCACCTGAAACTGATAATAATGCTGTAACCGGTTGGGATTGTTCCCATATCGCCCATCGGTGGGACGGCGACAGGGCTGAGGATACGCCGCGCACCAGGGATCCGGCCCCAAACATTTCAACGCGGTGGCAGGATGAAACGTCCCCGCGCCCATTTCTTTGTCATAGGGTTGCAACAACACACACCCCTGGCGGGACCAGAACTGTTGCAGGGTTAAAATAATGTCTTGAAAGGCGAGGCTCATACCCAACGGTGTAGCGAATTTCGGGCGGATGGGCAAGAGGTGGGTTGCTGTTTGAAATAAAGCAGATCGGTGATTTTCCCCCTATCCTTTGGGATTAGAGGTGCTAAAATGGGTCCCTGAAGGAAGACATATAATATAACGAATGAAAGAGAGTCTCTTATGCCCAGCATCGCCCTTGTTTACCACAGCGGATACGGACACACCGAAAAAGTCGCACGCCTTGTTGCTGAGGGAGCTGCCTCCGTACCCGGTGTGACGGTCAAAGTCTTTAACGCTGAAGAGGCCATAGCGCAATTGGATGCTCTGGATACCTTTGACACGATTATTTTTGGGGCCCCCACTTATATGGGATCGGCTTCAGCGGGGTTTAAGACCTTTGCCGATGCTACGGCCAAAAAATGGTTTACGCAGGCTTGGAAGGATAAGGTAGCGGCCGGATTTACCAATTCCGGGGGATTAAGTGGGGATAAATTATCAACGTTGCAGTCTTTTTCTATTCTGGCGGCCCAGCATGGGATGATTTGGGTGGGCTTGGCGGACTCAACACCTTCACCTACATCAGGTCATGGCGCCACACCGGATATGATCAATCGTATTGGTAGTTATTTGGGCCTCATGACGCAATCAGACAACGCCAGCCCTGAAAACACCCCATCCCCTGGGGATCAAGAAACCGCCCGTCGTTTTGGGGTGCGGATTGCCGACATCACCAAACGTTGGGCCCGGTAACATGAACGGGTTGTGGCTTTTTCCTGGACAGGGCAGTCAGTCTGTGGGTATGGGCGTTACGTTGGCAGAGTCCTTTGCCGAGGCCAGAGAGGTTTTTGGCGAAGTGGATGAGGCCCTGAAAATCAACCTGTTTCGCCTGATGAAGGAAGGACCGCTGGAGGATCTCACCCTGACCAAAAACGCCCAACCCGCCATTATGGCCGTGAGTTTGGCGGTGGTGCGTATTTTAAAAAAACAAGCAAAGCTGGATGTGGCCACCACGGGCCGTTTTGCAGCGGGGCACTCTTTGGGGGAATACAGCGCGGTGGCGGCCCTGGGGATGCTCTCTTTGGCCCATACGGCTCAGGTCCTTCAAATACGGGGACGGGCGATGCAAAACGCTGTTCCCCCCGGACAAGGGGGCATGATCGCCGTTTTGGGGGCGTCTTTGGCCGATGTTGAGGCGGCGGTTGCCCGCTATCCAACGTGTGTTTTGGCCAATGATAATGCTGAGGGACAGATTGTGTTGAGCGGCCCGCTGAAGGATTTAGAGGGCTGCTCTGAGGCCCTGAAACCCCTGGCCAAGCGCATTCTGCCCCTGCCCGTCAGTGCCCCCTTTCACAGCCCCGCCATGAAACCGGCGGCGGAGGCCGTGGCGGAAGCGTTGGCGGCGCGGCCCCTTTCGTCTCAGGCCCCCTACCCCATTATCAGCAACGTGACGGCCCAGCCAGAAACGACCGGATGGGATGATTTGTTGGTGCAGCAAATCACGGGACGGGTTCGCTGGCGTGACATTATGGATTATGCCGATACCCAAGATCTATCCTGGGCGGTGGAATTGGGCCATGGCAATGTGTTAACCAACCTGGCCAAACGCCGTTTAAAAGAAACAACCTGTCTGAACCTGTCTGATCCCAAGGGGTTAGAGGTGTTTGTGGAAACGGTGATGGCTTAGGCATATAAGCATCCAGACCCCCTTGTTAACCCCCCAAAACCTTGCCACAATCGCGTTTTAAAAAAACGGATCCTTTGGCTGTGATACCTGCCTCATCTCTATTGCAGATAGATATTTTCCGGCTAAGGCGGGGCGGGCGGGTGTTGTTCAGGGATTTTTCCTTGAGCCTATCCCCCGGGGATTGTGTTCACATCACAGGACCCAACGGGGTGGGAAAGTCGTCGTTTCTGCGGGCCATGGTGGGGCTGCTGCCGTTTCAGGGGACGATCCTCAAAACGCCGGGTATCTTATTTTTGCCCACGGAACAGGATTTTCCCCATGGGCAAACCGTTTATGAGTATCAACGCTTATGGCGAACGTTTGAGGAGGTTATCCTGAACGATTCGCCCCTTACCTCCTTAAACCAAGAAAAAATTTTCCTGCCCAAAGATGTTTTCACCAAACGCATCGATCGGCTTTCTTCGGGTATGCAGCAACGGGTGAGGCTGTCGCGTTTGGGGGACACGCGGGCCGTGCTCTGGATTTTGGATGAACCGTGGCAGCATTTGGATCGAGAGGCCGCTGGCGTGCTCGATAATTGCATCATGGCCCACCTAAAACGCGGGGGGGCGGTGATCTTCACCAGCCATGACCAGCGCGTTTTTTCTTTTGAAACGGCGAGCGTGGATCTTTCCGCCCTGATACCCACGGCATTGGCGGAGGACGCATGGCCCTTTTAACCTGGATGATCCGCGCCACGTGGCAGCAACGACGTGGCCACGGACAGGACCTGATGTTGCAAATCCTCTTCATGGTGGCCCTGATTATCATTGGCCATTTTGGGGGCAGTTTGGCCATGAATCCGGTTTCTTTTGTGTGGGTGAGTCTCCTCATCACCCACATGATCGGCATGGGATGGGGGGCGCGGGACAGCAATTCTCTCCCCACGGCGCTGTTAATGCATAATATCCCCCTGATTGCCTGGGTTTGGGTACAGGTTCTGGCGATGGTTTTAACGCGGGGGTTGTTCATGACGGGCTTTTCGCTGTTGGTTTTGGGGGTTTATGGGCCGGTTTCCTGGACGTTGGCCGTGGTGATTGGGCTGAGTCTGATCCCCTTAATCCTCTACCGTCTGCTGATGGAAAGCATGATGGGGGCGGGGGTGCTGGGGTTTGTTTGGCTTTGTCCCCTGCTGACGCCGCTGCTGATTTTTGGGCTGGATACCGTGCAAAGGGCCGCCAGTGGCACGCTGACTTTTGCCGGGGGTACCGTTTACGGTCTGATGTACCTCCTCTTTTGTATTGCGGTTTTGCCCTGGATCGTGGCATGGATGATGAAGGAACGCATGACCTCATGACATCACCCGCCCGATTTTCTCTGCATGCTTTGGCCAGGCCCGCAATGTTTTTGCGCCTGGCGGGGGGTGTTTGCGGGGTTCTGGCCCCGTTTACGATGTTTCTGTTTGTGGTGGGCCTTCCTTGGGCGCTGTGGCTTTCGCCGCCGGATCGATTGCACGGGGATTTGGTTCGGCTGATGTATATTCACGTGCCCGCCGCCTGGGCGGGGATGATGGCTTACGCCCTGTGCGGCCTTTCGGGGGCGGGATATTGGATTTGGCGGCATCCCGTGGCCAGCTTGATTTCTGAGGGCTTTGCCGAAATGGCCGCCATCCTTTCCGCCTTGTGCCTGATAACCGGTATGTTGTGGGGCAAGCCCGCCTGGGGCGCCTGGTGGGTATGGGATATGCGTCTGACCACTATGCTGCTCCTTTTTTTGTTATCAGTGAGCGTTCTGTTAAGCTACACCCTGATTACACCCCCCGCGTTATCCCGAAAAATCGGGGCCATGTTGGCCACGGTGGGGTTGATCAACTTGCCGCTTATTTCTTTTTCCGTGACCTGGTGGACCACGCTGCATCAGCCCGCCAGCATCCGGTGGTTTGCCAAAGACAGCATGGACATTGCCATGAAGGCCCCCTTACTCACCATGGCCCTGGCGTTTACGGCCTTTACCCTGTGGGCGGCGTTGCGCCGGGCCATGCTGCGGCTGCAAGCCCTAAAAGAATCTCGGGGCCTGTGATGATGCCGTTTTATGTTTGGATTGGGTATGGTTTGGCCCTTGTTATGCTGGGGTGGCAGGCATGGCGTCTGAAATAATCAGCACCTATACCCTAAAAGGGGAAGACGATACCGCCACCTTGGCCCAAGCCCTGGCCAAGAAACGGCAGACTTTCCCCCTGGTGATGACATTAGAGGGCCCCCTGGGTGTGGGCAAAACCACCTTTATGCGCTTTTATCTGTCCGCCCTGGGCTGGACGGGATCCGTCACCAGCCCCACTTATGGATTGATCCAGGTTTATGATCTTTCATGGGGGCCCCTGTGGCATGTTGATTGTTATCGCCTGACCCATCCAGACGATATTTACGAGCTGGGTTTGATTGAGGCCATGGCGCAGCACCCCTGCTGCATCGAATGGCCCCAGCGGATTGCCCCCTTTTTGCCCCTGCCCCGCCATAGTTTAGTCTTTAATTTTCAGGGCAAGGACGAACGGAGCGTCACGCAGGAAATCATTTTCTAACAGGGCTGTTCATGCCACCCGTCATCGCCAAAGCCACCTGATGAACCGACCACGGGATCGTAACCATGCCCCGGGATCCGAATCCGGAAAGAATCCAGAGCTTCGTTTTGGTTTCGGGTGGGAATGGCTGATTTTTGATCAGGGACACAAACGCCCCATGCTCATTGATGTATCCTATATAAGGCAGCGTTGTTTTCCCCCGAATCCTGACGCCAGTCGTGGGATTAAGGGTTGGGTGGGGGCGTGGGTTGTTGAGTTTTGAGAGATTTTTGTCCGTATCCTGGGATAAAATCGGGGCCTCTGTTTGATGGGGGCGGTAGGTTCCCCCACTGGCCACCGTGTTGTTTTTCATGGGAATCACGAAGCCTTCATCACATACAATGGTATTTTCTGAAGTTTCCTCTTGATCCGCATAATCCGTCTGTCCGGAGGAAAGACGCCAGGACCAATCCGGAAAAAAATCCCGCGTTCCCGCCCCCGTACACAAAATCACCATGGGCACCGGCAGATTTTGGGGATCCTGAACAGACAACCCATAAAAAACAGGAATGTCTTTCAGATACACTCGACACGCCGCAATAGGATCCAGCCATCCCCCGCTGGTGAGGTCCGTCCCGCTTTCTGTTATCCTCAGATGATCTTGCCAAAGGGGACTGTGTCGTTTTCCCGCTGGCAGCCGCAGGGGGGCCGGATGAAAAAAGGTTTGGTTTTGATAGGTCTTTACGGCGTATTCATAGGCCGTCAGAAAAAAATGATCCTCAAAACACGGCGCCGCATGAATCAGGGGGTAAAGGGCGCACGCATGATGATGGGACGCACCGTGGGTAAAGGGCTGAGGAGAGGCCTCGCACACCGCCACAGCAAAGCCCTTTTGATGCAGGGCATGAGCCGTCATGGCCCCGGCCAAACCCGCCCCAATAACCAGAACATCATAGGAACCCATGGTTTTTAGAACATCACCAGCCATTTAGACTCGCGCCTGCGCCGCATAACCCCCATCCAGGTTGATGATTTCCCCCGTGACGGAAGGGCTGTTTTGTAAAAACATCAGGGCCGCGTAAATTTCATCCAGGCTGCTTGCTTTTTTTAGGGGAGAATGATGAACCGCCGCCTGAAAATGGGTGTCACTTTGGCGAACTCCCTTTAATGTCGATCCCAAAGCCACGCCATTAATCCGTGTTTTCGGGGCCAGGGCAGGGGCCAGATCCAGGGTCAGCCGCCATAAAAGTTGCTTGCCCAATGTATAGCTAAGAAAATCCCCATGATGCAAATGGGTGTGGGCATCCAGAATGCTCACAATATGATCCGTGTTTTGATACAGCCCCTGAATCAGCATCAAGGGGGCCAACGCATTCACCGCCAAATGATCGTTCAGGCCCTGCCAGGTCACGGTTTTTAAGGTATCCGGAAAAAATAAAGAGGCATTATGAATCATCAACGCCAGGGGGCCCACGTTGTGAACCTCACCAATGATGCGCTGAATATCTTCGGGCTTGCTTAGATCACCCTGAATCAGGGTGCATGATCGACCTTGGGTGTGGATAGCGGCTTGTAAATGCTTGGCCTCAGCCTCAGAAGACCCATAGTGCAGGACAATATCATAGCCGTCTTTGATCAAGCGCGAAACGAGTTCCGCCCCGATGCGTTTGGCCGCCCCTGTAATAAAAACACGTTTTTGCGTCATGACAACAGAATCTTAATAGAGTTTTGATTTTATAGTCTAGCAGGATTCGGAGTTTCCATGAAAGTCATTCTTGGGTTTGTTATCGTTATTGCATGCACCTTGGGTGGTTATGTGGCCATGGGCGGGCATTTGGCGGTTTTATGGCAACCTTTTGAGGTTGTGATCATCGTCGGATCCGCCATTGGGGCGTTTGTGACGGCCAACACCAAAAGCGTCCTTAAAAAAGTCATGCCCGGCATCAAAGTCGCCATGAAGGGCCCCAAATACAAAAAAACCCACTATGTTGAATTGTTATCCATGCTGTTTTTGGTGTTTAAAACCATACGTTCCAAGGGGATTTTGAAGCTGGAGGCCGATATTGAAAATCCCCACGACAGTGAATTATTTCATAAATTTCCGTTATTTCACCACGATCACCACGCCGTGGATTTTTTGTGTGATTATTTGCGGATGGTTTCGCTGGGCAGTGAAAATGCCTCCCTGATGGAAGACCTGATGAACCGGGAATTAGAGGTCCACCACCATGAACAACACAGCGTTGCCCACGCTGTTCAGGGTATGGCCGATGGTATGCCCGCCCTGGGTATTGTCGCGGCCGTTTTGGGCGTCATTAAAACCATGGGGTCCATTACGGAACCCCCTGAAATTCTTGGAAAATTAATCGGGGGGGCCTTGGTGGGAACCTTTTTGGGTGTTTGGGTATCTTATGGATATTTTGCCCCCTTGGCCAGTATGATTGGATCCACCTATAACGAGGACGGCGCCTATATGGAATGTATCAAAGCCGGCCTTTTGGCGCACCTTCAGGGGGGTGCCCCGGCCATATCCATCGAATTTGCGCGAAAAATTTTACCATCCCACGTGCGCCCCAGCTTTGCTGAAGTCGAACAAGCCATTGATCAGTTGCCGAAATAGTCATGGCCGATCAACCCCCCATTATTATCATCAAGAAAATTAAAAAGGTTCAGGGCGGTGGGCACCATGGCGGAGCCTGGAAAGTGGCCTATGCGGATTTTGTGACCGCTATGATGGCGTTTTTTTTGCTGTTATGGTTGCTCAATTCCACCACGGAGGAACAACGTCGGGGGATTTCGAACTATTTTTCCCCCACAACCATTTCAGAAAGCACCAGCGGCGCAGGCAGTGTTTTGGATGGGGTGACGGTTTCCGATGTGACGGCCAGCAAAGACGAAGAAATTCCCGCCTATAACCCCAGCGAAGCCCCCAAACCTGGTACTGTGCAAGAAGAGCAATCCGAAACCACCACCAGCCAACAATCTTCCCAGGGCAAAGACGGCGAAGCCGAGGCCTTTCAAGCCGCCCAAGAAAAAGCCATGAAGCAAGCGCTGGAGGCTATTCAGCAAGAGATTCAAAAAACACCCGAGCTGAAGGAACTCTCTGAAAACATTATTTTGGAAATGACCAAAGATGGTCTGCTCATTCAATTGGTGGACAGCAAAAAACGCCCCATGTTTGAGGCCGGAAAAGCCACCGCCATGCCCCACACGGCCATGATTTTAAAACGCATCCGTCCCATTTTGGACCGCGTTCCCAACCCCGTTCAAATCACGGGACACACCGACAACAGCGGATCTGTCAATGCTGATTATGGCAACTGGGAACTGTCTGCGGATCGCGCCAACACAACCCGCCGTTTGCTCCAGCGTTATGGATTAAAAGCCCAGCGTTTTGAAAAAGTGGTGGGAAAGGCTGATACGGATCCCCTGCTGCAGGATGTTCCGGATGCGCCCATCAATCGCCGTATCGGGATTTTGCTTTCCTACATGGACGCCCCCAAAACCGATACCCGCAGCCAGCCCGTGACCCCCATCAAACAGGGCGTTTTTGAGGCGCAACCCGTGAAAAAAGCTCCTTAGCGCTCTTTATCTGTGGGCATAAGGACCCGCAAAAGAAAACCCTGCAAAAGAAAACCCTGGACAAAGCGCTTAAAATTTGATAAATTTTCATGCGTTTTTATAAAATTTTAATTAAGGTGAGTCTTTATGTCTGATGTTGTTTCCCATGACTTGGCCCGCTTGGCCGCCCATGCGATGGATTTATTGTCGGTGGATCAATTGGTGCGGGTGCTGGATGGTCTGAATTTAATTGATCTTACAGCCAAAGCCATGTCCCCCATGCGGCTGTCTCAGTTGATGGAGCTGGCGGCGCGCTGTGCCTATGATTTACTAAAAGAAAAGCGGGTGCGCTTAACCATTGGCATGGATAAAATTGAGCAAGGCCAGCTGGATTATGACCTGGTGGGCAAAAACCCTGCGGATTTAGACACGCTGAAATTAATCGCCAGCGAAATGGCGGAAAAAGATGAATTGTCCATTGATAACAAAGAACTGTTTCATATGGTCAGTGCTGTGATTACCGCCGCCCAAATGCTGGCCAACGATCTGGACGAGGGCAAAGCCAAACCCATACTGGCCAAGGGCGAAAATCTGGCCAACTTGACCCTGGGCACGGAAGATCGTGCCGAGAAAACCAAGGAATTTTTGGACGAATTGTTCGCCTTGCTCGCCAAACTCGTTTAATCGTTTTTCATGTCCGACGCGGCGGCCTGCCTTTTTCAAACGTTATCGGCAGGCCCCGTTTCCGTGTCGGATTTCATGGCGTTTTGCCTGGCCCATCCGGTGCATGGGTCCTATATGACCCAAAATCCCCTGGGCCGTGATTTTATCACCGCGCCTGAAATCAGCCAGATGTTTGGCGAACTTATCGGCCTGAGTTACGCCGAATCTTGCCTAACTCACAATCAGTTCCAATTATGGGTGGAATGTGGTCCTGGACGGGGCACCTTAACGGTGGATGCGCTGCGGGCGGCGCGTCCTCATCTTTCCTTTGTTCCTGACGTTCATTTTGTGGAAACCTCCCCCGTGTTGCGATCCCTTCAGGCCAAAGCAACAGACGGCTTGTCCGTAACCTGGCATGAACGTCTGGAAACGCTGCCCACGGATGTCCCCTTATTTATTGTGGCCAATGAATGGCTGGATGCCCTGCCGCTGGAACAGTATGTTTTAACGGCCCAGGGATGGTATCGGCGTTCTGTGGAAAAAAGGGGGGCGTCTTTGGGGTTTTCGGTGGATACCACATCCCCTGCCCCCGCATCCGTTACCGCTGTTTTGTCCTCAATGTCTTATCCTTTGGGGAGTGTTTTTGAGTATCCCGCCCTGGGTTTAACCATGATGGAATACATCTGCCAGCGTCTGGTTGATCAAGGGGGGCAGGCCCTGATCATCGATTATGGACCCGATATTTTTGGGGTTGGTGATACCCTGCAAGCTGTTTATCAGGGGAAAACTTTGGACGTTTTTTCCCACATTGGGCAGGCGGATCTGTCGTGTCACGTTCCCTTTGGGGTGTTAACATCCTATATTCACCAGCATTATCCGGATTTGTCCTGCACCGTAACTGCCCAAGGGCATTTTTTGCATGACCTGGGTATTCTGACCCGATTGGCTGCTTTGATGCGCCAGAATCCCCACCAGGCCCAGGCTCTGGGGGCTGCCTATCACCGCCTGACCCACCCCACGCAAATGGGGTCATTGTTTAAGGTATTGCGGATCGCCGCACGGCGTTAAGGGTCTCGAAATTTTATCTTGGCAAATCTCTCCTCTTTGTGATACTCATTCTCCCTCACATTATAATGCTCAAGACCCATTAACTTAGGAGTTTCCCCTTGCTGGTTCATGTTAAAGACAACAATGTTGATCAGGCCCTGCGTGCCCTGAAAAAAAAGCTGCAGCGCGAAGGTGTTTTTCGCATCATGAAGGCCAAGCGGTTTTACGAAAAGCCCTCCGAAAAACGCGTTCGGGAAGAGTCCGAGGCCGGTCGTCGTTACCGTAAACAACTTCGCAAGCGTTTGGAAAAAGAAGGCTATTAGGCCTTTTTGGGGGTATGGTCAGGTGTGTTTGTTCCCTCACCTTCTCCCCTAAGCCCCCCCGTTCACCAGGCCGATTTAACCCAGCGTCGCGCCAGGGATCCTGAATCATCCTTTTGGGTCACGGCGTCCGCCGGTGGCGGCAAAACAAAACTGCTGTGCGACCGCGTGGTTTCCCTGCTGTGTCATGGTGCTGATCCCCGAAGTATTTTGTGCTTGACCTATACCCGGGCCGCAGCTTCGGAAATGAAGAACCGGGTTTTATCTCTTTTACAAAAAATCGCTCACCGTGACCCGGCCTATACTGATTTTCATGATCTTTTATGTCAAAGGGGGGTTGATCCCGTTCGTTTTTGTTTGTCACTCATGGATGATCAGCATCTGTTGTCGTTTCAAACCATTCATGCGTTTTGTGAACGTTTGCTCAGGCGGTTCCCTTTAGAGGCCAATATCGCCCCCGATTTTAAAGTGTTAGAGGAAGAAGAGGCCCAAACCCTGCTGGCCCAAGCCGCCGAAGGCTTTTATGATCTGGACACCATCCAGGGGGACGCGGGCACAGCCACTTTACTCGCGCGTTATCTGCACGAGGGGCAATATCAAGATGTCCTAAAACCCCTGATTCGAAAACGTTATTTGTTGTACCAGGCCGTGATGATGCCAGAGGCAATGTTTCGGGACGCCCTGAAAGAGCAGCTTCTTTTGCCCCCTGGTACGGAGGACCTTGAGGCCCTGCAAAAAGAAAGTCGAACCTCTTTACCCGATGATGCTTTACAGCGCATCGCCGCCGCCCTGGCCGTCAGTCCTAGTGAGAAAGATCGGGAGAAGGGGGATTTTTTCACCTCTTTTCTCGCCGTCCCCCACCCTCAACGGGATTATGAGGGCTATGCCGATTTTTTCCTAACCGACAAAGAAACCGTGCGCAAAACCCTGGCCACGCAAAAGGCCCCGTTATTTCCCGAAGATCGAGCGTCTCTTGCGGAGGAGGCGATACGGCTTTATACCCTGCGGCAACAGATTTATGCCGCGGAATGTGTTGAGGCCACCGTGGCCCTGCGCTCCGTGGCCACGGCGGTTTGGGCGTCGTATATCACCGCGAAAGAGGCGGCGGGGGCGCTGGATTTTGATGATTTGTTAGAGGGCACGCACCGCCTGTTACAGGATCACAATGCCTGGATTGCCTATAAACTGGAGCACGCGTTAAAGCACATCTTGCTGGACGAGGCCCAGGACACCAACCCCCATCAGTGGACCCTGATTAAGCATTTGCTGGCGGAAACTCTGGCCGGCGATACCGAAACGCGAAAAACCCTTCTGGTGGTGGGGGATTATAAACAGTCCATTTATCGGTTCCAGGATGCCGATCCCGATGCCTATCGCGCCGAGTACGACACACTTCAGGCACGCTATGGGGAGGCGGAAAAGTCCCTCACCCCCCTGCAGCTGAACACATCGTTTCGCACCACGCCCGATGTTTTGGGGTTGGTGGATGACGTGTTTCAAAAAACCCCCTGTGGGCAAGGGGTTGTGACATCGGGGGACGCCCCCCTGATCCACCATCCCGCCCGGACCCAGTCCAGGGGCCAGGTGGTTTTGCATCCTCTGATGGTCTTACCGCCCAAAAATGCGGAGGAAACCTTTATCCTTCCCACCCATCCGCGCCAGGGACAAAGCCCGGAAGATCAGATTGCCGACACCATTGCAACGGCCATTCAGGACCTTTTATCCAACGGGCAGGGCCTGCCCTCCCGCCAAAATCAGCCCATCACCGCGCCGGATATCTGGATTTTGTTGCAGCGGCGGGGGAAATTGCAACATTCGTTGCTCTCGGCCCTCTCGGCCCGAAATATTCCCGTGGCGGGGGGGGATCGGATTTTGCTGAAGGAAACGTTGGCTGTCAAAGACCTCTCCGCGTTGCTGCTGTTTATGGTGGAGCCCGAGGATGATTTTACCCTGGCGTGTCTCCTCAAAAGTCCCATCGGTGGCCTTACGGAAGATGAACTCTTTACCCTTTGTCACGGACGATCCGGCACCGTGTGGTCATCGCTGTATGATCATGCCCATCAAGACCAAGCCCCCCCCGTTTTTGGTCGCGTTTATGCGTTGCTGCAGCATTTTCTCAATCATGCCGATGTGTGGACACCCCATCAAACGCTGAGTCATTACCTTTATGAACAGGGGGGCTACGCCGCGTTTCGGGAGGCTTTTGGGCGGGAGGTTGATGAGATTGTTCATCTGTTTCTCACCTACGCCCTGAAATTTGAAGAGGATGTCACCCCCACCCTGGCTGGATTTCTCCCGTGGTTTGAGCGCCATGCGGTGAATATCAAACGGGAAACGCTGGGCCAGGGCGTTCGTATCCAAACGGTGCATGGGGCCAAGGGGCTGGAGGCCCCCGTGATTATCCTGGCCGATGCGGGGCACAGACCAACGCCCCGGCCCAGTCCCGTTGTCTGGTTACCCCAGGGATTTTTGTGGGTGCTGCCCAAACGAACGTTACATGTCCTAACGCCCTTGAAAGAGGATTTAAAACAGCAAGATGAAGAGGAATACCATCGCCTCCTTTATGTCGCCATGACCCGGGCAGAGGATGCCCTGCATATTTTTGGGGCCTCGCGCCAGGCTGCTGCCCCCGAAGAAACCTTACCCGAACATCCAACATGGTATCAGGCTCTGGCTTCCCAGATCAAAATTCAGGGACAGCCTCTTGAGGGCAATTCAGAAAACCCGGCATATGCCGTGGGGGCGTTGCCCCGGGCCAGCACGCCGCCTGTTCACAATACCCCAGAGACCTCGACGTTACCCAACTGGTTAACCTTGCCTTCCCCTGATCCTGAAGATTCTAAACCCACTGCCTCTGCGGACAGTGAGGCCATCACCCTGGGTCTGGCCATTCATTCGGGGATGCAGCATTGCTTGGCGGGGAATGTTCAGCGTGAAGATGACTTATGCGAGATTTTGCTTTCTTTTTATGACGCTTCTATCGCCAAAACAGCCGCCACCCGGGCATGGGCGGCGTATCAAGATCAGCCTTTTCAGTCTCTCCTTAACCAGAGCTACCGCGTAGAAACTGAGGTTGCCCTGTGCCATCAGGGAAAAATGCTCCGCCTGGATGCGCTGCTGATTTCCGATGATCATCTGATCATTGTGGATTTTAAAAGCGGGGATACAACGCGGGCCGATCTTCAAATGGGAAACTACGAGCAGGCCTTGCGGGCTCTGTATCCCCATCACACCATCGAAAGTCGGGTTGTGGGGGTTTAGACCAGAACGGGTGACTGACTTGGCCTTTTTTTTAAATTTTGATCAAAAACACGCTTTAACAAAACCATTTTTTATGATAGGGTTCCCAAAATAAGATTCATTTTTTTTGGAAAATATCATGACTGATTTTGATTCGACGAATCCGACCCATCAACGTTTGGTTGAGATTGTGGCAGCGCTTCTGACGCAGAACAACAACAATAAAACGGTTGCGGCAGCCAGGTTGGCCACGATCCTTGCTTCTACCGGAAATTCAGCATTGCAAAGTATAGGAAATCCCTACCCTGCCCGCACAATTTTGGCCTTAACCGATGAGTCAAAACGAAACCTTCTAAAAAATAACCCCTATTGGGAAATCATAGTAACGCTTGAGGATGTGACCCTGCAAAGAATTGAACTGGCCCTGGATGCCCGTCAGGGTGCTGCGGCCTATAAAGCCAAAAAAACTCCCAGCGGCAATGATTATCTTGATTTTACCCAGCTGGCCGATTGGCTTCAAAAACAAAAGGATGCAGTGGCCAGAGCGGCATCCAGGCTTTCAGAAGCCCAAAGAAAATTTTCCGAAATGGAGCAGCGTTTTGTGACGACGCCCGTTTCAGAATATGACCGCAACCGTACGGTTGATCAGGTTTTGGCCGCCGCGTATTCAAAAACGTCCTTGTCTGGGGAAACCTTGGCGTATCTTCCCATTTTGTTGGAAAGAACGGGATATTCTGTGGAAAATGAAGGGGCAGCAGAGGAATTTTACCTATGTCTGATGCGGGGTCTAAAAGCAGGCAGGCCGAAAAATAGCGTCGCCCAGTTAAGCGCCGCAACGCCCAACGATAATATTGTTCCTCTGATTAAGGGGCAAGTTTTACGGGACGCTGTTGAAAAACTTTTGTCCTCAAAAAAGCCTGAAAATGAACAATTTTATGAACCGGTTGCCGGGTTACTCGAACTGCTTTTGATTCATGCGTATCAAACCACGACGGATTTTACAGTCAGGCTCGCAGAAAGAGAACAACAACGCCCAGAAGCCAAAAATGAGAAAAAAATCTATAATAAGAGACCCTTGTCCCCCGAGGCCATAGGTCAAATCAACACGCTGATCCAACAATCATACAAAACACCGAAAGCTTTGGCCCAGGCTTTGGACTATGAGGCTCTATCACAAAAATTCCCAAATCGGATGCGAACGAACCTTTCGCTTGACATAGTTTTGGAGAATAACGACGCCCTTTTCCCAAAGGAACGAGCCGGGACCATAGAGATCCTCCTGGAAGACTTATCTGGAAAAACGATGCCCACAGAGCAAGAGATTCAGGCTTTTCATGAAAGTTTTGAGCATTTAAAGAAACTCTATGATGTTGGCTGTGGCACTCGAACTGCACTCAATAATCACTTAAAACAGAAGGCTGAGCAAGAAAATCGCGATCTTCTCTCGCTTTATTTGCGTTCTGGAAACTTTAATTTTGATCGTGATTTTAGTAACGCGAACACCCTGCATCCGCATCTTTTCCGGGAATTATCAGAAACGGTCACAGAACTGGTTGCATCTGCCCAGGAAAAAAGAGAAAAAATCGCTGAAATAAAAAAGGCTAATGATCAGCCCAACCTGTCAGCTTTTTGCAAAAGCCAATTTGGCGTCGATCCGTTTTATTTGTACCTGGTGCTGCATGGCGGGCAAAAGGGACAGAGGTTTAATGCAAAATTTGCCAATGAAGAAAGGGATGTCTTGATTCAATCTCACGGCGAAGATTTTAAAGCATGGGCGCATAAGGCCGAGGAGACCTTTCTTTTGGCTTTTGACCCTCTTTGTCAAGCGTTGGACACTGGTTTTCAGAGCCTATCTGCAAAGGAGAAGTCAATTCTTTTTCTCTATAACGGTGTCGGTTTTAATGACGACACACAAAAATACTATCCTTCCCAGAGACAGACGCAGGAAGCTATTAGTAAAGATACTAATGTTTCTGATGCTGCAATAAGTATTATAAAACAAAAAGCATTACGGAAATTACTTAGCCCCTATAATTCAACAGAATTATTGTTTCCCCAAGACGAAGAGAATAAGCTGATTTTGCCTTCAGGCACATTTAAAAGTCTTTTTCTTGCAAACGATGAACGTAAAGATATAGGCGAGACAATAAGGTTTTACGCGGGCATGGCTGCCCTGGCGCCGCAATCATCAGCGTTGGAGCCCTTATGGCGCGCCTACTGTCATCCCACTTTTGAGAAAATAGCCCGAGTGATTTCTAAAAATCCATGGGATTTTTACCGAGGCGAACTCAACACTCATCCTAACCCCTTTGACTTTCGGTTTAATCCTAAAGGGCAAAATCCAGATGATTACTTAAGCCCTGAAAACATAAAAGAAATCCTTACCGAGGCCCCAGGATTTTTGGCATGTGTGCAGGAGGCGTCGTCCTGTTTTCATCTACAGAACCCTGGACAGAATGCCCTTATTGTAAGCTATCAAAAGCCAGAAGAAGCAACAAACGAAACAAAAGGATCAGAGACCTATTTTGTTATTCATACAAAAGAACCGCTAACTGCTACAGATGCCAGCATCATCAATACAGTACCAGGTTTCACGCACGTCTGCTATCAGGCAACCGAAGAAGACCTTAAAAACCCCCCGACTGTCCTCTTTAAAGAGGATCTACCTGTGTTTGAGGCCATTAAGGAGGCTTTAGGGCAACAGAGGGGGTAATCTCACTCCCCCTACCCCACCAACAAATCCCCCATAATCACCAACCCCAGCCAGCCGTTTTGATCAAACCAGCGGGCTGTTTGGGGGTGATTTTCGGGGGACCAGAAACGCGCCAGGGCGGCGCACCAAATCACCCCGAACAGCAAAATCAATGGCGCGAAGGTGCCCCACAGCACAAAGGTGAGGGCATAAAGGAGCAGAACCGCCGTTTTTACCTGAGACCCAAACAATAAGGCACCGGATTTTAAGTGTAGTTTTGCATCATCCGTGCGATCTTGACAGGCGTACAGGGTGTCATAGGCCAAGGTCCACACCACGCACGCCCCATACAAAATCCATGGCATGGGCTGCCCCAGGGTGGCGGCCACCACCAAAACACCGGCGTTAAAGGTCAGGGCCAAAATGACCTGGGGCCAAAAGAAAAATCGCTTCGCCAGCGGATATAAAATCACCAGCGGCATCGTGGCCAAGCCCACCAGAATGGCTTGCCGGGGTAGTTGGAGGAGCACCCCAAGACCCAAAAGCAAAAAAAACACCAAAACCAACAGGGCCTGGCGTGGGTTAACCTTGCCCGAGGCCAGGGGGCGATGACGGGTGCGGGCCACGGCCGCATCAATGCGGCGATCCCACAAATCGTTGATGATGCAGCCCGCGCTGCGCATGGCAAAGGACCCCAGAAAAAACAAGACATAAAAAAAGAGCGGGGCCTGAAACAGGGCCAGGGCAAAGGCACAGGGCCAAAACAATAACAATGTCCCCACAGGTTTTTTTAGACGTATGAGGTGCCCCAGATCCCCCAATGTCATGAGGCCTCCCTACCCAAAACTCTGCACCAAAGAGCCCGCCAAAATATACCACCCATCCACCAAGACAAAGAAAATCAGCTTAAACGGTAAGGAAATGGACACCGGCGGCAGCATCATCATCCCCATGGACATTAAAATGCTGGACACCACCATATCGATAATCAAAAACGGGATGAAAATCAAAAACCCCATTTCAAACGCGCGGCGCAATTCACTTAGGATAAAGGCGGGGATGAGTATGCGAAACGGCAGGGCTTCGGGGGTGGTCACCTCCGTTTTTTTCACCAGATTCACAAACAACGCCACATCCTTTTCCCGAACTTGCTTTCGCATAAAGGCATGAAAGGGCTTGCCCACCAGCGTTAACGCTTCTTCTTCTGTGATTTTTTCCGCCATCATGGGCTCAATGGCGGTGGTATAGGCTTCTTCTAACGTGGGCGTCATAATAAACAGCGTCATGAAGAGCGCCAAGCCAATCAGCACCACATTGGGCGGGGTTTGTTGCAACCCCAGCGCAGTGCGCAAAAAGGAAAACACAATAATAATGCGGGTAAAGGATGTCACCATCACCAAAATGGACGGCGCCAGGCTAAGGACCGTAATGAGGGCCACCAACTGAAAAATTCGTCCCGAGGCCTCCCCCTGCATCTCGTCCGCAAAATCAATGGAAATGGCCTGGGCCCAGGCCCCAGCGGGACCAAGCAGCAGAATCGCCACAAAAAAACCAAGGATCATACCAACCCTGGTCATGACAACTTTAGACATAGGGTGTTTCCTCTCCCTTTATTGTCCCCATGGGGCCTAAATTGGGGTCAAAAGTCAAGGGTCTATCGACACGCACAACCGGAAAAATCATCAGGGCAGCGCGCGGGGGGCGGACAGAGAGCGCCTGGGGCGGACAGAGTGGTTTTTACCACATCCGCCAGAGCCGCCATATACAGGGGATGATCCGCCACAGTACCAATGCGTGTCATTTGGGGAACGCCGGCTTCCTCAGCCAAATGTCGGTATTCAATATCCAGCTCCACCAGGGTTTCGGAATGCTCGGACACAAAGGCAATGGGGACAATGGCCAGATTTTTTTTCTGGTCCCCTGCCCTCTTAAGTTCCGATTCTGTGGACGGTCCAATCCATGTCATGGGTCCGACACGACTTTGATAACAAATCTGAAAATCCAGGTTTGGGATGGCCAACTGGGCCACCACCGCCGCCACGGTTTGTTCCACCTGCCATTGATAGGGATCTCCGTCTTTCACAATTTTTTCGGGCAACCCATGGGCGGAAAAGAGGACTCTCGTGTTGGTAAAATCAACAGCGGCCTCGGTGATTTTGGCCGCAACGGCCTGAATCCACAGGGGGTGCGTTGGATAACAACAGGCGGTTTGGGTGGGGGCGGCTAGTCCCTTTTCCTTGGCCACCTCATACCATTTTTTCACCGATGATCCGGTTGTTGTGGTTGAAAATTGGGGATAAAGGGGCAGTAAAATCACACGATCCGGGGCATAGGCCAAAACATCATCCACCACAGCCTCTGTCATGGGGTGCCAATAACGCATGCAAATAAAGGTCTTTGTATCAGGCCCAAGCAGGGTCTGCAGGGCGCTGGCCTGAGCCTGAGTATTTTCCAAAATGGGGGATTTGCCCCCGATGTGATCATAAATTTTCGCCGCCACGGGGGCCCGTTTGCGGGAAATCAGCTGCGCCAGCAGGTACCGAAAGAATCCAGGCACCCGTATAATTGCCGGATCATTAAACAAATTAAACAAAAACGGGCGTACGGATTCGGTTTTATCCGGTCCCCCAAGATTAAACAAAACAACGGCGGTTTTCATGATGCGTGCTTTCTCTATCTCTTGATGTCCTAAGAAAACGCTTTCTTGGAAAACCCTCCCTCGACATCTTGGCGTCTTTATGTCACAAGAAAGCCCTGTGATCAAATGATTCTGGGGGAAAGCCATGGCCGAGCAATATATTTTCACCATGCAGGGCGTAACCAAACGCTTAAAAACCGGAAAAACCCTGTTTGATAACATCTGGTTGTCGTACTTGCCCGGCGCAAAAATTGGTGTCATTGGGCACAATGGATCCGGTAAATCCACGTTACTCAAAATCATGGCGGGGCTGGATACGGATTTTACCGGCGAAACCATCCTGGCCAAGGGGGCCAAGGTTGGCTATCTGGCGCAAGAGCCCGATATGGACCCAAACAAAACCGTCCGCGAAGTTGCCACCGAAGGGTTGGGCGAGATCTCTCAGATGCTGCAAGAATTTGAGGCCATCAGCCTAAAAATGGCGGAAGAGATCACCGATGATGAAATGAACGCCCTGCTGGAAAAACAGGGGGATCTTCAGGAAAAAATCGATGCCGTGGACGGATGGGATCTGGACCGGCACATAGATATTGCCATGGATGCCTTGCGCTGTCCGGAGCCCGATCAAAAAGTGGGCGTTCTTTCCGGCGGGGAAAAACGCCGCGTGGCCCTGTGTCGTCTGCTGCTGCAAAAGCCCGATATGCTGCTGCTGGATGAGCCCACCAACCACCTGGATGCTCTGTCCGTGGCCTGGCTGGAACGTCATTTGCGGGATTATGCGGGTACTGTGATTGTGGTCACCCACGACCGGTATTTCCTGGATAACATCACCGAATGGATTTTGGAAATCGACCAGGGGACCTTTCGCCCGTATCACGCCAATTACAAAGAATGGCTGAAACAAAAACAAAAAATCCTGCACGATCAGCAAAGCCAGGAAAATAAACTGTCCAAAGCCCTGGAAGAAGAACTCGCCTGGGTCAATGAATCCCCCAAGGGGCGGATGAAAAAAAGTAAGGCCAGGCTCACCGCCTTTGAAAAATCCACGGCGAATCAACGGGAAACCAAGGCCTATACCTCTCAGATCATTATTCCGGACGGGGAAACCTTGGGCGATCAAGTCATTACCTTTGAGGATATTACCAAGGCCGAAAATGACCGCGTGCTGATTGATGCCTTTTCTGCCGCCATCCCCAAGGGGGCCATTGTGGGGATTATCGGGGCCAACGGGGCGGGGAAAACAACGCTGTTTCGCATGATTACGGGGCAAGCCACCCCCGATACCGGCAGCATCGCCATCGGGCAAAAGGTCAGTTTGGGATACGTCGATCAATCCCGGGATATTTTAAACGATGAGGACACGATCTGGCAGGCCATCTCCGGCGGGGCGGAGGTTCTGGATCTGGGTGGGCGCGATGTTAACAGCCGCGCCTATTGTTCCTGGTTTCATTTTAAGGGGGCGGATCAACAAAAAAAACTCCGGGATCTCTCCGGCGGAGAGCGCAACCGCGTTCACTTGGCCCGCATACTCAAGGCCCGTCACAACGTCCTGCTGCTGGATGAGCCCACCAATGATCTGGACATTGAAACCCTGCGCGCTCTGGAAGAAGCCCTGTTGGATTTTTCCGGCGTGGCCCTGATTATTTCCCACGATCGCTGGTTTTTGGACCGGATTGCCACCCACATCATTGCCTATGAGGGGGATTCCAACGTCCATTTCCACGTGGGAAACTACGCCAGCTACGTCGATGACGCCAAGGCCCGCCTGGGTGATGACCTGCTGGCCCCGCATCGGCTGAAGTATAAGGCACTGCGGCGGGGGTAGACTAACGAGATATAAGGGAAATCCGCCTTAATCCCCATACCACAACGCCCGAAACACACTACGCCCATCGGCTGTGCCTTGACCGGCCAAGTCATGGGCTGTGCCGTGATCTGGTGAGGTCCTGAGAAACGGCAGCCCCAGCGTTACATTCACCGTGTTCCAAAAATCCAGGGCCTTAATGGGGCCCAAAACCTGGTCATGATACATCCCCACAATGACATCATAACGATTCAGATCCCTAAAAACCGTATCCGCCGGTAGTGGACCCTCAAGATGGGCAGACAGTTTTTTTTTCAACGTGTTAAGGGTGGGGGTGATCACTGTTTGTTCCTCTTTTCCCAAATGCCCTTCTTCCCCCGCGTGGGGATTTAAACCGCAAACGGCGATTCTTAGGGGGAGAAAACGGGACTTTAGGCTGTCAACCAACACTGTGAGTGTTTTGGTTAAACGTTCGGGCGTAATCGCTTGGGGCACAGCTTTCAGCGGGATATGAATGGTTAAGGGCACCACCCGCAGTGCCGGTGCGTCCAGCATCATCACCACATCATCCGCCGCCAAACCGCACAAATTGGCCAGATAATCCGTGTGTCCCGTGGCGGTAAAGCCCGCCTGATACAAACTGGCTTTATGCAGGGGCAATGTCATTAAGGCGCGGGCCAGGCCCAACCGCAGATGCTGAGCGGCGGTTTTCAGGGCAAGAAGAGTGATGTCTGCATACAAGGGCGACGGGGTTCCTATGGTTAACGCCGAGGGTCCTGGCAGAGGGAAGACGGGTAAAGCATCCTGAAAAAGGGTAACGGCGTCTTGGGGCGTATCAATGGTTTGCACGGGAATCGTTAAGCCCAAACAGTCGGCCATAGCCTCTACATGATCCGGATGGGCCAACAGATAAAACGGGGGTAAAGGGTTCCCCTGGCGATTCACCCAAAGGCGCAAAAGAATATCCAGCCCGACACCGGTGGGATCTCCACATGTGACCGCCAGGGGAGGCATCATCCGTCAACTCGGACAATCACGGCGTTTTCTCTTTCCCGGCGCAGCAATTGTTGCGACAACTGCGTAGCTCGCTCGGAAAAGAGCGCCCGTTTGATATTTTCCGAATCCGCATCCACCACCGTGTTGGTATACTGGGGATTGTTCTGCTGGCAAATGGTCATAAACACCAGGGTATTGTCCATGGGCATGGGGGGGGTGGTTTGATTCTGGCTGAGTTTCATCACCTGCTCCTGAACCGGTTTGGGCATTTTCCCAACGGTAATGCCGCGACTATAGCCCGAGGCCGTATAGCCACGTTCTTTGGCCAACGCCTCTGCCGACGCGCAATCTTTAACCGTCTCTTTGATTTCCAACGCAGCCTCAGCCGCCTTGGCATCATCCACAAAGGGAACAATGGTCTGAAACACATCCATCAACGTTTGATTTTCCATGACAACACCCACCAGGCGTTGATCATTGACTTTATAGATTTTATACCCCATTTGTGTGCGGATGGGCTGACTAACCCCCCCTTTATCCAGGCGCGTAATGACCTTTTGAACATCGGGGGGCAATTGATCTGCCACCAGCCAACCAATGGTGCCCCCGTTGGCTGCCGTGGCACTTTGGGAAAACTGACGGGCCACACTTTCAAAACGGGCCCCTTTAACGATTTGATCATAAAGGGTCTGGGCGTTTTTGGCCATTTCGTCTTCTTGTGACGGAACATTCACAAACAACAGAATTTCCGACAGATAATATTCTGTTTTTCCCTGGTTGCGGGCCATTCTGGCCTTGGTAATGGCAATATCCGCATCGGAAATCATCATTTGGTCGCGATATTTTTTTTGAATCACCTGCTGCCAACCCAGGGTCGCCAGGATTTGTTTTTTCAGCGTGGTTTCATCAATGCCCTTTTTTTCCATTTCTGGAATCAACTGACCCGGGGCAATGTTGTTGCGCTTTTCAATAGAGGTATAGGTTTTTTTGATTTCTGCGTCATCGATGTCGACCTCTTCTCGCTTGGCCACTTGACGCTGCACTTCTTCGTCAATCAAAAGTTCCCGGACCTGCTGACGGAGTTGATCCTTGACCCGTTCATCCTCTGGCATTTTTGAGGAAAGAAAAAGAATCGTTAAGCGTGTTTCCACATCATGTGTTGTAATAATCGCATCCCCCACACGGGCGGCAATGCCCGTTTCCGCCATTCCTGATGATGTGGGCAAAGCCAAAAAACCCACAAAAAATAAAAAGAACAGCCTGATCATGAAAACACTCCCTCAACGATCTCTTGTTTTTGTTTTATCGGATCCATTGTCCAGCGCCTTTTCGGCCTTATGAAGCAAAAAATCAGCCGGGTAGGGGGAAATCCGAAAGGCCCAACGATCCGCCTTGGCCTGAAGTTCTGCCACATCCGAGGCCACCACATCATGCGGCTGTAATTCCAGGCTGCCGGTAAAGTCTTTGGGTTTTTGTTTTTCCCAAGCGGCGGGGGACTTGGCCTCAATGGTTTTTGCCTCAAGCACCGCCCACAGTGATTTTTTCTGGGCGTCTTGATAACCTTTTAGGCTTGCATGAAAGCCATCAAACGTGCTGAAGCTCACCGTCAAAACAGGGGATTGATCTTTAAACGCATCCGCAGGTTTTAAATCGGAAAACGCCAAGGATGCAGCCCACTGGTGAATGATGGACTCTAAAATCACACGGGTTTTATCAGCCAAGGCAGCCCCCCCTTCCCCCTCTTGCCAGGATGGCTGAAAGGGTGTTTGGCGCCTGGCGAGCCCTTGGATTTTGTTCGTTACCCAAGAAACTTCCTTTAACCGCGAGGCATCCAGGGCCCACAAAACAGGATCCAAATAGGCCTTGGGATCCTTAAGAAACGGCAGTCCCCCCCGCGTCCAATAGACGGTGTCTTTAACACGAACATAAAGATCCGGATGCAATGACCCCGATAATAACGGCTCTTCCTTGCCCATAATAAAAGAAATAACCTCTTTTTCGCCTGCTGATAAAACAACGCTTTGGGCCTGAGATCCCTTGGTTTTGGGATCATCTACCGCCAGAGAGGCATAATGTTTCGGGTCTTTTGTTTTTTCCTCGATAATTTTTGCATCAGCTAAGCTGACCAACGTCCGGCGCACCGCGGAAAACTGGGCGGGCAATCCGTCATAGCCCGATACAAACCAGGCGCCGTCTTTGCGTTTCAGAATGATTGGCCCCATGGCTTGGGTTAAGGCAATGTGATCAATGCTGTTGATCTGTCTTTCTAAACCCGGAAATACCTTTGATGACGCATCATCTTCTGTCTTTTGGGGGCTTAAGGATGTCCACGCCGCCGCTGCAAGGACAAAAATCCCCAAAACCAACCCCACAACTTTAGGATGCTTATGCATAGTCTCCCCCTAAAACCAACGAAAGGAGCGGGATTTTCTCAAAATCCCAAAGGCCAGCAACGTCACCAATAACGGAACCGCCAGAATATTGAACACCCACAACCGTTGTTCCAAACGGGATACATCTTGACGCAGGGACCGCTGAATGTTGCGCAAGTCTTGACGTAGGCTCACCAGTTTGGCTTGCAACTCACGAATCACTGTTTCCTGGGCCTCACCCAAGGCTGTGCCGTTTTTCATCAGATCGTTCAGCTTGGCCTCAGCCAGATCCATTTCCTGGCGGGTTTTTTGTTCTTTGACCTGAAAGGCTTCCTCCGCATGCCGCTGCATGGTGTCCAAAACCGTTAAATTTCGGGTCTTTACCGTGCGAGGCCGTATTGACATTAACATTGTGTTGCCGCTGAGGTACGCCAGCGCATTTTGAACAAACGTCCCGTTTTGGGCCGTGGGGATGGCCACCACTTGTCCCATCATCTGGGCTTTTTGCAGCCAAAAACCATCATACAGCATATCCACATCCGCCACCGCAATGATATGGGCCGCCTTTTGAGACGCCTTAATTTTTTCCTGGCTGGGCAGGCCCGCAGCGGAAGATTTTTTGGTCGCACCGCCCTCTTTTTCAATCACAACAGGCTGAGGGGCCCCAGAAGGGAGATCTGTTGGTTTCGGCAATTCTTTTTCATCAGGGAAGGCGCGTGTCACGGAGCCCTCAAGACGAACCGCCAGAGAAAACGGCTTGTTGCCTGGGGAAAAACCCTTAAGCAAACGGGCAACATCAGGCGTTGGGCGGATATAGGAAAGATCCATAGCAGCAGATTCCGGGCTGCTGCTGGCCAAGACCGTTTGGCGAAGCCCTGGTAGAGGGCTTAGGGTAAACGATCCCGTAGACGCCAACGCCAAGGTATCAACATCCGCCGTGACCATGTCATCGGCCAGCAGTTTGGCTTTGGGCACGGCAAGCCAGCCGTAATAGGTAAGCTCGCGCTCGTACCCCCCCACATTGCCCGTCACGCGGCGACCCAGGGCCGCATCGGCCACAAAATGTTGATCATCAAAACTTAAGCCCCACGTTTTGAGAAGCTGGTCCAGCTCTGGGGAGACGATGCCGCTAGACGCCGGCGATTGCCCCTGAATTTCCACAAACGGATCCATAAAGAGGAGCAGTCGCCCCCCCCCCGCCACATAACGATCGATGGCTTTTAGGGTCTCTTTGCCCAAGGTCTGGGGCTGCACCACCATCAGAACATCTGTTTTTTCGGGAATGGCGGTGACTGTTGTGGCCAGGGGTTCAATGTTAAAAAAGGTTTTCAGCTGATCCATAATCATCCATGGATTTTGCCCGCCCCCACCAAAGGGGGAGGCCGCCTGCCCCAATAAAGGGATACTGGAAAGAAGAGACAAGGTTTTTTGCGCGGGATGGGTGAGTTGGTACAGTGCCTGGGTCAGATCATACTCCAAATAACGCTCTCGCTCCACAGGGAAAAAGGGGATCACCTGGCGGGCTGATCCGCCGCCCGTGGCCACCAAACCCAAATAGAGTTTCTCCCCCGTGGGGGTGGGAATGCCTTTTAGGCCAATGCTGATGGCCTCATCCTCCTGATCCGAAAAGGGGACGGGATTATAAATGTGAACCCTCAGTTTTCCGTTGGAAAGATCCTCGTACGCCTTTAACAGCTCAATGATGCGATCCGCAAATGCACCATACTGGGGGGCTTGTTGCCCCAGGGCGCGGGAATAATACAGGCGAACCGTCACAGGCTCAGGCAGGGAAGAAACAATGCTTCGGGTTCCTTCGGACAGGGTGAACAGGCCTTCCTCCGTCGTGTCCAAAAATAACGATTTTCCCACCGCCAGATGAATCAAGAACAAGACCAAGACATAGGCGATCACATAAATGGCTACAGCTTTCCAGGAAAGATGAGAACATAAACGAGAAAGACGCTCTTTAAACACGATCATAGTGCGCCCCCTTTTTTCCTTTCAATCATCACCGCCGCTAAAAACACAAAGAGTGCACTGATAATCAGCACCGTTGCCACATCCGCCAAATAAAAGACCCCCCGTGTCCAATTTTCAAAGGAGGCAATCAGCGAGAGCCGCCCAAGAAAATCCATCAGGGCGCCCGGGGCCCAGCCAGCAAAAAACGTCAGCACTACCGGAGTGCCCATAACCAAAAAGAAAAAACAAATCGCCGCCGCCGAAACAAAAGCCACCACCTGATTTTTGGTCACGCTAGAACAAAAAAGACCAATGGCGGCAAACTGGGCCCCCACCAAGAGCGCGCCGATATAGCCGCTGAGAATGACGCCAAAATCAGGTTCCCCCAAATAAAAAATTGTCACGACAAAGGGAAATGTCAGAAGCAGGGTTAATCCTAAAAAAATCAAAACACTAAAATACTTCGCCCGATTGGCCTGATAGGTGGACAGGGGCAGGGTGAGAAGGAGTTCCAGAGTCCCCTTTGAGCGTTCCTCTGCCCACAACCCCATGCTGAGCGCCGGCACAAACAGCAAAAACAACCACGGCAAAAATTGAAAAAACGGGGATAAATCGGCCCTATTCATGCCGAGCAAGTCACCCAGGAAAAAGGTCAGGGCCCCCGCCAGAATCAAAAACAGCACCATAAACACATAGGCCACGGGGGTTAAGAAAAAACGATACAGCTCCCGCTTAATAAGCGTCCTTGTCACAGACATGACGGCGTGATCCTTTCGCTCAACATTATTGATTCTCAGCGGCTGCATCTTTTCACAAAATCCTGCCCCAGGGCAAGGGGGTTGTTTTCAGTCAAAGCAAATTAGAAATGTCCCCCACCCCAACCTTGACAGAAACCCCCGCACCCCTTAATCCATAGGTATTAAGTATCGGGACTTATGCACATCGTCATTGCGAGCCTCCGTAAGAGGCGTGGCAATCCGGTCTTTGCTACTTCTGGCATTCCTGGATTGCTTCGCTACGCTCGCAATGACGATGGTTATGCGTAAGCTCTGAGTATAATAGATGATAAAAGGTCAGAGGGTTTCACTATGTCCGTAATGCCGGCTGCCGTTTCCGTTCAGGGGGTTTCCCATGCCTTTGGGGGTCGTTCGGTGTTATCCAATGTTTCTTTTGATGTTAATATCGGCGATGTTTTGGGGTTTTTGGGACCCAATGGGGCCGGAAAATCCACAACCATGCGTATTGTGGCGGGATTTTTGCGCCCGAATACTGGCGCTGTTTCGATCATGGGCCAGGATGTTATGACATCCCCCGCGCTGTGGCGGCGGAAGTTGGGGTATTTGCCCGAAGGGGCCCCCATGTACGGGGAAATGACGGTTTATAATTTTTTGGGCTTCATTGCCGGATGCCATGGGTTTTCGGGGGCTGATCGACGGGGCCGCGTTGAGCATGCCAGTGCTCTGGCCTATTTGTCGGATGTTTGGGATGTACGGGTTGAGGAACTCTCCAAGGGCTTTAAACGTCGCGTGGCCCTGGCGGCGGCTCTGCTGCATGATCCCTACGTGCTGGTTTTGGATGAACCCACGGACGGCCTCGACCCCAACCAAAAACATGACCTGCGCGCTGTCATTCAGGATTTATCCAAAAACAAAGCCATTATTATTTCCACGCATATTCTGGAGGAAGTGGACGCCATTTGTTCCCGCCTGATCCTGCTTAATCAAGGCAAAATTGTTGTGGATACAACGCCGGAGGCCCTGCGCCGCCAAACATCCCCCGGAACCCTGGTGCATTTAATTTTGGGATCCAAATATCGCACCCGTTTTGAGGATAACGTCAAAAAACTGGCCTACACCACAGAAATTTCCGAAAAACCCACGGATCAAGAGGGTATGGTTAGTTTAACTCTGCACACCGAACGCCCCGATGCCCTGAAGGATATTCGGGAGATTTTAGAGCGCGAACGGATCCTGCCCCACCATTTTTCCCAAGGTGATGCCGACCTTCAAAACATTTTCCGCCGTCTCACTGCTTAAGGATTGCCCATGACAACCATCAATCGTGACCTGTTAAGAGAACCCACAGCCGGCTGCCACCGGGCGTTGTCGTTATTACGGAGGTCTCTTTGACAACGATCGCATCGAAGAGCGCCTGAAGGATTTAACGGAGCAATCCGAATCCCCCGACTTTTGGGCCGATCAAGCCACCGCCCAAAGGGTTTCCAGGGAAAAAGTGATGCTGGAAAAACGCCTGTCTACCTATCAGGGGGTTGTGCGGGATTTTGATGATGCCAACACTCTCCTTGCCATGGGGGAAGAAGAAAACGACGAAGCCACGTGGACGGAGGGTCAGATGGCTCTTTTGGCCCTGGAAAAAGAGCTTGCCCGTTTGGAATTAGAGGTTCTGTTATCCGGCGATGCCGATGGTAATTCCTGTTATCTTTCGGTCAACGCCGGGGCGGGCGGGACCGAGGCCCAGGATTGGACCGAAATGATCCTGCGCATGTATACGCGTTATGCGGAGCGGCGGGGCTATCGCTGCAGCCTGATGGAGGAATCCGCCGGTGAAGAAGCGGGCCTGAAATCTGCCACGATCCTTATTGAGGGTGATTATGCCTATGGCTGGCTAAAGGGGGAAAGCGGCGTGCATCGCTTGGTACGCATTTCTCCCTTTGATTCGGGGGCCAGGCGTCACACCAGCTTTGGATCGGTATGGGTCAGCCCTGTTGTGGATGATACCATTGACATTGAAATTCTGGATAAAGATTTACGGGTGGATACGTTTCGCGCGTCAGGTTCGGGGGGGCAACATGTCAATAAAACCGACAGTGCTATTCGCATCACGCACTTGCCCACGGGGATTGTGGTGCAATGCCAAAATGACCGGTCTCAGCATCGCAATCGGGATCAGGCTATGCAAATGCTGAAAGCCCGCCTGTACGAGCGAGAGCTGAAAAAACGGGAAGACGCCGCCAATGTTTTGGAGGCCGGCAAAACTGATATTGGCTTTGGTCATCAAATCCGCTCCTACGTCCTGCATCCTTATCAGATGATCAAAGACGTTAGGACGAGCGTTGAAACCTCTGATACACAAGGGGTTTTAGATGGAGATATTGATAAATTTCTTGAAGCGAATTTAATGAGCAAAGTATGACCACCCTCCTCTGGCTAAGGGATGATTTACGACTGCGAGATCACCCGGCCCTGAGGGAGGCGGCGGCCACCCAAGGCCCCCTGATTGTTCTTTATATCTTAGAAAATCATCCTTCGCTTCGCCCCCTGGGCGGGGCGTCGCGGTGGTGGTTGCATCATAGTTTGGCCAGCCTGGGGGCCTCCTTGGCCGAAAAAGGACAAAAACTGATTTTGCGCTCGGGCAATCCTGAAACCATTTTACCCCAAATCATCCGGGATCATCAGGTCCAGCGGGTGCTCTGGTCACGTCGGTATCATGCGCTTTCTCTGGATCGTGATTTGAAGTCAAGCCTAACATCCCTCGGCGTCACCGTAAAAACCTTTAACAGTCATTTGCTGTTGGAGCCCTGGGACGCCTTAAAGGCCGACGGAACCCCCTACACCGTCTATACGCCGTTTTGGAAGAACTTGTTTTCAAAACGAAATGATATTCCGTTACCTTTAGAGGAACCCTCCATCTTGCCCTCCCCTGTCCCTGGGTGTGCTTCGGAATCTTTAGCATCCTTACAGTTGCTACCGACGCGGCCCGATTGGGCGGGGGGTCTTCGGGATCGATGGTCTGTGGGGGAAACGGCGGCGCAGCATCGTTGGAAGACCTTTTTCAGAGAAGGGCTGGGACACTATGGCGATGATCGGGATCGTCCGGATTTAGAGAAAACCTCCGGACTTTCTCCCCACCTGCGTTTTGGGGAAATCAGCATCCGCCAGCTCTGGCACGAAGCCTTAGAGGCCATGGAAAACGGGTGGACCCAGGCAGAAGTTTTTTTAAAGGAACTGGTTTGGCGCGAGTTTTCCTATAGTCTCCTCTACCATAACCCAACTTTGGCAACGCATCCCTTTCGGCCTGAGTTTGCGGACTTTCCCTGGAATGATAGCCCTCTGCAGCTAAAGGCCTGGCAGCGGGGACAAACGGGGTACCCCATCGTGGATGCGGGTATGCGGGCATTGTGGCAAACAGGGTGGATGCATAATCGCGTTCGCATGGTGACGGCGTCTTTTTTAACGAAACATCTCCTCATTCCCTGGCAACAGGGCGAAGCCTGGTTTTGGGATACCTTGGTGGATGCCGATTTCGCCAGCAATGCCGCCAGTTGGCAATGGGTGGCGGGATGCGGGGCCGATGCAGCCCCCTATTTCCGGATTTTTAACCCCATCCTTCAGGGGGAACGCTTTGATCCCGAAGGCGTCTATGTTAAACACTATGTGCCAGAACTCAAAATCCTGAAAAATAATACGCTGCACAAACCCTGGGAAAGCCCCCTTGGCCTGGCGTATCCCGCCCCCCTTGTGGAGCATACAGAGGGTCGGGACAGGGCCTTAAAAGCCTATGAAGCCATCAAAAAATCCCCCTCATGAGTATGAAATATCGCCTTTCCCTTCTCAAACAATGGCTGCGGAACAATCATCGTACCGTCTGGCGGGTGGTAACGTGGGTTTTGGTGGTTTTATCGTTGCTGGCTGTGGCAGGGACCATGGTCCTGTTTACATCAAACCCCCCGTTTGGGCCGTCCCCAAGATCCATTGTCCTGATGCTGGTGCTGGATACCACGCTTCTCCTTCTTTTGGCCGTGACCATCACCCGTCATTTGCTCCGTTTGAGGGAACGCCAGGGGGGATCCCGCCTGCATTCGCGCTTGGTGACCTTGTTTTCATCGGTGGCGGTTGTGCCGTCGGTGGTTGTGATTATTTTTTCGGTCCTTTTGCTGAACATGGGGATTGAAGAATGGTTTTCCAAACGGGTCCGAACGGCACTGAGCGCGTCTTTGGCCGTGGCAGAGGCCTATTTAGGGGAACACCAAAAAATCATTCAGGGCGATGTTAAAGCCATGGCCAATGACCTGAATCAAAATGCTTTTGATTTGATGGGAGATCCCCAAAAATTCGCCAATTTTTTACGGACACAATTATTATTGCGATCCCTAAGTGAGGTTACTGTTTTTGACAGCAATCAAACCATCATTGCCAGGGCAGGCTTGGTGGCAGATCGAGAGGCCCCCTTGTTGTTAACAAAAACGCTCTTAGATGAGGCACGAAAGGGGGACCTGGTCATCACCACCAATGCCGAAAGGGACCGCGTTTATGCCATTATCCAGTTGTCCCAATTTGTGGATGCGTTTTTGTATGTGGCGCGGCCCATTGATCCCCTGGTACTGAATCATACCCAAGCCACGAAAAAGGCCGCCCAGGCCTATCAGGCCGCCGATGCAAACCGGAGTTTTTTGCAATACGGCGTTCTGATTGTCATTGCCGTGGTGGGATTATTGCTGTTACTGGTGGCTGTTTCCGTCGGATTACGCCTGGCCGGAAAAATTGTCAACCCCATTCGCCAGTTGGCCACGGCTTCCCTGCAAATTCAGGCTGGCGAAATGAAGACCCGCGTGGCTATTCCCAAAGCAGATGATGAAATTAAGGATTTATCATTAGCATTCAATACAATGATGGATTATATCGATGAGCAACGTGATGTTTTACTCGCCATGAACGAGGCCATGCAAGAGCGTCGTCATTTCATCGAAACCATGTTCCAAACCTTATCCTCTGGCGTGATCGTTTTGGATTCAAAACAAAAAATTCAAATGATGAATATGCCAGCCAGAACATTTTTAGGGTGTGATCTTTTGGACCCTGTCTTAGACATAACATTAGAGCGCCTTTTACCAGAAATATTCCCCCTGCGGTCCGGGGAACACCAAATCACGCTGGAGCGCGCCGGTCGCAAACGCAAACTCTTGGCCCGCATCGCCCATCAAAAGGATACCGGTGGCATGGTCATCAGCCTGGATGATATGACAGAACTGTCCCAGGCCCAGCGCGTGGCGGCCTGGTCCGATGTGGCCAAAACCCTGGCCCATGAAATTAAAAATCCCTTAACCCCTATTCAGTTATCCACCGAACGTCTGCAGCGTCGTTTCAATCGTCTGGATCTGGGCGATGCCGAAAAAACCATGCTTGCCGAATGTACGGCCACCATCCTGCGCCAAACGGATAATATCATTCGTTTGGTCAATGAATTTTCCTCCTTTGCCCGGATTCCCACGCCCCAAAAACGGGAGGAAAACCTGGGGGCCCTGGTGTCCGAGGTCTTGGCCCTGTACCAAAACAGCTACCCTTGGCTCACCATAACCTTTTTAAAACTCGATGCCCCCGTTATGTTTTCGTGCGATGCGGGATTGATGCGTCAATTGCTGACCAATCTGGTTAAAAACGCCTTGGAATCCATCCAGGAACGTCATGGAAACACCCCACAAATTGCGACGCTATCCTGTTTTTTAAAACACGATGAAACGGGGATTTTTCTTGTGATTGAAGATAATGGCACAGGATTTGATACAGTCCATGATTTATCAACCTTTTTTCAGCCCTATCGCACAACAAAGGCCATGGGAACGGGCTTGGGGCTGTCCATTGTGCAAAAAATTGTTGACGAACACGGGGGGAACATCGCAGTGTCAAACATCTGTGACGCAGATGGTCAAACACAGGGGGCCCGTGTTGTTCTGACCTTCCCTTCTCAGCCCTAACGACTTTGGTGGATCGTGGTTCATGACAAAAGATATTTTAATCGTTGATGATGAAGCGGATATTTGTGATCAGCTAAGGGCGATTTTACAGGATGAAGGCTATACTGTCCGCACGGCCCGCAACAGCGAAGAAGCCGAACAGAAGGTTTCAGAGCGCATTCCCCACTTCATGATTCTTGATATCTGGTTGCAGGGGAGTGCTAAGGATGGCCTGGAACTCCTGATCTTTTTTAAATCTCACTATCCCACGCTGCCCATTGTGATGATGAGCGGTCATGCCACCATTGAAACGGCTGTTCAGGCCATTCACAAAGGGGCCGAGGATGTCATTGAAAAACCCTTTAAAACAGAAAAACTCCTTCATATTCTGGATCGGGTGTTTCAAATGGAGCATTTGCGCCAGGAAAATGCGCTTTTGAAAACACAAATGGTGTATCAAGACACCTTTATTGGCCATTCCCCTTTTCTTCAACAACTTCAAACAACGGTATCTAAGGTTGCGGCTTTGAATGCCCGTGTTTTTATTGCTGGGGCCCCAGGGACAGGAAAAACGATGCTGGCCCGGCATATGCATCATGCCTCACGACGGAAAGAGGGCCCCTTTGTTGTGGCTCACTGTAGCCTGCTACAGGATGATGCCCAAGTTGATCGACGCTTTTTTGGGGCAGAAACAACAGAACAGCACACTATTGGTTTTTTCGAACAGGCCCACGGGGGGACCCTCTTTTTGGATGAGGTTTCCGATTTGCCCCCCTCTTTTCAAGCCAAACTTGTTCGTTTCCTCCAAGATGGAAAATTTACCCGAATTGGGGGAGAGAGCCCCCTTCAGGTGGATGTTCGTATGATTGCCTCAACATCGAGGGACCCCAAAGAGGCTGTGGCCGATGGCGCTCTGCGCGAAGATCTGTACCACAGGTTAAACGTTGTCTTTATCCCCGTTTTGCCCCTGACCCAGCGTCGCGAGGATATTATCCCCCTGGCCCAGTATTTTATGCGCACCTGCGCTGGGGTTCTGGGATTGCCCGAGCGACCCTTTTCCCAGGATGCCATGGCTGCCCTGCAATCCTATACCTGGCCCGGCAATATCAGGCAACTAAAGCACACCATCGAATGGCTGTTGATTATGGGCGCAGGGGGGATTCGAGAACCCATTACCGTGGATTTATTGCCCAAAGAAATCTATGAAACAGCCCCGCTGATTTTACAAAGCGAAAGAAAGAGGGACCTGATGGAACTCACCCTGCGCGATGCCCGTGCTGTGTTTGAAAGAGAGTACTTGCAAGCCCAGCTGCTGCGTCATAACGGCAACATTTCCCGCGTGGCCAATAACATTCGAATGGAACGCTCCGCCCTGCATCGAAAAATGAAAAGTTTAGGGCTGGATCATTGCGAATAATCCCTCTACTATCCCCCCATCGTTCATTTTTGGTGAGAAACGCATCGTGAAACCTCTTCCTCCTCTTCGTATGTCTGGTGCGGAGGTTTTACCTATTGTCGAGGGTGGCAAGGGTATTTCCGTATCCAATGGGGAAAGTTCTGGCGCATGGGCTGCCGCCGGGGGTGTGGGGACCTTTTCAGGGGTCAATGCCGATTCCTATGATGACAATGGCCGGGTGATACCCCAGATTTATCACGGAAAAACCCGCCGTCAACGCCATGAAGAGCTGATTGCCTACGCTATTCGCGGCGGCATCCACCAAGCCCAAATTGCCCATGATATGGCGGGGGACCGGGGCCGCTTGCATATGAATGTTTTATGGGAAATGGCGGCTACTGAACAAATTTTGCATGGTATTTTAGAAGGCGCCAAGGGCCTGATCCATGGCATTACCTGCGGCGCGGGCATGCCCTATCGGATTGCGGAAATTTCGGCGGGGTATGGACTTTACTATTATCCCATTGTCTCTTCGGCGCGGGCTTTTAATGCCCTTTGGAAACGGGCCTATCAGAAATTCTCTGATTTTTTGGGGGGGGTTGTTTACGAAGATCCCTGGCGCGCCGGTGGTCATAATGGTCTGAGCAACAGTGAAAATCCCAATATCCCAGAGGACCCCTATCCCCGCGTGCGCGATTTGCGAACCCTGATGAATAGTGTTGGCTTGCACCACATCCCTATTATTATGGCGGGCGGTGTCTGGTATCTTCGGGAATGGGAGAGTTGGCTGGATAATCCCGAAATTGGGCCCATTGCGTTTCAGTTTGGAACGCGCCCTCTGCTGACCCAGGAAAGTCCCATTTCGGATCAATGGAAACAACGTCTGCTCAATCTAAAAGCCGGCGATGTTTATTTAAATAAGTTTAGTCCAACGGGATTTTATTCCTCTGCGGTTCATAATCGTTTTTTAGAAAATCTCAAAACCCGGTCCGAACGGCAAATGGCCTTTACGTCAGAGCCCTTTGCCGCCCATCACGTTCCTTTCGCCCACGGCGCCCGAAGTCGGGTTATTTATTTGACGGAAGAAGACAAAATCAAAGCCGATGCCTATGTGGCGTTAGGCTATACCGAGGTCCTAAAAACCCCCGATTCTACGGTGGTATTTGTCACCCCTGCCGAATCAGCCACGATTCGAGAAGATCAAATCAATTGCATGGGCTGCCTCAGCGCCTGCGCTTTCAGCAACTGGTCCCAAAATGAAGAAGGCACCACTGGAAAACGGGCCGATCCCCGGTCGTTCTGCATTCAAAAAACCCTGCAGGACATCGCCCACGGGGGGGAAACTGAGGATCAGCTGATGTTCGCCGGCCATAACGCCTATCGTTTTGCTTCCGATCCCTTTTATCAAAACGGATTTATCCCCACGGTTAAACAATTGGTTGATCGTATCGCGTCAGGCGATTGATTTATAAAAACAAAAAAGGATTTGTTTATGTGGTGGATTTACGCCCTGTTGGCGGGCGTTAGCTTTGCTGGATACCTTTTATCCACGGGATTATCCCAGACATCGGCCAAAGTGCTCTCGCTCTATCGGGGGGTGGGGGCTATGGTTGTTTTTGGTCCTTTGGCCTTTTTTGTCACCATGCCCCGGGATATCTATTTTTATGTTTTGTCCGCCGTTGTGGGCTTTGTGGTCTTGGTTTTGGATTTTCTGATGTTCTGGGCGGCGCAGCGGTATGGGGCGGGAACGGTGGGACGCCTGACGCCTGTGGGTATTGCCTTTATTTTTTTGGGATGGGTTGTTTACGATCCTGCCTATCGGGATTTGATGATTCAGTGGCCTTTGTGGCGGTCTCTGGGGGTTGTTTTTTTCTTAATGGGGGGGATTGTGTGTCTGTCCTCTATGCGGCACGATCCCATTGCCCGCAGTGCGATTAAGGCCTGTCTTGGCATTGCTGCGTTGGGGGCCTTCATTGATGCGGCCAGCAAAGTCGTCCTGGATTATGGCACTTTGCCGGATATTGCCCTGGCGTATATGTCTGCGGCCAGCATCGCCGCTGGCATCACCAGTCTTTTCAGTTATTTTCTCTTCATGCGGGATGTGCCCATGAAGGATATGTTTTCCCGCTCGGCTCTTATCGGCGGCGCATTGCTCCTTCTTTCCCTGGCGGGGCTTATCCTCTTTAAAATGTATGCCATGCGGGACGTCACCAACCCCTCTTACGTTGTGGCGCTGATTTGCACAGCCCCTTTGTGGATTACGCTTTATAATAAAATGACCAAAACACCAGATCCGACAGATCTCAGGGCCGGTTTCGCCTTTGTTGTGTGCATGATTGGCCTGGTTTTGTTGTCGGCATAACAGCGCTTCTGTCTTGACCCCCCGTGAAATTTCAGGGAATGTTAATCAGCCGGAATAATAATGATAATATGGCTTTGCGTTCGTTTTTTTTGTCTTTTTTTTGTGTGCTGACGCTCCTTGGGGGCGTTTCGGCCCAGGGGGCCACGCTGCGCATCGGGCAACACGAAACATTTATCCGTTTTGTGATCACGTCTCCCCAGGCCGTCACGCACCAGATTCAGGGATCGTCTTTAAGTTTGACTCTGAAAGATACCCTGGTTACAGACGGGTTGTTAAAGCCATCCTCCGTTGTTTCTATCAAAAATGATAAAGAACAAGACACAACAACGATAACAGTTGCGTTTAAGGAACCTATTCAAGGCGTCGCCCCCAAAGTCATTGGCAGCCGAAAAATTTTTGACGTTACGCTCGGGGCGGCCTCCCCGCCTGCCGTGGCTGAAGCAGAAAAGACAGAAGAAAAAACAAAGGCAACGCCACCCTTGCCTGCCCCTGCGCCGGAAACGTCACCGGTTTCAGAAAAATCCCCCATTGTTGAAAAGCCAGCCTCGGCGGCTCAGGCGCCTTTGACCAACGAAAACGCAACGGTTTCCCTGGTGGCCGGTGATGTTCGTTTTTCGTTTCCTGATGCTAAACCGGTGGGCGTGGCTGTTTTTCAGCGGGCTGGGTGGCAGTGGATTGTTTTGTCCCACCCTGTGAACCTAACGTCTCTGGAAAAAGAAAAAAACCTGCAGTCGCTGGAAATCAAAAGCACATATGAGGGGCAAATCATCCGCTTTCAGGCCCCCGAAAATCGAAAGGCCACCGTGTGGTATGAAAAAGGCGCTTGGTTTGTTCATCTGGTCCCCTCCCCCCCAGAAACCCCGGGTTCATTATCAGAAAGCAGGGATGCCGCTGGATTACACCTGACAATTCCTGGGGCTTCCCCCGTGTTTAAAGTCAAAGATCCCGTTTTGGGGGATTTTTTGTGGATTGTGACTACGTCGGATCCTGCTGTTGCGGTTAAGGAAGCGAGACAATTTGCCCTGTTATCGCTAGAGCCCACAACCGTGGGCGTTGCCCTGTCTTCTTTTCAAGAAACCCTGCCCCTGACCCAGCAGGGGGATACCCTGACGTTGGCCTTAAACGGTGACCGCTCCCTTTTATCCGTAACACCAGAGGACACCCAGGCCCTGTCAAAACCCAGCCCTCCCGTATCTTTATCAGAAAAGGCCGCCGCGCCGGAAAAAAAAGAGGATGAGTACCTTTTTAACATTCGTCTGTGGAAACGGGTACCTAAAAATCAATTTTTCTTAGAAAAACAATCGTTGGAGAGACGCATTGCCACGGTCAGGCCGGAAGAAAAACCCCTGGCTCGCCTCACCCTAGCCCGTTTTTTCTTCGCCCATGATTTTTATACGGAAAGTCATGCCATTCTAAGCGCCATGCTGGCGGATGATCCGGGGTTGCATGCATCCCGTCCGGTGAAATCTCTGCGGGGGGCAACCCTTTTTATGAATCGACGGTATCAAGAGGCCCGCCAGTCCCTGTTTGAAAGCAACACCCTGGATCACCCCGAAGGGAACCTCTGGATGGCCAGTGCCTTTGCGGCGGAAGGACTCTTTAAGGACGCCCAGCCTTTTTTAAAAAACGTTACCGGCATTCCTGAAACCTATACCCCCGCCATGACCTTGGCCCTTTTGGAGCCTTTGGTGGCGGCGTGGTTAGAAAACGGGGATCAGGATACGGCCAATCTGTACCTGAATCGGGGGGATAGTCTGGATTATACCCCTGGGCAGCGGGGGCGGCTGGATTTATTAAAGGCAAACCTTTTGCTGGCGTCAAAAAAAGAAGAGGATGCCCGGGCCGCTTGGACCCGTTTGGCCAAGCATCCCGATCATTTTGTGCGCACCCACGCCGATTACGCCCTATTGGACAGTGAACATCGCGCGGGTATTCTGACCGATGACGAAGCGATTTTGGGGTTGGAACGTCTTCGATTCGCCTGGCGCGGGGATGCGTTTGAGCGGAATTTGCTGAATCGCTTGGTGGATTTATACATTAAAAAAGCCGATTACCGCCAGGCCCTGCAAACCCTGCGTTATTTGGAAAAGCAATACCCTGATACGGAGGACGGCAAAAAAGCCCGCGCCCAGATGCAATCCCTTTTCGTGGATTTGTATCTGAAAGACAAAGCCGACACGATGCCGCCGTTAACGGCCCTGGCCCTGCTGGATGAGTTTCGTTTTCTAACCCCCGATGATGAAACGGGGGATGAGATGATTCGGAAACTGGCGGATCGTCTGGTTTCCGTGGATTTGTTGGACCGCGCGGGGGATTTGCTGACCCACCAGGTGCGGGAGCGTTTAAATGGCGAAGACAAAAGCCGCGTGGGCATGCGCCTGGCCATGATCCAGCTGCTGAACGATAAACCGGAAAAGGCCATTGAGGCCCTGAATTTATCGGATTATCTGTATGTTCCCGTGGCCCTGTTTGAAAAACGCGAACGGCTGCGGGCAGAGGCACAGGTCATGCAAAATCAGCTGGAGGAGGCCCTGCTGACCATCAGCGATGATACATCCGAAGAGGCCAACCAGATTCGGGCGCATAGTTATTGGAAACAAAAAAATTATACGGCCCTTGTCCCGTTGTTGGAATCCATGATTCATCTGAAACCAGGGGCAAAAACAGCATCGGAAGAGGAAGCCCATGCCATTTTAAATTATATCACGGCGCTGGTGCTGGCCAAGGACGATAAGGCCCTGGGGGAGGCCTTTACCCGCTATGCCCCCGTTTTAAACGGCACCCCCTGGGATGAAGCCTTTCAGGCCCTGAGCAATCCCGATTTAATGGGCAATCCCAAAAATGTCATGGGTGCGTTTAAGGACATAGGAACCCTGGAAACCCTAATTGACAGTTATCGGAAACAACTGAAAACCGGCAAACTCAGCGATGTTCGGGAAGAGCCAGAGGCTGGGGCCATCCCCAAAGATCCCAAAGCAGAAAAAAAACCGGAAGAGAAAACCCCAGAAAAAACAGACCCCAAAGTGCCGTAAGGCCCCTTCCTCCCCTTGAGAGGGAGGAGGGGGCAAAAAACCTCCCGAGGGGGAGGGTTTTTTTTAGCCTTCGAAGAATAGGATTCCCCGTAGGCGTTGGACTTGGTAAGGGCGGATGAGAATGAACTGATCGAGAATCTTATAGTCGCACTCATACGCCTCCAACACGGTGAATAAACAACTATAGTCATAAAAATCATTTTTTACATGATACAAATGACTGTTGTGTTCGTCAGATAGACTCAGGATTGGCTGATAAACTGCTCTCATTTTATCAAGAGCCCAAGGACTTAACAGCGAAAATATTTCGCTAAAAGGACCATCATCCTGAGGGCTAGAAGAAAAACGCAGCTTTGCGCGAAGCACCGTTTCAAAGCCAAATGTAATCACCCCGATTTGGATGTTCAACATAACAAACATTACCTCAAAAAAACGAAACGAAACGTTTACAAAATGCAGTAGAAGCCCCCGTACTGCTGGTGGGCATTTTTTGGGAAAAATGCCACGATGCTATAGAAACAGATTTAGCCTAATATATATATATATATATGTCAAGAATTTTATTTATCATTTATGTCAGGACTTACGCACGTTGATGGTTCAAGTCACGAAAGTGAGAGGGTTATTGAGGATTTTGGTGATAAAGTCGTCGAATAATTTTTCTTTGAGTTGGTAGACGGTGGTTTTGAAGGCATAAGCGGCGCGTTTGAGGATGACCCAGGCGAGATTCGCGCAGGCGATATGGTTCCGCTGAGCTCTTGCTTTGCGGCATTGGCACCGCTCCAAGCCCACGAGTTGCTTGGTTTCACGGTGTGTCTCGTATCCATCAAAAGCAGAAACGCTATACGTCAGAAACCGCCATAAACGCTTTTTTAGTCTTCTTGGGACTACACTCCTAAGAAAACCACAAAAGAGAGACGGGGTTGGCACCATGAAAAACGTTCGGATTATTGTTCTGGCTTTTTCAATGACAGGAATAATGACACAAACAGCGGGCGCTGAACCTCCGTTGCAAATGCCTGATCCTGGAAACTGGCGCGGGTCCATCACGGCGGGGCTGGATACAGATATTAAAAGCGATTTGATTGATTCAGGGCGTTGGCAATATCAGAATAAAAGTGGGACGGTTTATAATATTTCAACGGATAAAGCGACCTTTAACGATGTTTATGGCAGTACGTTGACAGGGGGTTTTGAGGCTGCTTATGCCGTCACCCGTTTTTCTGAGGTCTTCGGACGCGCCTCATACAGCACCGCCAGCGGTGATACGGTTAATCTGGGAAAACTGGGCGACACAACCGTTACAGCGTCCTTTGATGATTACACGGCCTATGGCGTGGATTTGGGATATCGTTACTTTTTTGATTTGGAAAACACAGGCTTTACGCCCTATTTGGGCGGTGTCGCCGGTATGCGTTACGTTCCTGGGTTTGGGGCATCGCTTAGCGCCACTGGGGCAGATTTGGGCAGTGTTAATCTGTTTGATGACAGCTTTGTTCCCAACTTTGGTTTGGATATTGGTTTTCTTTATCCCTTGAGCCGAAACTTTGCCGTGGGATTTGAAACAGGTCTGTACTACATGATGAAACTAAAAGACGACGACAGTTCCTTCGCAGGGGGCGGGGTGGACAGCAACGACAGTGCCGACAGGCTGTATGTCCCGGCGCGGCTGAAGGGAACCCTGAAGTTTTAGGGCGTTCCCTGATTGCAGGATTTTTGTTAGGCTCAGGCCAAACAATAGTCTTTGCGGGGGCGCGTTATCTCAGAACACAGCATGATTCAGCGGTATTTTGCGCCCTTGGCCCATGCGTGTCCCGGGGCCCGTGGTTTACGGGATGATGCGGCGTGTTTAACGCCGCCCCCCGGTTATCAGGTGGTGATTACCACAGATGGGAACATCGGCGGGATCCATTTTCCCCTGAATGCCCCGCCAGCGGTCATGGCCCACCGCAGTTTGGCAGTGAATTTATCGGATTTGGCCGCCATGGGGGCAAAGCCCTGGGTGTACAGTTTATCCTTATCAGCCCCCAAAACATTTTTTCAGGAGCAGACCCTGGCGCCGTTTTGCCGGACACTCTTGGGGCTGCAAAAGCGCTATGACATTGCCCTTAGCGGCGGTGATACCACTGTTTATGACGGCCCGCCCCACATTCATATTACGGCCCTGGGTGTGGTTCCCATGAGATCTGCCCTGCACCGTGAGGGAGCCAAGGCGGGGGATGATCTGTATGTTTCCGGCCGCATCGGCGATGCGGGCCATGGGTTATCCCTTTGGCAGCAAGGCGTTCGGGGGAATGATGCGGGTTTAAACCGTTACCTTTACCCCGCACCGCGTATTGATTTGGGCCTGGCCCTTCGGGGGCTTGCCACAGCGTGTATGGATATTTCCGATGGGTTTGTGGGGGATTTGCAACATATTTGCCAGGCCAGCGGCGTCACGGCCCATGTGGATGTGGATGCCATCCCACTCAATCCCCACATACCCTGGGATCAAGCTCTCCGCTGCGGGGATGATTACGAACTGCTCTTTACGGCCCCTCCTCAGCACCGAGAGAGGATTCATGCCCTGGGCCAGAGCCTTAACCTGTCCTTAACCCGTGTGGGCTATAGTACAGATGTATGCATGATACATGGTTGTGTGGTGTTGAAGAGAGGGGGGTCTGAAGTGAAAATTTCGAACCCCTCTTTTTGCCACTTTTGATATTTTAAAAGATATTTTTTTAATGAATACTGTTGAGAGGTTTTTTGTTAGGCCTCTGATCCTATATTATTTTCCTTTATATTTTCTTTGCATTCTTTATGCGCCTGATCATCGTTGGTTTTTTGGTTTTGATCCTGCTGGGTGTTGGTGGGTACATGGGGTATATGTATTTTGCCAAAAGCATGCCCCCAGCTGCCGTCATTGCCCAAATCCAAGGAAAGTCCTATCCCCCCGAAGCCAAAGAAGAAACCCCACCCCCGGAGGCCATTGTTGAAGAGGCTGTTTTTCTGAAAATGCCGGTTCTGAACGTTTCTGTTTTCAACCAGGGTGAAGTGAGTCGCCTGGTGGGGATTCAGGTGGTTTTGGAATTTCCCAAAGAGGCCTCAAAATCCCATGCCGAAACCATCATGCCCGCGCTGAAGGATGCTATGTTAACGCGGCTGTATCATTTGGCGCGTCTTAATATGCTCCCCACCGAGGGAACCGCCCTTTTCCTGAAAAGGAATATATTGGATGTCGCCCAAAGTCTGTTGGGTGTAGACAATGTGGCCACAGCCACAGTTTATGCCACCAATGATAATGCGCAGTAGGGCTTTATTTTTTGAGCACCACATAATAGGCTCCCTCTTCCCCATGGCGTCTGGCGGCAGGAGAAAAAGAGGCCACGTAACGGCGGAAATTGGGGAAGGCCATCCATTCCTCAAAGGCCTGCTTTAGGGTTCTTTCGTGGGGAATGCTGTTTTTTCCCTTACCCGTGATAATCAAAACCAGGCGTTTGTGATCCCCCTGGGCCCTGGCCAGAAATGTTTGTAACCGATCATGGGCCTGAATGATGGTCAGGCCGTGCAGATCCAAAACCCCTTCGGGTTCGTACTGGCCCCTCTGAAGACGGCGGGACGAAAGAACACCGGCCCCCGTATTAAGGATCAGCGGATCCTTTTCATGACCCCAAGAACGCAAAGGCCGCTGTCCCAGGGGGCGTATGGTTTGACGGATATGCTCCCAGGACTCATCCATAGCACGTCATCCATGGTGGGGTTGCCGCTATTTTTTACCGGTAATCTCCGCAAATTTTTCACGAAGTGCTTCAATGGATAGGGCCCCAACCATTTTTTCACCGTTGATGAACAGGGTGGGGGTGGATTCAACGCCCAGGATTTTTTCAGCGTCAAGTCGGCTTTGCAGCAGCGCATCTTTTTGCGTTTTATCGGCCCAGCACGCACTGATGGCATCATCAGAAAGGCCGGCCTGGAGGGTGATTTTTTTCAGCGGCTCCAGATCCCCCCGCGCATTCAGCCATTGTTGCTGGCTGGCAAAGAGGGTGCCGATATAGGCATCACGGGAAGCCTCCGGGATGCACAGTGACAAAAGGGCGCCGTTTAAGGAAAAGGGATCCCCAGGAAAATGCCGGAACACCAGGCGAACCTTGCCCTGTTTGATTTCATTTTCTTTTAAAACAGAAACGGTGTTTTTATAAAAATCGGCACAGTGGCTGCAGGAAAGAGATCCATACTCGATGATGGTGATAGGGGCATCGGCCTTTCCTGTCACAATATCCCCCGGGCGATTACCCAGTAGCTCTTCCTTGGTGGGATCAGCCGCGCGGGCGGGCGTTATGGCCAAAAAAAACAAAACAACAAACAGCAGGGAAACATTTTTGAAACGCATGGTGGGGGTCTCTGATTATTATGACAGAAGTATTCTTTCATACTTCTCTCTGGGGTAAAATGCAAGAACGGTATTTATGCAAGAACGGTATTTACAGGGTCATTCAATGAAACAATTCAATGAAACCCGTTGAAATCCCAGTTTTCAGAGGCCAAGATACCCACAAAATCTAGCGTCTTGCCGATTTCATGGAATGACCCTGGTTTTTTCACAGAAAATTTGACCGACACCCGAAACCTTGGTATAAAGGCCTCCTTACACAAGGCCCCAGTGGTGGAATGGTAGACGCGGCAGACTCAAAATCTGCTACTCGCAAGGGTGTGGGGGTTCAAGTCCCTCCTGGGGCACCATTTTTGGGGCTGAAGCCTCATTGGCCCGATACAGGCCCAGCAACTTAGACCACAAGCGCAGAATCATCCTCCTCCCCCTATCCTATAATCATGGGCTATGGGTTCTGTAACGGGCGTTTTACTCCCCTAAAAAAATTTAAAAAAAACTCTTGCAACGAGTGTTGTCTGTGAGACGCTTTGAATAATACCAATTCACTTTCAAAAAAATACTAATAGTGGTATGGTGTCTCTTTAAAAAGGAGATCTGCCATGGGCAATCGGTATCAGGATTTAGCGGGTGACAAGGAAGCCTTGAAGGCGGCGATGGAGGAAGCTCAGGGTCTTCCCGGATTTCGTCGGTATCAGGCGGTTTATTTGCGCTAGTGTTTCTGGCCAGCGATCCGTTACGCCGGAGCCCCCTTTATCCCACAATTTTCTGACGCAGCGTTTGGATCTCCTCAGAAAAATCAGGATCATGATCCATAATTTGCCGGACTTTGCGAACGGCGTACATGACGGTGGTGTGATCTTTGCCCCCGTAGTATTTGCCGATTTCTGGTAAGGAAAAGGCGGTGAATTCCTTGGCCATAAACATCGCCACCTGGCGGGGGCGGGCAATGGTGCGTAGGCGGGTGCTGGCCAAAATATCACTTAAACTTAACCGATAGTGATCGGCCACAACCTTGGTGAGGGAATCCAGCGTCACTGGTTTGGACTGGGACCGCAGCATATCGCGCAGTTGAATCCGTGTGCTCTCAATGGTAATGGGGGCGGCTGATAATTCGGCGTGGGCCGTGATACGGTTCAAGGCGCCCTCCAGCTCCCGAACATTGGACGTGATGGATTCCGCCAAAAACGCCAAGACATTTTGGGGTATGGGAATCCCCAGGGCGTCGGCTTTGTTTTGTAAAATGCCCAGACGCAATTCATAGCTGGTGGGATGAATATCAGCCACCAAGCCCCAAGCCAGACGGGATTTCAGGCGCTCGTGAATCCCCTCCAGGTCCGAGGGGGATTTATCCGCTGAAATAATCACCTGTCGGTTTTGATCAATCAGGGCGTTAAAGGTATGGAAAAACTCTTCCTGGGTGGAGTTTTTATCGCTGATAAACTGAACATCATCAATCATCAGGACATCGACGGAGCGAAACATTTCCTTAAACGCCATGGTGTCCTTAAACCGAATCGCCCGCACAAATTCGTACATGAATTTTTCCGCCGACAAATAAACCACCCGACGTTCCGGAGTTTTTTCCGCAATGTGCCAAGCAATGGCATGCATCAGATGGGTTTTACCCAAACCCACGCCCCCATACAAAAAGAGCGGATTAAAATTCACCACATCGGCATCCGCAATACGTCGCGCCGCTGAAAACGCCAATTCGTTGGATTTCCCCACAACAAAGGTATCAAATGTTAACCGGGGATCCAGTTGAATCGAATAACGGGACAAATCTGCGGACGAGCTGGAGGCACTCAGCGAGGGCAAAGGCATCCCCACGGGCGGTGTTTCCAAAAGGGCGGGATTGATCGTGGTGTTGGCAGAAAGGGGGGAATGACCCTCCCCCACATCAATGGTGATGTCGGTAAGGGTTGGGTTTAACCGACGGACGAAAAAACGAATACGGTCCGTATAATGACTTTCAATCCATTTTCTGGCCAAGGTACTGGGGGCGATCAAACGCAAGCGATGTTCATCGGCCTGGGAAAATACGATGGGGCGAATCCAGCTGTCAAAAGCCGCCTGGCCCAGCTCGCGCCGCAGAGAATCCTGAACCGTTTGCCACTGCTGCTGATTCAAAGGAAGCCTCCCTACGCCATTGTTGACTGTATCATAAATCCGGAAACCCGGTCGCAAAGCTATTGGAGCTGAAACCCCAAAAAAACTATCTGTCAGTAGTTAAAGAAAACGCCTAAGCGGACAAAGCCGCCACGCGGGCATGAAGACCCGAAATACGACGCGCCGCCGTGTTTTTATGCAAAACACCCTTCGTCACGCCCCGGTGGATTTCGGGCTGGGCCAGGAGAAACGCCTGACGCGCGGCCTCTGCATTGCCGGCAAGGACAGCGTCCTCCACATGACGAATAAAGGTTTTGATACGACTGACCCGGGCCCGACGAACTTCCGTGCGCTTAATGGTCTGACGGGCCCGTTTCAGGGCAGATTTGTGATTAGCCATAATGAGACAACTCTACTTTGCTTTCCAAAAGTTCTCCTGTTGTACCCCGGGCCGTCTTCCAGGTCAAGAGGGCAATTGCTCTCTGAATTGCCCTCTGACAAAGCGTCCCCTGACATCATCCCTCTACCCATTTGGCCATCACCGTTCGGGTCAGGCCATCATCCAAAAAGGTCACCTCCAGTTTATCAGCATCCAGGATGGTGGCAACGACGCCCGGACCGTAACTGTTGTGCCGAACCGTTTGGCCGGGGCGAAAGGCCACCGTGGCGGCGGGGTTTTTGTGGGATGCGGCAAACGCCTGGCGCATGCCCTGGGTCCGTGAGGGATTGTACAGCGGTAAAATCGGGATGCTATCCTGGGATTCTTCCCAAACGTCCAGGGTTTTGGCGCTGCGGCCGCCGCCATATTGGCCAAAGGCACCGGGCGATCCAGCGGCTTTGTTATGGTTATGATGGTGAATATGGGCGCTGGGCAATTCCTGTAAAAACCGTGATGGGGGATTGTATTGCCAGCTGTTGAATTTCCGGCGGCTGTTGGCATAGCTGATAATGGCCTGTTTGCGGGCGCGGGTCAGGCCGACATAGGCCAGGCGGCGTTCTTCCTCCACCCCCTTATCCCCTGATTCATCAATGGCGCGTTGGTTGGGAAAAATACCTTCTTCCCATCCAGGCAGGAAAACGGTGTCGAATTCCAGTCCCTTGGCCGCGTGCATGGTCATGATGGACACTTTATCGCCGTCCCCTGCCTCCGCCGTATCGGCCACCAGCATGACGTGTTCTAAAAAAGTATTCAGGCTGTCAAAGGCATGCAGGGCCGTTACCAATTCCTTTACGTTATCCAAACGCGCCTCAGCATCCGGCGTTTTGGTTTCTTTCCACATGGCGGTATAGCCGGATTCATCCAGGATCATGGCCATCATTTCGGCGGGGGAGCATCGGCTTAACTGATTCCGCCAGCCCTCTACCATCATCACAAACTGTTGCAACGGCTTACCGCCCCGGCCAAACAATTCGCCCGTTTGGTTTTTTTGCAGCAGAAGGCGATAAATGGATATCCCCAAACGCTCGGCCTCCGCCGCCAAGGTTTGCACGGTGGTGGATCCAATGCCGCGTTTGGGCAGATTGATAATGCGGTCCAGGGCCAGATCATCGTCAATTTGGGTGGTCAGGCGCAAATACGCCAAAGCATCCCGAATTTCCTGCCGATCATAAAACCGCAGGCCGCCGATGACCTGATAGGGAATGGCGGCATTCATCAGGGCCTCTTCCAGCTCCCGCGTTTGAAAGCTGGCCCGCACCAACAGGGCCATTTGGCCCAAAGGATGGCCACTGGCGGCACGTTTTTCGATGGATTTGGCCAGCAGACGAGATTCCTCCGCCGAATCCCAAACATGGTGCACGGCGATTTTTTCCCCCGTTTGATCGTCCGTCCACAGGGTTTTTCCCAAACGTCCTTGATTGTTTTGAATCAAATGGGATGCGGCTGTGAGAATCGTTTGGGTTGAGCGATAATTTTGTTCCAGCTTAATAACTTTCGCACCCGGAAAATCCTGATCAAAGCGCAGGATATTGTCCACCTCGGCCCCGCGCCATCCGTAAATGGATTGATCATCATCCCCGACACAGCACAAATTGCCGTGCCCCTGGGCCAACAAACGCAGCCATAAATATTGGGACACGTTGGTGTCCTGATACTCATCCACCAGAATATAGCGGAATTGTTGTTGGTAGTGGCGCAGGACCTCAGGAAAATCCCGAAACAACACCAGACACAGCAAAATCATATCGCCAAAATCCAGGGCGTTGAGGTTTTTCAGTCGCGCCTGATAATCCTGATAAAACCGTATGGCTTTACCGCGCAGTTCTTTTTTCTGTTCACTGGCGGGCACATCAGCGGGCAGCCAGCCGCGATCCTTCCACCGCTGAATCACACTGCTGACAACGCGGGGGGGGCAGGCTTTTTCATCCAGACCGTAATCTTTCAAAAGCCCCTTGATGATCCGCAGTTGATCATCGGTATCCAAAATGGTGAAGTTTTCCGTATACCCCAATTTATCAATATGTTGCCGCAAAATACGGGCGCACAGGGCATGAAAGGTCCCCAGCCACAGGCCCCCCACAGCATCCCCCACCATGGCGTGAATCCGGTGACGCATTTCCGTGGCCGCCTTGTTGGTAAAGGTCACTGCCAGAATGCGAGAGGCATAGACATCATAATCCTGAATCAAATGCGCCAAACGCGTGGTCAGCACACGGGTTTTTCCCGTCCCCGCGCCGGCCAGAACCAAAACGGGTCCCTGTACGGCCTGCACCGCCGCAGCCTGTTCGGGGTTTAATCCTTCACAAAGGGAGACAGCCGGTCTTTCGGCAACAAGATTTTCGGTCATGGGAATAATCCTTCTCTATCACCCCTCCTCTTTACCATAAGGAGGGGCGTCGGTGGGAAAATGTTTGCAGTGAGGAGAAAATCCTATGCCGATGGCTGTACTTTAGGGAGCTTTGGAAGAGTGGTGCTCCACAATCAACCAACCTTTGGCACCTTTTTCAAAAACAAAGCTGTAACGCGCCGGAATTTTCACCGTTTTGTCTCCATCCTGAAACTGGAAGGTATACAAACCACTCACCACGGCCGTGTTTTCATCCAGAACATTGATGAATTGTTTGGTGACGGTGGCGGAGAGTTCCGGCCTGGCCAGGAGCCCCTTAAAATACGTCAAGCGATCTTGTTGGTTGGTAATGGGGGCGGCCTGTAGGGTGGCGAGAAGAACAGCATTATCGGCATACAAGCTGACAATTTTTTCGGGATCCCCACTGGATAAAGCCGTTCGCCACTGGGCAAAAGCGTCACTAACGTCTTTTTCGTTATTGGCCAATTGGTTATTGGTCAATTCATCATTGGCTAATGCCGGTGTTGCCATGGTGATGACAAAAACCAGGCATAGCCCTAAAAAAAAGCCTGAAAAAAGGTTTGTCTTTTTCATGTCGAATTTCCTTTATTGGTTATGGTTTTACGCTGCCTATGTATCCTATAGAACCTTGATAGGGGCCGCAAGGACTATGATCGTGCTAAATAATTGCTGGCGGCCCCTTTACCAAACCACCCCTCTACCCCCCCCTTTCCGCCAGAACCTGAAGAATCTCCCGAAAGGCCGCGTGAATGGGGGCGGGGCCGGGGAGGGTGGCCAGGGCGGCCTCGGCCTGGCGGGTGTGGTGCAGAACCAGGCGGTGCATATCGATAAAAACGTCGTGTTGTGTCATCAGGTCCTTTATGGTGGGCAGGGCTGTGTGACGCTGGTCTTCGTTATGAATCAGGGTCTGCATCCAGGTTTTTTGGGATTCAGGGGCACGCTGATAAAGGGTCAGCCAGGGCCAGGTGACTTTGCCCTCAAAAAAATCCTTCCCCACCGTTTTGCCCAGCGGGCCCGCATCGGCGGTGTAATCCAGCAGGTCATCCTGCAATTGAAACGCCAGCCCCAAATGCAAGCCCAACCGGCGCAAGGCATCGCATGTGCCTTGGGGAGCCTGCGCCAAATACCCGGTGACTTCGCAGGCGGCGGCAAACAGCTCGGCCGTTTTGCGCTCAATAATATTGAAATAATGCTCTTCGGTCACGGTTAGGTTTTTCAGCGACAAGAGTTGCAACACCTCGCCCTCGGCAATGCGGGAGGACGCCCGGGCCAGAATCTCCAGCACCTTCAGCGTTTCCGTTTGCACCATCAACTGAAACGCGCGACTGAACAAAAAATCCCCCACCAGCACGTTGGCGGCATTGCCCCACACCAGGCGGGCACTGGTTTTGCCCCGGCGTTCCTCCGCCTGATCCACAACATCATCATGCAAAAGTGTGGCGGTATGAATACATTCCACGGCGGCGGCCAGGGGATAATGATGGGAGCCTTCATAATTGAGCAATCCGGCACAAGCCAGGGTCAAGAGGGGGCGGATTCGTTTCCCCCCTGCATCCAATAAATAGTGCGATAAATCAGGGATCAAGGCAATGCCAGAGGATACATTTTCCGACAGCAGGGCCTCAACCTTCATCATATCATCGGCAAAGATCTGGCTGAGGGCGTCCATAACCGTTTTTTTTCTGGCATTGCTTCCTTTTCTGTTTTAGGGTGGGGGCATGTCAAGACCTTTCCCGTTTTTCCGTGCTTTTTTTGTTTTGTTGGTCCTGTTTTCCGGATCAGCCTGCGCGTTAAAGGAAGAAGCGTATCGTAACGCCGCGAATAGTGAGGCCTCAGACTCCCTGACCCGTATCGCCGATTCGTCTTTTCAGGCCGAAAATTACCCCCCCGCGCTGGATCTTTATTTACGGGCGTATAAGAAAAAGCCCGATGATGCCACGCTGGAGAAAATCGCCATTACGTACGCCCGCATGGGGAATGTGGGGGCGTCGTATCAGGCCTATGCCATGCTGAACCAAAAAAACCCCAAAAATACATTGTATCTGAAAAATCTGGCCCAGGCGGCTTTTTATGCCGAAGATTTTAAAGCCAGCCAAAAATATTATCAGCAATTGTTGCTGCTGGATCCCAGCGATGGGAACCGTTTGGGCGCGGGCGTGGTGGAGGATGTGTTGGGGAATCATGACGCCGCCCAAGGATACTATCGTCAGGTCATCACGCGCAGCCCCCGAAACCTGAATGCCAAAAACAATTTGGGGCTTTCTCAGCTGTTGCAGGGCCAGTTGGACGAGGCCGAAACGACCTTTAAGGGCCTAACTGAACGCGCCGACAGTGAACCCCGGTTTGATATGAATTTGGCCTTTGTGTACGGCGTTTCGGGCAATTCTGCGGGGGCGGAAGCGGTGCTGAAACGCTATCTTTCCCCGGATCAAGTGGCATCCACATTGCAGTTTTATCAGGATTACGCTTTGCTGAATAATGAACAGCGTCGGCGGGTGGTGTATGGATTCCCCGAAAACACCGAAACATCCACCGTCCCTGTACCGACTGAAGGACCCCTGAAATCCATTTTGGCCCCGCAGGGAGATACCCCTGAGGAGAAAAAGACACCAAGCCCTAATTTGTAGTGGCTTTTTCCGGAACCGTTTCAGCTTTGCTCTCATCAGGTATGGGAATAAACACAGGATCCCCCGCCACCAGGGAATACCGGAAAGACGTTGATTTTTGTTTTTTCAGGATGATCAATCGCGCCAGATAAACACTATACCCCGCGATGGGCAAAAGGCTGATGCCCAAACAGACCCAAAACCCATAAAGTCCTAACAGTGTTGAAAAAGCCCCAAGACCCGCCAACAGAGCGATGGTGTTTTTCAGGCTTCGGTTCAGTTCTTTCTCACTGTATTGGCTGGCGTATTCAATATCGTACCGCTTTTTGCTCAGCGTCATGGGGGCCAGACGCATCTGGGGACGCAGGCTTTGGAAGCGCTTGTTTTCATCCAGTTTCAGCTTTAACCGCCAACCCGCAATCATCATCACCAGCAGAGGTAGCGTCACAACACCAATGACGACCAGCAGCAAGCACGCAATCAAAATCCCCACAATAATGGCAACATAGGTGGGATGCATGAAGGGAGCTTCCCATTGATCCTTCACGCTTTTTGTAACGACGTATCCAACGCCGCCCCGTTTGTGGGCAAAGGGGTGGATCAAAAATTCTCCTTGGCGGGTGGGCCGGACACACACCCGGTAATGGTGTCGCCGCATGCGAGACGTCATCCAAAAGGGGTAAATCATGACGGGTGACTCTCATGGGGGGGCAAAAGGCCCTCGGTCCTTCCCAGCGATAATCCCCGCGCTTTCCATCGGGACGTGGCCAGCATAAAGGCCCGATACCCATAGTATCCCGTCATCAAGGCCGCGAGAAAAAGAACCATCAGCTGCTGGCGCACGTTATGTTCCGTAAAGCCATAAACAGCGGTTCCAATCAAAAGAATCAGCAAAAATAACGCAAAAAGGGAAAGAATGACAATATAAAAACGGGAAACCTGCAAAGATCGCTCTATCCAGTACCGTTTCAACGTCAACCGATGGGGCAGGGGGGTTAGGCTGGAAAGAAACCGCTCAAAACGCCGTTTTTGCCAGTCATAATTCAGAAACCCAAGCCAAAGGCCCAGGCCCATCCCCAAAAGCGATCCGATGGTATCATAATCAAAAAGCCACGCAATCACCAGGCCCAGCAATAATGTGGGCACAAACACAAAAGAAAACGGGTCCCAGTCGGCGGCCTTGGCCTGGTCCAGGTCTGCCGCTTTGACGGCATACCCCACACCCCCCCGATGATGATCAAAGGGAAAATAAAGAAAATCCCCCCCCGCGCTGGGGCAGGGCCGCAGGCGAATTTCCGTGCGTTTTTTCATCCGGCGATTAAAAAACATCGTGGTACCTTTTTCTTTTTTGTGTATACGATGTTTTCCTAAATTACAATCAGGGTGTAAACAAATCGTTATGGGCTCTTTTTTGGCAAACCCTTTGTCTCACAGGTTATCCCCCCTGTTTTTGTGCCTGCTTTTTGTTTTGGGGGTTAATGCCCTGCCGGTGTGGATTCAGCCGGATACTTGGACAAAAACCATGCAGGATCCCGATGGTATTTTGCGCCTGGTGGTGGTGGAAAATTTGATTCAAACGGGGGATTGGGCGGATCACACGATTCATCGCACCAATCCCCCCACAGGGACGGTGACGCCCTGGACCCGGCCGGTGGATGTGTTGTTGCTGGCGGGGTATGCCCCCCTAAGTCTGATTTTTGATGAAAAACAGGCCCTGATCGGATCGGCGATGATTGTGCCACCGCTGCTGTTTGTTTTGGCCTTAGCCCTGTTATGGCGTTGGATGGTGGGGCAGGGTATGCCTGTGTATGCTCAGCTATTTGTGCTGATGGCGTTGGTTTTAAATCCTATTGTTTCAAACGTTTTTCAGCCAGGTGCGCCGGATCATCATGGGTTGCTGCTCGTCTGTTCGTGGTTTCAATTTGTTTTTACCTACAGTTTGATTCGGGGGCAGGGACGTTATGCGGTGCCTTTAGGCTTGATTACAGGTCTGGGTATTTGGGTATCCCCTGAATTTTTTATGGTGACGGCCCTGTGTTTGGCCGCTTTGGGGGTGTGCTGGTTAAGGCGTCCGGATTCCTATCACGCCCCCCTGTTAACAATGCTGGGTACAACAACGCTGGTTCTTGTGCTGGCCGTCCTGATAGAGCAACCGTCGTTTTGGATTCCCTTTTATGACACGGTTTCTGTAATTTACGTTTGTTTTTTGGGGTTATTGACGCTTGGGTTTTGGGCCCTAAAGGGTGTCCAAAATCATGATTTTTATGACCGATTTCTTTTTGCCGTGGGGGTCCTGGTTTTGATTCTGGGCATTATGCTGTTTTTGTACCCTGAGTTTTATAAACTCACTATGGGCGGCCTGGATCCCTATATCATCCATTCTTTTCTGCCCCAGGTCTCTGAGCAGATGCCCCTGGCCTATGTCTTTAAGGATGTTTTCTCCCCACAGCCCTGGTTGGGCGTTTTGGCGATTAACCTCTTTTTTATAGGGGGTTATGTTTTTTTCTTTCGGAGACTGAAAACGTCACGGGACACGATCCTTCCGGTAGATTCTCCGGAACTGTTTGTTGTTTTTTACGCCACGGTGACGCTTGTGCTGGGGCTTTCGGTGGCGCGTCTTTATGGTTATGGTGTTTTGCCGGCGTTGTTTTTGTTTCTGCCGTTTTTGATGTTTTTGGTCAAAACGCCCAAAATGGCCGGGTTATCCAACAGCTTGAGGGCCGCGAGTGTTTTCCTTTTGAGTGCCCTGCCGTTTGTGGCCCTTGCGTTGTTAACGTTTTTAGGGGAATTTTGGCCGTCCAGTAAATCCACTTCGGATACCTGCGATGACGATTTACGGGTGTTTGTTCAGCAGAGTCTGGTGCCCGCCCTGCCCCCCGCTCCTTTGGTGTTGATTCATAGTGACGCTATGCCGGCGTTGTTATTCTGGACGCCGTATACGGCCCTGGCCGGGAATTACCATCGGGAACCCCGGGCTTTGGAAGATCTGGACCGTTTTTTTAGGGCCAAAACCGAAGGCGAAGCCCAATCCGTGATCCAAAAACATCGTCCCGATGCGGTGGTGGTCTGCACAAAGGACGCCCGTCCTGACCGGTGGATTTATGAGGTTGCCACGGGGAAAAAGCCTCTACCCGCTGGCATGCATCCCATACCCACGGATGAAAAAGCCCATCCCAACATTCAAATGTATGGTTTTGCTCATTAAAAAAGCACGGGCGTGTTTTTTGTTAATGGAAAAATCATAGATTTCTCCTTATGGTGGTTTATAAATAAAAATTCAACCGCAAGAGAGAGAGAGAGAGAGAGAGGCTATTATGTCGGAAACCCTGGACCCCGCCCTATATGAAATGGTCAGCCGCAGCTATGGCCGCTGCGCCATGCGCGCCGATTTTTGGGATGCGTTTTATGAGGATTTTTTTGGACGCAGCGCAGAAATCCGCCAGATGTTCCGCAAAACCGATCTGGAAAAACAAAAACAAATCATGCGCCAAAGCCTGGGGTTCGTTTTGATGTACATCAGCGGGAAAAACGAACGCATTGCCCAGCGCAAATTGGAAGAGGTCGGCACCATCCACGATAAAGCCCACCGCAACGTGCGCCCCGAGATGTATACGCATTGGATCGAGGCGCTGCTGGCCACGTTTAAAAAATTTGAGGGCGATCAATTTACGCCAGAGCTGGAAAAAGCCTGGCGCAAGGCCCTGTCCCCGGCCATTACCATGCTAAAAACCATGTATCGGCCGAAAATTGGGTAAACGGTGCCTTAAAAAAGAGCTATAGACAATCGGCCTGACCTTCCCCAAAATAGCGGCGAAAATGGGGGCCTTGGGGTTATGTCTTTTCGTATCGGTTGGAATGAAATGCGCGCCCGCGCAGTCCAGTTTTCCAAAGACTGGGCGGGGGCGTTTTATGAAAAGGGGGAAACCCAGACCTTTTATAACGAGTTTTTCAACATTTTTGGTCTAACCCGCCGTGATGTGTATGTGTATTATGAGAAAAAAATTACCAAATTAAACAACACCACCGGCTTTATTGATGTGTTCTGGCCGGGAAAATTGCTGGTCGAGCAAAAATCTTTGGGCCGTGACCTGAAGAAGGCCAGAGATCAAGCCACGGATTATTTTCTGGCGCTAAAGGACGAGGAGCGGCCCCGTTATATTTTGCTGTCGGATTTTCAAACCTTTGAACTGCTGGATTTGGAAACGCGAGAGGAAAACAGGTTTTCCCTATCCGATCTGCCCAAAAACATTCGCCTGTTTGCCTTTATCGCGGGGCTGGAAACCAAAACGTATAAGGATCAGGACGAGGCCAACATTCGGGCCGCGTGGTTAATGGGGCAATTGCATGAACGGCTGGAGGAAAGCGGGTACACAGGCGCATCGTTAGAGCGTTTTTTGGTGCGTGTCATGTTTTGCCTGTTTGCCGATGATACGGGTATGTTTGCGGTGCCGGATTTGTTTATTCGGTATATGGATGATCGCACCGCCCCCGATGGCACCGATGTGGGACCAAAACTGATTCAGTTGTTTGAGGTATTAAACACACCCGAGGACAAACGCCAAACCACGTTGGATGAGGACCTGGCCCGCTTTCCCTATGTCAACGGCGGCCTGTTTGCCGATCCCATCCGCACGCCCAGTTTTAATACGGCCATGCGAGAGGCTTTGTTGCAATGCTGCCTTTATGATTGGTCCAAAGTATCGCCGGCATTGTTCGGGTCCCTGTTTCAAACGGTGATGTTGCCAGAGGAACAACGCAAAGGCGGGGCGCATTATACGTCCGAGCGCAACATCCTAAAAACCATTCACCCCCTGTTTTTGGATGATCTGCGGGCGGAATTTGTCAAAATTCGCGATTCCAAATCCAGTCAGCGACCCGCGCAGCTGCAGCGGTTTTTGGATAAACTGGCAAAGCTGACCTTTTTTGACCCCGCGTGTGGGTGTGGAAATTTTTTGATTCTGGCATACCGCGAGTTGCGCCTGTTGGAAACGGAGGTCTTGCAGGCCCTGTATCCCGCTAATGAAAATATGCCTTTTTTGGATGTTAAAAAAATTCAATTCTTCTCCAAAGTCGACGTGGATCAATTTTACGGCATCGAAATCGAAGAATTCGCCGCCCGTATCGCTGAAACCGCCATATATTTGGTGGATCATCAAATGAACGTCAAATTGGGGGCGCTGTACGGGGATTATTTCGCCCGTCTGCCGCTGAAAAAATCAGCGCATATACCCCTATCGAACGAAGATCTATCTTTGCGTTTTGAGTTGTGTTAGACGTAGGGCATGACAAATAAGAACAAGATTCTGGATTCAGCAGAACGTA